>DATLVZ010000031.1:0-184796 GCA_035576885.1 Candidatus Acidiferrum sp. | reverse complement strand
CCCGAATTCGTTTGACACTGCAATACCTTCTTGTTATTTTTCCACAGCAGAAATTTTCCGGCTGTTACCCAACTCACGGAGGCACCGCAACCCGGCACCATGGCGTTCGTCGCGAAGAAGATCTTCCTCACCAAAGGCGTCGGTAAACATCGCGAAAGACTTTCGAGCTTTGAGCTCGCTCTCCGCAATGCAGGCATCGCAGCTTGCAACATCGTTCGCGTCTCCTCGATTTTCCCGCCCAACTGTAAATTGATTTCCCGCAGTGAAGGCTTGAAGCATATCAAGCCTGGCCAGGTGGCCTTCACCGTCATCAGCGAAAACTCCACCAAGGAAGCTCACCGCCTCATTGCTGCCAGCATTGGCCTTGCGCTTCCGAGCGATAAATTGATGTACGGCTATCTCTCCGAGCATCATTCCTTCGGCGAAACCGAGGAAGTCGCCGGCGAATATGCCGAAGAGCTCGCCGCGGAAATGCTCGCTACTACTCTCAACGTGGAATTTGATCCGGATCTGAGCTTCGACGAAAAAAAAGAGGTCTACCGCATCTCAAACAAAATTGTCCGCACCATGAACGTCACGCAGTCCGCCGTCGGCGACAAGCGCGGCCTTTGGACCACCGTCCTCGGCGCCGCCATCCTCATCGGCGAAGACGACTAATCTTTTCCCTTCCTTTTATCGTGGAGGCTTGTAGGAGCGGCGTTGCCCCGCCTGCTTTCTATTTCGCATCCAGTTCGTACGCTGTCCTAAGCCACTTCTTCACTTCCTCGTCGATCTCTTCCAGTGATTCGATAGGAATCCGGTGCGTAATCCGATCCTGCTACGCCAATCCGCCCGTATCAATGATTCTCTTCGGCAATTTGCCTTTGTAATGCCCCAACGCAAAACCCAAATCAATCCTCGTATTCGTAGTCGGCTTGATCTGCGCAAACACATGTTCACGGTACAGCGGCACGATCGTCTTGCAAGGACACGCCTTCACATCCGCGCCCATCGACTTCCCCAGCTGCAGTAACTTCTCATAAATTGGCCGCAGTTTCTCTTTCGCTCTCGCGTACTGCTCATCGACGTATAACTCAGCCGTCTTCAAATACGCTTCGGCGAGGCCTCCTCCGCACCTTTCCCGTCCACACGCTCCGAAATCCACCAAGCGCTATTCGTCCCGAGCTTATGCTTTGTCTTAAGCCATTCGCGCCGGGACTTATCCTCTTTCGGCCCCTCCTTCTTCGCCAGCGCAATCCATTCTTCCAGCGTCCGCCCCGACTTTTCTTTCAACTCCGCGATCCACTTCTGCACCATCGCCACCCCGGGGTGCACGTCGTACAAAGATTTGCCCTTCGCTTCCTTCGCCGTCGCCATTTTTACCCCGCCGTTCTGCTTTCTCTTGTTCGTTCGTGCTTTGGACACTTGCCCCTATCTAGAAATCGAGAATATCGCAGCCCCGCCGTCGCCTTCGTTGTTCTTCTTGCTAGGACCAGCTGCTTCACCCCGAGGCAAACGCCCCGTAAGCTTGTAAGTCGTTGAATTTTACCTTCGTGTCGGGCATTCAAAGCAACTTGGCTTCCATTCATTGAAACCAGACTCACATTGGGCGAGGCTGACTTCCTTCGTATGAAGACCGCAGTCATCACTCAGTACATCCATTAACTATCGGCAGGCGTTCAGTTTTACCTCGGGCTCCCTTTGGCGTCAGCCACCCAATTGACCAGTGCAGTTCCTATATCCTGCGGCCCCGTCCGATACATCTCGTGCCCGTTGCACACCTCTCTTGTCTCCTGCGCTTTCCAAATGTTTCAGATTGGAACGACCTAGAATTAATTTTAAGTACCTATCTAGTACCTCATGTCTATTAGTGAACAGAGGGACGAACGATCAAATTATATTCTTCCCAAATGTTAAGCACTAACCTTGCGCGGCCGGAATTGGATGTAGGCGGCTCTGCCACCAGCGGCTTAAGCTTCATCTCCCGCGCCTCCGAAACGGGGACCTCGCCTCGCAGCGGGATCGAAGGGCAATTGAATTGTCTGAAACGGGAGGCATACGCAATTGCCTGCCGGCCCAGGCTTGCAACGGTAGAGCACATCGTGCAGCCATGAAAACTTCCGAGCGCCGTTACTTACATCGTTACGGATTAAAGGTTCCGCTCGTGTTTTGTTCCGTGCACTCTCTGCTGACAACTGGTCATCTAGCTGAATCCATTAACTTATCCTCAAGAGGAGTCTACTTTGTCACGCGCCATCCAGTATTTGTAGGGCTGCCTGTTCGTGTGTTTATTCACATGCCCAAACGAGTCTCGGGAGAACCAGCAGCCGATAAAGTCTTTACTGGACGCGTCTCACACATCAATTTGATAGCCGGTCCGAAAGGAAGTTCGGGAGTTGGCGTCGAATTTTTCTATGGAGAAACTCATTAGACGACACTTAACTGGATCAGGCGCAACTAGGCATGGAAGAAAGGGACTACTATGAGCCTTCAAACGTTTCAAACGGCCGCCCAGCAATGCGGCTTCGTTGAAGTCAATGGATCCGCGGAAGGGACGGTCCTATGGCTCAGAAAAAAAGCGCCAGATACGGACAGGGAAACCTATCAACGGATGTGCATCGACGGCCTGACTAATAGCGCAACTGTTTATTGGATGAGCGTTCCGGGAACGGTAAAGTCCAAGACGTTTCGCGGTGTCCCTGCACTGCAAGAATGGTTCCATCTAAAGCTTGACACTATCGTGCAGCGTTAAAGAATTAATCGCGTACTCCTTAACAATCATTCCCTTCTGAGTATCGTCCCGCACGAGTGATCGAACTCTTGTGCGCGGTGCGTTTGACACTGCTCATGAAGGCTCACTATCGATGACGCTACCTCCGCTTACGTGCGCTTCTCGCGCGTGCTGCAATCGCCTTTCGCAATCCGAGGCATTGTGAACACTATCTCCCCCCACGCCAGGATGTAAATTCTCGCCTAACGCATATGGAGAGTGTGCTAGGCTACGCACGAACTTTACCGCGGGCCGATCACTTAATCTTTTCGCATGTGATTCCTTATCCGCCATTCAGGAAGGCTAATCATGAACAACGCCGCCGGCACTCATCCCGTTCATCAGGCCCTCGCCAGTCATACCAATCCCGCAAGCTTGCCTTGGGTTCCCTGGGCCGAGGGACATTTCATCAAGCTCATCAAGTTAAATCCGATCACCGGGCAGATAATTCTCTTCATCCGCTCCCATCCCGGCGCCGCCCTCCAAATGCACTTCCATCCAGGCACGGTCGTGGTCTACACCGTGCAGGGGGCATGGACTTACGACGAAGGCTGGGTCTCGGAAGCGGGCGATGTAGTCTTCGAAGTCGCCGGCTCTACGCATTCTCCGCGCATGGTCGGCAAGGAAGACACCATCGTTTTCGCCGTCATCGAGGGCGCGCTCGATTTTGTCGATGATGCCGGAAACACGGTCGCCACAGAAAACTGGCAGACCTTTCTCAAGCGCTACCATGACCATTGCTCCAAAAACGGCCTGACACCGGAGGACATCACCAAATTCTGACGCGCCCATTCGTGGCAATTTTCTTGCTCGCACTCCCCGCTTCACGCGGCCAAGCCTTTTTATAGCTTTATCGTTCCAGGAGAATTCATGACCAAGGAATTGCAGAATAGAGTTGGACTTGTGACTGGCGGGACCTCAGGCATCGGCCGCGACGCCTCCATTCTTTTTGCAAGGGCAGGCGCCAAAGTAGTTGTCGCCGGTCGCCGCGAACCCGAAGGCAAGGAAACCGTCGACCTGGTCCGCGCCGCCGGTGGCGAAGCTCTGTTTGTGAAGACCGATGTCTCGCGAGCCGCCGATGTCCAGGCGCTGGTGCAAAAAACCATCGAGAAATTTGGCCGCTTGGACGTCGCCTTCAACAATGCCGGCATCGAGGGCAACTGGTTGCCCATCGCGCAACAGCCAGAAGAAGACTGGGACCGCACCATCGACATTAATCTCAAAGGAACATGGCTCTGCTTGAAATACGAAATTCAGCAGATGCTCAAGCAGGGCGGTGGCGGCGCCATCGTCAACATGGCCTCCGTTGCTGGCCTCATGGGTTCTGCCGGGGCAGCTACCTACGTGGCTAGCAAACACGGTGTGATGGGACTGACGAAATCTGCCGCGATCGAATGCGCAAAAAACGGCATTCGAATTAATGTTGTATGTCCTGCTGTAATTGAAACACCGATGGGCAACCGTATCTTTGGCGAGGGCCCAATGCACGATTTCGCGCTCGGCCTTCATCCCATCGGCCGTTTTGGTAAGCCCATGGAAATTGCCGAAGCTGTCGTGTGGATGTGCTCGGACCGCGCTTCCTTTATGACCGGCCAGTCCCTCGTTCTCGATGGAGGCCTCTTAGCTGGCCCCAATCCGCCAGGCTAGCTGCTCGTCTGAACGCTGCTGACAGGTAATTTCGCGGCTTCCCATGCAGCCATGCCGCCGGCAATTTCGCTGACTTGATTAAAACCGCTCTTCTTCAAAATACTCGCGGCAATCGAGGATCTGTAACCCCCGGCGCAATGCACCAGCAGTACCCGATTCTTAGGCAGTTCCTGCGAGCGCTCAGAAAGATGATTCAGAGGGATGTTCACGCTCCCCGCTATTTGCTTCTGCTCACGCTCGCGCGGCGTCCGCACGTCGATCACCACAGGTGGCTGGCTAGATGACACAAGTTCTGCCGCGAAGATCGCACTGAGCCGCTCGGTAAAGGCGATCAGTTCAGGCCGTGACTCCAGGCTTTGCAAGCCGTTCCGCAAAAATCCGGCCACGTGATCGAATCCGATCCGCCCCAGCCGTATCGCTGATTCGCTCTCCCGGCCAGGGTCCGCGATAATCACAATGGGATGCGCGTGGTCGAGCACCGTTCCTGCCCAGGTTGCGTATTGCCCGCTCAGTCCGATATTGATGCTGCCCGCGAGATGCGCCGCTGCGAATTCGTCTGGCTCGCGAGTATCCAGAATCTGCGCGCCGTTGGCCTGCAGAGCCAGCACACCATCCAGTTCTAGCGGCTTCAGCTCGCGCTCCAGCGCGGCCTCCAGCGTCGTCCGCTCTTTGCTGTTTAGCACCGCATCATAAACGAAGTAAGGCGGCGCCTCCGGTTGGTCGGCAGTGACCAACTCGACGAACTCCTGTTTGCTCATCGGCTGCAACGCATAGTTCAACCGTCGCTGTTCCCCTATCGTCGAGACGGTCTCCTTGCTGATGGCCTTTCCGCAAAGCGACCCAGCGCCATGAGCCGGGTAGACCAAACTCGCGTCCGGCAACGGCAGCAATTTGGATTGTAAGGAATCGAACAACAAAGCGCCAAGGTCCGTGGCAGACCAGCCCAGTGCCGCTCGCAGATCCGGACGTCCAACATCGCCAATGAATAATGTGTCGCCGGTTAGGACGGCATACGGCTCGCTCAAGCTCTTATCGACGTCGTAGACCAGTAAGGAGATGGATTCTGGCGTGTGGCCTGGCGTTTCGAGTGCTTTCAAACTCACTCGGCCAAATTCGATCACGCTGCCCTCGCCGAGCGGCGTAAACTGGTATTCTGCCCGCGCTCTGGCGCCGAGATAAATCGTTGCGCCTGCGCGGTCGCGCAGCTCCAAATGTCCGGCAACAAAGTCGGCGTGCAGGTGCGTCAAAATCACATGCTTGATTTGCAGCCCGTGCTCCGAGGCAAACTCCAGATACCGTTCGATGTCACGTTGCGGATCGACGACCGCTGCTGTGCCCGTTGTTTCGTCGCCGACAAGATAGGAAGCGTGGGCCAGACAATTCAAATAGAACTGCTTGAGAATCACGCTACACCGCCGTCGCTTGCGGACTGCTACTCTTGCTTGTTCTTAAAATACCCAATGCGGTCCAGCACCGCTCCCACCACAAGTGGGAGCGCCACCGTCGCGTCATCAAATACTTCCGCGAATTTCCCGCCTTCTTCTGGGGGCACGAATTTCCCCCACGACACCGCTTCCGTGTATGTGCTCCCGCTTAGTCCTCCCCAGTGCACGGGCTCCGGACAAATCCGCACTCCGTAGTTGTAACGCTTCAGCGGAATCTTCTTGTAACCGCGCCGTGCCAGCAGTTCCGCGTACACTCCGAATTGCTGCGTCCAGTTCCGCGGCACGCCTCCGCCAACCGTAAAAATTCCCATTCGCTTTGTCGCCAGCATCATGTCCGCAAATTTCTCGAAATCCTCAAACATGTCGAATCGCAGCAGCGGTCGCTTTTCTCTCACCCGCACCAATTTTTGCAGCGCAAAATCGATTCCCAGCTCGGAGTCGCTGAACGCCGGCACGAAAACAGGCACGTGGTGCTCGTACGCGGACTTCAAAATCCCCCGCCCCGCCGCCTTCTTGTGCAGTTCCTCTCCGATTCGATGGTGCAGCATCCAGCTGCTGACTACTTCCTCGGCGTCCCATTCCCCGAGGATGTGATCCATCATTTCTTCCACCGCATCCAAATTCACTTCCGGCTCGAGCGAATCGTAAACGCGGTTGTACCCCGCTTCGAACAGTGTCTTGTCGTCCATTTTGCTGGGGTCGTACCGGAAATGCGAGTGCCCTGTCGCCTCCACAAGTCCGTGGGCCATCAGCGCGCCGGTCGAAACCACCGCTTTCACAATCCCGCTTTCAATCAGATCGCAGAAAATCAAGCCCATCTTGGCTACCGTCAGCGCACCAGAGAGCGTCAACACGCCAAAGCAATCTTTGTCTCGCGCCATCATTTCCAGAACGTCGGCGGCGTCTCCAATCTGCCGCCCCGTGAATGCCGTGTCGCCCATCGCGCGAACCAGTTCGTCGATGGTGCGGCATTTCGACAGATCAATCGGAAACATTGGGCGAAGCTTATCCTTCACCGGATCGTGCAGTACACGTCCCGTGACCGTCTTTTCTTGCCGCTTTGCCATCTCTTCTCCCCGGTCTTTGTTGCGAATTCGTTTTCGCAGTTCACACCACGTCTTGAATGTCGAATTTAGTTACGATTGATATTACAAATGCGCCCCGAAGGAAAGAACAAAACGCAACTGCGATTTCGTTTCTACGAGCATGATAAACTACATTTCATGGCAAACAAATTCACAATTGGCCTCGTGCAGATGCGCAGCACCGCCAACCACGAAGAAAATCTTTCGCGTGCCATCGGCAAAATCCGCGAAGCCTCCGCGCGTGGCGCTCAAATCATTTGTGTGGATGAGCTTTTCCTTGGCGAATATTTCTGCCGCACGGAAGACCCTGATCTTTTTAATCTCGCTGAACCTGTTCCGGGCCCCTCCACGGATGCGCTGGCAAAAATCGCAAAGGAACAAAAAGTTGTCCTGGTCGTTTCTCTGTTCGAACGGCGCGCCGCCGGCGTCTACCACAACACCTGCGCCGTCCTGGACGCCGACGGCTCCTTTCTCGGCAAATACCGCAAGATGCATATCCCCGACGATCCTTTGTATTACGAAAAATTCTATTTCACGCCCGGCGATCTCGGCTTCCCCAATTTCGATACTGCCTACGGTCGCATCGGCGTCCAGATTTGCTGGGATCAGTGGTATCCGGAAGGTTCTCGTCTCACCGCGCTGCAAGGCGCACAGGTAATTTTTTATCCCACCAGCATCGGCTGGCATCCCCACGAAAAAGCCCCATTCGGCGCGGCCCAGCTCGACGCTTGGCGCACCATCCAACGCGCCCACGCCATCGCCAATGGCGTTTATGTCGCCGTCGTCAATCGCGTCGGCTACGAGGGCAAACCGGAAAAGGGCGACCCCGGCCTCGAGTTCTGGGGAAATTCTTTCGTCGCCGATCCCTTCGGCCGCATCCTGTCCGAAGCCTCCAACGACAAGGAAGAGATTCTAGTCGTCGAATGTGACCCCGCCCAGAGTGAAGAGACCCGCCGCAACTGGCCCTTCCTTCGCGATCGCCGCATCGACGCCTACCATCCCATCCTGAACCGCTGGCTAGGCGAATGATTGGCTCTGCTCTGTGTTCTCTGTTTCCTTTTCACCCTCTATGATAAATTCTTTTCTTCGATGACCATCTCAACTCCGCACTCTCTCGGCTTCAAAATGCCCGCCGAATGGGACCCGCACGAAGCGACGTGGCTAGCCTGGCCGCACGAACTAACCGACTGGCCCGGAAAATTCGCTCTAATTCCCTGGGCGTTTGCCGAAATCCTCCGCCATCTTTCTCAGGTTGAGCGAGTCTATCTCCTCGTGGAGAATCGCGAGGCGGAGTCGCGCGTCCGCAACATCCTGAACAAATCTGGCACGAATCTCGCCGCAGTGGATTTTTTCCGCATCCCCACCGATCGCGGTTGGATGCGCGACTCCGGCCCGATCTGCGTAAAGAACTCCTCCGGCCAAGTTGCTTACACCCACTGGCGCTTCAACGGCTGGGCCAAGTACGACAATCACAAGAAAGATGCCGTTGTCGTTTCCCAGGCCAATAAAAAACTGAAACGCCGCGTCTGGCAACCTGTGCACAAAGGCCGCCGCGTAGTCCTTGAAGGCGGAAGCATTGACGTCAACGGCCGCGGCACTCTGCTCACAACCGAAGAATGTCTTCTCAGCAAAACCCAGGAACGCAATCCTGGATTCACGCGCGAAGACTACGCCGAAGTCTTCAAAAACTATCTCGGCGTCACAAATACCCTCTGGCTAAAGAACGGCATCGCCGGTGACGACACCCATGGTCACGTCGACGACCTGGCAAGATTCGTCGATCCGACAACTGTAGTTACTGCCGTCGAAAACGATTCAAACGACGCCAACTACGCCCCGCTCCAGGAAAATTTCTCCCTTCTTAAGAGTATGAGAGATCAAGAAGGTCGCCCCCTCCGCGTTGAAACGCTTCCCATGCCCGCCCCGGTGTATTTCGCTGGCCAGCGCCTCCCCGCCAGCTATGCAAATTTTTATATCGCCAACAAAATTGTCCTCGTGCCCACCTTTAACGATTCGAACGACCGCGTCGCCCTAAACACCCTCGCCAAGCTTTTCCCCGGCCGCGAAGTAGTCGGCATCGCGTGCCGCGACCTGGTCCTCGGCCTCGGCACCCTGCATTGCATGACCCAGCAGCAGCCACTCTGCTAAACTTCTAGCTATACCGAGCCTAGTCGGGTACATGTACTTTCTTGGAGGCCTAATGTCCGTCCAATGGATGAGCTCTCTGTTCGAGTCGCGCGGTTTTTGGGTCGTCCTGCCGAGCGGATTCTGGGGATGGATTGTCATCGGCCTGATCGCCGGGTGGCTCGCGGGGAAAATCGCGCGCGGCCGCGGATTCGGCTGCATTGCAGACATCGTTCTCGGAATTGTCGGTTCCTTCATCGGCGGATGGATTTTCATCAAGCTTAATATTTACGGCGGAGGGTTTCTTTATTCCCTCGCGGCCGCCACCGTCGGCGCTGTCCTGCTCGTATTGATAGCGCACCTCTTCAGTGGCGGCGATCGCTAATCACGCTCTGTGGCTCTCCCCGCCGCTCCGCGTCGAATTGGCGCCCGAACCACCTATGCAAAAAGAGACACGCGGCCCGCACCACGACGGCAAGGCGCCCGTCGTCCCACTGTGATACGATTCCCTTGCACATTATGGAGATCATCTTTCTTTGAGTAAGTCTACGCAGTCCCTACTGGCAATCCCCCTCGGCGGTCTCGGCGAATTTGGAATGAACATGATGGTGCTTCGTCTCGGTGACGACATTCTCGTTATCGACGCGGGCATGATGTTCCCTGAATCCGAGCTCCTGGGCGTGGACCTCGTCATTCCCGACATCACCTATCTAAAACAGAATCGGCAGCACGTTCGCGCCATTGTCTTAACGCATGGCCACGAAGATCACATCGGCGCGCTCGCTTACATTCTGCGCGATTTGAACGTGCCCGTTTACGGGACCCGTTTCACTCTCGCACTCGTAAAAAAACGCCTCGAAGAAGCTGGCCTGCTGGATTCCACCACCCTTCGTGAAGTCATGCCGGGGCGGCTGGTTGAAATCGGGCCGTTTGAAATTGAGTTTATCACCGTCACACACAGCACCATTGATTGCGTCGCGCTCGCGGTGCGCACTCCTTTGGGTGTCATCATTCATACCGGCGATTTCAAGATTGATCAAACACCGGTGGACGGCGCGCCCTTTGATCTCCACACTTTCGCTCGCTACGGCAGCGAAGGCGTCCTAGCGCTTTTCAGCGATTCCACCAACGTCGAACGCCCCGGCTTCACCCCATCGGAGCGTGCTATCGTGCCGCGCATCGAAGAGCTCTGCCGCTCGGCGCCGCGTCGCGTCATACTTTCGTGTTTCGCGTCGTCCATTCACCGCATTCAGCAAGTGATCGATATCGCCGGCCGCGTGGGCCGCAAAGTCGCTTTCGTCGGTCGCAGCATGGTCGACAACGTCGAGATCGCGCACTCGATGAATTATTTGCGCATTCCGGACGGCATGGTCGTGCGTCCGCAGGACGTTCGCAATTTTGATCCCAAGCGTATCGTCATTCTCGCCAGCGGCAGCCAAGCCGAGCCAATGTCTTCCCTTTCGCGCATCGCCGTCGATAATCATCGCTTCGTCAGCGTCGACGAAAATGACAGCGTGATTCTTTCCGCGCGCATCATTCCCGGCAATGAAAAAGCCATTTTCCGCATGCTCGACCACATGTTCCGCCGGCGCGCGCTGGTGTACTACGATAATTCCGCGGGCACGATTCACGTGTCGGGCCATGCCAGCCAGGAAGAACAAAAGTTGGTGTTGCAGCTCGTCAAGCCGCGCTACTTTATTCCCGTCCACGGCGAGTACCGCCATCTTTTCCGGCACGCCGCGCTCGCTCATCAACTCGGTTGCGTTTCCGGAGAAATCCTGCTTCTTGAAGACGGCAAGTGCATTGAATTTACTCAGGACACTGTTCGCAGGCGGGACCCTGTGACCGCAGGCCGCGTCTGCGTGGATTCCGGCTCGCTGGAAGAGATCGAAGAAGTGGTCATTCGCGACCGCAAACATCTTTCCGAGGACGGCGTCGTCGTTCCGATTATCGCGATCGACAAGCACACCGGCAAGATGGAATCGCAGCCGGAAATCGTTACACGCGGAATGTTCAGCGACAACGGCCAGGAATTAATTGCCGGTGCGCGCGAAGTGATAATGAAAACAGTCGAGCAATCCAACGCCGAGGAGAAATCCGACTGGGGCGTCATCAAAGAAAAGATTCGTGTGGACCTTAAGCGGTACATCAACAAGCAAACTTCCAAACGCCCGCTGATCCTGCCGGTGATCCTCGAAATCTAAGCTGCTCTTAGCTATTTAGAGCGGCGCGAGTCGCCCTGCGTATGCGAAATCGCTTGCGTGGCTGACGGGGCCTTATTCTACCCTGCCGCCGAAGAGCCGCAGAACGACTCCGGCCGAAGCCCAATAATTGTTCTGGTACACTCCTGTGCCGAACGAGGTCCTGTAATAGTCCACGTCGAACAAGCGGATTTCCCACCGTCGGGACGGGTGAATATCCAATCCTCCGCCAACCTTGAAGGAAATGCAGTTCGCCGAGATGCTATAACCACCTGCCCCGCTCACGGTTGTGTCCGCGCGCGAGCCTCCTACCAGCCCTTCGGCAAAGGGCGTTATGCCCCATCGCAGTCGCCCGCGATGAAAGTACCGGACTCCGTAGTGATTTCCGTACAGCACATTCTTTGCGCCGTTGGACGTAACCACGCTGTAGCTGGTGTCCGCAACGACCTGCAGCCACGGTTTAAAATTGTAGCCAAACGACCCAAGTGCGCCACTTAGATTGCTCGCGGCTCCGCCACCACCGTCTAGCCGGGCAAACGCGTAGCCTCCGTAGAGTTCGATCAACGGCGCGGCACGAACGCTGGGAAGCGGTTTCTCCCAGGTGGTTCGGGCATCCGCGGGCCGGATGGCCGGCGTAACAGGTTGCGCAGGCGCGGGGGTTGGATCCCTCGCTGCCGAGGAAGCAGGTTGTGCATCTGCCAAAGGCGTTTCCACTGCCGTGCTACTCGGCGCGGAAGCAGCGGTGCCCGGCGATACAGTTTCGGGTGATGCGGCCGCGGCGGGCTGCGAAGCTGTCGGTTGAGCCTGACCTGGCTCACTCTGGGCCGGTGCTTGCGTATTGGGCTGTGCAACGGACGCGGCCGCATCCGCAGCGCTGCTCGTCGATGCCGAGACCGTGGTTGCAGGCGTTGTCAGTCCGGCAGGTGATGTCGTGCCTGGTTGCACCGGCGCGGGTTGATCCGCCGCCCCAGCAGGATTAGCCTGCGTTTTCGTTTGAACCGTTTCCGCAACATTCGATGTGGACGCCGGCGATGTCGTCGGCGAAACAGGAGTTGCCGTCACTGCTCCCGCCCCTTGCGTGCCAACGGGCTGAGCTACGGCCGTCTGAGGCTTTGCAGCCGCGGTCGTCTGAGCATGTGAGTCTGCCGATCTCGTACTCGGAATTTTTGTTTTCTCCGCAGCCGTCTGGAGCGACGGCGCCTGTGGCGCCGCAGCCGCGGCGCGATCGATCGCGATCAAGCTTGAATAAACGTAACCTACCTGTCCGTCTTTAGTTTGAATGCGCGAGAAAAAGAACCCATACACCAGGATCGTGAAGCGCTCTCCGCAAGGCACGGAGGCGACTACATCGGGACTCTTCCTTGGCTTCGCGAAAACTTGCGTGCCGTCTGAATTTTTGGAGCAGTCGACGTACCCCACGTCGTCCGCCCAAGCCGCTGAGGCTGCAAGAATACATAGTCCCAGCGATATTAGGAATCGATTGCGCAACATTCCCCCTCCTCGGCCCGAGGACACCCCGAGCCCTCAAGTAGCATAGCGAGCAAGGAGACATGCTCATCAGTTGTACCAAAGGACAGTACGTTCCAAAGCGGCACTGGCCGAAAAGCCGGGGGCCGCTCGTGCAAGCAGCGCAGAAATCGCTCCTCGAGTGGAGGATTACGTCCCTCACTCCCGTTCGTCGTCAGGGACAGAATTCCTTCGTCGGAGTTCTGGTTATGAATGAGACCCCCTGTACCACCCCCATCTTTTTTTGTAAGTGCGGAGGCTAAAGCGCTTTAAGTCTTGAGTTTCGGAAGTGCTGATTTTAAGGGAGTTATAGACCTGTTTTGCATATGGTCACCAGTTTGCCGATCCCCATTTCACTTTCGGTTGCCGAAGTGAAATTCGAACGGACGAGTAATCCTACATGAGGAAAATGGCCGGCGAGAAGACTTGGGGATTTGATTTGTATTAAATTCGTCTGTACAGAAGCCTGCCGAGTAGCTGGCCGCCTTCACCCGCCTAGAGTTTTCGCGAAATTCGGGGCCTAAGTTCCGATTAGCGCAATTGCCGGAAAAGTGGCACGTGTTCAGATTGCTGATGAGGACAGCCATTCGCCATTAGCTTAGGTCGGAACAATCGCCTATTAGCAGCTTACAGGTGAAGCTCGTCAGGGCTCACAATGGGCCTTTCCCCAGAGGGACACGGTTTCCCCTCATGTCCGACGAGCAGGTGCTTAATCACGGCGTTGAGGCTCTTCTGTTTCTCACCGTTCAATTCCGCATCTTCGTAAAATGATACGTCTTTGGAACGACGAATTTTCTTCACCTCGCGAAACACGTGGACAGCCTCGCGCTTCAAAGCGTTTAGTTCTACGCACATAGTTCGCTCCGGCGGCTGGCAATTCTAGGTTGCGGGGTCTGGCAAAGCAAGCGTAATTTTGTATTCGCCACCTGAACGTCGGACGCCTCTACGGGACGTTAAGCGATCGTGGAAGCATCGGTATGCTGATGCGGAAGGAAGCTGCTTGGCAATTTAACTGGCGTAGGTTTTGAAACGGTCGAGCGCCATCTGAGTATATTGGCCGACTTCGATGAGATAGTCGTCGGGATCACGCATGTAGCAACGCCATTCCCAGCCGTGATTGTCTAGCGGCTCGGTAAGGAACAACGCTCCTTGGTCGCCCCATAGTTTGTAGCAGGCCCAGATGTCGGCGACGCGCAGGTTAAGGAAGCTATTCACTCTGTTGAGGTCCGAAGGGGTTTGGAGGAGGACCTCTGGCTTGTCGGGAGTTGGGCCACCGCCGGAATTGAGAATGATCCATGTGTTAGCCAGCTTTATGTAGCAGGGATTTTCCGGCTTGATGACTTTTCCGCCCAGAATTCGAACGTAGAAGTCCTTCGATTTCTCCTGATCCCTCACGGTGAAGAAATGCGTGACGTAGAATCCTTCATTGGCAATCGGCGCATCAGGCAGATTCATGCGTTGCCTCCCGTTGTCGATAATAGGATGTGGCCCGACGCGTAAGTGTATTTCTTCATCGGCCAGGAGGGACTCGTCACTTCGAAATCATTCCAATCGTACCCAGCCACGTCTCCACTAACTGAGGCCAGCCCGTGATCGGGAACTTGGTGCGTCGCAGCCCAAACGCATGCCCGCCTTGGGCGTACAAATGCATTTCCACAGGAACCCCTGCCTTCTTCAGTGCAATGTAGTAAGCGAGCGAATCGTCTACGTTGTCCACGTGGTCATCCTCCGCCTGCAGTAAGAATGTTGGCGACGTCTGCCTGGTGACATGGAGATCGGGATTCAACGCAAGCTCTTTATCGGCAGTCGCCGGATGCGGAAGCACAAGCTTTTTGGTGCCTTGCTTAGCATCCCATTCCGCCGCGGGAAGCGACAGATGGCCCGGATAAATAGCCACCGCAAAATCCGGGCGGCAGCTCTCTTTGTCGGCGGCATCAACAGGCGGATATAAACGCTTCGTAAAGTGCGTGCTCATCGCCGCCGACAAATGTCCACCTGCAGAAAACCCGAGCACTCCAATCTTGTGCGGATCGATATGCCATTCCGTGGCGTGAAAGCGCACCAAACCCACTGTCCTCTGGGCATCTTCCAACGCCATCGGTGATTCCGGATATGGCCCCGATTTCGGATACCGCCCCACATCCGTCACGCGGTATTTCAACAGCACACACGTAATCCCTTTTGGCGTCAGCCAATCGCAGACCTCCGTTCCTTCCAGATCGATGGCCAGCATCTGATAACCCCCGCCAGGAAACACGACTACCGCAACCCCCGTATTCCTTCCCGTGGGCGAATAGACCGTCATCGTGGGCCGCGAGACGTTGCTCACCGCCCCCTTGCTCGAAGCGACCTCCGGCCCCGCGACGGGCTGCGGATCAGGGACCGCCCCCGGCCATATTTGCACTTGTGTATGTCCCGGCGATGGCTGCCAGCCAGGCGTCTGTGCGCTCAGACCGCCAAACGCAAACACAACACAGAGAGCAACAATCAAAGCCTTCATCACAATCCCCATGGCTTAATACGCTAATCACATTTAAAAACAAAGTTCTTATTTGGGATCGGCAACATCTCCGGAAAAATAAAAGGAAATTCGGATTTTGGCGAAGGGCCGGTTGCCGGTCCTTCGCCACTTCAGCAAGACCATGAAGGCAACGCCAAGCCGTCCCGGTCGCCCTCGCTCATTTGGAATGTCAAGGCGCGCATGTCTTCATTCAGGTGATCGAGTTTTGACGTTCCCACGACCGCGTGAAAATTCGGCGCGGTTTGCAATATGTAATTGAGCGCGATAACCGACAGCGGAACGCTATACTTCTGGCCGAGAGATATGAGCTGACTTACCCTTCGCTCGTCCTCCGGCTTGCGTTCAGCCAGGCGGCGGTCAAAACATCCCTTTAGGTCGCCGCGCCCCAGTGGTGAATAGGCAAGGAAAGGAAGACCGTTTTCCCGAAGATAGTCCACATATGTCCGGTCCCGGGAAATGTTCTGCGCACCCTTCCACCGCTCCCCATCTTTGGCAGGGAGAACGTTAAATTCGTTGCTCACCCACGGCGCGACGTTTGCCTCCTGCAAGTAGGCCCGAAACTCCTTGAGCCTGGCAAGAGATACGTTGGAAAATCCGATATTGTGGACCTTCTCGGACCTCAAGAGTTCAACGCTCCATTCGGCAATCGCCTGCGCAGGAACTTTCGGATCATCATAGTGCAATAGATGGACGTCGATGTAATCGGTGCCAAGGGCTCGTAACGAATCGTCCAGTTGGCGCAATAGCTTTTTCCGCGTCAGCGGGCCCGGGTGTCCGCCCTTCGAGATGATCCGAAAAGCGCCGCGACCCAACGGATGTTTCCTGACGAAGCGCCCGACAACCCCTTCGCTCCAGTACATCCTGGCCGTATCGAACGAGTTGATGCCCATCTCAACGGCACCGTTCAGGATGGCATCCGCGCGCTTTGTCGGAGCGATATTCCAAGACGCAAGATTCGGCACGGCGATCATCCAATCGGTGCCGAGAACTATTCTGGATATTTCGGATTTCATGTCGCTGCGTTAGATGTAGGTCTTGATCAAGCGCTCCGCCAAGCAATGGGCGAGCGCCATGATCGTAAGCGTGGGGTGCTTCTCGCTGAGAACCGGTATCACGCTACCGTCACAGACATAAAGGTTCTTACTCTTGAAATATTTCAGGTCCTTGTCGACCACGCCACCTTTCGGGTCAGCGGCCATTCGGCAGGTGCCCACGTAATGAATGCCTGATCCCGGAGGAGATCCGACACCATCCACGATGTAACCGCTGGCTTTCCTTAGCATCCGGCGGGCCAGCGCGGCGAGCCGCCGGCCGTGGTCGGCCTCGATCTCTGACGTTTCGTAATCAATACGCACCTGACGCTGTCCGAAATGATCTACCTCATCGGCCAAAACGACCTTGTTCTTTCGCTGCGGAACGGCTGGGCTGTACAACACCAACGTCACCGTGGTCTTAAAGACTTGCCGGGAAATGGTTTCCAACAAGAATCGGGGCAACCGGGGCATTTCGGCCAGATAATAAGGAACCTTCAAGAAATCCGACCAGAATTGGCCCACGAATGGAAAGCGTTTCCCTTGGGAATCCTTGATCTGACCGCCCAGCAATATGTGATCGCCATAACCGCGGTCTTCGTTCGCCGGCCTGAACCACAATCGAAAGAGACTGGTGCCGAGGACGACACGCGGGCTATCCTGCAAAAACTCGCCGACCTGCTCGGCCTTACTCCGGTCGTCGGCGAACGAGTTCAGCAGCAGCCGCGGCGATTCGATTGCGCCTGCACAGACGATGACCACGTCCGCTTCAATCTCGACGATCCGCGCGGTGCGTTCGTCGATCGCCACGACATGGGAGATCGAGAACCCCTCCGCATTGTTACAGTCGGCGGCGGTAAGTTTGATGGCTCTGGTGTGTTCGAGCAGCCGAAAGTTCGCAGCGCTCTTTATCTCCGGCAGGAGATGCGTGGAGAATTTATAGACGCTGCCGGAACGGCACCCGCGCCCGCAATTGCCGCAGGCCACACACTTTTGCATAGATTCCGGCCGCAAGTTGACGGCTTTCCTGTTCGCCAAAAAGAAAAGATCCGGGCCGAGCGAGCCGGCGTTGCTGTCGATGAAAACGCGGTCAATTTGTCTGGCGCTGCGGGGAGTGAGAAAGGATCCGTCCGGAAATTGACGCAAACCGTTGCGCTCACCAACCACCATTGCGAGCCGCTCGACCTCAGAATAGTGATCGGCAAGATCGCCCAGAGAAATCGGCCACCGGCAGTCCTCACTGTAGGAGTGGCGGTTAGCAAAATCGTCCTCTGAATACCTCAGGCAGATCCCATTCCAGAGGTTCTGCAAGCCGTTGACGTGGTGAATTTGGTAGTGACGGAATCCGCCCTCCCGTGGACATTCCATGGAGCTCCGGCTACGGGCGTCCGCGAGGAGCGGATGAACGAAAGACATTTCCGGCCTGACAGGGAAAGTGGTATGAGGACGTATTTCAAAATGGCCCTTTTGTTCAGGGCTCAGCTCGTTTTGAAATTCGGATTGTGCTGGAATACCGCCTGAGTTGATGACCAGCACATCGCCACCCGCCTTCGCCAGACGGTAAGCGAGGATGCCCCCGCCGGCGCCGGTGCCGATCACACAGAACTTCGCGCGAAGCGCCATCAGGGTCTCCGGGCCGAGCGCGCAAAGGCATCGCTGGCAAAATACAGGTACTCCACAAAATCGCAAAGCACCTTGATTTGGCCCCGGGCGAAATATTGCCGCGGTGTCAGTTCAGGCGTCGCATTTTGCCGCCACGCGTTCCATAAAGCACGGAGTTGGTCGTTCCGCTCCATGATCTCCGGAATCAGGCCGATGAGCGGCTCGATCCGGCTGGCGTATGGCGAGACCCGGCAGAGTCGCCTGGCCAGCGAGTCATGGCCGCTTATCGCACCATCAACCTTAAGGCCCATCCGAACCCCTCCAGATGTTCCATCTTACCAGAATTTCCTTTTTGGCTTCGAAAGCAGACGCCAAGGTACGCCCGTCTCGCTTGTTCGCGATACTGTAACGCGATTTTCATCGGGAGCACTCCCGACGGTCTGCCATCCACGCCACCACAGCCCAAAATTGCCCCATTTGTGGCCTACTTTTGCAACACCTCCCCTTACCCCAATCCCACTATAGACAGATTCCACTGCTGCCTTGGCCATCAGCTCTCTATCCCGTCCGTAGCGGTAGAAGCGCGATCCGGCTCAGCATCGCTCCGAACCGCCGCCGATTCAGATGTCCTTCCGCCAGCAGAAGCCAGTAGTAACGGGCATGCTTCACCAGCCGCCCCCCGGTCTTCACCAGTCGTTGCTGCAAGCTCGTCAGCGACCAATTCTCAATTCTCTGCGGCAGTGCCAGCCGCCGCCACAGATTCCCCAGGTTGTAAGCCAACAGGCTCAATGCCAGCCGGACTTGGTTCGAGCGGAACCGATAGCAAGAAAGCTGCGTCATCTTCACCGCCTGCTTGCCTTCCTTGATCCACTGCTCCGCCGTCCCTCGCTTGTTGTAGAAGCGCACTACCGCCCGGCTCGGCAGGGTTAGGTTGGTCACGATGAACCCCACCCGTGGGAACAACTCCCCGAAATGGAACTCCACCTTCGACACCACCCGTCGCGCCCTCTTCCAACTCGCAGCTTGGTAGAGAAAGCCCTTGTACCACACGATGGGCTTGTGGCTCGGCCGTCCCACCGGGCGCGTCAGCAACTCCGAGATATCCCGTTCCAGACTGTCGTTGGCAGGAATCCGAATGGCGTACTTCACGCCCCGCTCCTTCAGGGCCTCGTAGATCTCCGGCTTGGCAAAGGCGGCGTCCGCGCGAAACACTGCCTCCTGGTCCAGCTTCTGCTGCCGTTCGATCTCGGGCAGCAAGAGTTCTTCCCAACCTTCGGCGCTGTGCACGTTGCCCGGACGCAGCTTGGCGGCCAGACAGTCTCCCTCGCGATTGAACAGCAACAGCGGGTGATAGCAGGTTGATTCAAAGTGGCCGTTGTACGCGCTGTGCTCCTGCTGGCCGTGGACCGGGATCTCGGTGCTGTCCATGTCCAGCACTACACGCTCCCGCGAATCGACTGATTCCGTCCGGGCGATCAAATCCCGGTTGATCGCTTCCAGGCCAGCCAGGTTCTGGTCTTGCGCCAACAGTTCAGTTTCGAACGACTGGAGCCGAGACGTCAGGGCCGCGCCACGGTCCCAGATCTTTTCTGAACCGATCAGCCGCAGGGTGGGGTCTTGCGAGAGGCACTCCGCGTCGTTGACATCTTCGTATCCCGCCAGGCGACTGTACACCAACTGTCGCAACAGGTCCGCAAGCGGCAACTGCGTATTCTTGCCCCGAGAGTGGGTCAAGTGTTGGTCTATAAGTTCGCTGAGTCCCAACCGCTCATCCAATTCCCGCACGAGAATCAGGCCACCGTTCGAAGTGACACGCGACCCTTGGAAATCGACCTTCAAAGAAGCATTGAAAAAGAACTGAAATGGTTGGTTTGGCTTCTCACCCACGGGGTGTGCACCTCCAGAGCGACCTCATCGCGTTCAAACCTGCACAAACATAGATGAAGATGAGCGTCCAAAGGTTCGTACGTAGCATTTAAAACGGAAATGTGGGTTAATATAACCCGTCACTGTCGGAACCTGCTGAGCGAAAACAGAAACCCTCACACGTAAACATTTCCCGGATATTCCCTCCGTGATGAAACATTTCGGGGGCTCTTCTCGTTTCTCATATAGATGTCCGCGAGGGGAACCTTGGACAATTTCTGGAAAGACCTGCGCTACGCGTTTCGCATGCTCTTCAAGAGCCCGGGATTCACGTTGGTGGCCGTCTTGGCGCTTGGTCTCGGCATCGGCGCGAATACCGCCATTTTCAGCGTATTCAACGGGATGCTTTGGAGGCCCTTGCCTGTTCAGAATCCCAAGCAGCTCGTTGTTGTCGCCTCCAAAACTCGGAATTTCCAGTTTCCGTTCAGTCTGTCTTATGTCGATTTTCAGGACTACCGCCAACTCAAGAGCGTTTTCTCTGATCTGGTCGCTTATGCGCCATCTCCTGTAAATTTTGGCGCCCAAGGCCGCCCTGAGCGCGCCTGGGCCGATTTGGTCACCGGCAATTACTTTTCCGTGCTCGGTATTGAACCTGTCCTTGGCCGCACTTTCGCCCCCGATGAAGGCTGGGTGCAAAACAAGGACCCGCTTGTCGTACTCAGCTATAAATACTGGCAAAAACGGTTTGGCGGCGATCCCAACATCGCGGGACAAACGGTCCAGGTCAACAATCACGCCTTCACGATCATTGGCGTTGCTCCGGAAAAGTACATCGGGGCCTACTACTTCATCGAACCTGACTTCTATCTTCCCATTTCCACGATAGCTCTACTCGATCCGAGCCAGACTGACGTTCTTACCAGGCGAAGCGCCAGCTTTCTTCGCGTTTTGGGCTACCTGCAGCCCGGGGTGACGCCAGCGCAAGCCATGGCAGCGGCACAACCACTTGATCAGCGCTTGGCTCAGGATTTTCCGGATTCGCACAAGGGATTGTCTCTCCTGGTGCTGCCGGAACTGAGCGCGCGTCCTGAACCGGGATTGGGCGGATTCATGTCCACCGCGGTGATCGTCTTCATGTTCCTTGTCGGACTTGTTCTGTTGATTGCCTGCGCGAATGTCGCAAACTTGATTCTTGCCCGCGCGAATGGCCGCAGAAAAGAGTTCGCCACGCGCGTCGCTCTCGGCGCCAGCCGCTGGCGTATGGCTCGGCAGCTCTTGACTGAGACTGTTCTGCTCTCCGCATTTGGCGGAATTCTCGGCATGGTATTTGCGCGCTGGGCAGGCATGGCTCTCACTTCGATTCACATTCCAAGCGACATCCCGCTGCGCCTGTTTGACTTGCGTCTGGACTGGCGCATTTTCAGCTTCACGTTTCTCGCTGCCCTCATGACGGGTGTTGTCGCTGGCTTGATCCCGTCCCTGCAGGCTTCGCGCACTGATTTAGCGGACACGCTGAAAGCCGGGGGACGCTCGGGCGGATCATCAGCGGGTCACCATCGGTTCCGCAATGCTCTCGTAGTTTCGCAAGTCGCGGTGTCCTTGCTGCTTCTTGCGTGCGCCGGATTTTTTATTCGCAGCTTGCAAAACTCCGCCCACGTCGATATGGGTTTCCGCGTCGATCACACTTTAATGATGTCGATGGATCTCGGACTACAAGGCTATAAGGAGGAGCGCGGCCAGCAGTTCTTCAAGCAGCTTAGTGAACGTGTGCGCTCGCTACCAGGCGTCCGTGATGCCGCGATTTCCGCTTACATTCCCATGGGCTATGACAACTCGGGCGTGAACGTTTTTCCCGACGGACAAGCCATCGACGATAAAACGAATACACAGGTCGCATTCGACGACATGGTGCAGCCCAGCTATTTCCTTACGGCCGGAGTCCCCGTGATCAAGGGCCGCGAATTCACTGACGCGGACAGCGCTTCGGCGCCACTCGTGGCCATTATCAACGACACGTTCGCACAAAAAATCTGGCCGGGCCAGGATCCCATCGGCAAGATCTTTCGCACGAAAAGAGACGGTCCGCCGATCCAGGTGGTTGGCCTCACGCGTACCGGCAAATATCTCTTTCTCTACGAGACGCCGCAACTCTACGCCTACTTTCCACTGGCCCAGCGCTACTCCTCCGGCGCGAATCTGTTCGTTTATACCGAAGGCGATCCGCAACAGCTTGTTTCCGCGGTGCGCGATCAGATCAGCCAGCTTGACGCCAGTCTGCCGGTCTTTGCCGTCACGACCATGGAGGCTCATGTCCGATACGGCAAACCGTTATTGCCCGCGCGGCTCGGAGCGATGCTCGTCGGGGCGTTCGGCTTTCTCGGCTTGGTGCTTGCATCGGTCGGCGTCTATGGGGTGGTCTCCTACTCGGTCAGCCAGCGGACACAGGAAATTGGCATTCGGACAGCGCTCGGCGCCCAGCGCTCTAATGTCCTGGGAATGATTCTGAAACAGGGAATGAGAACGGCGCTGCTCGGAACCGGCGTTGGAATTGTCCTTTCGTTCTTACTGTTCCGGGGATTGGGCACGGTGCTCTACGGAGTGAAGTCCACCGACCTTGTCACGCTGGCCGCGGTATCCGGCATGCTGCTCGCGGTGGCCTTCTTGGCCAGCTACGTTCCAGCGATTCGCGCCACTCGCGTCGATCCAGTGGTCGCTCTGCGCGAACAATAGCGCGCGAATTTACTTCACCACCACCTCATCCTTCAATTTTTCGTACGTCGACGCGCTCATGATCTTTTTGCTCACAAGCTCGTGTTTGTCATGATACGGCCGACCAGAGATGATTCGCCTCGCCTCGTGTTTTCCAATTCCGGGCAATGCCGTCAAATCCTCTTCGCTCGCGGAATTCAAGTCGATCAGCTTTTTCCCGCCCTTCTCCCAGCCTTCTTTTGCGCCTTCAACCGCCGCTTTCACGGCCCGGCTCGCCTCCTCGACCGCCGGTTTGGCTTGCTCGGCAGCCTTAGCCGCTTGGTCATGAATCTCTTTCTCGCGCTCCGCTGAATCGCCGCTGCAACCGAATGCACCGAATCCTGCGAGCGCCACCATCAACACCAACACTGACAGCCCTAGCCATCGCCGCATACTTATCACCTCGTTGCTGCTCCTTACTATCCTGTGCGCCTCCCCTGCCTCGCGTCTATCTCAAATTTTTGCGCTATATCATGCAGCTCTCTCATTTCGCTACGTCCTTCACTTCTCTTTCTTCAAGAATGTCCCCCGCTCCAAGTCTTTGAACGCCTGCTGCAGTTGCTCCTGAGTGTTCATCACAATTGGCCCGTACCAGGCCACCGGTTCCTCAAGCGGCTTCCCTGACACAAGCAGAAATCGTATGCCTTCCTCGCCCGCCTGCACGACCACTTCATCTCCCCGGTCAAACAGCACCAGCGAGCGGTTATCCGCAGCCACGGGAGGGGTGGTGTCCAGCCAACCTACAGACTCCGTCGGCACGGCCAGCGGCTCTGACGCGTTGCAAAACTTTCCCGACCCTGCGAACACGTATGCGAACGCGTGCCGTGTAGTCCCCACCGGCAGCGCTTTTCTGCGCCCCGGCGCCACGGATACATCGAGATAAGTTGGTTCCGCCGCTATGCCGTCCACAGGCCCGGTCTTTCCCCAAAAATTTCCGCATACCACACGAACGTGAGTCCCATCGTCGTCCTTAATCTCAGGAATATCCCCCGCTTTTACTTCCTGATAGCGCGGCGCGGTCATCTTGAGCGACGCCGGCAGATTCGCCCATAACTGAAACCCATGCATCCGCCCGGCGTGATCTCCCTTGGGCATCTCCTGGTGAATGATACCGCTTCCCGCCGTCATCCATTGCACGTCGCCGGAGGCAATCTCTCCGTGGTTTCCCATGCTGTCGCCGTGCGCCACGGTTCCGGCCAAAACATAGGTAATCGTTTCGATGCCGCGGTGCGGGTGCCAGGGAAAGCCCGCCAGATAATCTTCCGGCACATCGTTCCGAAAATCGTCGAGCAATAAGAACGGATCGAACTCCGTGGTATTGCCGAATCCAAATGCGCGCCGAAGATGCACTCCAGCGCCCTCCACCGCCGGCTTAGCTTTGACAAGTTTTTTTACGGGTCGAATTGACATGTGTGCGCCTCGGCAGGGGCACGATTTATCGTGCCCCTACACCTCTTCTCAGTGTTGCGGTTTCGAGCGTTCTCAAGTATCTCCGTAGACCGGAACGCTTGCACCCTGAATCAATTTCGCGTCGTCGCCGCACAAAAACAAAATCACTCGTGCAATCTCTTCCGGCTTGGGCCATTTTGCAAAGTCCGCCTTAGGCATGGCCTTGCGATTCGCCGCGGTATCAATGATACTCGGCAGAATCGAGTTCGCCCGCACTCCAGTGCCTTTCAAATCTGCCGCCAGGCTATCGATCATCGCCACCGCAGCGGCCTTTGACGCCGCATACGCCGCTGCGCCAGTCGCGTGATCCACTGCGGCCTTCGAGGCCACATTAACAATTGACCCGCTCCTTTGCTTCACCATCACCCGCGCCGCCGCCCGGGCCAGGACAAATCCCGCGCGCAAATTCAGCGCGAGTTGTTGTTCAAAAACTTTCGTTTCCGTCTCCCACAACTTCACTCCGCCGGCATACCCTCCGACCGCATTGACAAGACAATCCAGTCGCCCGTGCTGTTCCACAATTCCGTCAATCAGTTTGCTTACCGCCGTTTCGTCCGTGACGTCCACGGCATGCCCTTCCAGCGACGACCCCTCGGCGGTAACCAATTTCGCGCTGGCCACCTTCTTAAGGTCGTCCAGGTCACCGGGCCTTTGAAATGTAACAATTACTCGAGCGCCGGCCTCGACAAATGCCAGGCTTACCGACCGTCCCAACCCACCGGTCCCGCCCGCCACCAAAACTACTTTGCCAGCCATGCTGCTCTCCGATCACATCCAGATTAGGCATCTTGTCACAGACGTGCCGCGAGCTCAACCAAACAGCGAGTAGTTCCCTCCCCCCTCCTCCTTTTTCTGTAAGTGCGGATTCTAAAGGGTTTTAAGTCGTGTGTTTTGGAAGTGCGGATTCTAAAAGGGTTAGGGTCGTGTTTTTCGGAAGTGCGGACTCTAAAGAGCTTTGTGGCGAGTGGCCGTTCGGGGCTCGGTGTGAATGAATCGCGAAAGGCAAGAATAAATGGCCGGAACTTGGTGGCTCTCACCGGGTCCGTGCCTGCGTCGGGAACGGAGTACACCGAGTGCGGACGTAGGGGTGAGAGATCGGGATAAAAAGAGCGAGAGGGGGATGGAGATGAAACGCTGGCCGAGCGAACCATGGGAAATGGTAGCATCTGAGTACCGGAAGGTAAAGTATTTTACAGGGAATGGTCGAATTTCGAGGTTGAACGGTCGTTTTGAGAGGTCGACCGTCGACGTCTGCAGCTCGGCAGGAGCACGCATGAGGCGAGGAGGAAGCTAGCAAAAGCCAGTCCCACCCTTGCAAAAGCCGCAAGGGCGGACACCAGAAGGCTAAATGCGGACTAAAGGGGTGACCGCCCACCGCGGACCAAATTACCGTTCATCCCCATTCCTCTCATCAACTTCAGCCTCACCCGCAGAACGGGTGGCAAATTTTGGAGTGCCCGGTCGAGGATGCCTTTGACTTTTCCGGGTTGGGCTACGCACGCGGGTCTGGTTTGGTACTCTCTTGCTATCGTGGGGGAGAAGGAATTTGCTTGAAAACAAAAGATTTATGATGATAGAGTTCGCGAAACTAGGGAGAGTGGCGCGCGAGCCGGGCGGTATTTGCGGCAGCAAGGACTTACAGCTTTCGAGGTCACTATGAAGGATCAGAAGGGTTTCTCGCTGGTTGAGCTGCTCATCGTCGTGACCATTATTCTGGTTATTTCGGCGATCGCGATTCCCAGTTATTTGCGATCGCGGATGCAAGCCAACGAAGCTGCGGCGGTTAGCGCTCTGCGCACGATAAACACCGCAGCAGTGACTTATTCGGCCACCTATGCGGATGTTGGATTTCCCCCGACGCTCGCGAGCATGGGTGGGGCGAGTCCGTGCGCGCCAAGCGCAACGACTGCCTGCATGCTGGACGATGCGCTGGCGCAGGGTAGAAAGAACGGGTTTAAGTTCGAATGGACGGGCGACGGCCTGACCCCCTCAGCGTCTTACACGGTCACAGCGACGCCGGTCAGCGTCGGCAGTTCCGGCCAACGGATGTTTTGCACCGATCTGGCAGGCGTGATTCGTTTTGAACCTTCCGGCGCCGGCTGCAATTTGGCAAGCAGCCCGGTGCAGTAAGATAAGGCAGGATTCCGTCGCAACATATGGCAGCCGAGCCAGAAGTCCTCAAGACCGCAGAAGTGATTCCCGTCGAGCAGAAGCGGGAGCCTCGCTCAAAAGGGATCACCACGCCACGAAAGAAAAAACCTAAGGAACTTGCCGTGATCACGGAGTGCTGCACGGGCTGCGCCGGCTCCCCGGCCTGCGTGGAATACTGCCCCGTGGAGGATTGCATGTTCTGGGTGCCGGATGAGGACCATCCGCCGTTCGGGCGCATCCAGGTAGACTCCGTGTTGTGCATCGGGTGCAAGAAGTGCACCAGCAAGGGCCCCGATGGCGCGTTTCTTGATGGATGTCCCTGGGACGCGATCGTGATGTTGGATATCGCAGAAGTTGAAAAAGTAGTCGGCTTGATGACCTTCTAGAACACGGCCGCGGCTGGAAATTTATGGCTGATGTACTGCTCTATCTTTAATCGCCTGCTCTGAAAGCACGGCCTGCTGCTTAACTCGTTCGGGCATTTCCGGCAAATCGCGTTCGAAGATACGGATCGCAGGCAAATCTTCAAGCTGGCCCACCAAGTAAAGTGCACGGAGTGCTTCCCAAACTTGTTCCGCGCCAGGATCGACGGTGGCCAATTCCGCGCCCGGAGGCACGTCCGCCCCGGTGGCCGCGGTAAGTGCTCGGATGCGCCCGTTGATGGGAGAGCGCACTTCGGTAACCTGCGGCCCATTCTGAAGTTTGGCTACGAGCCCTCCCTGATGGATCGGAGTTCCAACGCGGTCAGTGTCGACCACACGTCCAGCAACGGGAGCAGTAATGGTAACCGGCTGAAGCAGCGCTAGGATTTGCGGGCGACCGGTTGCATCACCAAAGCGAACGAGGGAAAGAGCGGCGTTGCCTCGAACCATCGGAGAAGGATCAGCGAGCATTTTCCGAAGAGCGGTGTGGAATTCGTCTTGCGTGGTGTCCTGGCCCATGACCCAAGCATCGGTGTTGCGAACTTCTTCCACGGGATACGAGGCGAGGCGCACCAGGTCCGGATACCACCGTGCCGCTGTTCCATCGTGCGCCGTCAGCCGCTCTCCCAATTGCACGAGAGCGTGCTGGATGTGCCTGGGATGCTTCTGATCGTTAATGAATTCCGTGAGCTGTTTGTCAGAGAGATGGCGGCCGAACCAGGTGCTCCACCAAAACAGAAAGGGCATCAGGACAATCAGCCATGCGGTGGCAAAAAAAAGGAGGCGATTCCGGGTGGACATGCGGTGCCGCGCGAGCGCGGGCTGTCCAGGCGAATCACTTAGAGCACTCGCTGATGGATGAACTGGCAGCACGGACGGAAGTTGACTGGCCCCCATGGATACTCTTGCAGCCTAGCCTGCCTTGGCAGGCGGCGGCTCTTTGGGCGAAACGCCCTTGCTCCTGTGTAGGAACGCCAGCCAGCCGCGAGCCTGCGCTTCGAAATAAACGTTTAAGAGGAAAACTCCGGAGAGTGTCAAGAGAATGAGACTCATGAAAAGACCGTCGACAGAGGTCAGCGTGCCTTTGATGGCAATCAATGCAATTCCCGCGAGCGGAATCAGCGCGAGCAGGATGGAAAGCAGGAGCACCACGGGAAGCAAGACACCTCCTTCTATATGCCGCGAGCGAGCCCGGACAAGAGCAAAGGGACGGCCCGCCCGCAATCCGCAGTAACAGCCCCTAAGGTTTGAAACTTACATCCACAGTCTTACTGTCCTTGGCGGCCAGGGTGACCTTTTGATCCTGTTCGCCGAGTTTTTCCTGGACGAAGGCAATCGTGTAATCGCCAGGGGGCAGACCCTTGATCTCAAATTTGCCGTCCGGCCCAGTGACCGCGTAGAACGGATTCTTGACCACGTTGACGAACATTCGCATCCACGGGTGCTGATTGCACTTTACAGGCAGCATGATCTCTTCGCGGGCAAAGCTTTTTTCGATGGGAGCGGCCTTGGTGGCCTGGGACTCGTTCCACTCGCGGTTGTCCTTCGGAGTGGGGTGAATGTTGTGAGTGGTGGGGTCGGCGTTAATGATATTGATGGTCTGTCCGGCCATTACGCCGAGGACGTGCGGCTTGTACTTGCAGCCAACCTGGGTGAGCGTCACGGCCGCCGTGGGAACGGGAAAGGTTCGATTGTCCAGCCCTTCCTTGACGAAGATAAAAACATTCTCGAGCTTGCCGTCTTTTACGACAACATTTTCCGCTGTGTTTGATCCGGCGCAATTCGGGTCCTGGCTCATGTCGATCTTGGCCTCTTTCGGGGCGGGTCCATCGAACTTCACGGTGCCAGTGATGGAGGCCGCCGTGGCAGGATCGATAGGAGTGGCCGCGGGCGCAGGTGTAGCGGCGGCGGGTGACGCGGGTTGTTCCTCGGTTGATTCTTTCTTGCCACAACCAGCTAACAGCGCAAGTCCGGGCAAAATACAGATAGCTAGCCATTTTCTAGTTTTCATTTTGTAGCCGCACCTCTCTTGAAATTTAAAGTCCCAATAAATTTTACTCGCGACCGCGGCCCCCGGCTGCAATTTCTGCAGAAGATGAGCCGGGGTTGGCTGCGTGCGAACGTCCCATCGATGAGCTGACTCGCCGCTGCTCTTCCGCGGTGAGCTGGAGGATGTAGTCCACCAGCAGCTTTGTCTGGTCCTTATCATATCCCTGGAATGAAGGTGGCGTGGGCCCGGAGAACACCCACTGATTGTTCTTGCGCACAAAAAGGCCGGAGGGCATGGCTGTGCCCGGGCTGATGGCTTGCGGGTCTATGATCCAGCGTTCGACCCAATCGGCCTTCAGGCGGCCTTTGGCTTGGAGAAAGTTGGGCGCCGTGGCAGTGCGATCGTGGGCAGGGTCGCCGGTGGCGTGGCACTTGAGGCAAGGCGCGGCAGGGCTGCTGAAAAGACTGCGGGCCATGTCTGTTTCCTTAGCGGTAAGCACGGGCACTTCGTCCGGAATGTAAGGGAAAGGCTGGCGAGAGAGCGCCTGGAAGAAACGCACGAGCTTGCCGAGCTCGTTTTCGGAAAAGGAGAAAGTCGGCATGCGCACCTGGAGATAGAACCGTACACCATTGCGGTTCGAGTCGGTCTCGCTGAGCGAGGGATTGCGCAAGAAGCGCAGCAGCCATTCTGGATCGACGCGGGCGCCTTCGGTCAAAAGCTTGGGCGGAAGCTGCTCCTGCGTATCCTGGTATCGCGCCAGAGTCATCAGCGAAGTTTTCTGCCCGGCGATGAACTGGTGACACCCCATGCAGTTATATTTGCGAACGACCCACCAGCCCTCTTGAATGTCGCGGCGATAATCCAGGGGGCGGTACTGATAGCTGGAGGGGAGGCCGCTTTCCTGGCTGCCCATCAGAAACGTAGCGAGTGACTGAACCTGCTCTTTGGTCAGATGCAGATTGGGCATGCGGAGCTTTTCTGTTTCCGGCTTGATTTTGCCGAGATCCCAAATATTGGGCTCGGCGAGCTTGTGTTCGAAAAAGCCCTTGTGGTCGTACCAGGGAGCTTTGGCAGGGCCGTCGGGAAGGCGCGCGAGATCATCGGCGTCGGTGATGGGTTCGTGGCCTCCGCGTTGCGCGGTCTCGGTGAGAAGCGCGAAGTCCAGCCGTTCGATTGGCTTGCTGCCCTCCGTGGTGAGCTCCGTGCCGATGCGGCCTTCCTCTTCCAGTCCAGAAATCTCGTGGCAGCCGGCACAGCCAAAGAGGCGAACCCACTTCTTGCCCTCGTCCTTGAGTTTGGGATCGTCCATGAAGGATGCCTGGGGATAGGACGAGGCCTCTTTCGTCTTTAACGTGATGAGATAGGTGGCCACATCCTCTGCATCTTGCGGAGAGAGACGCAAACTGGGCATCACCGTCATGTTTTGAACCTGCAGCTCGTGCCCATCGTTCGGACACCGGCTGTGGTTCAGATCAAAAACGTACGGCAAACCCTTTTTTGCGTAATCCTCGGGACCAATGTCTTTCTTTTCGTACATGCAATAGGGCCGAGTGCGCTCGCGAGCGTTGTGAACCCAACGGACGAGATAGTCGTAGTTGTCCTTTTCCCCAACGCGCGTGAGATTGGCCGCGAAAGTTCCTCCCTGCATTTGGCTGCCTTCTCCAATGGAATGACACGCTAGGCAGCCGCGCGTCTCAAGCAGGTCTTTTCCGTGAGCCGCGTTGCCGGGCTTGTGTTTGGGCAAGGAATCCGTCAAGCCCGATTGCCAAATGTAGGCGGAAATCGCTCTAACTTGTTCGTCATTGAGCCGGAAGTTCGGCATCTTCGTCGTGGGTCGGAAATCGGTAGGTTTCTTCAGCCAGACAGGAATCCAATTTCTGTTCAGTTTGAGGCGCACATCTTTCAGATTAGGACCGACCTTCTTCTCGTCTTGCAGCAGGCTCTTGGAGGTGCGGTCCAGTTGCACGATGCGAAGATCGGCCTTGCTATTTTCGACTTTGAGCGCAACTGCTTGGTCGTTCAAATGATTGGCTTCCTCGTTGCTCGCGGCGGCGTCCGCCTGTTTCATCAAGTCGGCCGAATACTTCAGGTTTTCTTTTTTCTCTTGCTCGAGCTGCTTGATTTGCTGCGCAATCGAAAGCAAATCCTCAGGTTCCTTGTCGTAGCCTTCGTAGCGATGGCAACCCACGCAGCCGCGCTGGCGGAAAAGGGCCTTCCCTTCACTGAGCGTCCAGCCAACATCGTTAACTACCAGCATCATGTCCGCGGCATGACAGGTCTGGCAGCCAGCTTCCACATTGCCCTTCGGGAACAGCGGCCAGAGCCAGTGCTCGTAGGTGCCATGGGCTTTCTCGATGCTGGTCGTCGCGCGGCCATTGCCTTGATGACAGGGAGTGCAGCCAAATTTTTCAGGATCGTGAATTTTCAAGAGATCAGGATCGCCATGGCTCGTAAATGCCCGCGCGTACTCGTCCGGTTTCTTGCCCTTGGGCGACATTGAAGCCACCGTCAATTTAACCGGCTCGCGGACGCCCATGTGACAAGATTCGCAGCGGTCCACGATGTTGGCATCGGGCACGTTGATCTGCATAATCTTTGGCGTCCACGCTTCCGTCTTGTTCTCCAAGCCGGCGAGTTGCGGAGGCGTGAGATTGACCATGTGCTCGGTCACGTAGGCATCCATCAATTCTTTCTTCTCATTCACGGGCTTGATCAATTCGCCGAGTTCCGCGCTCAGAGCGGTGCGCTCGTTTCTCAGAGAGTTGTAGGTCTCCTCGAGATGCGGATAGTCATAGGTTTTCTTAGAGCCATCGGGATAATTGACGGTTGTGACCTGTTTCTCGTAGTCGGCGAGGTCTGCTTGCCTGCTCTTTTTCGCGGAAGCGCTTGTCTCCGTCTCAATGGAATAGGTTGAGGCGCCAACATAGGCGCGGCGGTCCGTGAAGGTATTCTGCACCGCCAGTAGTTGAGCGCCGAGGTCGCGAAGCTTTTCGTTGATCTCCTTGATCCGCGGGGCCGCATTCTTACTGGTCCGGTCGTAATCTTGCTTGAGCGCCTGATAATCGGGATTGCTCTCGACGGTTTTTTCCGAACTGCTCGATTGTGATTGCGCACTCTTCAGGAATTCCGAGTAGCGGACTTTCCACTCGTTCTGGAAGGCTTTCCAAGGACGCTGCCCAAAATCTTCGTCCCATAGCGCCCAGAAAAGCGTGACGATGAGGACCAGCATTGCCAGGACATAGTGCGGCGCAAGCGATTTGCTAACTATTGGATCGTCTTCGGGGATGGGCTTATCAGGCACCAGTTCCTCCTAAACGTTGAACCACGGCGTGATCCACACATATTTGATGTGGAACGCCAGTCGCAACAGCATCTTGATGGGCAAGCCAATCATGGTTACAAAGAAAAACATAAGGATGGAATATTGCAAAAGACTCATCCGCTTGTAATTTTTAGGATTGTAACGCCGGAACAGGGCGTGCACGGCCAAGCCGCCCAGGACAAAAAATCCTCCAACCACGGCGGCGCCAAAAATACCCTTTGCCCAGTTCGAGGTAATGCCGAAGAGGTCGGGCAAGTCGCGATTCACTTCATAGATGAGGCGGTTGTGATCCCAAGTCTGCCCGGGCCAGAACCACTGCCAACCGGGCCCTCGAATGAAAGTCCCGATGGTGATCATGGAGACCCACAAGACAATGAAGCCGAAGAGAAATGTGCCGATGGCGAACTTTCGCTGCTTCCAGGTGTAGTAGCCCGCGCCCAGCGGGTTCGTATCAATATAGGGAATCACCATCAAGCCAAAGATGATGAGAGTGGGCATCACCACGCCGGCAATCCATGGATCGAAGTACACCAACATTTCCTGCAAGCCTAAGAAATACCAAGGTGCTTTCGCCGGGTTCATAGTCAAATTAGGATTTGCCGGTTCTTCCAGAGGTGCGTTCAGCGTGATGGACCAGACCATCAGAATAATGGTGACTATAATGGCGGCCAGGAATTCCACTCGCAGCAGAAACGGCCAGACGTGGACTTCCTTCTGCCATCCGGGTTTGAACGGCCATGCCTTACGATGATGGGTCTTAGCCAGAGCCGGATCGGATTCCAACTTCTCGATCAGGTCGTCATTTGCTTTTGCTTGCCGCCAGGCAAGGTAAATATAGAAAGCGAGGAGCGGAATCAGTGCGACGATGGGCACATTGTCTGGCGCGGAGATGATTTCCCAAAGTTGTCTCCAATCCATAGTTCATTCCGCGGGGGCTATTTCCGCGCCTCCTTAACCTCGGAGTCGAGGATGACCTGGGCAGGACCCGAGATGCCACCGTCCTTGCGCACACGCCAGAAGTGCAGAATCATGAAAATAGAGGCAATGATGGGGATGCCGATGCAGTGCCAGATATAGGAACGCAGAAGAGCGTTGGCATCCACGATCGATCCTCCGAGCAAACCAAAACGCACGTCGTTGTAGGGCGTCATGCCCATCTGAGCGCCGAACGGTCCTTCGTGACCGAGAAGCGGGGTGGCACGCGCCATGTTCGTGCCAACCGTCACGGCCCAGAAGCCGAGCTGATCGTCGGGCAACAGATAGCCGGTAAAGGAGAGCAGAAGGGTCAGCACCAGAAGAATCACGCCGACGTTCCAGTTAAACTCACGCGGCTTTTTGTAGGAACCCGTGAGAAAGACTCGGAACATGTGCAGCTCGACGGCAATCACCATGAGGTGCGCGGCCCAGCGGTGCATGTTGCGAAGCAATTTTCCAAACGGAACGTCGTGTTCGAGGTAGAGCACATCGCGGAAGGCCTGCACTTTGCTTGGGTGGTAGTAGAACATGAGGAGGGTACCGGTGAACGTGAGCACTAAGAACAAATAAAAGGTAATGCCGCCCATTCCCCAGGTATAGCTGTAGCGGACAGAATCGCGATTGATCTTCGCCGGATGCAGATGCAGAAAGACGTTGGAAAGAACGCCCAATGCGCGATTGCGCGGCGTGTCGTCGTGCTTGTGGCGGAAGATCGAAGTGTAGACTTGTGTCTTGGTCGGATTTTTGAGAGTTTCGAGCGACTCTTTTGCTTTGGCGGGAAGATCGGTTTTCAGAGACTCGAGATCCTGTTTCACACCCGTTTTGATGGCATCTACCAGGCCCGTGGCTTTGCCATTCTTGCCGTTAGAGTTTTTCTCATCAGGCATTGCTGGTGCTCCCGTTTCTTTTCCCGCTCGAATCGTCCTCTTAGTCTTCCGCAAGCCCAATCGAACGGCTCACTCGCCGCGTTACTGTTTACACCTGCAGGTAAGCCCCTGGATCGTTAAAGTGCGTCGGCTGGCCCTTGGGCCATTCGAATAGTTGCGACACGTCGACGACAATCTGCCCGTCAGGCGCCAACTCTAACCGTGCGCGGTCCATCGGACGCGGGGCAGGCCCTTCGAAGTTGATCCCTTCACTGTCGTAACCGCTACCGTGGCAGGGACACTTAAATTTGTTCTCGCTGGCTTTCCAATCAGGCGTGCAGCCAAGATGAGTGCAGCGCGCGTAGATCACGAAAAGCCGGTCGGGGGTGCGATCCACCCAAATGCGATACTTTTGCTGCCACTTGGTATCGACACCGAGGGCGTAATCGGAGGGAAAACCAATTTTGAAGACGCTAGGAGGTTCAAAAAGTGTACGCGGAAGAAAAAAACGCAAGAATGCTATAAACCATGCTCCCAGAAAGCCCGCCACCGAACACCACACCAAACTGCGGCGTCGCTCGTTGATTCCGCCTGCGGACGGGCCGACCGTGGGCAGGCCGGCCGCGGGCGCAGCCCTGGAGGTTCCGACAGCAGGCGTGCCCACAAACTTTGCAGCTTCGCCGGCGCCGGCAGCAGGCGTCTTCGCTGCATCAGGTTTCGGATTGGCCGAATTAGATTCCGGGGCCGCCATGCACTACCTCCTGGGTTGCCAGTCGTCGAAGCCTTCGGCGGCTGCGAACAACGCCGCCACTTTCCTCCCATGAACGTGAGCCCAATTGCCTGCCAATGAAGTGTGACGGCGCAAAGACTTCTCAACGCATCTGGCTGCATTTATTTTGTAGGAAGACCGGCGCAAGATGAAGGCGGAGAAATAGTTGTCGCGCCCGGGCCAATCTTCGTAAGCAAGAAAACCTGAATTATTCGTTGGAACGCACCCCGACGGCGTGGCCTGTGGAAGCGTCGTTGGCCCGCCGAATTTGGAGAGCGTGGCTGCGATACATCGTGAGGTCCCTACCATTCCGCTGGACCCCCCAGGAAACGGGCCGGATGTTACTCAAATAAAAAATTTTCGTCAACACAAGTCTAAAACTTTCTACAAGGGCATTCGCGCCGCTACGCTGGTGTCTGAAAACAGAGGAAACTTTCCGCAAAGTTACCCTCGCTGAAGAAAGAAAAAAAAGACTCGCAAGAACACGCTTGCGCTGTGAATGACCTGTGATAGACTCCCCCCGGTTTGGGGGCTACGGAGATCCAGATTCCAAAGGTTGGATGACCGCATCAGTTGCAGCGGACGCTAATTCAACTTGGGAGGTCAGGGTACATGGGCCTAGTTCTTCTCGTTGTCATTTGGCTGATCACTTTCATCAGCGGGTACTTCTTCATCGCCAAGACTTGGTGGTTGCCTGCCGGAGCTTCGGTTGCCGCTGCGGGGATCGATCATCATTTCTCGACTACCTACATTCTGATGGGAGCAGTGTTCGTGGCGGCCCAAGTCATCCTTGGCTACTTCGCCTGGAAATACCGCGATCGTGGATCAGCCTCTCCCCAAGCACAGTACACGCACGGCAACAACACGCTGGAGATTACCTGGACGGTGTTGACGTTAATTCTGTTTGTCGGGTTGAATTTTATGAGCAGTTCGATCTGGGCGTCCGAGCGTTTCCGCCCAGCGGCGCCCGGCGCTGTGCAAGTAGAGGTCACCGGCATGCAGTTCGCGTGGTATTTTCGCTATCCGGGGCCCGACGGCAAATTTGGCGCGACCAAGCCGGAGTTGCAAGACGCATCTGCTGGCGGCGAAGGAGCCGTGGGCCTCGATACCACGGACCCAGCATCCAAAGATGATTTTGTCACCGGGACAATGTATGTGCCTTTGAATCGCGAAGTGGAAGTGATCCTCCGCGCGGAAGACGTGATCCATAGTTTTTTCGTTCCGGCCATGCGTTTCAAGCAGGACGCCGTGCCTGGTCTCGCCATCCACATGCATTTTACGCCTATCACGATTGGCGACTACGAAATCGCCTGCTCACAACTATGCGGACTGGGCCATTACAAAATGCACGGAATATTGAAAGTTGTGAGCCAGGAAGAATACGACAAGTGGCTGGCAGCGCGCGAAGCGGAGAAACAATAAGATGGCTACCGGCGAATTCGCTGCTCACGGTGCACATGCCCACGCGGCCCCGACAAGTTGGATACGCAGATATGTTTTCAGCCTCGATCACAAAGTCATCGGCATGCAGTACTACTTTCTTGCGCTCACAGCCGTGTTCGTCGGCATGATGCTCTCTTTGTTGATGCGCATCCATTTGATCTGGCCCGCGGCCAGTTTGCCGCTTCTGGGCGAAATTAAGCCCGAGACTTACCTCAGCCTGTTGACCATGCACGGCACCATCATGGTTTTCTTCGTTCTTACCACGGCGCCGCAGGGCGGTTTCGGCAACTATTTCTTGCCCATTCAAATCGGCGCGCCAGACATGGCCTTTCCTGTCCTAAACATGCTCTCCTTCTGGGTGACGGCCCTCGCTTTTTTTGTGATGATCGCCGCCTTCTTTGTGGTTGGAGGGGCACCGCTTCACGGCTGGACGGGCTATCCCCCGCTCAGCGCTCTGCAATCCGCTGGACCGGGCGAGGGCTTGGGCGCAGATTTATGGATCATCAGCATCGCTCTCTTCTGCATTGGGGCGCTGATGAGCGCTTTGAACTTCATCACAACAACGTTGGACATGCGCGCTAAGGGTATGACGATGATGCGCATGCCGCTGACGTGCTGGGCTTGGTTTATCACCGCCATTCTTGGGCTACTGGCGTTCGGTGTTTTGCTGTCAGCAGGCATTCTCTTGCTTCTGGACCGCAACGCGGGCACTAGCTTTTTTGTGCCGTTGGTCACGATCAACGGGCAGTTAGCAGGCCACAAGGGAGGATCGCCGCTCCTGTGGCAACATTTGTTCTGGTTCTTTGGCCATCCCGAGGTGTACATCGCCATTTTGCCGGCGATGGGTTTGTGCTCGCAGTTGCTTTCCGTTTTCTCGCGCAAGCCGATTTTCGGCTATAAGGCGATGGTCTATGCCATGTTGTCCATCGGGCTCCTTGGATTCATGGTTTGGGGCCATCACATGTTTATGAGCGGCATGAGCCCCTATACCGCCTTTGCCTTCTCCGTGATGACTATGGCCATCGGAGTTCCGTCCGCCATCAAGACTTTTAACTGGCTCGGCACGATCTGGCGCGGGCGACTCCGCTTCACATCGCCCATGTTGTTCGCCCTCGGCTTTGTTTCGCTCTTCGTCTCGGGCGGCATCAGCGGGCCGTTCCTCGCCCAGCCCGTGCTCGATATTCAATTGCACGACACCTATTTTGTCGTTGGCCACTTCCACCTGATCATGGGCGTCGCTTCCATCTTCGGCATCTTTGCCGCCACGTATTATTGGTTTCCAAAAATGTTCGGGCGCATGATGAATGAGAGCCTGGCGCGCTGGCATTTCTTTATCAGCTTCATCGGCACGTACGCCATCTTTATGCCCATGCACTATCTCGGCATGGCCGGACATCTGCGCCGCTACTCGCAGCTCACCGAGCTGAATTACCTGCATGGCCTGGTTCCTTTGCAGACATTCATGACCTACGCCGCTTTTGTCACCATCGCGGGCCAGTTTATCTTCTTGTTCAATCTCTTCTGGAGCATGAAGTTCGGGAAGAAGGCCAGCGACAACCCGTGGGAGGCAACGACTTTGGAATGGACTACAGCAACTCCGCCGCCCCACGATAATTTTGGGGGCCACATGCCTGTGGTTCACAACGGCCCATACGAATACAGCGTTCCCGGCCAACCGCGTGACTTCGTGATGCAAACGGATCCGGCTTTGGCCAAGGCACACTAGGCGCTGCATGGCTTCCACCAACACAACGGCCGCGGTAGACGCAGCAGGAGTCCTGCTGGGGGACCACGGCCGCCTGGATTCTGGCTCAGCGGAGTTCTCCGTGCGTCTACGACGTGCCCGGCTGGGCCTCATCGTCGGCTTAACCGGCATCGTGATGATATTCGTATCGTATTCCAGCGCTTACGTCGTCCGGAAGGGGCTTCCCACACTCGATCCGCAAACGGGCACTTTGGTGCACGACTGGCTCCCCTTGCAACTACCGAATTTTTTGTTGGTAAATACTCTCGTGTTGCTGATCAGCACGCTCACGATGGAATTCGCGCGGCGTCAAGCTCTCCGCGACGCCATTCCTGCAATGGCAAGCTCCGATCCGGCGACATCCGGCAGTTCAACACCGGGCGTCCCGTGGCTTTCTCTAACAGCCATTCTGGGCCTTAGTTTCCTTGCCGGACAATGGCTGGTGTGGCGCGAACTCGCGGCGGGCGGCTTTTATGTTTCAACTAGCCCCAGCAGTTCTTTTTTTTACTTATTGACAGGAACGCACGGCGTCCACCTGCTGGGCGGAATTTTGGCTCTGATGGCAGCAAGTGCGACTTCCTTTCTGGGCCAACCCGCCGAGTCACGGGGCGTGGCGGTGGATATCACTGCCTGGTACTGGCATTTCATGACTTTTTTGTGGGTCTATATTCTGTGCTTACTGGAGTTCGCGCACTAGCTTGACGGGGATCTCGGCCCAGCAGAGGCCGCAAATCACAAGGAGGCCAAGCACATGTCTGAAGCGACGCTACCGCACGAGATTCCCGCGGTTTACGAACCGTCGCTCTTTGGGACGTACTCGAAGAAAATTGGGATGTGGCTGTTTCTGATGTCGGATTCGCTGACCTTTGGCGCTCTGCTCTATGCTTACAGTTACGGCCGGATTTCGACGCCCAATTGGCCGACGCCGTTCCATTCCGAGAGCATAGTAAATGCCACGATTATGACGGCGTTCTTGCTGACGAGTTCGCTCACCATGGTGCTCGCGGTGCGCGCTTCCACCGAAGGCAACGCAAAATCACAGCGCCTTTGGCTACTCGCCACGATGGCTTGCGGCGCGGGTTTCGTCCTTCTTCATGGCCGCGAATGGAGCAAGCTAATCGCCGAGGGCTTGACCTTGCCCGTATTTCCCCATCCGCCTGGGTATGAAGCAGCAGGTGAATTTGCAAATGTCGCAAAAAATGTGCCGCAGTTCCCTGCCACGTTTTTCGGCCTGACCGGCATGCACATGCTGCACGTGACGCTCGGCATCGTCTACCTCGGCATTGTTGCTCTCCGCCGCTACTTCATTCCAATCCTGCTTGCCCTTTGGCTGGCAGCCTGGCTGGGTACACCCGCTTACAGCCCGTTCCACTATGGAGCGCACGTTCTGCTAGCGGCCGCGGTCGTCTGCTCGATCATCCTGTGGCTCAAGCCCAAGGTATACGACTCCTCCGACGTCGAAGTTGCTGGGCTGTATTGGCACTTCGTCGATCTCGTCTGGATGTTCATTTTCCCGCTAGTTTATTTGATGTCCGCGAAGATTCTATAGGAGCTCTCGAGCATGGAAGCCGATCAAATCGCCATCGCCTTGCGGGTCGCCGAAGAACAGCGCCATCACGGTAAGGCGCAATTTTTCTGGGTCTGGGGCGCGCTCCTCGCCATGACCGCCATCGAGGTCTATCTCACCTACCAGAACTTGCAGCCCGTCCGCATGCTCACCATTCTGATGGGCCTGTCGCTTATAAAAGCGGGACTCATCATCGGCTACTTCATGCACATGAAGTTCGAAATCACGCGCATGAAGTGGCTCACTATGGCCTCCCTGGTGCTATGCTTGGCCTTGATGATGATCTTCTTCCCCGACGCGCTTCGCATTCTGTCGTTGGGAGCGAAATGAGAGTTTGGCGCATCCTCGTCATTACCTTTTTTGCGGCCTGGATTCTGCTGTCGGCCGCCCCGGCCTTCAGCCAGGCCTGTTCCATGTGCTATAGCACCGCTAAAGCGACTTCCAAGGAAGGCCAGCGCGCCATCAGTAAAGGAGTGCTCGTCCTGCTGGTTCCACCTCTGGGATTCATGACTGTCGGCATTGCCCTGGCCTACCGCTACAGCAAGAGACGCGACCTCGAACTAAACCACTTACGGTAAGCCAAGTACCATCCGGAAGGTCCATTAGTCCCGAAAATGCTCCCGCTGCTTGACGCAATCTAGCAATGGTAGTATGTTCCCTAGCAATTCATTTCTGGATTCGTCCCCGGTTCTGGTTGAAAAGTAACGTGCTCAAACCCAGCTCTGAGAGCGGTCAGCGTTGTCCCGACTTTCGTCTCCACTCGGTCGCGGCTCCCAGAAAAGGAAGAAATCGAATCAAAGTTTATTGCGGTGAGGCTGTCACACTGACTAGCCTGCCTGAGATTTATTTCTAGGAATTCCCGATTGGCGAAGAGGGTGTCGAAACCTGTCTTTCAAAATTCGTTTTAAGCGAGGCTGATTATGCGAAGTACGATTCCAACATTGGGCGCAATCACTTGCGGTCGACGGCTCATGTTTGCGGTGGCGGCATTCGGGTTACTGTTGGCGTTTGTATTCGCACAACCGGGCTTCGCTCAGTCGGCCTCGGCGTCGGATCCACCCCTGAATTTCGGCAACAATTTTTTTGTGACTGGCGACTATGTGGTCGCGGGCGCCTACGGGATGAATTCACACCTCGTCGGCGGCATGGCCACAGGAACCATTTCAATCCCCGACGCGAACCCGGGGATTCGCGGCGCAACGACGGTTCCAAGGGGCGCCCAGATCGTTTCCGCGTTGCTTTACTGGCAAACGGTCGAGAAGGTTGCCCAGCCGGGGACCGGCCAGAACGGATTTTTCGGGCCGATCTTCAACAACGTACCTCAGCTATATCCGATAAGCGGTGTCAACGTGTCGAACCATGGCACGGTGTCTTTCAGTAGCGGCGGATGCTCAGGCGGTTCGACGGGAAAGACTGTGCAGACGTATCGAGCGGATGTGCGTGGCTTCTTACCGCTTGATGCAAGCGGGAACGTTTTAGTTGACTCGTTAGTTGACCCGGCTAACCCTGTCGGCGTCACCTTCGAAGTGCGGTTGCCAAGCGTTGGGCAGAACACGCCTCTTACTCTCGGCGCAACTCTCGTCCTCGTTTATCGCGTCGTGTCCCCGAATTTTCCGCTGAACGTGATTACGATTTACGACGGCGCCTTTGCCCCCAGCTCCACCACCACCTTGACGATGAGCCAAACAGTCCAGGGATTTTATCAGGCGGGGCTGCCAAGGCAGCCGGGGAAGAGCCCGGTATCCAGACTGACTCACATCGTGGGCAGCGGCCAGAGCAACAAGTTCCAGACGGCCTACCTAAGCGGTGGGCAGAATGGGATCCAGAGAGCCGCAGTAGCGCTTCCCTCGCCTTACGGAAACGGGGCACCGGCATTCCCGGGCTGGTACGGCACTTGGGATAATACGACCTGGACCTTCCCAGATCCGGCGTTCAAGAATCTTCCACCCAATCCGCTGCACGAAAATGACGATGCGGCGACAACAATGGTCGTGCCGAGCGGCAGCCAGATGGGCTGCGTGTCCTGGGGTGCAGTGATCGTCGCCACAACGATTCATGACGATGATGGGGATGGTATTCCGCCGGTTTGGAAGAATAACAAAGGTTATACGGATGTTGCGACGGGGCAATTCGTGTCCCTCGACGACCCTACCGATGAGCCCAAAACTGGGCAACAAGATATTTTCATTCAGATGGATCACGTGGTTGATTCAGTAAATGGCATAAATCACGATTTCACACCCGACCCGGCTGCCGTGAGCATGGTGAAAAGCGCCTTTGTTGCCAAGCCCCACAACATCCATCTGCACATCACCGATGCCTCGAAGACTACGCGCATCGATGACGCGAACATTATCTCTGAGCCGGGGTGCACGGACCAGCCGTTAAACTCGCCGCCTCTGTACTGCCCATACCCGAACCAGCCAGGAGTCACGACTTGGCGAGGCGGTTTTGAATTTGTCAAAAATCAGCCCCTCAATTATCCGGATGAAAGTTCCTGTGAGCAGGCACTGAACGAACCCTGCATCAGACGCTTCCCGATCGCACAGAGGAATAGCCATCACTACGTCGTTTTTGGAGATACGCTGGGTGCGCCGAATTGGACTTTCCTGGGCGGGATATTAACGGACTCTGCAGGAATAACGCCGGGAGTGGTCTACCAAGCCAACAGCACGGTGACTTTCTACACGTCAAAAGGTCACGGGCTGATGAAGGACGATGGTACCCATACGCAGGCCAATGCCCGTGTCACGGTGACTGGCGCAATTACAAACCCCAATTTGAATGGCACGCACTTCGTGACCAATGTCAGTTGCCCCAACAGCGATTGCTCTGTGACTAACACAGCGGTAGGACTTTATAGCTTCACGATAGACATCGGCACCTCAGCAGGCGCGCAGCCATCTTATACCCTCATGACCGACCCGCACCTGGCGGTCGCCTCCGGGCAGGCTAGCTCCGGCTCCGGGATTTCTGACGTAGGAGGGATGGGCACACTCGTAACGCTAGGCAAGTGGGGAGCTGATGCAACCCTATCGGCGAAAGCCGGCACGCTGATGCACGAGTTGGGGCATACGCTCGGGTTGGCTCTCCATGGCGGCTCGTCTTATGACAAGCTGGTGAAAGGTCAGGCGATTCCGGACTATCGCCCGACAATCGAGGCCAACTGCAAGTCCAATTATCAGAGCGTGATGAACTACATGTTCCAAACCCGCTTGTTGACAAATGGGGTTCTTGATTTCTCGAGTCAGCAACTGGGCACATTACACGAAAATTTCCTCTTGCCCGCATACATAACGACAACCGATGGGTCGACGATTGCGTTCCCGACTACGGACTGGTACGACGCGCAGCAGACCTTTGTTATTAACCAGAACGGATTCACAGTTCCGCTTGGAACTGCCGCCACACACCACTGTGACGACACGCCGATATCCACTAATGACGTGACCCCCACGATGTATTTTTATTCAGGTGGGACCCAAACGGCGGGTTTTGGCACAATAACCCCACTGCCTAATTGGACGTCCACTTCTCTGGACATCAATTTCGACGGCAAGATCGATACGAGCCCGTCCGGGTATCACGGGTACAACGACTGGGCCAACGTTGACCTGCGTCAAGTAGGCGCGACCGGCAGTAGCCTGGTGGGACCTGGAGGACTTTTCGACGGCCCTGGAGGATTTTTTGACGGTCCTGGCGGATTTTTCGACGGCCCTGGCGGACTCTTCGACGGCCCTGGTGGATTTTTCGACGGCCCTGGCGGACTTTTCGACGGCCCTGGTGGATTTTTCGATGGCCCTGGCGGATTTTTCGATGGCCCCGGGGGCCTTTTCGCCGGCACTGGCGAGATTGATTTGAGGAACGCCCTATCCGTGACGCCTCCTCCTGCCGGCCTGTCGGCATCGGAAGCAGCGTCGGCGCGCACGATCACACTGACCTGGACCGAGCCGAACTTCCCGGCGACGGATCACAATAATATCTACCGCTCCTCGGCCGGAGGCAATTTCACCTTTATTGCCTCCGTTCCCGGCACGGCACCTGGTACTCAAAATACATTCCAAGATACTGTCACCTGCAACCCCAGCGGATACAGCTATTTTGTGACCACAGTGGCGCTAAACACGACTACGAATCCTCCTTCATTCCAGGAGAGCACGCAATCGAATACAGCGTCTGTCGGGCAGAACAATCAGCCGCTAACAGGCTGCTACACGTTCACTGGATTCTCATCGCCGGCGGCCGGGAGCAGCGCTGTCCTAGAAAGTATGGTTCCCATTACTTGGTCACTTCAAGACTTCTCCAACAATAGCGGAGCTTTTGTGAACAGAACGGCTGCAAACACTCTTGTGGCCATTGGACCTATCAACAACGACGCGGTCTGTGGTCAACCAACAGGGAGTACTCCGCGTACACCGATAGCGCCCAGCGGCGCGGGCATAAGCGTCAGCGCAGGACTCAATTACGTGTTCAGTTTTAACTGGAATACCACGGGGTTTGGCCCAGGCTGCTATCTGCTGGAGCTGGATTTGGACAGCGGCCAGGCGTTTGTCAGCCAGACATCTGCGTTTTATCTGTCCGACGTCTCCCTGCAAGTCACCACTACCTCTCTCTCCGATGCAATCAAGGGAGTCGCTTACAACGCCACGCTCTCCGAGACCGGCGGTGTTGTAGGAGGACCTGCGCCGTTCTCGTGGACCGTTGTCGCCGGTGCGCTTCCGCCAGGCATGTCGCTAGGTGTGGCTCACAACGGAATCTTGGGTGCGTTGTCGGGCACGCCGACGGCAGTTGGCACCTACAACTTCACGGTGAAAGTGACGGACTCGATTGGGGATTTTGGGTCACAAGCGCTCACCTTAGTTGTAGACGACGTGGTCACCAACACTCAGGATGCCGCCGTCACAGGATCGCTGCGGCAAGCAATACTTGATGTGAATGCTGCGGTACCAGGTCCTCAACCACTCCGCATTCTGTTCAATATTTCCGGCGGCGGTGTCCAGACTATCTCGCCGGTTACGCCTCTTCCAGCACTCGCACAGCCGACAATCCTGGATGGCACGACACAACCCGGATACGTGGGAATGCCCCTCATTGAACTGAACGGCAGCAACGCTGTAGCGCCAGGGATACACATCACAGCGGGCAGCAGCACTGTGCGTGGTTTGGATATCCATAGCTTTAACGGTGATGGGATCCTAATCGACACCAGCGGTAGTAACACGATTCAAGGAAACTACATCGGGACGGACCCCACAGGCGCCACAGCTTTGGCTAACACCGGAAACGGTATCCAGGTCATCGCTGTTCCCAACAACGCGGTAGGGGGAGCAGCGCCTTCAATGCGCAACATAATTTCTGGAAACAGCGGTGAAGGCGTGAGGATTGACGGGACCCTCGCGACAGGGAACGTCGTCCAAGGCAACTACATCGGCATAGACGTGACCGGTTCAATTGCTGTCGGAAACGTGCTCAGCGGCGTCTACATCCGTAACGCACCCAGCAACTCAGTGATCGGAAACGTCGTTTCCGGGAACATTGGCTTTGCCGGAATCACCATCTGCGGCAGCGGCATTAGCTGCGGAGGCGGTAACCCAGCCGGAGTCGACGAAACCAGTAATGCTAGCGGCAACATCGTTCAGGGAAATCTGGTTGGAACGAACTCCTCGGGAACGGCTGCGCTCGGCAACAACCAGGCCGGCCTGAGCATCGACGGAGCTCCAAACACGGTGGTGGGCGGAACGACCGCCGCCTTGCACAACATCATTTCGTTTAACGGAACAAATGACATTCAAATCTTCGACCCCGGTGCTGGCGGGAACCAGATCCATGGGAACACGATCCAGGGCAGCACGACTGCGGCCACTACTGGCATCTCGGTGGGCGCATCCCTGATTGGGAACACACTAACTCAGAACTCCGTCTCGGGACACGCTGGACTCGGAATCGACGTTTCGCCGAGCGGAGTTAATCCGAACCAACCGGGTGGCGCGAATAATTACCCGATCATCTCCTCGGCCCAGGCCTCGAGCGGGACGATCAGCGGTACGTTGAACGGCCCCGCCAATGCGACGTTCACAATAGAATTCTTCTCGAATTCAACCTGCAATGCGAGCGGAAACGGGGAGGGCGCAGTCTTCCTCGGATCAACGTCGGTTATAACCGACGGGTCAGGCAACGCAGTGTTCGCCGTCTCGATCTCGGGCCTAGTGGCGGGCAACTCAATCACGGCGACGTCCACGGACGCGAGCGGCACCACATCGGAGTTTTCAGCCTGCGTTACGGCGAACTGACGACAAGGGACGCTGCTATTTTGCAATCCTAGTTAGCTGCAGTCGATGGATTTTCTATTGTCCGAGGCGCTTGCGGATGTCGGGGAGTAGAGGATCTTCGCCGGCCTGCCCGCGGATGCTCAAATAAGTGCGGTAAGATTCCGCATAGCCCGGACTCTTGAGACCTTCCCGCGCACGTCCCTGGAGGTAATACACCGGCGGGAAATAGCCGAAGGTGGGGACATTATCCATAAACAGTTCCAGGGCTTCGCCGCGACGTTTGATGCATTTGTCGAACTCCGCATCGGCTTCAACAAAGAGCCCCGCGTCCAGATAGGCCCGGGCAAGCTCGAAGTGACCGAGCCAGGTGTCCAGCAGGTTGTTAGCGTCAGTTAGTGTTTTGACCGCGTTGCCTGCCTCTCCGCTCTTCAGGGCTACATCGCCTTCAATTATTTTGGCATAGGCCTGAGGCTCGGCTTCCAACTCGGAGGCCAAGCCGAAGGCCAGTTTTTGCGCTTTGGCGATTTCTCCGGCCTCGACAAGGGTTTGCGCGGCTTTGACCCTGACTCTTATGACTTGACTCATCGCGGAGGCCTTTGTTGCGGCCGCGACAGCCGCTCCCTTTTGCCCCCGCAAGAGCTGTATATGAGCAAGTTCAGCATACTTCTCCGCGGCGTCGTCCGAGTCTTTGGCAGCCAAGTCGGCAGCTACGCCCTCCTCGAGTTCACTTATTGCCTCTTTGAACCGACCTTCGTATAAATCTATATCGGCGAGACCGGTGACGGCGATGGGAGCGTTGACCTTCTCCAGCCGGTGATAGGTTTCCGCGGCTTGAGATATCTGACCCAGCCCCAGTTGCGCCTCCGCGAGGGCGAGATAGCCGGGGAAGGACGGACTGAGTGCCAGAGCAGCTTGCGCTTCGCGTTCGCCGCCGGCGAAATCTCCGTCGTATGAGCTGTAAAGCGACAGCGCGGCGTGCCGCACGACGCTCTTCGGGGCGATCTCAGCTGCCCGTCGCGCCGCTTCGACCGCTTTGTGAAGGTTGCGCAAATATAAGTAGCAACCGGCGAGATTGGCCTGCCCGATATTATCGGCCGGGAATTGTTTAACGAGGTCGCTGTATTCCTCCACGCATTTCTGCCAATTATGTGTCGCGATATAGTAAGACCCGCGCACGCGGTAGCGTTCCCGGTCCGTCATACGATCCACGTGCTCCATCGCCAGCTTCACGTCCTTTTCGGCATCCTGCATTTTCCCCAGGTTTATGTTTGCCACGGCCCTGCTGCCGTAGGCGCGCGCGAAGCTCGGATCCAACTCTATGGCTTTGGAAAAGAACTGCAGGGCGGCTTGCATATTCCCAGCATTCATCTGCGCTATCCCGAGGCCATACTCGTGCACAGCCTCCAAAGATGCGGCGGTAAGCTCACCGCGAGCCTTCTCGATTTGAGCGGATTCCGGCGTGGTGTCTCCTAGCGCTCTGCGAATAGGACCGGCGAGCTTTGAGATGGCGAGCAGAACTGTGTCTTTATTTGCGGCGGTAACCTCGGTTTTAGCCAGGACATTACCAGTCACCGAGTCGAGCGCAGTGGCCGAAAGGCTGTAGTTGTTCCCGCGGCGAGCAAGTTCACCTGTAATCACAGCACTGATGCCTTGGCCAACCGCAACCAGCCGCGCTGACTGCTCATCGAGCTTGTCAGAAGGATGCGGAAGCTTTTGTGCTAGCCTGCGTGCTGTTGCCCGGTTGTAGGCGTTGATGAAGCTGGCGCCTTCCAGGGCTACGTTGAACATCGGCTCCAAAGTGTCGTCGAAAATAGGATCGCCGGTGTGGTTCGTGAAGTCTGCCACAAGGACACTCACGGGGGGGGGAACAGCTTTCGGCTTTTGCGGGCGAATTATTCGGAGTGCAATCACGGTCGTTAGGAGCAATACCCCGAGAGCTGCCGAAGCCCACTTCCAGTAAGGCGCAGTTCGCGGGGCGGACAAAATGATCGTGGAGCCTCCCTCGGAAGGCCCCAGCCAAATTTCCAGCTGTTGCACCATTTCCCGGGCGCTCGCGAATCGCTTCTCGGGTTCGATCTCGAGAGCCTTCGCCACGATGTCGCTCAACGCTTGTGGCAGTGTGGGATCCACAACCACAAGAGGCGTGGCCTTCTCCTGCATGCGCTTCCACAGAGTCGCGAGAGGAGTATCTGAGTGATACGGCGAATTGCCGGTTAGCAACTCATAGAAGATAATTCCCATGGAGAATATGTCAGAACGCTCCGTGAGCTTCTCGCCGCGCCCTTGCTCCGGAGACATGTATTCCGGCGTGCCGATCAGCACTCCCGTCTGGGTCATGCCCGGAAGGTGCGCGGAACGCGCGATGCCGAAATCCATTACGTACACGCGCCCGCTTGCATCCAACATGACGTTTTGCGGCTTTAAATCGCGGTGGATCACACCTTCGGCGTGGGCGGCTTCCAGAGCCCGGCAAATTTGGAGCATGATGCGAGCGGCTTGCTTGGGTGCGAGCTTACCTTTTTCAAGCAGAAGGGAGCGCAGGTCCTGCCCTTCCACGAAATCCATCGTGATGAACCTGATCCCGTCGGATTGCCCCAGATCGAAAATGCGAATGACATTCTTGTGCGTGACCTGCCGAGCAAGAATTAGTTCTTGCTTGAAGCGCCGCAGGATCTCAGGGTTTCTGGCGAGTTCCGGGCGGATGAGTTTGAGGGCGACGATGCGGTCGAGCTCGGTGTCGCGCGCCTTGTAAACCGCGCCCATGCCGCCTCGTCCAAGCAACTGGAGAATTTTGTAGCGCCCCGCTAATACGGTTCCCAATTCGAGATCATCGACTAGGGGTGCGATTCCCGTTGGCTGCGGAGTGACTCCGACGGACCACGCTTCCGGTGTTCGACCTTCATTCAAGGTTTCCAGTGACGAGCCGACGGGAAGCGGTGTGTGACATTTTCCGCATTGCGAGGCTTCGTCTGGATTCTTAGCCGCGCAGACTGGGCATTCCATGGATGGCTGGTACGACCTCCGATTGGCTTACATTATGGCCTCAGATGATTCGAAAGCAAAGAGTCCTGAGCTAAGTTGTTCGTGTATACGGTGGGGGAGCGCCGCGATAGCTTACCCAAGCAATTCAACATAGGACAGTTCAAAAAACTCGGCTGAGCGGAGTTGAATATCGTTCGCCAGTGGGTAAGGCGAATTAATCAATGAGACTTTGGCGGAAGCGTGTGGGAGTCGAATTTACTTTTCACTGATACTTCAAGTACTTACGAGGAAGCGCTTGGACTGAGTTGGAAGGACTTAGCGTCCTTCGGAACGCTTATTGCTGCCCTATTGCTGCCCCGTTTTCTCTTCCCACTTTTCTCTCGGGCAGAACCATTTCGACGACTCTGCTGTTTGCTCTGCTCATCGCGTCAGGCATCGCCTGCGTGTAGATATTCATGGTTGTGCGGATGTCTGCGTGACGCAGAAGTTCCTGCTGAACCTTCAGATCCACTCGCAGGGAGCGCAGCAGCGTCGAGTAAGAGTGCCGAAACGTGTGCCAGCCAATCCGGCCAACTCCGGCACGAATTCCGGCAGGAAGCAAGTGAGTTCGCTGGATCGTCCAAGGCCATCGCGGCCTCCCGGTCCCGTAGGGACTCGGAAAGAGCCAATCGGTGTCCTTTGCGTCTGGCGCGGATTCCTTCTTATATTCGAGAAGGAGAGTTGCCAGCGCGCGATGCACAGGCAAACTCCTGTTTGAGTTGGGCGTCTTGACTTCATCCACATAGCCAATTACAAATCCTCGCTGGATGTGAACCTGACGACCTCCCCAATCAAAATCGCCCCACTGTAGGCCAGCGAGTTCGCTTGCGCGCAGTCCAAGACAAGCCGCAACAATGCACATTGTGCAGATTGGTTCTTCCAATCGCTGCAGCAGCAGTCGAAACTCCTTTACAGTCAGAGTTCTGGGGTGCCGCAAACGCTTAGACGAACCCTCCACGCGGACTAGTTTCATTGGGTTCATCTTGTCCAAATCAATCAATTCCCACTTCATAGCCCAATTGAACAAGATGTGCATGATGCTGCGAATGTGACCTTTGCCCTTGGGTGCGAGATCGAGCCCCGACAGCCATTCCTCCACCAGCAGGGGCTTCACATTCCGGATCGGAACGCTTCCCCACTTTGGTTGGATGTGGTGCGTTAGCCAGGAACGGTACTTGCTTGCCGAAGAATGCCGCTTAGGCAGCTTTTCTCGCAGGTAGCGACAATTACCGCATTGAAAGTAACTCCCTCAGTGCGATGGGTAGTATTGATCGCTAATCGGAGACCTTCGGTAGCTCGCCAGGCTTCCGCCTCTGTCGGGTACTGAGCCACATTACCGACGATCACAGCATTTTCCTTCGACGTCCCAGCAGGCCCCTTCGACCGATGCACCCATACCCACACATCAGGTCCACGCCGACGGGGTTTTCTACGTAACCATCCGAACTGATACCGTTTCCGCTGGAACATTTTTCTTCCTCCTTCGAATGTTCTAGCGGCACGGACGGTGGCTTGAGTGTATCTCCCCGTGCATCCAGCAGTCCAGTTCGGACGCATAAAAATACCAGCGGCCAAAACGAAAATGTCCCGGCACTTCCCCTCTACCAGCCATACGTTTGATTGTTTTCGGATGGACTCGAAGAAGGTTCGCTGCTTCAAGAGGGGTCATTGGGCGCTCCATCTCGCCGACTTCACGCTTCTCGATCAATCTGCCAAGTTCGACCTTGTCTACATCGGATTCATGTTGCGAGTCGACTTTCATTGACGAAACTCCGAACGACAAAAGCTCTGCACAGGTTCCATGAGTGTCTGCGTCAATCGCTCCTCTCGCAGGCTGTCTGGATAGATTCCACAGTCACCGCCGATATCTGCCCGTCTCCTCGACTCCGCTCCACGTCTGGAAGCCGCGCCGGTAATCCGGATGGTCCGCTCGGCACTTCAAGGTTTTCTCCCAGGCGAACTCCTTGCCACATCGGGGCATCCAGTAAGAACAATAAATAGGCCCCAGCGAATCAATGAACTGTTTTCTTGTCTGAGCCGCTATCGAAAAAAACTCCTCCCAACCGTGCTTTTGTGAATTCTCCAATGCGCTCCACTGCTTCTCGCTTCGCTGCCTCCCAGTTCGCGATGTAGTTCCACCTCCCTTTGGGGGTCTCCCACATCCAAAAGCTCGTCAGAGCTGTCAGTTCCTCATCCGAGAGGACGTCAGACGCAATCAGCAACAGTGTTCCACAGCCGGGGCAGCACTTCTCGCGGCGAGATGCGAAATCCCGCTTGCAAACCGGACAGATGTAGCGATCAGGACGAAACCTCATCAAGTGAATTCCTCACTTCATAGCACGGCCGCCGAAGTTCACGGTTTGATCAGCAGAGTGCTCGCCGAAAAACAGCACGCCTGTCTTGGGCGCAGGAGTGCTATCGGATCGGGCAAAATCTAGCTTGGTCAGAAATCGGCGTTGCCCGGTCGTGTCACTAAATGCCTCCCTATTGAGAACTTTGGGCGCAATTTGGGCGCATAAATCCGGCTGATTCGAGACTAAATGCTGCTACCGCCGAAGCTAAACACAGTGGAATCAACGAAAGTCACGGTTTTGGGTCGTTGGGATCGAACCCGCCACCTCCTGCGTGACAGCCATCCAACCATTGCTCATTGTAAGGCCTAGTGAAAGGAATAGAAGATGAAGCTTCGTAGCGGGTGATTCGCGGCGGGATTTCCTGGATTGTAGAGAATCATTATCTGCGCGCCCTTGTATAGTCCACGTGCGCCCCAGCCGGTTTCACCTACATAGGTCTTCTGGTCGAAAGCGACGAAAGAGTATTTTACTAACGGAATATTCCCCGAGAATCTGGAAAGAATGGAACTAGCGAAGCGGGAGTGACTTCGGAGTGGTTTACCCCAATCCGTAACGACGGCCGCGGCAAGTAGGCGATTACCGAGGAGGGCGCGTTCTCTGCGGTACTGCACGGTGAGGGCTACTGCGCAAAGTCCAGAGAGTCCACCGTAGTATGCTCTGTAGACTCCATGTGTGGTAAAGCCGAGGCCGGCTAGGATAACGACGACCGGTACAAATATGGCTGCCGTGCGCCAACGAAACTTGGACTGCACTGTTTGCAACCGCAAGGTGGCATCAGCGAACCGTGATTCTCCATCCATAAACTAATCCTATTATTCCGGGAGTGTGTGGGTAAGCGTCTCGCTTGACCCGCAACAGCTCACAGTAAACTGCACTGCACTGGTGGAGATCCAATGGCCATTGCCATAGACACGCTCCGGTTCGTTCGGGGCGACAGCCTTGGCGACAACGTAATCGGGTTTTCTGCCACTCGTCAAGGTATCCTTCAACTTGTCCGTTGCGACGATGTGGTAAGGACCATACGTGTCTTGCAGAATAAAAACAAAAGCTCCATTGGGCGAAAAAATATCGAGGCTCCAATCACTAAAATCCAGATGCGCATCTCCAGGTTCCTTTGTCATGGAAGCAAACCCGTAGTTTTGCGGATCGCCTTCAAATGTGAACCACAGGGCAGACACGCCAGATTGCAGCGGGACGCTATCGGGCGGCACATTTCCTCCGAAGTGGGTGGTTACGCCACGTGCGTTGATTTTGTAAATCTCGCGCGGCCATCTGCTCCGGTCACATCCAGGCGAGCAGCCACCCTCACAGCCCGCCGCATCCAGCGGACCACAAGCCATACCAATCAATGGCAGGTCATAGTGCGGGGTTGGCGCCTGCCCGTCGTAGTGCGGGTCCGGCATCCAACCATTCGCATGCAGAACGTACCACGTCACTGGGGATTCTTTGTAGAACGGGCCAGCCAACCAACCGTCGGACTTCTCAATGCATTGCAGCTCTCCAACGACAACACCCACGTCGGTCAACCCATCTCCGTCAATGTCGCCGATGAGATAGCGCTCCGATTTTGCGGCAAAGCAGCCACGGTCTCGTACGCGCGCTTTTGTGATGCCGCGGCGAATGCCTCCTTCGCGCAGTTCGAGTGTTTTCGGGTTGAAGATCAGGAAAACATCGCGGCCCGCGGCGGCTTGCGCCGATCCTCCCACCAGAAAAGCGTACGACGAAATATGCAATCCGACGCGGCCATCGCCAACCGCAATAGATTGAACCTGTGGATCGTAGTTAAAGGAAGAAACGAACGAGTCGGATTCTTCCTCCGCTTCCTCCTTTTCAGGCACTAGCCACTCCCGCGGAATCCTTACTTCTTTTGTCCCTCGCTCCTGCAAGACTTTCAGAGAGAATTGGCGAGCGCGACGCAATAGTCGGAACTGTGCCGTCTGCATTTTCTGTATGGTGCTCTGAGTGTGGTGTTGCGCCGCCGAAGCGACTGTGAACGGCACACACGCGAAAAGCACGGCCAGAAAAATCGAACTTAGCTGGATAGCCATGACATTGCAGCCTGTCTTTGCTGACGCTAATGAAACGCAGGAATGGCAACCTCTGTGAGGCCACCTGACTTCGCCACGAAATCTCCTACGTTCTTCCATTCGTTGGACGGGCTCGGCCGTGCCACGAGCGTGTACCTTCCAGGCGGCAATAGCTCTACTGTCGTGTCTCTCCAGGATTCTATGGCTCGGCCCGTAGCATCCTTGACCTCAAATTCGGATCCTGTTGCGCCCGGACCATTGACGCGAATGCCAGAATCGAGAATCGTTGTGCTCTCTTTTCCGGATTGCACGCCCACCTTTTGCGGCCACGTCAGCCAGTTTGACGTCCCCTCCCCCAAGGACGTGATCTGGTATTCGCCTGGGGGCAAAATCGTAGTTCGATGGTCACGGTCCAGGTCCTCTAGCACCTGCGATGGATTTCCAAAGCGCACCACCTGCCAGCGATACAGACTACTGACAAGCTCCTGTGGCACCTCCATTCGCAAGCTGCTGTTTATCGTGAAGGTCGCCTGTTGTCCTGGCTGCACCTGAACCTTCTGTGGCCAAGTAACCCAGTTGGGCGTGCCCTGTGCGAGAGAAGTGATCTGGTAGTCCCCTTCAGGCAGGATCGTGGTTCGGTGGTCCCGGTCCAAGTCCTGTATCACTTGCGATGGATTTCCAAAGCGCACCACCTGCCAGCGATACAGACTACTCACACGCTCCTGTGGCACCTTCAGTCGCAAACTGCTGTTCATCGTGAAAGTCACCTGCTGCCCTGGCTGCACCTGAACCTTCTGTGGCCAAGTAACCCAGTTGGGCGTGCCCTGTGCGAGAGAAGTGATCTGGTAATCCCCTGGAGGCACAGTCGTGCTGCGAGTGTCCCGGCTCAAGTCTTGTATCACCTGCGATGGATACCCGAAACGAACCACCTGCCAGCGATAAAGCGTTCCCATAAGATCCTGCGGCACGTCCAGCCGCACAGTCCCCGGAACTTTGGAACGTTGGTACTGCCACCACCACAGACCACTCAGCAGCAAAAGCAAAACAATAAACATCGCGAGCCACTTTGTAGTTGAATTCGTCCGAGACTCGCCGGTAGTGTCTGTCATAGCATCACTCCTGATCTCTGCAACGTTGCAGCAGCGAAATGCCACAGTCGAGCAATGGCAAACGTCACCCACTCGCCGGGATGGTCATGTGCGCCGTCTTGACCTTCTCCACAACAAGAGTACGAATGCCATCAGAAAAAGCAGCAGAGTAAGAATCAACAGGATATTTCGCCAGAGCACGTGCTTCGGCGCTTGCGGAGCCGTTTGCTGAGAAGCTGTCGGCGCGTGCCAGCGCACAGAGGCACCGTTATTGCTCGGATTGATGTCCGTGCCCGGAAACGAAATGCTCGCCTTCGTCAGACTTCCACCTGTTGGAACCGAGTTGACGTGCACGCGGCAATTGATCAGTCTTGATTCTCCAACGCGAATGTCACCTACGTCCCATTCCAGAAGGTCACCACCGGAATTGTCATTGGACTGCCGGCTGGGCGCTCGGTCCACTTGCATGACACTCAGCCCCTTCGCGAGCCTCAGCGATACGGACGCGCCAGTCGCGGCTTTGTTTCCGAAATTGCCGTAGATAATTGAGTATGTCACGTCCTTTCCGATGCGGAGCTCCCCTGCTACTTCAGTGCCCGACACGTCTAACCAGACTCCCAGATCAGCCCCTCCCAACTGAACATTCTTTGAAATCTCAAGGTGGTTATCACTGGGATCGGATTCTGCAGTGTTACTGGTCGTATCAAATGCAAACTTCAGAGAGTTGTTCCGACTTGCGGGCATGCCTGGTTGTGGCGCCGGCAACCCCGATTCAAGGGAAATCGTGCACGTTACGACACGGGTTGCACCAGGTTCGATATCGCCAAAATTCCACGAGGGCGCTCCGCCAACTGTACTCACGGGAGGCGTCGCAGATTGAAGCCTCACTCCTGCCGGCAGTGCTGCAGTGAGAACTGCACCTTCGGCCGTTATGTTCCCCTGATTCCTAACACTCAGACCAAATTTGATTGGCTCAGACAAAGTGAGCGCTACCGCATTCAACGTTGATTGCAGAACAAGATTTGCGGCGGGAGGTCTCACAACAAGAATGAGAGTGGCGCTGGTGTTCTGAAGATTTTGCTCTTGTTCTGCGAAGGTCACGTCAGCAGATACCGAAAGATCCGCCGGGGCGTTCCCCTTCACTAGAAGACCTAACTCGAAGGTTTCCGGGAAGGCGTGCGCCGGAAGGGTTCCTATATTCCAGACCACCGTTGCACCATCAACCTTCGTCGGACTCGGCACGCTACTCTGGAGATTCAGGCCTTCAGGAAGTCTCACCTTAAGTACTACGGAGTGAGCGGCTTGATTGCCACCAAAATTATTGACGCCGACTCCGAGCCTGACGAGTTGCCCTGGCGCAACCAATGTCCGATCATTAGGACCCAAGCGCATGAGAACAACAGTGACGTCAGCACCGCGCGCGGATCGCTCGCCGTCCGGTTCGCCCGTGAGCAAAGCGTGGCCAATGAAAGTGAGCCCGCTGACTATGAATGCAACTTGCAATAGCACGTGACTGACCGGATGGCCTTCGAGAGATTGCATACTGCCACCTAGTCATCCGCCGGGCACTCGCTGGGTGCTGTGGCGCCAGCATCGTCAATATGGAGATGCCACAACGGGGGATCGTGTGCGAGGTCCGAGGCGTCCCACGCACCACCGTGATTTTCGCCCGCCTTCTTGAGAATGCTCCATAGCCATGTATCGACGTCTTGCATGACGACCTGTCCGTTCTTGCAGTCTTTCCTGGTTGCATTTGCGTAGAAGTGGTTGAAGTCGCCACCTTCACCCTTGCCGTGAGTCTGATGCGGTTGGTCCCATGACGCGGAGATATCGAGCAGACCGCCATTAGGTAACGCGATGTCGTTAAAGCTGACCTTATAAATCGGCCAGTCATGCACACCGTTACAAGCATGCAGTTGCTGATTGTGAGTCTGTTGGGCAGTGTAAAAGTCTGCCGCGACACTCTGAAAAGCGCTCAGAGTATTCGCGGTCCCGAAGTCGGTGTCTGGATGGGTATCGGTGCCCCAAGGCCCAATGCTTGTGCATCCATAGGTGGAATTCGCGCAAATATCGTAATTCTGTCCCGCGCTTAAACGGGTCAGGTTTTGAAAGCCGACGTGGAGCATCGTATGATCCATGTGGTCAGGCGTGCGATGGGACTTGGCGGTGATTTTGTAGTCTCCCGCGACGCCCACACAGCGAGTCTTAGGCTTCTTGACAGGGGGAGCAAACGTTACGCCTTTTGATCCGTTCACTTCCCCATTGCTGTCGGTGCTAAGCGTCAGATTCGGATTATCTTCCGTCAAATCTTTTCCGTTGAGTCTGCCCTTTGGACGTTTATCCACGTGGATGTGCCCTCCACTGCTATCTTGCGGTTCGATTTGCATATCGACCTTGACACCATCGACGGGGGTTCCTTTGCACGTAACCCGCACATGGAGTTTTGTGTTTGCATCCGGCAGAACCAACGGGTCGCCAGGCATAATGTTGATGTCTTCGCAGGCAGTGAGTGTAAAGGGCGAATGTGAATCATATTGATGGTTCACGTTACAGCCGGAATCAATCCCCTCAATGAACGCGTCCCCGGAAATCACGCTTGGAGCTGCTGTGCCGTCAAACGTCGTCTCCCATATCTTCGCGAGATTAGGGCACTGTTCGAGAACCTTCAAATCCGTACAACCGGCTATTTTCCCACTGATCGATGCCTGAGTCTTGGGGTAATCGGATTCCGTCACCTGTTGTACGCCGCTCAGATCGGCATCGAGCAGATACTCCAGAGTGGCTCCGTTCGCACATTGGTCGTCTTCTGGCGTAAATGTCGCATGCACGTGATTATCGCTGTGCTCCACGACGACTTGTCTGCCGTCTTCCGTCAGCCATCGTCCGGACAACTCCAATGATCGTGTATTCTGGGCGCCCTGAAGTTCGTGGCTCTGGTATCTCAGCAAGCCCACACACAAAAGGCCAACGAACAAGATCAAAGATGAACGCATCACAGATCGGGCCACGGCACACCTCGCTTTGCGATCCGACCACTCAGAATCCTCTGGTCACTGGGCCCCGGGAGCAACGGGTTTTCGCAGGGCCTTCACTGCTTGCCTGAAATTCCGTTGCTCAACGATTCCGGCGATGATCATATCCATCGCGTGCTTCCACGCGGACTTGCCAACCTCGATCTGTGCTATCGCATCAACGAGTTGTTGCGGCGTGACCGTAATTGCTGCGCCTTGGTCGCTCTCGCCTTTCATAAAACGAACGAGTTCGGTTTGGGGGGCTCTGCTGTGTGCCGATGAATGCGCGGTCAATATTTCTCTGGCTTTTCTGAAGGCCGCTGCTGAATCCAAGATTGCTCCCGAAGGATCTTTGTAAAGATTTCTGCCGTCAATTTCCCATTTGTCCATTAGATCGTGGATCTTTTCTTCTAGATTCTGTTCATGCTTGGCTTTGTCTTGTTCGTGTTTACAGTCCGGAGAGGGTGACAGCGCTCGGCGTAAATCATCCAACGCGCTGCGGTACAGCACGTCCGCTCGCTTCAAATCCTTGTCATTAGCTCGATCGGAGTCCACTCGTTGCTGAAAGGATTCAGCAACCATGGTCGCCTCGAGAGCAAGTTCTCCCAAATACGCCAACGTTGCTGCTTTTTCAGCAACGGTAACTGCGGCGGTCTGTGCATCGGCTTTCAGCAGGCTCCCCACGCGCGCCGCTCGATCCCAGAAGTCTTCGTCGAACGCCTCGGCGACCTTTTCTAGATCAGTGTCTATCCCGATATGGATACCGGTGGCTTTGGTGGTTCCCCAGGCGCTTTCGAGCATGTGTTCTTTGAACTCTTCATCGGTTTCGGCGCCGCGTTGAACCCATGCGCGAATCAGTTCGTCCACCACCAGCACTTTGCGATAAAAATTGGCCCACGCTTCCGGGCTGCATTCGATACGCGTGAGCGTAAATGCCTGACGGCTGTCGAAGCGATGATCAGGACGACAATTCACGTAATGTCCGTTCTCCGTCCCCCCGGCAACACCCATAATGAATACCTTGCCGGAGATTTTGTCCGGATCGGCAGTGGCTTCGAACGTGGTGGTCCACACCTTGGGAAGCCCGCAGTCCGTAACCAATTGAGGATTCCTGGTGCAGGCTGTCATTGTTCCGGAAAGTGACGTGCCCTTCAGGTCTCCATCTAGCAAGTAATCCATGGTTCCGCCGTTCGGACAGCTGCTGTTGCCGATGAACGTTGCATGGACGTGCGAGCCGATGTTTGCGATCGTTACTTGCCGACCGTCTTCGGCTTTCCATTTGCCATTCAAGTCGGGCGGTGCTGCCAGTTGGGGGCTGTCCGAAGATTGGAGCCCAGTTGGCTGTGAATACGCGGCACCCGCGCCCAGTAGGGGTACGAGCAACGTTAAGCAGATTTTGTATCTCGTTGCCATTATACGTACGTTTTGATCACTGCTTGGGACAAGTGCTGGAACCTACACAAACATAATTTCTGCAGCGGGATTAGTCCCCATCCGCCCCGCCACTCGTGTCGCCTCCGCTGCCATCGCTGTCGGCACCATCACTTGAGGCCGCAGCCGCCACTCCAGCTCCCGCGGCGGCGGCCGCTGCGCCTCGCGCCATTCCCCAACAATCGTCTAGCGAACTGCAGTTACTCGCGAACACCACTACAGGCATGAGAAGTACAAGCGCACCGATAAAACACAACGAAACCGCGCCTTCCCACCAAAGTTTCATTGCTGGGCGTGGAAGTGTTCTCAGTTCCCGCCACATAAACGCAAAAAGTGAATACATCTGTTGCTCCTATGTGATTGCGACTCTACTTCGTTGTGAGCGGATAGGAAAAAAAACGTAAAAAAGGACCACGGTCACGAGTGCACCGACCATTACCGGCCGAAGGCTTCCGGTTGACCAAAAAATATTTAGAATAAAATTCGCGAACAGATAACCGGCGAACGGAACGATGACCATGCGTATGACCGGGGGGATCCTGCCGGTTAATTCCATCCAAGACGGTGGCACCTTACCGAGCAGGCCGTTGCGCCACAGCCCGGCTATGACCGAAACAATAAGCACGATGACTGGATCCATCCAGGATTCATAGGTTCCTGCCAGGATAATGGTGAGGACAGATGAACCCAGTACGACGCGCGCCCATGCTGTCATGCCGCGCCAAGCGCTTCCCTTCCGCGTCCGATCTGCAATCGGTGTTTCGCGGAGTTCAGGAACACCAGAGACAATCGACGACTGCGAAGTCGAACGATGCTGCAGAATCACTCGTGCGACTGCCGCAACCGCAGATGCCGCGACGATCCACTGCCAGTGCACCTGAACCGGCATGATGGCCTCGTCCGTCGGGCTGCCGCCGGGCCAAGTGAAAACCGGTCGGATGAGCACGATCGTACCTTGGCACCAGAGCAGCACGAGGCCCGCGCAGACCGCACCATACAGGGCTGCCTTCACCCGCACTCGCAGGGCGGAGTCCACCGTTTCAAGCCGTATTCCCGATGCCAACCTAGCGGCAAGCTGAGGGATGCGTACAGCGAGGACGCCCAGCAGCAGATAGCCTACTGCGTGCCCTCCCATGGTTCGAAAGGTAAGAAAGGTCGATCTGAACAAAACGTGGCCAATATCGCCCAGAACGTAGGCGGCCAGTAGACTCGCGCCTAAAGCCCAGTTCAGGGCAGCACCACCGGCTGCCAACATGAGGAAAATTACGGATTCCGTGTAGCTCTCCACCATCCAAGGCCAAAGCCAAGGCGTCAGCAAGCCGATGAGTGCCGCCAACAAAGGACCGTATGCCGCCACTTTCGGCCAAGGTGCGAGCCAAGCATCATCTGCAAACGAAGTAGCGAGATTTGGAGTCCAAGGGTCTATCAGGCGGGGGAGTTCAATGGACCAGAACTCTACCGACCCCACTCGCGCCAGCAGCTTTCTGGAACGTTCCGCTGCCTTTTCCGTGGAGACTTTTGGTGCTTCCTCCACGCTATACTCCGGTCCTGACTACAGACTGCCTTTTGAACCGAGCATGAAACGATTTGCATCCAAAGCCCAATACTGCCCCGTAAATCAGGTGAGATGCTGCGGAGATCTGCAGGAATTCTCGGTAGAAGCGGATATTCAGCCAGCCAGGGTAGAGCGTCAGTTGAAAAACCTCAAGAAACGCGCCCCAAAGCACTGCAGCTGGGACACCATATCGACCGAATAACAACCAGTACGCGATCCCAAAGCAAAGTCCGTTCATGATGTGGAATGCCGTACCTACGCTGTATACGATGGGTGTTGCGGCGGAGTTGCCGACGAGTAAGGTCCCGAAAATACGGATGACTTCGAAAGGATTGTAAGGAGAGGTATCCAAATGCGAGAGCATAAACCGCGTCAGGTCATACGCACCGGTTGCGATGACCGCAGCCGCCAACCCGACCTTTAACTGCACAACCAAAATCCGCTGGGCATCTCCTCCCATCCGCTTCCAAACCAGACGAAACGCCGCTAAGGGAAGAAGGGCGCCGACGAACAACGCGAGTCTCAGAGAGACGCCGCTGAGAATGTAAGTGACTAGTGCCACTCCGCTAAAAAGCAGACTAATACCTACAGCTCGCAGTTGCGTGCGAACTGGTCTTCGCTGCTCTGGCGATTCATTCGGCAAGACTAAGTGTTCTCCACATCGGGGCGCGTGGAAAGTCGCACGCCGCCAGCTGTAGCTGGTACACATCTGCTATTTGCACGGTACCCAGCCATGATCCTGCGTATACACGCGACACGGAGCCGTCTTGGTATTTTCATTCCGACCTACGTTCGAGCCGCAACTTGTCGTACTTGCAGCGCCCTGACCTTTGTCAACCGGTTGACCAGGTCTGAATCTTTCAATTTGGCTCTTTTGACTTACCTCGAATTGAAATGTGCAGCCGGTTGCGGTTTCGCGCACAGAAACTTTGCCGGCCTGGGGATCCACAGCGGTAACTACACAGCACGCTTTGACGTGCTTTTCTTTCGCTGCTGTGTTCTGCCCAAAGCACAGGCTACTGTCAGCCAGGCTGTTCGTACCAAAAAGGCCCAGGAACGCCAAGATAAGCGTGTATTTGCGGCACATAAGCTCCTCCTCCCATTCCGTGTCACAACTCGTATTACCGATAGCTCCATCGTTCGGAAAATGTTCATCACTCGTGGAGCAAATACTCCGCGTATTTAGTGAATACCGGCTGCTCGATGCCGTCGTTGATTGAGTCAGTGATTTTCTTCAGAATCTTTCCGTCGGGCGTGACGAAAAATGTGGACCAATTATTAGTTCCGCCGATCCATGCGATTTGGGTGGCCTGATCGCCGCGGAGGATGGGGTAAGTGGCTTTGTGCTTCGCAGTGCACTGGTGAATGGCATCGTCGGAATCGAATAAATCAATGCCGACAACTTGCAAGCCTCGCGAAGCGTAATCGCGATGCAGTTTAGCGAGCAGCTCACCTGTCCAATCACAGGAATCTGCGTTGAAAAAGTTGACGATCAGCGGCTTACCAGTAAAAGTCGTCAAGGTTACTTTCTTGCCCTGCAAATCGGGGAGCGCGAGAGCAGGTGCAGGCTGCGGTTTTTGGGGCGTTATGGGAGCGGCAGCAGGTGCCTTTTCGTCAAGCGCGTGCTTGATGGACTCTACTAACTTATTCCAAGCCTCGGGGCTACGGTCCAGCCCTAAATACGTGATTTGTCCGCTTCGGGAAACCAGATAATTGCCAGGAGTGTCGCCACTACCCATCGGGCGAACCTCACGTACGAACTCACCTTGGTCGTTCAATCCCACCGGCCAAGTTATGCTGTAACGCTTGAGGTAAGCGGACACACCGGCTACAGTTCCAGTGTTGTCGTCCGAGATCCCGACGATGTCGAGACCTTGTGCGTGGTATTTCTTGTACAGCTCCACCAGCTTGGGCGCCTCCGCCTGGGACCAGGTGCAGGAGGTCCTCCACCAATTGATCAAGACGACTTTGCCAGCATGGTCGGATAAATGAATCAGGGAGCTATTGGTTGCCGAGGGTAGCGTGAAGTCCTTGACTCGATCGTCCGCCGCGGACTCGAGGGTAGCGCTCAGCACAATCATCAAGACCCCTATTAAGCCCAGCCATTTCATGCCATCCCTCCCCGGAAGTGATGGTTGCTTGTTCCGAGCACCAAACTCCGCTAGTATGCCGGGCATCGAGGATCCTTTGCGTGCATTTGGAGTTCCAAGTGCCCCTGCTATATAAAAGGTCGTGCCGGAATGTCTTTAAACGGCCCTCAAATTTTTCTCAAAATGTTTTGACGTGACATGAAACCGCCGATGCACCCTCGGTATTCGTTTGGGCCGTTCCTGTTAGACCCTGTGGAAAAAGTGCTCTTGCGGGACGAGCATGCCTTACACCTGCCTCCGAAGGCTTTTGAGACCCTGTTAGCATTGGTCGAGAACGAAGGCCACGTCCTGGAAAAGGCCGACTTGCTGAATCGCGTGTGGCCGAACACGTTTGTGGAAGAAGCAACGTTGGCGCAGAACATTTTCACGCTGCGGAAGGCGTTGGGAGTCGGCACCAATGGTCATGAATACATCGAGACCGTGCCAAAACACGGATATCGATTCGTGGCGGTCGTGGCAGCAGAACTTGCAGCGCCGGTCAAGCCGACAAAAGTCATGTGTCAGAGCCAAAGCGCGCGGCCTCTTGGATTCCTGACGCTCGCTATCGCCGCAGTCGTGTTGGTGTTCGTGGTTATGTGGCTGAACTGGGGACGGATTCGGTCCCGGGAGAACTCATCCACCTCAAAGATCATGGTCGCTGTAATACCGCTCGAAAACCTCAGCGGCGATCCCGGCCAAGACTATTTCTGCGACGGTCTCACCGAGGAGTTGGTCACCAAATTCGGGAGCTTGAGCCCGGACCGTCTTGGCGTAATTGCGCGCATTACCTCGATGCAATACAAGAACACACAAAAGAATGCGACGCAGATTGGGAGTGAACTGGGGGTGAAATACATCCTGGAGGGGAGTGTCGTTCGAGAGAACGAGCGCGTGCGAATCAATGCGCAACTGATTCGCGTGCGGGACCAGACGCACGTTTGGGCGCATAGTTACGAGCGCGACCTTCGCGGGGTCTTGACACTGCAGAATGACGTGGCTACCGCGATCGCCAACGCCGTCGAAGTCAAGCTGGAGACACCGGCGCAGCCGAGCGGCATGGTCCACGGCACTCAAAATTCTGCAGCCTATGAGGCGTATCTCCAAGGGCGCTATTTCTGGAACCGCCGAACCGAAGAAGGCTATCAGAAAGCACTTCCTTATTTTCAGGACGCGATCCGAGAAGATCCAAATTATGCTCAGGCGTATGCAGGTCTGGCAGACACATACGCACTGTTGGGCTCGTTGTCTAATTCCGTGTTGCCGCGAAGTGAAGCTATGCCCGAGGCGAGGCGGGCAGCATTGCGAGCGCTAGAGTTAGACGAGACCCTCGCCGAAGCGCACACTTCACTTGCCTTCGTCAAAATGCAGTATGACCGGGAATGGGAAATCGCCGAACACGAATACAAATGCGCTATCGAACTCAACCCAGGCTACGCGACAGCGCATCACTGGTACGCGTACTTGCTTATGTCGGAGGGACGCTCTGCAGATGCTTTGAAGGAGATTCATCTCGCTCGGGAGTCCGATCCCCTCTCAATGGTCATCAACTCCGATGTTGGGGAGATGTACTACTACGCTCATCAGTTTGACCGCGCCATAGAGCAATATCGCAAGGTGCTGCAGATGGATTCGCATTTCCTACCGGCATATTGGCAGATTGCAACGGTCTATGTTCAGATGAGGCGTTATTCCGACGCTATCGCAGCCCTTCAACAAGCTGAGAGTTTGGGTGGAAGGAGACCAGAGACTACGGCTTGGATGGGATACGTGTACGCCGTATCGGGACAGCACCAAGAGGCTGAAAAACGCTTGAAGGAGCTCCAGGAGTTGTCGAAGCAAAACCCGGACCTAACCGAGTCAATTTCCCTGATCTACGCTGGACTGGGCCAAACCGATCACATGTTTACCAGTATAGACAAATCATGTAAGGAGCATACCGGTTCAGTTATTCTACTCAAGGTGAATCCTCTGCTGGATTCATTGCACGGTGATCCAAGGTACATCAAAGCGGTCCAATGCCTCGGATTGCGGTAGGCTTATTGAAGGTGGTTGGATCGCACTCGTCAAGTACTACGATCTGTACGGGGGTTGGTGAACTGTTTTGCGCGGCGCCCTTCAAAGGACAAACGAGCAGCGCGGCTGCCATGCTTAAGGTCTACCACTTCATTTTCTTTCTTGTTGAACTCTGAGAATTGCTATTGTTCATTTGATTTTCTCCTGAGATTTAGTCAGTTTCGACTACACAACTGCGAACCACTGCCTGCGTGAAGGCTCGGTAAGGCGCTGCAAACTCAAATTTGTTGAAGTGACTATCCAATGCGCTCGGAGGTCACCGTGATGGGGACTCCCTTGGTAATGGAATCGAACACCGGCGAAAAATTGGGGCCAAACGAAGTGAGCTCGCGAAGCTCCTGATCCGTAACGTCCGCCTCAATCCGTAGCTTCAAGCGGATTTGCTGGTAGCCCTTCCTGACGCTGGGACCGAGTCCGAGAAATCCGCGCAGATCCAGATCGCCTTCCAGTGAAGACTCCACTTCCTCGATGGCGATGCCACGGGCCGCAGCGTGATAGACCATCGAGGTGGTGACGCACGAAGCCGGAGCGCGCAGCAAGTGCTCGACCGGGTTTGCTCCCTTGTCAGTGCCGAGCAAAACATCGGGTTCGTCAGCTTCCAGAGTCAGGTTGGTCTCATGTTGGGTTTCTTTTCCACCTGCGGAGAACTGCTGCACTTGCGATCGGTTTTGTCCGCAGCCGATCCAGCGGTTCTGGATACGGAACTTAAAGCTGGCAACTTGCGGGTCGGCTTTGACGGCTTCGATCGTACCGGTGAACCGGATCGCATCCACTCCATTCAACAAGGCGATGCGCCTGGTTTCTACTGGCATTGTTTCTTCCTTTGCTTGATTTGGGAACGTTCGTTCCGTGGTCATGCAAGAAGCAACCAGCGGTCCAGCGTCGCGGTAGTGCTAAGTCTTTGCCGTTCAACGGCTTCAGTTCGGCAGACTTTTCGGAACACTGACGACTTTTCGCTACTCGCGAAATCTCGTGAGCAGGAAGTCGTGAAATTTCGTGAGACGTGAAAACACGGCAAGGGACTACTAGCCGCGCTATTTTTTTTGAGGGGAAATGTTGGCTGGACAAGACAGAAATTCCCATGATTTTTTTCTACACTGAGGCTGCAGGAAATCTTCTAGTTGTTGCTGTTCCAACTGTTGTATGCGGCCGCGCGAGTTTCTGCCTTACAATGGTCTGGGACTTCGGAAGTATTTCTGTCAGATCGGCCGTCCCAGGAGTCATTGTCTTCAGGAAGACACCCGATGATGTGTCCGAGTTCGTGAAGCACTACTACGATTTGTGCCTCCGGGGTGTCCCCGCTGTAGTGAGAAACCACTAGCAAAAGATTGCCGCTGGGCTGGGCCAGCATTCCTCCTGAGTCAAGTTGCATGAGGATCGAAGTACAGCGGAAGAATGGCCCGTTAACATTTAGGAGAATTGTGAATTTTCGCCCCGCGTTCTCAAACGACTTGGCTCCCCATGGGTGTTTGACAGCTGCTCACCATCATTGTTTCTCATACCGTAACTGCGAGGAGATTCGCGCTCTTCGATTTCGAAGTGCAACGACCGGAAGACTCCTGCGGGGTCAGGATCAGATTCCTGGAACCAAGTAGTGCAGGCATTTCGCTATTGGAAGATCTCGAGAACCTGGTCGCGCGCCCGCGTGATTTCGTCACCGTGTTTACCCAAGGCCGACAACTCTAGCACAACGCGCTCGCCGCGGTTAGGCTCCGTCTCTGAATGAACTGCACTCGAGAGAAACAATAAGCATACGAGGACGGCGGCGGCGAGCACTTGTTGGCGAAGCGCAAATACCAGGCGCGTCATCCGCCAGCCATTCACATATTTTCCGGAATTCTTGATGCCACTGTTTCTTCGCATAGATCTTTCAACGTCCATGCTGAGAGAACGCCAACAATGGCAATTCATTCCCGTTCCGTTCCTATTTCTATCTGGTCCAAGCGCTTTGGATTCCAACATGGAATGAGAATGCAACCGGGATGCCAACGCATGACGGCACTTTGCTGGATTTGCTTTTAATCCAGACAGAAATATTGTGGAGCAGCCTACGATCTTTCGCTACTCACGATTTTTCGCAAACGATTTGATTGCTACCTGGTGGAGGGATCGGATTTCGGGCGCTGAATGCGAAGGACTTTCATGCGCGAAGAGAGGGTGGAGGGGGGGGACTCCAAGCTTGCGAGCAGCTCCGTGAGTGCCGGCAACTTTCCAATTGGCCTGCTCCAAAGCGCGAATGAGTGTCTCCTTTTCGAGCTTGCGGAGTTGGTCCTTGGTGTGCAGCACGGGCTCGGCAGCTGCGTGCGTTCGCTGGCGAACAGAGTGGATGCTGTGAACCGGCAAGACTTTCCGCAAGGGTAAACTGCCATCGCGCGCGATGATGACTGCGCGCTCGATCACATTCTCCAGTTCACGGACGTTTCCCGGCCAGTGATAAGAACGCAGACGTCGCAGACAATCGGCGGTCAGCTCGAGTGGGGTTTTCCCGCTCCTGGCACAATAACGTTCGACGAATCGCCGCGCCAGAAACTCCACATCGCTTCCGCGCTCGCGGAGCGGCGGAACGGCAATCGGAAAAACGTACAGGCGATAGAACAAATCTTCACGGAACTTCCCTGCTTGGACGTCCGCGAACAAATCGCGATTTGTGGCGGCGATTACGCGCACGTCCACTTTGCGTGTTTGCGAACTGCCGACAGGTTCGAATTCGCCTTCCTGGAGAACACGCAGGAGTTTGGGTTGGAGTTCGGTAGGAAGTTCGCCCGCTTCGTCAAGAAAAATGGTTCCTCTGTGCGCCAACTCAAGTCTTCCGGTCCTTCGAGTGGCAGCGCCGCTGAAGGCGCCCCGTTCGTGCCCGAAGAACTCGCTTTCGCAGAGTGCCGCAGGAATGGCCGCACAGTTAACCCGGACAAACGGCCGCGCTGCGCGTTCGCTGATTTGATGAATGGCCCGCGCAACGAGTTCCTTGCCTGTACCGGTTTCACCAGTGATGAGCACGGTCGCCGGAGTCGGCGCAACCTGGTTAACTGCATTAACGACTGACCTGATTGGCTGGCTGTTGCCGATGATCTCCCCGCCATTCTGGTGCTCCGCAATCTCGCTGTGCAGGTACGCAGTTTCTATCTCCAGTTCGCACAAGCGGTTCTCAGCCACGAACTGGTCCTGCACATTGCGTAGAATCAGGCTATATCGGCAGCATTTCAGGACATCAAAACGGGAAACACTCGCTTCGGCTGCGAATGTCGAAGCGTCCGAGCGGACCGCATCGAGGCCACCGGGCACCCACGCGAATTGCAGGCACTGCAAATCCAACTCTTGCGCAATATTGACCAGCTTCTGACCGCTCGCTGGCGTGAGCAATGACATCAATCTGCGATTCGCAAGTTCCGCCGCTGTAAAACCAAACAATGACGCGGCGGATGAATTGGCGCGCTGTATCCGGAACTGATCGTCCATTTCAAAAATGGCGTCCATTGCGCTCTCAAAAACTCCGCTGAAGCGCAGCTCGCTTTCCCGAACACCGGATTCGGCGTGAACTCGGTTGAGTTCCGCTGCCGCACCGTCTGCGAAGATGCGGAATACCGACTCTAGATACGTGGGTAGTTCAAGGTATTTGGTATCCAGCTCGGAGAGGTGTCCAAAAACCGTTCCATCCGACTTGAGCAAAGGAACGCCAGCTTAACTTACGGCATTGAGGGCGGTCAGATCCGAATCGTTCGGGAAAAGTTCGATGATGCGGCCGGGACAGTGAACAAGCCGCGCTTCCTCGATCACCACGCCGCAAGGGGTCCCCGCAATGCTGTATTCGTAGTCTTGGATGTATTGGCCGTTCATCCAAAAGGCCAGTGAGCGCAGAACCTTCCGTTCCCGTAGATATTCAGTGATCCAGACGCCGGCGACATCCATGGCCAACGCGGCGGAACGGACCAGAGCGCGGAAGAATTCCTGACCTGTCTGTGAGGAGGTGCCCTCAAGAAGGTAACGCATCAGTGCTTCAGGTCGGCTTTGAACGGTTGCGCTGCTCATGCTTGAACCTATTTGAAGCTCCTCAGTACCCATTGTGAGTCGGATTCGCACGAATATAGCAACCATGGCAGTCCTCTAGGCTGAAGATGCATAAAGTTCTAGAACGAATCTTGCAATTTCACGCGATGCAATCAAGATTCTCTTGGGCTGAGCCGCCTCCAGGCTCGTCTGACACAAATACCACTATTTCCACCAAATTATTCCGAGGCGGGGCCCAATTCGGCCAACTCTTGCCGGTCGAGTTAAGGCACACGCGGCAACAATTCACATCCCTGATTAGCGCGCTCTCCGGAAGCTTGTTGAATAAGTCCTTTCAAATCAACAAATCCGCCTACACGCTTTTTGGCTCTGTTGACATCCTGAAGGAAAGGCGGCGATGTTTCAATCGATACAGATTAAAGCTCAATCCGAGCCGGGCTTTACGCATTTGTGTGCAGGGATCGGCCCGGCGCGCGAGCCAAGAGTTTTCGCTTCACCGAACTGAACAAGCTCTCGATCAAGGCGCGGCGACGGTAGGTCCGTTGCAGGAAAGCACGGCGCATCTCGGCACGCACTCCGTGAAGGCGCCAGGTTTTCTTTCCACGTTTGGCGGGAATCGCGCTCTGTGCCCCGAGTCGTTGGCGGATGTAGGTATGGTTGCGCTCGCTGTCGAATTCCGCGTCGGCCAGCACCAGTCCAATGCGGGTTTGCTGAGAAGCAACTTCGACGACAGCCGGCAAATTCGCACAGTCGTCCCACGGCCCGCGCCGCGCGAGTTGCGACAACACGAACTGTTGATCCAGATCCACGGCGACCACCCACTTCAACCAGTGCCGCCACGGCAGGGGTTTTTGCCCGTGATGATGCATGCGCCGCACAAAGAACGAGCTCACCGCTCCTTGCGCCAAGCCCGTGGCGTCCACAGCGACGCGAGCACGTTTGCGCTTTTGGCGCAGCGAACCGCGCAGCCGGCGCACCGTTTCGCCAACCGCGCGATCGATGGTCTGATCGTCGAGACGCTGCAAGAAACGGTACAGCGTCGTGAAATCAGGCACACTCACAAGCCCCAACAATTGGCGCAATTCGCGATGCTCGCTCAACCGCACCTCGGCTTCGCGAAAGGTCCAGTCTTCGTAGCGCATCAGGCAGAGAATGGCCAGCAACTGCGGCTGGGTAAATTGCCGTTTGCTGAAACGACTTCGGTGGCGCGGGAGCACCGCCCGGGCGACTTGCAGAGCGATGCGGGTAATAGGCAGGAGTCCGACTTCGGCCATCGCACCTCCTGCCTCCATAGAAAGCCACGCAGGCGATCAACCGCCCTCTCCAATTTCAACGAAGTTGCGAGGATGTGAGCATCGCCAAACAGCTTCCAGTCATCTCGGAGTCGCGGTCATGGAGGCGCGTTGTCCTGTGGTGATGGGCCAATATTCAATCCACCGCTTGCGGATCCCTTCCGTGCGCTCGAGCAGTTCAGGGCTCGGCTTCTTTCCGTGCTCAACCACCATCACCATCCCAGTATTGAAATTGCGCTGTGACCTGTCCACCTCGGGAGCACGCGGGCCTTCGGCGGCCATCACATCCTGTATGCTCACCTTCGTGCGGTCCGCCTTGAAAATCGGGCGACCGTTTGAATCCTTTCCCACCTGCATGAGATTTCTCAAGATGAAAAAATCAGGCACCTCCGCGGACGTGACCAAACCCATCAGGTACAAGTCGAGATAGGACCACCCAGTTGCTGGCACATAATAATCGTCATCGAGCTGCGTGAACGTCCCGTCAAAGTTGTCCTGCCAGACTCCGCCGCCCATGATCGAAGCCTCCGTGGGCCGCACAAATGGAAATGCGACAGGCGCCTGTAATCCCCTAGCCCAGTGCGTTGGACCGAGCGGAATGGTTTCGCCATTCACTTTTGCCGATACGAATGCCCCCCACCGATGTCCCATCTCATGCGCGATCTGCGACATTGCGTACATATATGCCGGCATCTTGCCGTTCTGCGCTATTTCCGAAAGCTGCTGCTTAAAGAATGTGATATCGTGTTCAGATCCCACGGGCGCATTGTCTGGCGGCTGTTCCTGCATCTGGTTCGCGCCGACGTAAACTGGTTGAACAAACTGCCATTGGAATCGGCCCTGGCTGCAGAAGCTCTCGAGACCACGTTGTGTCGCGCCGATTCCGGTTACTGGCGCCCCCGTGCTGCCCAAGGGGCCGTAGCTGGGCGTGCCAGCCTCTTGGTTGTCGATGCGAAAATCCGAATAGTACGCCAGAAAGTCAAATTTATCTCCGAGGGTCTTGAGAACAGTGCAGGCCAGATCACGCGAATTCGGCAGCGGATAGTAATGGAAGGCTTCGTAGACAATCGGCAACGTCCCATCCAGTGGTTTGGAGCTCGAGAAGTCCACTTCCGGACTGCGCATGCTAGTGAGCGCTACGGAACGGCCGGGTACATGATCGGCAGCATCATCAGACCCGGGCCCGACCGCGTCGGCGGAAATGAAAACCTGCCGTGCTCCCCGCAACTCTGCAGGAACCATGCCTTGGATCGAGATCGTGTTGCCGCTAACAGTAACACTCCGCGAGAGGCCGGGGCCGGAGGCGAAGTATCGTGCAGAGGCGCGGCCTGCGCGGTTCCGGGGGACAAAACCACGAACTGACCAATCGATTCCCGCGCCATTGTGGGAGGCTCCTCCGGCAGGACGTTTTTGCGTGTTAAAGCGAAGGTGGTACGCAATCCCCGAGAGCCCGGGATCACCCTCCTGCAGAACAGGACCGCGCGTTTCGAATGTGACCCTCAGAAACAGATCGTCGACGGCCGCGAGCTTGACGTTACGCAGATTCAAATTAGGAGCCAGGGTTGGATTTTCCGCCCCAACAATCGTCGCCACGGCTTTTTCTGTTCCGGTGGAAACGAGCGGGTAAACGCCGACAATGGCGTCCTTTGCTGCTAGTTGGTCATAAGACATGTCGATCGTGCCATCTTGGTGCAGGACGGCTTGAAACTTATTGACCGTTTTGGACCACGTGAAGTCTTGGATGTTGCCCCATGGCTCAGTCACGTCCCAAGTAACCACGACGCGGTCGTCCAGTTCCTTTGCGTATCGATCGCCATACATCCTTGGCTTCATGAAAACGCATATCGCCGGGACGGTATTGATAAGTGTTTCAGCCGCCTCGCCCAGTTGGTCAAAGCGTCCAATCTGGACGCCGCCCAGCCGCTCGGCCGCCTCTCCACGACTACGATCCGCAGCCCCGAGTCCCGCTCCGGCATCCGTCGCGGAACCGCCGAAGCGAATTGACCCATTTCCGCCCACGGAGAATGAATCCCAGGTCCTGCCGGAAAACGGAAATTTCATGTTCCGCAGAGTCATTTCGCTGCCTTTCAGCTCGTCGCCGAACTCAGCGTCCCACTGCAAGGGAAGGTTCTCCACGCGGTATCCAGAACCAGTCCGCGTAAAGCGCACCGTACGACGGTTCAGGTCGAACAGGTTCTGCTCACCGAGTATACCTTCGTCAAGCTCGAGCAGAATCACGTCGCCTACGGTTGACACTTTCCCAATCGATTTCCCTGGCTCCTGGCGCACTTGGGCGTGCAGACGACTTTGGAGCACCAGGAATGCACATAGCGCAACGAGAGCAGCGGGCAATAGGGGGTGAGTATGTTTTTTCACGGTACCTCCCGATGAGGTTGGGACGAAACGCGCAGCTCTTGAGAATTACCCTAGTTCCCTCAATGCCTCTCCAGCGCCGGAAAGATTAGTGAGCTTCATCTCCGCATATTTTCTCGAGAGTACAACTCCTGAAGCACCGGCTCGGAACGCGGCGAGCACGGCTGCCTTGACATCCGACGGCTGGGTCCGTTTTTCGTCGAGCGCCGTGGGAATATCGATGTCGATTCCAGGATAGATGGCGGCCGCGTCATTCACGTCTTTGAGAGCGCGTTGTGTTTCGCACGCGACATACGCGGCCGACATGCCTGAAGTCGGCAGCTTGTACAGAGGCTCCTCGTGTTCGTAGCCAAGTAGCCGATAATGCAACGCAAGGACTTCATCGGGCGTAAAATCTCGAAACACGGTCGTTTGCACGTTTCGAATGTACTGAGCGAAGCGCGGCCCGGCGCAATTGTTGTACGGGCACGGCTTGATGAAGTCTGCGCTCTTGGCGATCCGCGCGTAGTCCTGCTCGGCTTGATAAAACGGGCTCATAGTCACTAGGTGCATGATGTGCCAGCCGACCTGCGCCTTAGGATTAATTGCCTTGACGGTTTGGAATAGCAAACCATAGACCTCTTCCTGGCTTTGAACCCAGAACTTCTCCCATGCGATAAGTTCTGGGTACTCCATGAACAGCCGCCAAAGAGACACGAAGGTGCCGCTGCCCGCGCGGCTCTCGAACTTGAGCGTCTGCTTTACCCACTTATCCAGCGCAATGTATGCGGCGCGCGCGCGTTCGACGTTGATGCCTTGGCTAGCGGCTTTGTTGACGCAGTACTGGCAGAAGCAATAAATTCGCGATTCTCCTGTGAACTGCCCGAAATGCGCGCCTAGTGTGTTGTTCAGAGGACCTTGTCGTTCCGACTCCCACATCATGCCATCGAGGTCGTTGTGCTTGAACCAATCTTCGACCAGAGCCACCAGAAAATCGCGGGCGTGAGGATTGTTCAGGCAAGTGCTGCCGCCGATCTTCCCCTCCAGATCGACCTCGGCGATTTTCTCAAACCCGGGCATGAGATGCGGATTATAGGCTTCTTCAAACAGGCAGTACGTCTGCATCCCCCGCGCCTTGGCTTTTGGAATGACGTCGGCAAGAATGTCGAAATCGCCCAATTCAGGCGCTCTAAAATTTTGGATCACCGACTTGGCGTAGAAGCCAGCGTGAACCGCAGTGTAACTTCCACCATGAATTTCGTCGTACTCCTGGAGGCCGTGATCCGGGAGCGGCTGGCCGGGAATTTGACGGCCCGCCAGCCCACGGCCATAAGTGAACACCGTCGGCATCAGAACGTTGACGCCTCCCTTTTCCGAGAGGACATCCAGCACCTTCTCCACGCCCTCGTCCACGAACGATCGTCCGCCGATTTGGATCGCCACGAACTTTTTCGTACCCGCAGCAGGACGCGCAGCCGCTTGGGCGGACGTCGACACGACTTGCGGGTCCGTGCGCTGGACCTTTACTCCAAGCATGGCGAGCAGCGGAAAAGTAGTCATTCCTTTCAGAAAATGGCGGCGGGACGAATCGTCTTTTATTTGGTTCGCTGATTTTTCCATGGTTCAGCTGCGGGCGATGGCGCAACGCGCCTGACGAGTCTAGGTGCAGTTCGCGGAACATTGTATGCGAAGTCAGCCGTAATGCAAGCGCTTGCAATTTTCTGGCTTTCCGCTACAGTGTTCGCCAGTGGGCCATCTAAACCCTGCGACCAGGGCCCGAAACGGTCTCGAGATCGTCCGCCAAACGAGCTGAAACATGCGAATGAGGCACTGCTGCGCCGCTACTGCTGAATTCTTCCTTTGCACAGCTGTTCTCGCGCAAACCACGCTGTCTCCCGCGCCGGGTCGCCGCGTTGTAACCGTCTCGGCCGCAAGCAGCCATGGTAACGAACCGTCTATCGCAGTCGATCCGAACAATTCTAGCCGAGTGGTGGCAGCGTTTCAGCCAGCGACCATCAGCTACTCCACCGATGGCGCTCAAACATTTACGACCGCTGAGCTTCCCCCTGTCGAAGGCTGGCGTGGTGGAGGCGACGTCTCCGTGGCATTCGACAACAAGGGGCACGCCTATCTGGGCACTTTGCATTTCGACAAGCTGGGCAGCCAGTCGTATTGGGCACACGGAGCGGGCCGGAACGGCATTTTTGTTCGGCGCTCATTGGATGGTGGCAAGACTTGGGAGAAGGATGCCGTCGCGATAAAAATTTATCGGGGAAATGAGCCGGACATACAGTGGGAGGACATGCCGCGCGTCTTTGCCGATGCTCAACCTCACAGCCCCTACGCCGGTAACGTCTATCTTGGCTGGATCGAGTGGCAGCTTGATAAGTCAATCATTCTATTCGCACGATCGACGGACTCCGGCAAAACATTTTCAAAACCGATGCGCATCAGCACACATGCAGGGCTGCCGCGGGATGACAATGGCGGACTGGTAGGTTTCGTCGGAGCGGTGGGAGCCGATGGCACCGTGTACGCCATTTGGAACGATGGCAGCACTATTACGTTTGCCCAATCGCATGATGGTGGCAGGTCGTTCGAACCTTCGCGCGTCGCCATCGAAGTTGCGCCGCCATACTTTGGTGGAGCGGGCGGCATCCCCGGTGTCTCTCGTGTCATGGGATTCCCGCAGATTGGAGTGGATGCCCGGCCGGGGAAGAATGGGGGAGCGCTTTACTTGGTCTGGAGCGATTACCGCAACGGTGATGTGGATGTGTTCTGCGTTTCATCCAATGATTACGGTAAAACGTGGTCGAAGCCAGTTCGTGTAAACAGCGATCCTATCCACGATGGCATCGACCAGTTTTTTCAGTGGATGACGGTCGACCCAGCCAGCGGTGAGATCTACATTCAGTTTTACGATCGCCGCGACGATCCTGCCAATCGCAGAACCGGCTTCACGCTCGCGCGTTCAACGGATGGCGGCAAGTCTTTCGTTAATTACGTATGGTCGGATACTTTGTTTGAGTCCCAGAACGCATTCCTGGGCGACTACACCTGGCTGGTGGCATACGACCGCAAAGTTTACGGCATATGGACGGAAGCGCTTCCCCCTTCAACTGATTCGCAACCGCCACAGCCCGGGCGGCCACAGCGGTCGATGACCGTTGTGCGCGTCGGCTTTGCAGATTTCTCGACTGTCCGGTGAAGGATTGCGGTCCGATTGGACATCCCGATGAACAGATCTTGTCTCGTCCTTGTTTTCGCGTTACTTCCCCCCGCAACTGCTTTTGCTCAGCAGCAGCCTGCTCAGTTCCGCGTGGAATTCGACAAGGCCGGCATCACCAGCCTGAAATTCGCGGGCGACAAATATGATACCGACTACATAGCCGACGAAGGCACACTTGGCCACATCCATATCCGCTACAAGATGGGAGACATGGAGTGGCGGGAGTTTTCAACGGAAACCCCCGACAATCGCTATCAGCGCCTGCCCGACATAAGGTCTCGCCGCGCGACTCAGCAGCTCAATATTATCTACAACCCACAGGCCTGGATCCGAAACGAATACTACGCCGACCTCGAACTCACTCAAAGGTTCCGTGCCGAGGCGGACGCAGTCTATTGGACGATTTTCGTGCGTAATCCAACACACAAGCCCATTGTGCTCGGAGATTTGTTTCTGCCACTTCCTCTCAACACCGGCAAACGTTGGGACAAGGAGATCACCTACACAAAGCGGGTCGTGCAGCACCAATACATCTCCGGCCATGGATCATTTCTATACTGGATGCGCCCGAACGGTGAAGGTCCATATCTTGTCATGACCCCCGTTTCCAAGTGTCCATTGTTCGAGCCGACGCGCAGCGAAATGAACTTCGAGCCGGCCAAACTGGAATACGCGGATCGCGGCGGAGTATACATTCTGTCAGGACGCAAGGCCGAAGAGGACCAGGCACGCGGCGGAAACTGGCGCCAGCCACAAAGCACGCACACGCTAACGCCTACGAACTCGCAGCGCGACGGCGTCACCTACGCGTTTAAGTTCCGCTGGGCGAAGGACGCTGATGCGGTTCGACAGGTTTTAGTCGAGGAGGGTTTGCTCGACGTTAATGTGGTTCCCGGCATGACGGTTCCCACCGGCGAGGATGCGCTTGTCTCGATACGCACTCGCAGCGTGATCGAATCGGTCGATCCCGAATTCCCGGCGCAGACACAAATGGATGCGCCAACGCAGCACGGCCAGACTGCAATTTATCGCGTGCGATTCAGGCGGCTTGGCGAGAACAAACTGACAGTACACTTCGGCAATCATCAGTATGCTGTGTTGGAGTTTTTTGTTACCCAGCCGATCGCGACACTCATCAGGAAGCGTGCTGCCTTTCTCGTTTCACACCAGCAACATCGCGATCCTTCCAAGTGGTACAACGGACTGTTCTCCGAGTGGGACATGAAGAAACAAGTGTTGCGTGGCCCCGACGACAAGGATGGTCTCGCGGATTACATCCTCGCCAGCGATGACCCTGCGCTTTGCAAGGCGCCGTACATCGCCTCGAAAAACATCGACTATCCAGATGCTGCGGAGATTACCTCCGTCGAGTATTACCTGAAGAATTCTGTCTGGGGCAAGCTCCAGATGACGACGGAAGAACGCTATCCGTATGCGGTCTACGGCATCGACAACTGGAAAATCAATCGCGAGAGCAAGCCCGAGGATCGATACGGCTGGACTGAACACGTTTGGCGGGCGTACGACTACCCGCATGTGGTCTTGCTTTACTGGAGCATGTACCAGTTGGCGAAGCGGTATCCGCAGTTCGTGCAGTATCTCGACAAAGACGGATATTTGGAGCGCGCCTACGGCACTGCTCACGCCTTCTACACTTATCCCTGGCAGATCGCTCGCTGGTCCGCCAACGAGGTGGGGAACTACAACGAGCTCGTTATCGCGGATCTTATAACCGAACTCGACACCGTCGGCTGGCACGAAAAGGCCGAAATCCTGCGGAAAGGCTGGGAAGGAAAGGTCGAATACTTCATTAACAGCCAGCCGGATCTTTTCTACTCTGAGTTCCCTTTCGATCCAACCGCGTTCGAATCAACCGGTGCATTCGCCCACTACGCTATCGAGCAGTTGAAGAATCCGATGCATACGCTGAAGGTTAATGCACAAGACGTGAAGCGGTTCACCGACGAGCAACTCGCCTGCAATATCTCCACACGCGGTTGGCTTGAACCAAACTATTGGCAGCTTGGTGTGGAAGGGAACATGCGCTACATGTCCCAAATGGGCGGATGGTCCATCCTAGACTACGCGCTCTATTACGCGAAGGACCCTTGGCCCTATCTGCGTCTCGGCTATGCTTCGTTTCTGAGTTCGTGGGCGCTCATGAACACTGGAACGCCGGAATCAAGCTACGGATTCTGGTACCCAGGCAAAGAGAACGATGGAGCCGCGGGTAGCGCTTATGTTCCACAAGCTTTCGGGTCCAACTGGTTTGGGAAGCAGCAACCTCGTGGAGCATGGCAGTACAGTGGCGAAATCGATCTAGGCTTCAGCGCCGCTTTGCGAACTGCCGCAGTAATTGTCGCCCAAGATCCCATCTTCGGTCGCATCGTCTACGGCGGCGCGTTGCAGCAGAAACGAAATCTTATGGAAATCATCCCCTGGGATGGCATAGGACGCCGATTCCATTTCATTGGGCGCCAGCGGCGGTTTCATCTCGAATTGGAGCACGATGGCTTCACCGCCGGGACACCGATAATTTTGAGCGAGGACCTGAGCGAACTTACCTTCGAAATTGAGAACAGAGATCCACAAGGGCAGCCTCACACCAACCGGCTTCTGGTATCGGGATTTTCCGGTTATCAGGTACTTGTGAACGGAAAGCCTGTTGCGGAACTTCCTTCCAGCAGTCTCGGTGTGATGGTGGCCCTGCCCCTCACGGGGGCCCGTCCAGAACGCGTCTCGCTTCGGCGAATTCCGGCAGCGGACCGAGGAACGGCGCGCTAAAAGTGCGCGGAGTGATTGAAAGGCAGCTGAGAAAACGAGGCAGGAAGTCAGCAAAAAAGGCTAGAAAAACGTAACGAAATATAGTATACGCCTGCGTATACCATAACGGGTTCTTGAAAGGATGCTGAATTTGAAGGCCTTCTCTAACCACTCCACTCCGGTGTCCGGCCCTCCGCGTCGCAGATGCCGTTGTTGTTTCCAAGAGCCGAACCAGGAGAATTTTGTATGAAACTCGTGACCCGCATCTCTAGGGTCTTGGTTCCGCTGTCCATTTTGCTCAGCCCTCTGCCCTCCAGCGGGCAAGGTACGCGCGCCGACTACGAGCGCGCAGCGCGTTTCTTGACGGGGGATTTGGAAACAGTGGTTCAACCCGCAGAAATTCGGCCGAGCTGGATTGAAGGCACTGACCAGTTCTGGTATCGGAAGCCAGGACCCGACACCAAATTCTTACTCGTCGACTCCGCAAAGAATACGAGTGGCCCAGCTTTCGACCAAAGCAAGCTTGCGGAGGAGCTTTCCAAGGCGATCGGAAGACAAGTTCGAGCGAATCACTTGCCATTCAATTCATTTGAATTTGTTGGTAAAGAAGAAGCAATCCGGTTTGCGGCGGAGGGACAACGGTGGACCTGCAGCCTTTCGACCTACAGCTGCACCAAGGAGAAGCTGCCGCCATCAGACGAGCAGATTTCGCCCGATGGCAATTGGGCGGCATTTGTGAAGCACTACAATTTATATCTGCGAAATCTCTCAACCGGCACAGTCGCCCAATTGACTACGGACGGCGAAAGGTCCTGGGACTACGCCACGCCTCTGCCTTCCTCAGATCTTCTTGTGCGAGAAGGAACCGAGGATGTGAAACAGCCCGCCGCCGTTTTTTGGTCGCCGGACTCTGTCAAGCTGGTGACCTACCGGATCGACTCTCGAAATGCAGGGACATTTACGACACTCCAGTTTGTACCTCCTGATCAGCTCAGGCCCAAGGCTTTCACCTATGTTTATCCGTTGCCTGGAGAAGTTATGCCCGTGGCTCAACCGATCATTTTCGATGCACACACCCTAAAGCGTACGGAAGTACAAACTGATCCCCTCGAAATCTACTTTCAAGGTGGGCCCAATTTCTCCTGGTACAAAGACGGCAAGCGAATGCACTACCAGTTTCGCTCGAGGGGAGATAAGCGCATTGAATTTCGCGAAGTGGACGCGGAAACCGGCAAACAACGCGCAGTAATCGAGGAGGAAGCAAAGACTTATATCGACCCGGGAGAGACTCGAGTTGAGTTGGTGAACGATGGCGCAGAACTCATGCTGACCTCCGAACGCGACGGTTGGAACCACATTTATCTTTACGACGGTAAAACGGGAAACCTCAAGAACCAGGTCACGAAAGGACCGTGGGCAGTGCGAAACATCGTCCATGCCGATGAGAAAGACCGCCAGGTGTACTTCTTGGCCGGTGGAAGAGAGAAGGACGAGGATCCTCATTTAACCCACCTTTATAGGATCAATTTCGACGGCACTGGCCTGCAGTTACTGACGCCTGAGAACGCAAATCACACAGCCAGTGTTTCACCGGACAGTAGGTTCTTCGTGGACAACTATTCGCGCCCCGACCTGCCGGGAGAGTCGGTCTTGCGTCGAGCCTCCGATGGGACTGTGGTCCAGACTCTTGAGAAAACGGACCCAAGTCCTTTGCTGAATACGGGTTGGAAATTTCCAGAGCCGTTCAAGGGAGTCGCAGCTGACGGCAAGACTGACATCTTCGGATTAATTTGGCGGCCAAGCAATTTCGATCCCTCCAAGAAATATCCGATCATCGAGCAGATCTATACCGGCCCACAAGGCTTTTTCGTTCCAATAACATTTGGTTCGGCAAACGCCGGGCGCAGAGGTTTGCAGTCCGTGGCAGAGCTTGGCTTCATTGTTGTAATGGTCGACGGCCGAGGAACAACCGGTCGGTCACGAGCCTTTCACGAATTCTCCTACCACAACCTCGGGGGAGTCTTCGATGATCATGTCGCGCTCATAAAGCAGATGGCCGCGAAGTTTCCCTACATGGACTTGGACCGCGTCGGGATTTATGGCACGTCCGCTGGGGGATATGCCGCTGCGCACGCCATCCTCGTCCACCCGGACTTCTACAAGGTCTGTGTCTCGATTTCCGGCGACCACGATGCGCGCCTGGACAAAGCATGGTGGAACGAGCTTTATCAGGGATATCCGGTGGGCAAAGATTATGCGGAGCAGTCCAATCTGACCTTGGCAGACAAACTAAAGGGCCATCTTCTCCTCGTCCACGGCGACGTGGACAACAATGTGAACCCCGTGGAAACGATGAGGTTCGTAGACGCGTTGATCAAGGCCAACAAGAACTTCGACATGCTCTTGGTGCCCAACATGTACCACGGCGAAGGCCGAAACCTCTATCTGGTCCGCAGGCGCTGGGACTATTTTGTGGAGCACCTTTTGGGAATAACTCCCCCCGAAAACTTCGAAATCAAGCAAACAGCACCTAACGAATCCGAGACCGCCGTTTCGAATTAGAAACTTAGACCCCGGCATTGTAATCCCCTAATCTTGCAACGAGTTGTGGCGGATGCACAAAGTAATTGCGACCAACGAAAGTGGAGGTTGAGATGGATCGACGGAAATTCTTGAGCAACCTTGCAGTAACGACAGCAGCTATCCAGAATTTGGTCCAAGATGCGGACGCAGCAATGTTCGCTCATTCGATGGCTTCGCATCCGAGTATTGATTCCGACGGACCCCCCGGCAAGAGCACAGAACCAAATTTGGAAGGCTACACACAAGTCAGCGAGTTCAAAATCGGTTCCACTATCTGGATGGTCTTCGAAGATCTTAGGACCCGTGACGGATCTATCGTCTTCGTCTCCTCACGACGAACGACAAGAGTCCTGCCCAAGACCGCGGAAGCTGCGTTCGTCGAAGCCAGCACTCCGTACCTCGGCTTGAAACTGGAGGAGATAGGTACGACGGCTCGAGACCTTCTCGCCGACCGACTCCTCGAAAAAGGGGACCCCGATCCAGATATGGTAAAGCTGGCGGCCCCACCGCAAGGTTCCGCAAGAGGCGAAAGCAATCCCTTCCGCCGTTACCGCTGGGATGCATTCGTCGGTACGAAAGAGTGTTTTGACACTATGCCTGTTTATCCGCCTGGAAGCACGCGCACCTATCACCCCGGGCAATACTTCCCTGATCTCAATAACGCAATGGCTATGCAACGGTACGACGGCCTTTTGGGCGGCTGGATGCCCGCGGTGCGGAAGATCTTTCAAAAATCGGATACTGCTTATTACGAACTGCTGGTGTTCGGAGATGTGGAAGCACACGACAAGTTTATTGTCCAGACTTGGCATCGCACAGTTTTCATTGAGAATGGCAAGATCACCAAGGCCATCTATGGCTACAGCTATCCCGCTTTCCCTCCCGCTCGGCTGGATCCTGCGCCGGAACATTTCTACCGCGGGCTTTTGATTTTCGCCGAATATTGGGAGAGACAACTCCACGACTTTGCGCCGACCTCGCTTCCGCAAGACGTCTGGACCGATATGTCCAGGCACGCCTTTGTCAAAGAACTTATGGTGCGGCCTGGCGGCGTATATCCCAAGTATGGCGCCGTGGACCGTGATTATTACGGGCCTGAATACGACGGCTTTCAAGATATCTTCACAATGTCCGCCTATACAAATCTGGAGTGGGGCCGCTTTGATCCTGCGCGCCAAATCATCGACAACTACCTTACGGATTTTGTTGATGCCAAGGGCGTGAACAACATGCGCGGCCCGGAAACCGCGCAATTCGGGATGACACTTTCATTGCTGGCCCGTTACTTCAACTACACCCGAGACGCCAGTCTGCTGCTGAAACATAGCCCCAAGATTGAAGCAACTGCCGCGATTCTCACGCAACTCCACGACGAAAGTCTAAAGCTACCGGAAAACGATCCCGGTCATGGACTTATTCATGGCTGGAGTGAATCCGATTCCTGCCTCGCTCCAAAACCAATGACCTGGTGGCTTCCTTACTTCGCGAACAACGCCTATGCTGCGCGAGGACTCAAGGATATTGCCGACGTATGGCCTTCGATCCACGGCAAGCAGGACACGGCCATCTCAAAGAAGACCGCCGAGGAATGGCTCAAGCGGAGCAGGACTCTTCGCGAAGCGGTTGTTGCGAGTATGGAGAAGAGCGTCAGGAACGATATGAATCCGCCATACCTCGGGATCTTCCCGGGCGCGACGCTGACTTTTTGGGAATCGATGCAGAAGGAAAAACCGAGTCCTCATCAATGGGCCCACAGAGCTTATGCAGAGCTGCTGCAAGCGGACGTGCTTCCGCCCAAACTGTCAAACCTGGTTATCGACTGCATGCGCGCCTATGGCGCTACAACGGTCGGAATCGTCGCCAACGTGGAGCCTCCGCACCCAACCGGCCGCGATATCCTGGGCTTCATCTCGTATGGCTACGCACAAATGTTGCTACGCCTTGATCGTGTAGAAGAATACTTGCTGTTCCTCTACGCCCATCGCTTCCATGATCACACCAGGGGCAGTTGGGTGGCGGGTGAGGTCTCCGGCATTGGAGGAGGCACAGCCACGTTTTGTATCCCAGCCCAGCAAACCATTCCTCTACTCGTGCGCTGGATGTTGGTTCTTGAAGATTCTGACGAGGAAAAATTGTATTTCGGCAAGGGCCTGCCCCGCGATTGGGTAATTTCCGGAAAAGAGATCAAGATTCAGCAAGCGCCTACGCGATGGGGACGAGTCGATTTCAGCATGCAAGCATCTCTGGCGAAGAGAAATGTCGTTGCCCATGTGGGATTGCCGAAGGCGGGCTCTCCGGCCGAAATAGCTGTCAAATTCCGTCTGCCAAGCGGGTATTCAATGGCCTCGGTATCAGTCAATGGTCAGCCAGCACAATTCTTTGGCCTCCACGGCGATACCGTCGCTACCCAAACGCACAGCGCGAAGAACTTTGAGATCATTGCCGAATACAAGCAACCGGCTTGAAAGTGAATAGATGGTAGTTGATCGCCAGCCCCGCAAGTCGATTAACAAAGCTGGCCCGCCATCCGGCCTGTTTCCATTACTGCTTTCGCGTGCCCATATAGCTTCCCTTGTGATCAGGTGGATCGAGCTTGTACTTGGCGGCCTGTTCCCGATTGAGGCCAGTCAACACAGTTAGCATCTTTTCCGCCTCGTCGAGATCTCCACGCCTCCGGTATGCCGCTGCAAGTTGGGAATAGACGGAAGGATTGTCTGGTGCGAGACGACGGGCTTCTTCCAGATGTGTGATAGCTTCTTTGAGGCGGTTCCCTATGAGATAAAGCTGTCCAAGAGCGAGTTGGGAAACAGAATAGTCGGGACGCGCCGCGGCGGATTTTTCGAGGGCGGTTTGCGCTTCGTCAAACTCCGGCTGCCCCGGACTCACACCTTCACGGATGAGCGCCTGACCAAGAATTGTAAGTAGTACGTAGTTTTCGGGTTCCTTTCGCAAGCCGTTACGTGCGGCACGAATTGCGGTCAGCATGGTTCCGTCCAACAACCCACTTTGAGCTTCCGCCAAGAATGCAATGGTTGTACCCGGCGCAAGCTCGCTCGCTGATTTCAAATCCAGCCGCGCTTCGTCCGGTTGATCCAGAAAAGAGAGAAGGATGCCCCTTTCGTAGTGCATACGAGCGGATTTGGGGAGGTGCTGTAGCCCGGTGGCTATTACCTTGAGTCCGAGCCCATACGATTGATGGTCCATACAGGAGTCGGCTAGGAAGAGATAGAGTTTCTCATTCTTGGGATCTAGGCTCACGGATCGTTGAAAAACCTCAAACGCTTCTTCCTGCCTCGAAACTCCTACCAGCGCCTGAGCCAGCAGGTTGAATACTCCTGCCGTGGCGTGTCCTGTGCTCAAAACGGACTGCAATACTGGGATGGCCGCTTGGTTTTGGCCTGTGGCAACGTAGCAGAGAGCAAGATTGAAATCTGCAGCGAATTCGTTCGAGACCCGGCCCTGGGCCATCAGAAGATGGGGTATCGCTTCGCGGAATCGTCCTTGGCGCGTGAGGGCTACGCCACTCTGGAGCTCCGTATCTCCCTGTGCCTCATTGGATTGTACATTCGGCCTGGCAATGGTTGGAGAACTCTGGAAGTCAGTCCGTGCTTTAGCAAAGAGGATGGGCAAGAATACGTACAGCATACAAATCGCTAAGCGAACGATTGCTATCCCAATTGTTTTTCGACCCAGCATCTTCGTCCCAAGCCAACGGCGATAGTCTTTATCAAGCTTCCTACCCGTTGGCAACTGTCGTCCGCGAAGGACATGGACCAGAAGAGGATTATAGCTGACCGAAGGAAGCTCAATGTCCGCAAAGAGGAGCTTTGGCTGACCATCGAGCTCTAGATATCACTTCGCTTGAAAATCCATTTGCGAATTGAAAATCGCATTCGCCGGCCAATATCAGGCCGGCGAATGCGCGACTGATCGGGGTGTGGTGGTCAGTCAAACCTCAGAATTCAATATTGGCGCGAAACTCGATCTGGCGTTCCGCCACCCCCAATCCTGTGTTTCGAATCACAGTAGAGTGCCCGAAACCTGAGCTTAAGATGTTCGTGTTGGGAGATCCCCATACCGGGTGATTCCAGACGTTTAGAAATTCCGTTTGAAAGCTGAACCGTAAGCTCTCGCGGATTGGAATGGTCTTGGTAATCGCCAAGTCCTGGTAGAACTGGTGCGGGCTATAAATCCAGGGAGTGCCGCCCATCACGCCAGGAACGGTGTTGGGCGTGAGATGAGATTTCAAGTTGGGATCAATGGTATTCGCGAAGGTCTGACCTGGGACATGGTAGACACCCACCGAACTTTGCAGTTGGGAAATGGTGAGACCAGTCAAAACAATGCCACCATCACCGAGTGCGTCGCCGAATGGCGTAGAAGACGGTCCGTTGGTAGTTTCTCGTCCACTAACCAACTGCGAAGGCAGACCCGTCTGGTAAGTCAAAATGGTCCCGATATTCCAGTGGCCCAAAACCTTATCGACAACTCCGCCGCGGTTCGCCAAGGCTTGGCCCCTGCCGAACGGCAAGTCATAGGTTCCATTCGCATGGAAGGTGTGCCGCACGTCGAACAGGGTTGGACCGTAGCTCAATCGAAGGTCACGCATGGAGAACAGCCTGAATGCACCAGTCCAGGTATTGCCGGGCTGAACCCCCAGTGTATGGCTCCAGGTGTAGTTCACGTCGAATTGCATGCCGTGCCAGTTTCTCTGGCGCAAATCCACCTGGAGGGCATGGTAGTCGCCATAGCCGCTATCTGTCAGATAGCCGGTTGCTTTGCCAGCATTGAACGGGTTGGCCTGGAAAAAGTTGATCGGATATCCATGGCCTGGGTTTGTACCGCAGGGTGAAAATCCCGTGCTGCCGACCATGTTGCATAGGTAGGTTGAAGAGCCCGCCAGGGAGCTCGCGAAGTCCCCGGCCCGCCCATTATCTAGATAATTGACGAATGTACCGTTCGCGAACCTCGAGGCCACAAGCCCTCCCGGATCACTGAACGCGGCGGTAAGTATCGGCAAGGCGGACTGTCCTGCCAGTCCGTTATTCGCAAACGTATTTCCCCTGCCATTCGCACGATTGATGGCCAGGTTTTGCTGAGCCAGTTTGAATTCGCCGAGGAATCCATTTTCAAAAATGTTCACCTCATTCGGATTCAGCTTGACCCATTGGTGCACGCTGCGATTACCCATATAGCGCACTTCGATCACGTTGTTCTGGCCGATCTGTCGTTGGATGCCGAGGTTCCAGGATTCAACGTAGGGCTGACGAATATTAGGGTTAATGCCGTTCACGCCCGTCCAATAACCGAAGAAGGTTTCATTGGATTCGGGAATGACCGCTTGATAAGCGGGGGGACTTAGAAGGAACTGCGCCGGCTGAGGGTCGCCCAGTGCGTAGCTACCCGCGTAATATCCGCCCGCCGGTGGCAACGCACCGCCCGGAGTAACCGGGCTAAGATTGAAGGCTTGATAGAAGGCATAGCCTGAGTTCGACGCAGAGTTCCAGAAGAACTGGTAAGGCTCTGTGAATCGCCTTAGCGAGAAGCCGGCGCGGATGACCGTCTTTCCGGCCCCCACCAGCCTTCCCTTAAGTCCCTCGGTGTAGCTCGGGTTCCAGGCAATACCGATCGATGGTTGCGGGCTCACATTCCAGGGGTTGTACACGTGAACTCTTGCGTTATAAACAGGATTCAAACCGTTGGGATCTGTTGTCAACGATCCTGGCTTGAAAATATTGTTCACTCCGGAGGGCCCCCAGATTCCGACCGGATCGGCGCTGTGATAGGCGCCCGTGAGATCGTGGTCGTCCCCAGTGAAGTCCCAGCGCATCCCATAATTTATGGTCAGACCGGGCTTCCAACGCCAGGCATCCTGAAAGAACAAGCCGTAGGCAGATTGTAGTTCGTTAAGGTAGTACCCGCCGACTTTTGTGCTGTACTTCCCCGTCTTGAGGTCGTACGGAAAACCCGCACCGCCGGGATTGACCCCGCTAATTCTTCCCGTTAGCACCGCGTAGAGGTCCTCTGCGTTCGAGCGGTCCGTGCTCGAGGCATTTGGGAAGTTCGTGGCAAAGTAATTCTCTATCGCTGACGTGGCCGGATCGTCGGTGACCAAGCCGATGTCATCAAATGGGAAGCCAGCCGGGGCATTGTAATAGTGGTCTTGTTCGCGGTAGTAAGAAAATCCGAAGTTTACCGTGTGCTTGCTCTTCAGCCACGTTATGTTGTCCGCAAAGTTCACGAGAGGATAGTAGGTCGTGATGGGCAGATGGTTATCGAACACCTGGCCGGAATTCCCTACGGAGCCGGGCCAATTAATCTGTGGTGCACTAAGCCAGAGGGGCTTTGCGTCGTACCCAAACTTTCCCCTATTGAACAAGTACCCTCCCCGGAATTGATTGATCAGCGACGGGGTGATCGTCCAATCCACGCCGAGGGCAGCAGTGAAGTACTGGTTCTGGTTGGACGCTCCGAAATCCTTGAACGCGGCACCCGGATAAGGCGGCGCCGTGGCATTGGGCTGATTAAATTTCGTCATGTTCCAGGAAAAGTACATCCGGAGGTTATCTTTGATGTTGTAATCGAGACGTACGGTTGGAAAGTACATGGTGATCGGGGACTGGTTCAAAAAGCTAATCTGATTTATGTAAGGTAGGGTAGTCGCCGTAACAGTTCCACCGCTAAGCGACCCATCGATACCTTGGAATAGCCCTTGCGTAACGGCATTCACTGTGGTGGGCAGGCCGTTCGGTTGCGCGACGTTCGTGAACAAATTTATCGTGTGTGTCCCTGAACTATCGCTCCACGTGAAATTCCCCGCCTGTGCCGGTTGAGTAGGAAAGAGAGTGCCACCTGTTGTAAAAGCACCGGGCTGCTTCGACATGGCAAACGTGCCGAAGAACATCAACTTGTCCTTGATAATCGGCCCGCCGAGGCTGCCTCCAAAATCATTCAGATGGAACGGGCTCTTCTTTTGTCCCCGTGCATCGTTCACCCAGCTGTTCGCGTTCAGCGCGGAGTTTCGGTGATCTTCAAAAAGTCGCCCATGAAATCTGTTAGTTCCACGCCTTGTAACAAAGTTGACCTGGAAATTCGACTGTCCGTACCCTGTATTCATATTCAGCTGATCGGTCTGGACGGTCATCTCCTCCATATCTTCGATTCGGGCTTGCACCAATGGCTGAGATGCTCCCCCGAACTTCATGCGGCTGGTCGTGGCGATAACACCGTCAATGTTATTCCCCGTCGCCGCTAGTGGCATTCCGTTCCAGGTTGTTTGCCCCTGAGCTGCATTTGTGGTGGCCCCAGGGACGATTCTTGAAAGTTGTGCGATGTTGCGGCCAATCACCGGCAGTTGCTCGATCTGAGTTAGGTCAATGTCGCCAGTGATCGCATTCGACGTCTTTTCGACCACCGGAGGTTGCTCCTTTACTACGACCTCCGTCGCATATGCGCCTACACTCAGGCTCACTGTAATATCCGTGGTGCGCGTCCCTTGCACGGCGACGGACTCCATCTCCTGATCTTTAAAACCGGATTTGGATACCGTTAGTTTGTAGAGCCCAATCGGCAGAGCAACGAACGAGTAAGTGCCGAATGACTCCGTAACGCCTGTTCGCGTGCGGTTTGAAGCAAGGTCCAGCAGCGTCAGTTTCGCGTCCGGGACGGCCGCGCCACTTGGATCGAGAACTCTGACCGCAATCGTCCCCTGACCGGTTATCTGGCCCCTACTTTGTGGAATGCATACGCCCAATACAATAACTGCCAGAACTAAAGCGCTTCGGAGAAGAGGTTGAGCCGAACTCCTCATCATAAATCCTCCTAATTCGATCTGATTCCCCTGTTTGCCAGCGTGCCTCTCTAGGAAATGGTTCCAACCCGCAGACCACAGCCAAAACAACCCGTTCTGCAAGCGCTTGCAATATGGCCAATAGAAACCTCATTCTTAGCCATTTGGATTTTTCTTAATTGGCTCGCACCCCGGGCCCCTGCCCTCGACTTTTCCTTAGCGCACCCCAGTTACTTCCGATAACGTAGCCCTGAATTCCAAAGAAGACCGGTTTTGCAACGATCCGCTTGGAAATTTATTTTGGTATACGATATCGTACCCATGAATGCGCGGACCGTAACACAGCCTTTTAGACCTGTCAACAACTTTGTCAATAATTTTTGGAAGGCTCCGGGGCGTCCTTGAAGTTCCTCTGCTAGGCTCCCATCTGGAAACCCAAACGAGCCGGTCCGCCGGAGGGCCTTCTGCGCTGTCACTTGAAACGCACACGCGGAAAAGGGCGATCAACTAATCCCTCACCTTCCTTGATCGCGATAATCTGGTCGCACTTAATTTCGGAAAGTTTTGTCGATGTCCCACTGGGCCAATGTACCTCCATCTTGTCCACTTTCGAGCGATCACCAAGACCGAAATGCAGGCGTGGGTCTTGTGCCGACTGATAGCTCATGCCGCCCTTCCTTTCGTCCTGAAGCACTAGGTTTCCTGCAAAGATTTTTACACGCGCGCCTACGGCATCCCGGTTAGAACCCGTTCCGATCAGCAACATCTCCAGCCAATGATTGGCATTGCCGCCGTCGTTGCGGAGAAGTTGCGGCGCCTGCCCATTGTTGCTCACCAGGATGTCCAAGTCGCCGTCATTGTCGAAATCCCCCACGGCGGCTCCACGGCTTACGCGCGGCAACTGGAAATCCGGCCCGAGCTGATTACTTACATTCTCGAATATGCCGCGTCCCGTGTTGCGAAACATGAGCTTCGGCTCCGGATAGTAGACATCACTCTTGTACAGGTGAACGTTGTCCAGCACATGCCCGCACGCCATGAAGAGATCAAGAACTCCGTCGTTGTCATAGTCCATAAATCGAGTTCCGAACTCGCTCATGTGATAGGTGGCATAGCCGATCTTGGACCGAAGCGTTACATCGTCGAAGAGCTGGCTCCCGAGATTTTGATAGACCCTCGCGAGCTGTGAATCCAGGTGAGTTACCACAAGGTCCAGCCGGTCGCTTCCCCTAAGGTCCCCCGCGTCCGCGCCCATGCCTGCCTCCGGCTGGCCGTCTATGCTAACGGCCACACCGCTCTCATATCCGACTTCACTAAACGACCCGTCGTGATTATTGTGAAACAGGAGATTGGGCATCGAATCGTTCGCGACAAAAATATCCTGCCACCCATCGTTGTCATAGTCGAAAGTCACCACACCCAAGCCGTTGGCTGGCTTGAGTCCTATCCCCGATGCCTTGCTGACGTCGGTAAACGTCCCATTACCGTTGTTGTGAAATAGCGCCGGTGGAGTTCCCTCGAAATCATTGGGATGGCAATAACTCCGCATACCAGGCGCATGATCACCGCACCAAAAGTTGCGCTCCGGTGACCACGCAACATAATTTGCGATCACTAAATCCAGCCTGCCGTCTTTGTCGTAGTCAAACCATGCAGCACTCGAACCCCAGCGCCCTGCATTTTCCACTCCTGCGTGGGCAGTCACATCCGTAAACGTTCCATCTCCATTGTTGTGATAGAGAATGCATCTGCCGTAGCCCAGGACCAGCAGGTCAGGGAATCCGTCATTGTCGTAATCGCCCACCGCCACGCCCATTCCAAACAATCCCTCTGCGCCCACGCCTGCTTTTTCAGTGACATCCGTAAAGCTGCCATCTCCATTGTTGCGGTAAAGAGCACTGCGCAGCGGGTCTTTGGGCTGGTACGCCTTCGTCGACGCCCCATTGACCAGGTATACGTCAAGCAATCCGTTTTGGTCGTAGTCGATCCACCCGCAGCCTGAGCCCATGGTCTCGATCAAGTATTTTTGCGGCGATGCCGCATTATCGTGACGGAAGGTGATGCCTGCTCGCTCCGCTATGTCAACGAATTTAACGGGATTGCTGGATGGCGCGGCGCCCCAAGCGCCGCTGCTTCCTGCAAAGGCGGCGCCCATCATTTTCAATAAGTCTCGCCGGGAAAAATCTCTAGGCCGATTCATTCGCGGGGTTTGCTGGCCGCAGCCGGGAATTGTTAGGTCCTGTACCGTATAGCATGCGCTGCGGCACGCGTAAAGGATTCTCGTCACCTTTTCTCTGATCGATTCGGAGGCGAGGAGGAATTGTCTTGCGGAGTCCACACGCGCTGCTATGATTCGGAGATCGCAAACAGTTTTCTGGTGGAATGACTAGATGCGGAATTCTCACAGGCTTCAGCAGAGCTTCCTCTCTCGGCGGCGATTCCTCAGAATGTTGGGAGTGGGCACCACCTGCGTTGTCTCAGGCAGTTTGATTTCGTCTGCAACCGGAATACAAGTTTCTAATCAGGGCCAAGTTGTGTCGGGTTTTGAGGAAGTTCCTTCTTCCGTCAGCGGAATTTCATGGGTGCACACCGCCGGTCTCTCTTCCGCCATGTATCTGCCCGAAACCGACGGCGCCGGCTGCGCCTTCCTCGATTACGACAATGACGGTTGGATGGACATCTACCTCGTCAATAGCGGAAAGTGTGACTTCTACACTCCGCCGCATCCTTTGCGCAACGCGCTTTATCGCAATAATCGCGACGGAACCTTTACGGATGTCACCGATAAGGCCGGCGTCACCGGAAACGCGTACGGCATGGGCGTAGCCGTCGGCGATTACGACAATGACGGCTTCCCGGATCTCTACGTCACACAATATGCACAGGGGATCCTCTATCACAACAATGGCGATGGCACATTCACGGATGTTACCGCCAAAGCGGGCGTTGCAACTCCGGGCTGGAGCACCAGCGCGGTCTGGTTCGACTACGACAACGATGGTCGCCTCGACCTTTTTGTCTTGCAGTTCGCCAAACTCGACGAATCCATCTGGTGTGGAAACAAACTCACGGGTGAGCGCTGGTACTGCCGCCCCACCGTTTACAAGCCCATGCCCTGCTGGCTCTTTCACAACAATGGCGACGGCACCTTTACAAACGTCAGCCAACAGTCCGGCATTTCTCGATTCCCCGCCAAGGGTTGGGGGGGCGTCGCCGCGGACATCAACAATGACGGCTGGATGGATCTTTTCATTGGCAACGACACCGTTCCCAATTTTCTTTTCGTCAACCGCGGCAAAGGCAAGTTTGAGGAAATCGGCGCCCTTGCCGCCATCGGCTACAATCCCTTCGGCCTCGCTCGCTCGGGAATGGGAGTAGACGCCTGCGATTACGATCAGGACGGCTGGATCGATTTATTCGTGTCGAACATCGATCACGAGATGTTTTCGCTCTATCACAACAACAGAGACGAAACATTCACGGATGTTGCCCCAGGATTGGGAATTGCCTCCGCCACCACTATGTTGAGCGGCATGGGTCAAAAGTTCTTCGACTACGACAATGACGGCAACTTGGACCTGCTTCTCTGCAATGGCCACCCTGAACTGAATGTCGCCAAAATGGTTCCCGGTGTCACCTATGCCGAACCCATGCTGCTTTACCGTAACACCGGCCGGGGTTTCGAAAACGTAAGCAAAAATAGCGGCCCCATCTTCTCAAAACTTATCGCCGGACGCGGTCTCGCCATCGGCGACTTCAATAACGATGGTTCAGTCGATGCTCTGGTTTCTGTCAATGACGGCGCACCCATTTTGCTGCGGAACAATGCCGGGCGCCACAACCACTGGCTCGGACTCCGTCTTGTCGGCCGCAAGTGCAACCGCGACGCGGTTGGCGCCAAGCTGACCTATCGCGCCGGCGATCTAGAGCGCCACCAATTTAAAGTCGGCGGCGGAAGCTACCTCTCCTATCATGATCCGCGAATGGTCCTTGGCCTCGGACAGCGGACCAAGCTCGATTGGCTCGAGGTCAAATGGCCGCAGCCGAGCGGTTCCTCCGAGCGCTTCAAGGATTTGCCTATCGACCGCTACATCACGATCGTCGAGGGACAAGGCCAGTGGACCTAAGTACCGCAAGATTGCGGTACGCCAATTTTTCGATTCGTTTCCTGACTATTGCGTCTCGATCTAGTGGGGCTGAAGCAAATCCGTCGTGCTTCCAGGACCGGGGTTCCATTTCTTTTCTGCTGCGAGCTGTAATGCCCGCTGCCGTTCCGCTTCCTGCTTATTGCCGGTCCGGGCGTAAGCGATTGCAAGTTGGTAGTACCCGGCGGGATCTGCGGGCTCCAACGCTACATATTTCTTCAACGATTCGATAGCATCGACAAATTTGCTCGCACCATTCAGCGCAATCCCGAGTCCCAGGTAGGGCTGGGCCAGACTCACATCCAGATTAGTCGCTTGGGTGAAGTGCTTTATGGCTTCCTCGGAATTTTGCCGTCTCCATGCCAGGTCACCCAGCATGAACTCGGCGGCGGGTGAATCCGGATTAACTTGCAACTCCGCCTCGAATTCCTTCTTCGCCTCTTCGGCTGACTCCGGCGTTAGCGGCTTGGCTAGAATGATTCGCCCCAGTTGATAATGAACACCCGGCTGGTTTGGATATTGCTCCAAAATCTTTTGATATTTCGCCGTAGCATTTTCGAATTCCCCTCTCGCCTGATAAGACTCAGCAAGAAGCTCCTGCGCTTCGGCGGATGTCGCCGCCCGATCTAGAAGTCTTTGCGCGGCTCGGTTGGCCAGTTCCGAGTAATAGCGCGTCGTGATGTACAGTACCTTGGAATCACTCGGAAATTCTCGGTTCAGCAAGAGCAGTGATTCCACCACCGCGCCTTCCTGATCCAAACTCATCCCACATTGCGCCGTGGCCATTGCTGCCTGGTATCGAATCTTCTTGTCAAGAACACGCGAGCCAGCCTTTCTTAATATCGCCAGGGCCCCTGAACAATGCCCGGTCGAAGCCAGCTCGATCCCCCGTTCAATGGAGGCCGGGGACGGATCGTTCGCAGAAGCCTTGGACGAAGGCGCTCCCTGAGCCGCTCGCATCTGCGCGGGCGAGCCGCATACCAGACACGCAGCCATCAAAACGACGGTCCGCCTGCCTCTCGTGCACGAATATTCCATACTCGATTCCACGATGGATCGTTTCGATCGGAGCCGATACATGATGAAGTGATTGTATACAACTTCGTATCCGTAGTATAGAAAGGCCTCTCAGAACCATTCCGGAGGCGCTCCACTTCCTCCCAACTTCTTTATTCGAGGACTTCTCATGAGCCGAAGCAAGCCAGATGCACCAGGAAAACCTCTCTCTCGCCGTGATGCTTTGGCTCTCCTCGGTTCCCTCGGCAGCGGTGCTCTACTCACACAATGGACCGGACAAGCATCCGCAGGTGCTCTTCCGCAGGAGGCCGACAGGCCACTTATCGTCGCTGGCAAGCGTGCGGAACTGAACATTTCCATCGTCAGCCCGCGCACGCTTCGCATCCGCATTCTTTCGCTCCGAGACGATGGAGCCGCTCAACCCATCGAGCCTACTCCCGACCTGCTCGAACGGGATTGGCCACAGCCTGCGGCAAGACTCACCACTCTCGCCAGACCTCAAACCAGACCTCAAACCATCCCCTGGGGAGACTTGCAAATTAGGTTGCTGACCGACCCACTGCTTCTTTCCGTGCAAGGACAGAGGGGAAGAATTATTCCCCGACTGCGCTTCGGAATCGATGACGGCACTGTCAGCTTCGACCGGGGGGTGTCTCTCATCTACGGATTGGGAGAAGGAGGCCCCCAATTTGACCGTGGCGGCCAAGTCTACCCGATGAAAAATGGCCAAGGCGTCCCTGGCTTGGACGTCCTCGGCGCGAGAATGGCAATCCCCTGGCTCGTAGGCTCCTCAGGTTGGGCTCTCTTCTTCCATCGACCCTATGGCACCTTCGATATAACGGGGAGTTTGGCTCGCTTCATTCCCTCTCCTTCGCAGCCAGCGCTGCCCATCGATTTTTTCCTCGTCACTTCCGAAAAACCCGAGGACATTCTGAAGGAATATGCCCAATTGACCGGATTCCCTCAGCTGCCCCCCATATGGAGTCTCGGATATCAGCAATCTCATCGCACACTGAGCAGCCGGGAAGAAATCTTGTCCGAGGCCCGCACGTTTCGACAAAAAAAAATTCCTTGCGATGTCTTGATCTACCTCGGCACAGGCTTTTGTCCTTCCGGTTGGAACACCGGTCATGGCTCCTTCACTTTCAACGAGAAAGTTTTCCCCGATCCCGAAAACATGATCCGGGATCTGCATACGGAAAATTTTCGTGTCGTTCCTCACGTGGTCCTTAAAGCGCGGCATCTTCACGGCCGCATCTCCGATACCGGTGCAGCCGCGCAGGATCCCCAAGATATCGGCGGCTACTGGGCATCTCATCTCAAGGTTTTTCAGATGGGCGTGGATGGTTGGTGGCCCGATGAAGGTGACTGGCTCCCGCCAGAAGAACGCCTGCTCCGCAACGAGATGTATTGGGAAGGGCCGCTCTCAGCGCGGCCGAACGTGCGTCCATTCGCACTCCATCGCAATGGCTATGTCGGCATTCAACGCTATGCTTGGCTCTGGTCGGGCGACATCGAATCGACCTGGCGCACACTCGAATCTCAAATCCCCGTGGGACTTAACACCGGCCTGAGTGGAATGCCTTTCTGGGGAACAGACACTGGAGGCTTTGTCACCACGCCGGAGCTCACAGGCGAATTATACGTTCGCTGGTTTCAATTTAGTTCCTTCTGCCCGCTCTTCCGTTCGCACGGAAGAACTTGGAAGCTCAGGCTACCCTGGGGTTGGAACACGGGCGACTACGGTCCAAAAGAAATCGAGGGCTATCATGGCGACGCCGGCCTCCCCGCGCAGAGTGAACTTCACAACGCCGACGTCGAACCGATCTGCCGTAAATACCTCAACCTGCGCTACCAACTGCTGCCTTATTTTTACACCGTAGTTAAGGAAGCAAGCGAAACGGGTATGCCCATCATGCGGGCTCTGTGGTTGCATTACCCGGAAGACTCGCGCGCCGCTGAATGCAGTAACCAGTATCTCTGGGGCCGCGACATCCTCGTTGCCCCTGTCACCGAGAAAGGGGCCACGCAAAAGCGTGTCTATCTGCCTGCCGGCACTTGGTACGACTTCTGGACCGGGGAAAAAATCCAAGGTGCCGCCGAAGTGACCAGACCCGTGGATTTGGCTACGCTCCCGCTCTTCGTTCGCGCCGGCGCCATCATTCCTATGGGCCCCGTGAAGCAATACACCACGGAGAAATCTGCTGAGATCCTCCTCTTCAACGTGTATCCGGAAGCAGACGGCGAGTTTGAACTTTACGAAGACGACGGCATAAGCTTCGATTACAAGTCCGGGAAGTTCACTCGATTGCGAGCCTCATGGAACGACGCAAAGCGCCTATTTAGCCTCGCAAATTCTGCCGGCACTGCATTTCACGGTGCACGAAAATTCGAAGTTCGCCTCGCTCCGTCTGGTGCTCGAAAGCCACTCAGCTTCGACGGGGACGAAATTACTCTAAAGCTTTAACTTAGCGTGCAGAGACAAAAGGCTCACATCGGGCACGCTCCTCGACGATCCCCCGGAGTCGTGCCGCAGTTTGCTGGATGGTAAGTGTATGCGCGGAAAGGCGCAGGATGCGCGCAATGACCTTACCCGCAGTCCTACGTCACGACGGCTGCTCACCGCGCGTCGCAGACTTTACCTTCCAAAACACGGCGTACCTCTCGCCTGCGAGCTTATAGAAAGGAATGAGGTTGGTACTTTCGGACTGTCCCGCGGTCCGAAAGGCCAAAGGCGCTCCCTTTACCGGCTCAATCCAGGCCACGGGATCCGTCGAACGATTCTCGATCTCCGGAGTCGGGGCCGGCGTAGCGCGAGGTGCCGTATCGTAACCGGGGTACATCATCTCGCTCGTCAAACCCTGGTTCCCTAGCTTGCCGCCCAGAATCAACGGCCCGTACATCGCGGCCTGCATGGTGGGATCGTCCGGCATGGCATCGATGTGTAAGCTCATGGGCAAATCAACTTCTACCCGGTCCCCGTCCTTCCAAACTCGCTTCACCGTCAGGTAACTCGAAGGCGACGAGAAAACAGGCAGCGTTTCACCGTTGAGTTTCACCGATCCGCCGCGCTTCGCCCAATACGGCACACGGATGTTCAGATCCATTTCCGTCGGTTTTTCAGCGCGCACTATGAGACTCGTTCGCTCTTCCTCCGGGAAATTCGTTTCCTGCCGCAACCGAATTCCCTTCTCCGGCCACTTGACCTCGGAGGCAATAAAAAGATTGACCCATATTCCGCGCTCATCATGGAAATAAATCGTATCCGCAAATTTCGCGAATTCCTCAATTCCCGTGCCCGTGCAGCACCAGAACGAATCCCATTGAGAATTGTAATACTTCCAGAGTCCCGCCCCGAGCGGCAGAAAATAGCCTTTGCGCCCTTGTTCGTCTTGCGTGCCGAGCCGGCTATTCCAGAGCGTGCGCTCGTAATAATCCATCGCCCGCGCGTCGCCGCTCCATCCGAAAATATGCCGCGCAAGCTTCAGCATGTTGTAACCGCAGCAACACTCTTCTGTATACTCTCCCAAATGCTCGGAAAGTTTTCCAGGGTCTCCTCCCCAATGCTCTCCATTGCTTGTTCCGCCGGTTGCGTAGCATCGCTCTGAAGTCACTTCGTCCCAGAAATATTGTGCAATTTCCCTGTCTCGCTGTTCGCCGCCGAGTTCGTAACGCCTCGCCACTCCAATTATCTTGGGAATATTCGTGTTGGCGTGCAGGCCCTTTAGTTCATCCCGGTGCTCGGCAAGCGGATCGAATACGTCCTTGTGCGTGAATCGATTTCCAATGTACCTGTACATCCCTTTGCCGGTCAGCGCGTACAGGTTGTAGAGCGACTCCAGCATTCCGCCATGTTCGACATTCAGAACTCGTTGCATGTGGGCATCGGAAAGTCCTTGGCAAAAGTGGCCCGCCCAGTTTCCAATCTTCTGCGCGGATTCTAGAGCTTGCTGATCCCCGCAGTAGGCGTACATATCCAGATGCCCTGCCAGGATTTTGTGAACTGTGTAAAACGGCGCCCACACGGGATTCCCTTCCCGGAGCCGGTCGAAAAATGTCTCCGGAAAAGCGCTGAGGTATCCATTCCCGAGTTTTTCCTGGCACTTGGCCAACTCGGCGACCATTTCGTTTCCTCTTTGTTTGAACGCCTCATCCCCGGTGGCGCCATACGCGAGCGCACACGCAGAGAGGTAGTGGCCACCCACCAGATGCCCGCGAAGTTCACAATCGGGTTTTTCCCACCCGCCTAAGGGTTCGGCCGCTGAGCGAACCCCTGCATTCACGCGGAACGTATGCAGGAGCCGGTCCGCGGGAAGATCCAGCACCCATTTATTGTTGATCTCCATTTGCCTTTTGAAAGGTCCATCTAGCAGCCGGACTTGGCTGAGAGCAAACGGCTCGACCTGCCACCGCACGTGCTCGCGTTTCTTGGACTCTCCTTTGGTCGCCAGCGCGTCGACGGCAGGATCCTGACCGGGGAAGGCGGAAACGCGTACCGCTGGCAAGACTGCGGCACCGGCCACTGCCGCCGCTCTAGAAACGAATTGTCTGCGAGTGATACCATCCAATTTTTTCATACAGACCTCACGCCATCAGGATTAAGCGCGTGCGCAAGGCACGCCGCCGTCCGGTTCCCGGAAATCCCCGTCAAGCCCACAGATTGCGCAGAACAAACAAAACATTAGCGGGCCGCTCTGCCAGCCGCCTCATGTACCATGGAAACCAGTAGCTGCCGTAGGCCACCAGGACAATCGATTTCCAACCTTCGCGAGCCAGCCGCAATTGCTCCTGGCGCTGGATGCCGTAAAGCATCTGGAATTCAAAACGCTCTTTCCCAAGTTCCTTCGATTGTGCGTACTCGATGATTCTCCCGATGAGCTCCAGGTCGTGAGTGGCGATGGCCGCGCGCACTCCCGCAGAGGCCGCTTCATCCTTGAGCAGTTGGCATGTGAGCTTGAAAAAATTCTCGTCCACTTGTTCCTTGTTGGGAAACGCGACGGATGGCGGTTCTTTGTAGGCGCCCTTCACCAGGCGAATTCTCGCTCCCAGCGGTATCAGGCTTGCCACATCGGCCGCGGTTCTGTGCAAGTAGGCTTGCAGGCATATTCCGACGTTCTCGTAGGCCTTTCGCACCCTCCGATAAACTTCCAAAGTCCTGTCGACATACGGGCTCGACTCCATGTCGATCCAGACGGTACTTCCATTGCCGGCCTGTTCAACTATGCGCACCAGATTTGAATGGCAGATTTCCTCATCAAGATCCAGCCCCAGTTGAGTCAGCTTCACGGATACTTCACTTCCCAGTCGCAAGTCACTAATGCGTTCGAGCAGGCCGAGATAGTGTTCCGTCACGCGTTCCGCCTCCGCGGCCTCGCTTACGTTTTCTCCCAGAAGGGTGAAGACCGTGCCAATTGCCTGCTGTTTGAGTTCTCCCGCACATGCTAGCGCATCCTCCGCGGTCTCCCCTGGCATGAAGCGCGAAACTGCACGTTGAACAAAGCGGTAGCGCGTCGCTCGCTCTCGCATCCACGAGCTCTCCGAACACACCAAAAACACACTCCGCATCAGCCCCACGATACTTTCCTGTTTCTATCCAAATCGCTCAGAATCTCCTGGCCCCCAATCTGAAAAAGCAGAAAACTGACCCTGCATTCGCTCCCAAAGTGGAGCGAATTGAGCAAGAAAAACCCAAGCGGAATCCAATAGAGCATTGTCCCTGGATCGCAGAGCACCGTCATTTGTGGTATCCGGTTTGGTGTACCTTGTTGTACTCGCAAAAACTACCAGAAGTGCTGCTTCTTTTCCATACCAAAATTCCATCCTTCAAGACCGCGCTCGCCAGCGCTTCCTTTTTCTCTTACCAACTCCCCCGTTCTCCGAGGTTCTCAATTACTTGGCACAGGCGATCTGCACCGTTCTGCCAATTCAGCTTGATGGCCTTCTCCGCTGCCTCTGGTCGTCCGTGCTCGATGCTTTCGATGATGGCCAGATGTTCGTTGACTGAAACGTCCAACCGGTCAATGATCGCGCTCGCGTAGAGGCGCCAATACCTTTCTGTCTGTGGCTTTACGCCCGCATGAATGGCTCGAAGGCGTGGGCCGGCCCCCGCGTCCACAATCGCCTGGTGAAAACTGATGTCCAGGTCAAATATGTTGTTTGCCTCCGCCCGTTTTGCTTGTGCACACTGTTCAAGCCTTTCGTTCAAGCGATTTAACTCTGCGATCAGGGCCGTACATGCTTTTGCTTCCAGTTGGCAGCAAAGCCGCGCGGCAGACCCCTCCAGCAGTCCCACAATCCAGTAGAGTTCCCGGGCATCTTCCCCCGTGAGAGGCGCAACGGCCAATCGCTCCTTGTTTCCCGCAAGAGAGGTAACAATAATGTAGCCCTCCTGTTGCAACCTATGACGAGCAGCCCTCAGTGGTGTGCGGCTCACGCCAAGGCGGTCGGCAAGATCCGCCTCAATCACACGGCTGCCGGGCGCCAGTTTCCCATGCACGATTAGTTCCCGGAGTCGCTGAAACGTGTTGTCGCTGATGTTGGATTCCTTGCTCACCATATCCACGTCCTTGCCGAACTTGGGGTTCGTGTCATTGCCGTCCGCCTCGAGGCAATTAATCTCGAAATGTTGAAAGATCTTGCTGAGTCAGTGATCTTAGAATCCGTATGCAGATCCATGGAATCTCTCTCTCTAAACAACAAACGCCTGCCATCCAGTCCACAGGGGGGTGCCGGGTAATATACACGATAGCCTGCACTACTTGTATCCGAATGCCTTGCATTGCCCTCCGTGATTGCAGCGTTTCGGCCGAGTCGACCCAGCCGGGTCCAACCAAGCGGACGGCCAGAATGCACGACCGGAGCTTTTCTGAACCCCCGCGCCCCTTCGCGGGAAGGCAGACAGCACGGGTCAGCCTCGCTCCCCCTGGAGATCAGAATTTCGAGAACTTTCCGTAGAATCTATCCGCAAGTTTTCACAGCATTGATAAAAGCACAGATTGGAACTCTATCTGCATGTCGGAGATGGACTTCACGCTGCATCCAAAATGATGGTGGCAACAGACAAGCGAGGCAGATCCAGCCGTATCCTGTTTCCGTCAACACTAACTGGATGCGGCTGAGGAACAACTCGGTTTGGATTCTCAAAACTGTTGCAGGCGTTCCAATCCGTATCGTGAAGAATCTGACCTTTACCTGATTTTGCGGTGGCGCCCTGCAGAGTGCACTCCATGGAGACGTCCTCATCGTGCTTCGGGTTTACAAGGCTTACGACAATCTCGTTGGCCAGCTTAGAGGCAGAAACGGAAGGCGCCAGAGGTGAGGATTCTGCGCTTTCCACGCGAATTGCCGTCTTCCCCCGATGGGGCTTGAACAAATGGAAAGCGTAATAGGTCGTCGTCCGAACGCAATCCCTGCCTTCCGCGCCATCCGTCAGGAGCAATGACTGCAGCACATTCACGATCTGCGCGATGTTGCACATGTATAGCTTGTCGGCCTGGCGATTGAAGATATTCAGCCCCAAGCCCGCTGCCACGCCGCTGCGCATGGTGCTCTGCTGCCACAGCTTGCCGTAGCGCTTTTCCTCCGCCTCGGGAATTTTGTCCCACACTCCCCACTCGTCGAGAATCAAACCGATCTTGCGGCCCTCTCGGTAGCCATCGAGTAGAGTACGCTGCTCGATGATCGCGTCTTCCACTTTCGTAAAGATGGAGAGTTGTTCGTCGGAATGTGCTGCCGTGAATTCGGTAGGCCGATCCGCGCCTCCTTCGTAGTAGTGCATCGAATAACCATCTGGATGACGCCCATCGAGGGTATCCATAAAGCCGCGGGTCCAGCGGCGATCCGGCCCACCCGGTCCGCAGCCAATGAGGAAAGGTTTTGTGTCTCCATACTGCCGAACATACACCGCAAACTGCCGGTAGAGATTCGCGTAGGTTTCGGGCCGCATGTCTCCGCCGCATCCCCAGTTTTCATTCCCGATGCCCCAATAGCGGACACGAAACGGTTCCGCCGAACCATTTTTTGCGCGCTCTTCCGCCAGCGCGCTTCCCGAAGGCATGTTGCAGTACTCGATCCAGTCTTGAAGTTCATGCGGTGTACCGCTTCCGACGTTGCCGGCAAAATACGGTTCCGCGCCGATCAATCTGCAGAGCCCCATGAACTCGTGCGTCCCAAAACTTCCGTCCTCTACATAGCCTCCCCAATGAATATTCACGCGTTTAGGACGCTGCTTCAACGCGCCAATGCCGTCCCGCCAGTGATAGTCGTCCGCGTAGCATCCTCCCGGCCATCTCAGAACCGGGACTCCCAGATCTTTCAGATACTCGATGGCTTGCTTCCGGTAGCCTTCAATGTTTGGTATGGGCGAATTCTTCCCTACCCACAAACCACCATAAACGCAGGAACCCAGATGTTCGGCAAAGTGAGAGTGGAACTCCGGCTTGACCAGACCGATCTCGGAGCCTGTTCGAAGCACCACGCGATAAGTGGAAGACGCTTCTGCCAGAAGATTCCTCGGAACGAGCGCGGTAAGTGAGAGTGCAGCTGTGCGGCCGATAAACCTTCTACGATTGACAAGTGCGTTCATGCTTTCCTCATGGGCGGATACTCAGGACGGGAATCCTTGAGAAAGATAACTTGATGTAATCGCTTACAGGCGGAGGATAAGTTGACGAGCTCCTCCATTTCAACTAGAAAATATTCCGACGCCTGCCACCGCATCCCAGTTCTTCTGCCCGTGCAAGCCCATGGGAGAGTCCCCTTCGGAGACTTGAGTAAGCGATTGCATGTCCTTAGAATCGAACCCGCAGTATTGGAGTTCTTTATGGTGGGCAAGCAGATCCCGCTCTTGAATCTTGAGGCGGTCGCGAAGCGTGCCGGCGTTTCCACCGCGACTGTTTCTCGCGTCTTGAACAATCTGAATGTTGTTAAGGGATCTACCCGCACTCGAGTCCTGAAAGCAGCCGAAGAACTCAAATATCACCCCAATCTTCATGCACGATCCCTGGCACGGGGCAAGAACCGTACTCTCGGAATCCTCGTTTCCAACATGGAGAATCCCTTTTTTTTTGATATTTACCATGCCCTCGAGTCCGCCGCTCATTCGTGTGGTTACGAAGTCGTAGTTGCCAACACCGACTACCGGTCCGAGCAACTCGTGGCAAGTGTGCGCTTGATGATCGGTTGGCGTGTTGCTGGCCTTGCTGCAGTCGTATCGGAGATGGATTCGCATCTGATTCAGATGCTTACCGACAGCAGAATCCCCATCGTTTTCTATGATGTCGGTACGCCACAGAAAAACATCACAAATGTTCGCGTGGACTACCGTAAGGGCATGAAGAAGATCGTCGAGTATCTTCATTCTCTGGGGCACACCCGGATGGCTTTCCTGGGTCATCACTCGACATTAGGGCCGATAAGCGAGCGAAAAAAAACTTTCCTGGAAACGGTAACGCGCATCTCCCCAAATGCCGAGGTTCACATCGCAAGCGGATCGGATGGTTTGGAGGGCGGGCGTCTGGCTGCGCGCGAATTGCTTTCCTCCGGCTTCGATCCCACAGCCATTATCTGTGTCAATGACTTCATGGCTGTTGGCGTCTTGCGCCAGCTCCGCGATCAGGGCGTTCGCGTCCCCGAAGAAATCTCTGTAACCGGATTCGACAATATCAAATTGTCGGAATTCTGCTCTCCTGCTCTTACAACGGTTCATATTCCACGCGAGAGGATTGGGCAGAAAATTTTCGAGATTCTTGTTCCTGGAGCGTCCTCGGATCGGCTCGCGGGCCAGGAGATCCTGATTGATCCAGAGCTTGTCGTGCGCGAATCCACGAGTGTCCCGCGAAGTGAACAAGCCGGTGGACACATCCCAAAAAGGTCCGTTAGTCCAGCAGTGGTTCGTTAGGATAGCGCTGGTCCGCGGCGATTCTAGCCGCGCACCCGCTTCCGCTTGGGGATCTCTAGGCGTGTGTAGTGTCTCGAAGGGGATTTTGTGGAAATGAAAAGAGTCCGCGCGGGGAGCGAAGCGTGCGGGTCTCGACGGTTGACCCAATAGGGAGTGCAGGAGTACGGTAGACGGCAATTTACCGTTCCTCTTGCGAGGAGAGGAGATCGCTCCCATGTCGGAACCACCCTATCGCGGCTTGCGAATCATTTTGGGTATTTTCTCCCTGCTCACGGCCGTCGGGGGCCTAGTCATCATTTTCAGTAACAAGCCGATGATCATGCGCCTCTTTCTCCGGCCTCCTGAGTCCGAAGTCTCAACCTTAGTGCTCATCATGGCGAAGGAGATGGGCGGATTTATTCTTATGCTCAGCGTGATGCTTTTCTTCGCCTATCGCGATCCTGCCCGGAACGTCGCCATCGTCAACGCGTTCATTGTTGGCCTCTGCGTACTTGCCATTACGCCCTTGTTATCTCTCTACACGCTGGACATGCGTCAGCTCTATCCGAGCTACCTGATTTGGGGGCGCTCCCTTGTGCGTTTGGCAATAGCGGCGCTCCTCTTTTATCTGCGGCCGCAAGAGAGTGTTCCCAAGCAATCTTAAGAACTGCGCCTGCTGTTTCAGGGATTAGGTCGCGAATTCTGCGGGGGTAGGCCGCGGATTTTGCAAGAGGTCTAGGGCTCGGATTCTGCGGAGTTGGAGGCGGCTTTATAAGTTATTGTTTGCTTATGGCCTCCAGCAATGCACGTATGCGAATGTTGTACCCCACGCCCGTCTTTCCACGAAACTTTCCGCGCTTCCCCCCAAACTTTTTGAAAGTCCGTAGATGTATGTTTTCAAGCCCCTTCGCGGAGATGAGAGCGCGGAGGTACAAGCGCAAGCATTTCCAGAAGTAAGCACACCGGGAGCATGCCATCGCTTGCAGCTTCAGTGTCCGGTTGAGGACTGTGCAAGCAACAAAGCCGAAGACGTACCCGCTTTCAAAAAGCAAGCGCTTGCAAAAAAACTCCACACAGCTATCATGCAATCCCGAACTTGATTTGCTGAAGCGCCCCTGCTTTGCAGCGGCTATCCGGGAGCCAACATGAAAAGGACGGTCATCTGCTTTTCAAAAAACTACCCCTCCTGGCTCGCCGGGGCGATGGCGCTTCTGGCTTGCTTGGCAGGTTGCAGCGGCCGCGCGCAAGAAGCACAGAAAAAGACCCCCCCCACTCCCGGTCCCATGTTGCAAGAAGGCTTTCTTGATCTTCAGACCCCGGCCTTAACGTTACGTCTTGTTCGCTCGTCACAAACAGTCGCTGCGCTCGTGGCCAAGGGCGCCGGTGATTTCGACTTTACTCCGGGAGATCTCCTCGTGGAACGCTCGCAGGACGGTTACTACCACTTGGGGGACCTCGACCTGCGGCTGCGTCAAGGTGGATCTGGAGAATGGCGCGGCTATTCCACCGCTTTGGCTCGTAAGCCGGTGACAGCTTTACCGACCACGGACAAGATTCTAGCCGCCGCCGATCTCGGACCCACGCTTGCGGCGGATATCCCCTTGCAAATCGAACGCACCTGGGGGCTGGAAGACGGTGCCCTGGCATTGCAGTTCTCTTTGAAGAATATATCGAAGCAGAGCGTGCAGATCGGGGCTTTGGGCATTCCGATGGTCTTCAATAACGTGCTCACAGACCGCTCACTTGAACAAGCCCACGCAATTTGTTCTTTCTACGATCCCTACATCGGCGAAGATGCAGGCTATCTCCAGGTTTCCCGGCTCAACGGCCACGGCCCCGCACTGCTCGTAATTCCGGATGGAAAAACTCCTTTTGAAGCGTACAGTCCGATCCTGAACAGTCGCCAGAAAGAAGGTCCGGTGCTGTTTCATGACCCGACCCCGCGCAGCATCACTTTCGAAGGATTCTATGATTGGATGGTGCGCAGCAAGGCGTACGCTAAGAACGAATGGAAATCCGCCGAGCCCTGGAATGTGCCCGCTGACGTAAACCTTGCCCCAGGCGAATCCAAAACTTACGGAGTGCGTTTCGCCGTCGCCGATTCCATCCGGGACATCGAAAAAACGCTCGCCGAATACCGCCGCCCTGTTGCCGTTGGCATTCCGGGATACATCCTCCCCATGAATCTCGAAGCACAACTGTTTTTGAAGTATCCACAGCCCGTGAGAAGCGTATCCATGGAGCCCCCCGGATCCATTGCCATCCATGCTGACTCTGCTACGACCACGGGGTGGAAGCACTACACGCTGGAAGGAAAGTTATGGGGTCGCGCGAGAGCCACGGTAGTGTATGCGGACGGTCTAACTCAAACCATCCATTACTTCGTGACCAAGCCGGAGGTACAGACCGTCGCGGACATGGGTCATTTTCTTACAACCAGACAGTGGTTTACGGATACTTCAGACCCGTTTCACCGCGCACCTTCGATCATGAGCTACGACCGCGACACCAACAAGATTCTCATGCAGGACAGCCGAGTGTGGATTGCGGGGCTTGGGGACGAAGGAGGGAGCGGATCCTGGCTCGCCACAATCATGAAGCAGTCCGTGCAACCAGATAAAGAAGAGCTGGGCAAATTCGAACAGTTTGTCGACGGAGTCTTGTGGGGCGGATTGCAATACAATGCGGGCGAAAAGAAATTCGGCGTCCGTAAGAGTCTCTTCTATTACCAGCCCGATCAGCTTCCATCGGGCTTTTATTCCACTGAACTCAACTGGACTTCGTGGACGAGTTGGAACAAAGCGCAGGCCGAGCACGTTGACCGCTCATTCAATTATCCTCACGTCGTAGCCGCTTACTGGGTGCTCTACCGTCTGGCACGAAATTACGACGGCTTGGTTGCCGCTCATCCTTGGAATTGGTATCTAAACAACGCCTATGAGACCTCTGTGGCAATGGTCAGGCTGGCTCCCGGCTATGCGGTCTTCGGCCAAATGGAAGGCGATATTTTCCTTAAGGTGCTGGCGGACCTGCGGCGTGAAGGAATGAACTCGCAGGCCGACGATTTGGAATCCCAAATGCGCCAGCGCGCCGAACGCTGGAAGTCCGAAGCCTACCCGTTCGGCAGTGAAATGCCGTGGGATTCGACTGGCCAAGAAGAAGTCTACGCATGGATGAAATTCTTCGGCTATGAGGAGAAAGCGGATGTCACGCTGAACGCGATTCTGGGTTACGACCCCGCGATTCCGCATTGGGGATACAACGGCAGCGCGCGCCGCTATTGGGACTTCATATTCGCGGGCAAGACTAGGCGGCTCGAACGGCAATTGCATCACTATGGTTCGAGCCTCAATGCCATTCCTCTCCTCAGCGAATACCGCGAGCATCCCGACGATTTCTATCTTCTTCGCGTTGGATACGGCGGCACGATGGGACTCTTGGCCAACATCGATCAAGAGGGATTTCTGGCGCCGGCTTTTCATGGCTTCCCAGACATGCTAAAGCCTGATGCACTCTCCGGCGACGACGGTCCCAGTTTCTTCGGCCACGCATTTAATACCGCAACGTATATCGTGCTGCATCCTGAGTTCGGTTGGCTGGCCTTCGGGGGAAACCTCAGCACGAACGGCACAGAAGTCTCTGTTACACCGCTGGATTCCGCTCGTTCACGTTTGTACATCGCATCTTCCGGACTGTGGCTGACGCTTGATGCTGGACAGTTTCAGAAGGTCCAGGTGAATTCGAAGACCGGCGCCGTTCGCATCGGCTTGGCTCCCGCAACTACTTTTTTGCGCGAAGCGCGGCTTCGCGTACGTCAACCGGCAGAGATAACTGGGATCGGCACGTACCAACCTGCCGCACCGTTTAAAAAAGAACGCGACGCTTTTGTAGTGCCCTTAGGAAAGGGAACCACGTGGGTCGAGCTTAAGCCCGAACAGTACAAGTAGAGCAGCTGGCTGGGTCGAAGTTGTATCCGAGCAGCGTCGCGCGCCACAGTGGCGCGACGCCCGCACCACTGTCCTCCATTTTGCGGTGTCAGCTCTGGTGCCATTTCCGTTCTCATTTCCAGGCGAAGAAAGATGTCGCGAGGCACGAAAATATATTCGCATCTGAATGAAGCCGCGCGTCTTGACATATCGTGGCAAATCCTGGTGCGGTGCTTCGGGGCGCACTTCTCGGTTCACGACACGGCGGCGACGGGAGTGCGGGGGCGTTTGCGTTTCCACTCGTAATCCTTGCGAAGGCGCGCCTGGTGCTTCTTCACCTGCGTTTGCAACTCGCTGAACGCCTGTTTACAACTGGCTCGCGCGTTCTCTCCCGTGCCCGTCGCGTGTAGCACGCCGGTCGGCAGAGACAAATTCAGCGAGAAGGAAAGTTCCGGACGGTGGGGATTTTTAGAAAACACGCCGTGCAACTGCACCAAATCCGGCTCATAGGTTTTCAAGAGACGATTCAACTTCATAGTGAAGCGCTCGACTTCTGTTTCCGCAACTTTGTGTGGCTCGGCGTTCTTGTAACTGATGGACAGTTTCATGAATGCACCTATAGGACTTTTTGCAGAAGAGGCGGGCGACGCGGCTGTTGTTTTTGCTCCGCATCCTATTCACAGCCTACCACTCCGCCCGGCACCCGGCAATCGCTCCTGAAAAATTGGGCACACGCAATTCTGCCAGTACCGTTACTAGAGTCCGCATGCCACAACACACAGCTAAGAATGGCTGTGCCACTTGCAAACAAACGCATCCCGACTTCTCCGCCTCCGTTGACATTGCCGCCCGCTCCACTCTAACCTGCCGTCGGCGCCGCACTTTCGCGCTCTGCTCATGCCTTCTCGTACAAAACCCGCCTCCAGCTCTATCATTCGCGTCGGTCCCGCGGGCTGGTCTTATCCAGACTGGGCCGGTTACGTCTACCCTTCGCGCCGACCGAAAGGCTTTCACTACGCCACCTATCTCGCCGAATTTTTCGACACTATTGAGATCAACTCTTCCTTCTACAATCCCATCCGCCCCGACCACGCGGCGCAATGGCTTGATCGTGTCTCCGGCAACCCACGCTTCGTTTTCACAGCAAAACTTTGGCAGCGCTTCACCCACGACATTTCTCCAGAAGCCGCGGGACCAGCCGTCGGTGCAGCGATGGCAGAAGACGAGCGCGCGGTCCGAGGCGGCTTTGACGTTCTCCACGCTGCCGGAAAACTCCACGCCGTGCTCCTGCAATTCCCTTTTTCTTTCCATCGCACGCGCGAAACGGTTGCTCACCTCTCCGCACTATTGAAACGCTTCGCCGATTACCCGCTGGTCGTCGAAGTGCGCCACGCTTCCTGGCAGACGCCGGAAACTTTCGCTCTGCTGAAAGAATGCAACGCCGGCTTCTGCAACATCGACCAGCCCATCATCGGCAAGTCGCTCGAACCCTCCGCCGAATCCACGTCTCCGGTTGGCTACGTTCGTCTGCATGGGCGGCGTTATGACACGTGGTTCTCTGACGATGCCGCGGTTCCTTCCCACGAGCGCTACAACTATCTCTACTCGACCGAGGAACTTGCGCCGTGGGCCAAGCGCGTTCAGAAAGTTGCCGAGCACTCGCGCGAAGTTTTCGTCATCACCAACAACCACTATCAAGGAAAAGGAGTGGTCAACGCGCTGCAGCTGATCAGCATTTTGAAAGACTCCAAGGTGAAGGTGCCCGAACCGCTGCGCCAGCAGTTCCCGGAATTGGAAGCCATCGCGGATACTCCGCCTGCGGAGCCCAGTTTGTTTCCGTTACGGAAAAACCGGTAACTGCTGACTCGTGACTGGTGGACCGAGTACCGTGATGCGCGTCTGGTGGCAGGTGACTTTCGCTCAGCGGCCGGCAGATCGAAGTGGGGATCGGAAAGTCATTGGGCATAAGGGTGTGCACCCCCGGGTGTTTCGTGTAAGAGCGGCAAGCAAAGGACTTATGCATGACGTGGCCTGTAAGAGTGGCAAATACAGGGCTTAAAGTGGCTGGGTTTTCAAAGAGTTGCAACGCTCCCGTAAGAGTGGCAGGGAAAGGGCTTAGCGGAACAGGAGAGGATATCTTTGGCCAGGTGCCGGGAGTTGGCAAAGGGTAGAAGAAACAGTTTGTGGCCGTGCGAAGCATGGGGAATGGTAGCACCTGATTGGCGAGAGAGTATAGTGTTTTCCATGGAATGGTAGAATTTAGGGGTTGAACGGTCGTTTTGAGGGTGCGAACGGCGTTTGAGGGGAATCGGTAGAGTGGTTTTTGAGGAGGTTCTCGCTGCTTGTGGTGCGATTGAGCGGATCTCAAAGTAAACCACCGAGATTGAATGCAAAGCCCACGTTGACCGATCGTTTGCCAGAAACAGAAACGCAAATAGCAGGGCGCCCTGGATATCTCGGCACGCCAAGGAGCTGCGAACAGGTTGCGCGGAACCCTGTTTTCCCCCGATTTGATTGATATTGATTAATCTTGATTCATGCTGAGCAATCGACTAAGATGGCATTCATGGCTAGAGTCGTACGTCGCATCCCGATCACCAAGGCGCGGATCAATTTGGGGCAAGTGGCGCGGCGGGCGCACGTGAACCGGGAATATTTCATTCTGGAAAAAGATGGAATTCCCATTGCCGGCATCCTAAGCGCCGACGAGTTGGAAGATTTCCTGGAAATGCAAGAACCGGGGCTCAAGTCGCAAATCCGAAAAAGCAGCGAAGAATACCGCCGTGGAAAGAGCCGGAATGCCTCCGCATTTTTGAGCGAGTTGCGCCGGAAATCCCCCAAACGGAAAAAGTGACCAGCGGCGATGAACGGGACGTTTCGCGTTATCACCACTCCATCGTTTGAACGCGGATTCCGAAAACTATCGCAGAGAAACGCCAAGCTTCTGGAGGCCCTCGCAGAGCTGATTGCCATTCTCGCGGAAGACCCGCACGGCCGCTCTGGAATTCATCCCATCAAGAAACTCGAAGGATTGAAGCCTGGTGAAGGACAGTGGCGCATCCGGTGGCGAGAGTATCGCCTGCGCTACGACATATTTGGAAATGAAGTAGTGCTCCATTCTTTCCGCCACAGGAAAGAAGCCTACTGACGCGCTCGGGGTTAGACGAAATATCCGGGGTGCGTCCCCCAGACATTTCAGCACGCCGAGGGCTGGCACGCGCGGGCCGATTTCGCTTGGCCTGTTGCTAGCGTTTCGGCTTGTAGCCTCGACATTTGCAATCAGGAAAGCCGCATCGGTTCTTCAACTTTTGGTTCACAAACTTGGTGTAATGAATGGTCTTGGCGTGACCGCAGCGGCAGGGTTGAATTCTTGGCATCGCAGAAGCGTATCACGGGCGGCGGCAAAAGTGGCTTAGAGACGTTTCGATAAGATGCGAGATATTGGATTGCCAACAGGCTCATTTCGGCGAGCTGGTAATAGCCGGTTACAGCGTCGTGGGTCTGCAGACAATCTGATTCAGAACAAACAAAAATTGGCTTGGGAAATGGCCGGTTGTCGATCTTGAGCCAATGGACTGCCGGTAGCATTTCGGTTTGATGGACGGGGCAGCGCACACGTGAGAATAACACGCGGTACCTAAAACGTAGCCGCTTGGCCGGTGGGCCACATGCCGTTGCTCTAACACAGCCACAATTTTAGGCAAAATAATTCGGAAACGTCCCGTCTGTCCCCGGGTTTCCCGGGTTTCGTCCAAATCGTTTTGTCTGAAACTGTGGCTGAGTTCGAGCACCGGTCATCCGATGTTAAAAAAATGTCCCGTCTGTTCGCGGATTATTAGGAGTTAAAATTTGGAGGTTGGAAGGAGAGCGGTCATCCGCGGACGGATGACCCTACACGGCGGGGGAAACATGGGGACTGTTAGAAGAAAGTCGAAACCGACCCCCCTTGACCGGAGCACCCTTGGCCTCCAGTTCCGCGCGTAGGGCGTCCAACGCGGCGACCGCGGCAGAACGGAAACTCTATGAAGAAAATGCATCGTAAGAAGAACCCGGTCTCGGCTGAAGCCATCGCGCACATGGCCGACAGCGGCAAGGATGTTTCGCGCTTTTTCACCAACGCGGGTCAGATGAGGAAGCCCATCCAGCGCGTGAACGTCGACTTTACTGCCGGGATGCTGGAGGAACTCGAGAGCGCGGCCAAAGAACTGAATGTCAGCAGGCAGGCCATTATCAAGACGCTGATTCGCCAAGGCCTGGATCAGCGCCAAGCGTCCAGAGACTTCCGCCGCAGCGCAAGAAGACGTTAGACGTAAGGCGGTCCGGCGCGCTCCTTCACGGAATCCTGGGCTATGCCACCCAATTCATGGTGAGATTCTTGCGTTTCTTGGCGCAGCAGGAGCGGTCATCCTCGGAAGGATGACCCTACTTGCTTTTGCTCAGGCCGGGCGGGATGACAGCATTGAGGGGCGCGGCTGAAAGTGCGCCCCTAAGCACGCGATTTTACGGCTTTTCCGTAGGAGGAGGTTCTTCCTTTTTGGGCTTCGGCGGGGGCTTCTTTTCCTTCTGCTGTTTCTCTTGCAACGCTTTCTGCTCGTCCGCCTGTTTTTGCTGCAATTGCTGCGTCTGCTGCTGATGTTGCTGCTCGACTTGCTGTTTTTTAGTTGCATCCGCTTGTTGCTGCGCGAGCCTTGCGTGATCCTGCTCCTGCTGCTGCTGGACTCTCTGCCGATCCTCTGCTTGCTTCGAGCGAAGCTGATCCTGCTCCTGCTGTTGCTTTCTGTCCGGCGCGGCGTTCGTGGAGGGTTGAGCAACGGGCCGTGACGGAGCCGGAGACTCGTTCGGATGGACTGACGGAGAAGGAGCAGGCCTATCGGCTTGCGCTGGTGGACGAGCATTGTTCGGGTTTCCGGGTCGATCCGCCGGGCGGTCGGCTGGACGATTTTCGGGCTGCACAGTGTTCGGTGCTGCCGGCTTAGTTTCCACGGGAGCGACATTATCAGTCGGCACGGGCCGGTCGTTACGACGGTTGCCTGGACGGTCGGCTCGCTGTGGCGGGTTCGGCGCCACTGCCTGCGGTGGATTATCCGTTGCAGGAGGCCGACTGGTTTGCCCTGGTTGAGGAGTATTGTTCGCGTTCGGGGGCCGGTCCGCGGGCCGGTCGGCTGGACGATTTCCGGGCTGCACAGTGTTCGGTGGTACCGGCTTAGTTTCCACGGGAGCGACATTATCAGTGGGCACGGGCCGGTCGTTCGGACGGTTGCCTGGGCGGTCTGCTCGGCGCTGTGCGTTTGGTGCTACTTCCCTCGGGGCGTTATCCGTTACTGGAGGCCGATTGGCTTGCCCGGGTGGCGGAGCACCGTTCGGGTTTCCCTGTCGATCCGCCGGGCGGTCGGCTGGACGATTTCCGGGCTGCACAGCCTTGTTGTCGGAATTCGGCGCCACCTGCGCAGGTTGCCCATTCTGGGTCTGCTGACCGCGTCGGATCATTTGTGACTGCGGAGGTGTGCGCGGCGTCGCGGCCGGCGCAATTCTCACCGGAGCTTCGCGATGCTCAGAAACGGGCTGTATCCGCTGTACCTGCTCGACTGACAAAGGTCTCCCGCCATTGCTCCTGATCGCTTCCTGGCGCCTTTCAAACGTCGGAGGAGGAGCGGGAGGCGCGATTTTCGCCACGACGGCGCGTGTTTGCAACGCGGAGGGTGGTCTAGCGGCAGGAGTTCCCATTCCGAGAACGGCTTGCTTGGCGGGGACGACCGTTGGCGTAAACGCCCTTACGGGCGCGTTGGCCACTTCCCGCCGGTCGATTCTCACGGCATTTCTCGATACTGGCTGGGCCGAAGTGAACGCCTGCGGAGTCGTTGCTGCCACCGCACCGGGCACGCTTTGGTTCACATACCTGACGTTCGTCACGCTTACATTGTTGTTCACGATGGTGGTGTTGTAGTAGTTGTTCACCACGGTGGAGTCCACTCGCGTGTTCGAGACGTTGACGTTGTTTACGTAGGTACGGCTCACGCGATAGGAAGGCACATATACCTCGCGCGGGCCCAGCGGGAACCATCCCACGCTGACGCCGGACGCATATCTGTCCCTTCCACCGATTCCAATGCCGATGGCAAAACCCGGGCCGCCGATCCAGGCAACTAGCGCAGGCGCGTAGACAGGACGGACGTAGACAGCGCCCTCCATCCGCGGCGGAGCTGGAACCCAGCCCCACGAACCCTCATAGGAAACCCAGCGCCCGTAATGAAAGGGCGCAAATCCCCACGGCTCGTTATCCACCCAGGTATAGCCCCAGGGCTCGATGTAGTCCCAGTGGCCGTAGTGATAAGGAGCCCAATCGGGGACGGACGTATGCGGAAACCATACATGGCCGTAATTGGGAGTTTGGCGCCATGTGCCGTGATCATCCAAGTCCTCATAGCCCACGACGTCCGCGGAAACGTAGCGCGCAGAGTTTGAATTTTCCCAATGCCTGTCGCGATTGGCGGCCCAAGTATCAAAATGGTCTTGGTCATTCGTGTAGCCTTCGGAATTCGCGTCCAACTGATCGATGCCGCTAAAGATGTAGGAACTGTTCGCGTGTACCGCGTAAGCGCTTCCTCCGCCAGTGACTTCGCCCTGGCCGCTGCGAATTTTTATGACCGTGGAGTCGCCGGCTTCGTTCACGGCAATGCGGTAAACGCCGGGCCGTAGCACGGAAAAAGCCAGGTTGGGCGTATCAATTTCGTACGTCTCGGTATCATCGAGGCGGCGCACTTGCAGAAGCAGAGTTCCCGCGGACAATTGAATTTGTGTAATGTTGTTGCTTAGATTCAGGAATGAAAACCCGGTGTTCGCTGAAAGCCGGACGAGCGAACCATCCAGCTGCAGCTCGAGGCGACCGTCGTTGTCCGACCAGAGTTTATCACCCGTGGTCACAGGGCGGTTAAGCCCCGCAGTCACCCAATCGTCTGTGCCTGCCGGTTGAAAGGACACTGAGCCTTGCGTATAAGCCAGTCTTGCAACGCGCGACGGAGGATCTTCATCGTCGGCCGCCGCTCGCGGCGCAAAGCCGGCCAGCGCAATCGCTGCGCAGAAAAGGGTGATTAGTTTCAAAGAGTGTGTTCCGCCCATGTTTGTATCTCTCCCCAAGAAGTTCAAGTCACCTCAGCTAGCCTTATCGGCGAGCAGATGGTTCGACTATCGTTCCTCATGAATGGAAGACCTACAGGGGGAATTCGGGAAATAGCACGGTCGGCGTACGTTCCTCTCCTGGGGCTTCCGCTGCGACAATCGTGGCAGATTGCAGGGATTAATGTTGTGCCGTTTAGCACACCTCCCCTCCAGAACGTCGCGGAGCGCAGGAGCATGCCATCGGGCGGGTGGAGGGCGCCAACAAAATCCTTCAAGACCTCCAGAAAACCTTCGATAGAGAGAGTCAATCGGAGATTTTGACCAACGCGGCGAGTTTTTTGGGGGCGGTGAGGAAGTAGCTGGCGAGAAGGAGTTCGCGGACTTCGTCCCAGTCGATGTTTCCGAGATCGAGGCGGAGCGCAACCCAGCCGCGGGGACCGAGGTAGGCGGGCAGGTAATAGCGTTTGGGCTGGGCGGCAATTAGCGCGTTGTTTTCTCCAGGCAAGGCCTTGCAGGTGACGGCCACGATGCCGTCGCCATGATGGTTGTTGAGGAAATAGGCGAAGATTCTCTTGCGGACCAAAAACGCGGCGTGCGAGCCCAAGACTTTGCGCGAAGTCTCCGGAAGGGTGCGGACAATCTTCGTCAACCGGATAAGGGGCGTACTTTTTGAGGAACTTTTCGGCATGAGTCCCGCGGCTCTCCATTCACAGCGAGAGAACTAAGGTGAAAGCGAAGGGCCCACAAGTTTATCAATTCTTTCTGGTTTTCGGCGCGAATCTTGGCCGGTGGAGGCCTGATCAGATGACGAAGCCGTGCTCGTGTTGGAGGGCAATCGTCTGGTGTAGACTGTGTTTCTATGAAGACTCTATTCAGCGTGACGTTCTTCGCGTTCTTGGTCGGATTGGCGCTTCTCAGTTGTTTTGCTCCCTGGACGACGACGCCGGCCGGAAGTTCCGCCGCACATGATTCATTGGGCTATGCGGCGATTTGGTCGCGACACTATGCAGCGGTCCCCGGAGCCAGAGTTGACCCGGGTGCGTTTGCAATGCTGGCCGGAGTCGTGGCCTTTTTCGCGATTGTCATTGGCGGGTCCGCGTACTTCTTCCGCAACAAACGCGGCGCGGAGAGAGAGGATGTTTGAGCGTGCGCAGACGCCAGGGTAGAACGGCGGATGGAAAGGTGAGTAGGAAATAACGTTGGGAAACATTTTGGAGCGGGCGACGTAATATTGGAAGGAGGACAGAATCATGTACTGCGATGGATGCGGGACACCGTTCTCTGTGGGCGCTCAATATTGCAATTCGTGCGGAAAACACTTGATGGCGGCGCATCCGGTGCAGGCCGAGCGGGCCGCGATAGCGCCGGCGATGGCGACGCCTGTGCCAGGTGCGGGGGATGGCAGAGTCAAACGAAACATAAATATTTTGGCAGGACTATGGGTGGCGGCGGGCGTATTGCGGGTGATGGCATTTGGCGGCTTGTTGATCTTCCGCAGACTGTTTTTTCAGTCTGGATGGGACTGGATGGGCTCAGGTGGATGGCCGTTCAGTGGCGCGCTTGGGATTAAGCCGTTCTTGATGGGCGGGTTGCTTTCGGGCGGAGTTCTGCTTGTGCTGTTCGCAACGGCATATCTGGTGCTGGCTTGGGGGCTGATGGAGCGGCAGCCGTGGGCGCGGATTTTGGGTATCGTGCTCGCGTTTTTAGCACTGCTGCGATTTCCGTTTGGAACGGCGCTGGGAATTTATACGTTGTGGGTGTTGTTGCCGGAGAGTTCCAGTCGGGAGTACGACGCTCTGGCTGGCGTGGGCCGGCCCGTGAAGGCATCGTAAGAGCGATTATTTCTTGAAGAGGTCCTCGAACGCCTGGCGGGCGTCGTTGGTGCGCGGCGGCGGTGCTGCAGCGGCAACTTGGGCGGGCTGGGCGTAAGAAGTCGGCGCGGTGTCCTTTTCAATCGTCATGCGGAACTCGTAAAACTTGCAATCGTTCTTCGTATCCTTGGGCGTGATCCGCTCCGGAATAGGCTGCGTGCACTCGAACTGCGCGCCGGAATCGAAGAAGCGGCATTGCTTGCAGCTGTGGAGTTCGAACTGGCACTTGGGACACTGCCCGTTGGGGTCGAAGCCAGCGGTTAAGACGGCTCCGCAATTGGCGCAACGGCCGCGCGTGACGGTGCCAACCATCCGTGGTGTGCGCGGACCGAACTGATCCGCGCGCGGCCCCCCCTGCGGAGGCTTCCGATCATGCCCTTTTTCTCTTTTTTCGCCTTTTTCCGCGTCGCGATAACCGCGATGACCGTACTTTCGATCCACAAACGCCTCCGTCCGGGCGCACTGCCGGACTATGACTACGACTACCTAAACTTCCGCGTTGATACGCACTCTAACCGTGGTATGTATCCGACCGGATTGTTACACTCAGCCCACAGCGCAATCGTTACCCAGAGGATCAGAACAGGATTGGCTACGTCCAAGCAGGAGATGGGACATCTATGTTTTTAGTCCTCTGGGAGTTCGATGTCAAGCCGGGATTCGAAGAGCGGTTTGAAACCGTATATGGCCCGTCCGGGGATTGGGCTCAGTTGTTCCTTCGAGACCCAGCTTACCACCGAACTGTCCTCCTGCGCGATCCGTTTCGGATGCGAACTTACGTCACCATGGACTTCTGGGCTTCGCATGGCGCGTACGAATCGTTCCGCAAGACGAATTCGGGTGCGTATTCAGCACTCGACAAACGTTGCGAGGAACTAACCTCGGCGGAACACAAGATCGGGGCCTTTGAACAGCTCCCCGAAAATCCCTGACCCTTCCACATACCTGGCCGTTCGACCCACCCCAATTGGACGCAGCGAAGGGCCAGAATGCTTCAGGTCTTTGCCCACAATGGAACCAAACCGTCCGGCTTTAAGTCGGGCTGCAAGAATTGCCTCGGAGTGCCGGCTGTCCTCAAAATCGCTTCGGCAGCAAGATAGCCGCTGCGAACGGCGCCTTCCATCGTGGAGGGCCAGCCTGTCATGGTCCAATCACCAGCTAAAAAAAGGCCAGCGATTTTTGTCTCTTGCGGTGGACGCCAACGGTCCACCCCCGGTTGCGGAGAAAAAGTGGCAGCCGATTCTTTGATGACTGTGGCCTTCAAAAGGTTAGCGTTCCTGGCCGCTGGAAGGGCGTGGCGAACTTCCTTGAGGCAGAGATCGATGATTTCCTGACGCGGCTTCTGGAGGAGATCGTAGGAAGCGCTGATGACCAGTTGCAGATACTGGCCCTCTTCAGTGGCGGGCGGTGCGCCGTTCGACCCTGCGTAGAGAGCTGATTTGTTGAAAATCCATTGCGTGGTGGTATCGAGCAGACTGATGAATGGTTCGGCCATCACCTGGCGATCGAACCAAAAATGCACGCCGGTGATAGGAGCGACGGTGATTTTGTCGAGATTGCCGAGTGCGGTGTCGGTGCGCTTGACACGTTCGGGGAGAAGTTCGGAAAGCACAAGATGAGGAAGAGCTACGACGTAGGCGTTGGCAGTTTCTTCGCGGCCCTCATTGAATATCGCCGCGATTAACTTGTTGTTTTCGATGCGCAACCCTCGGAGGGGCGAACGAAAGAGGACTTCCCCGCCCTTTTGTTCGATGACGGCTTTACAGCCGTTGTAAAGGTCGCCGAGAGCAACCGCGGGAACACCCATGCGGTAGCCTTTTTTATTGGAAAGGACTGCTTTCCAGAAAACGTCAATGCCATAGCGGGCGTCGATGCGGTCGAGCTCTTCGGAAAGAGCGCTGACGAGAACAACACGCCAGAAGCGCGAGATGGCAGCGGGAGTTTGTTTGTGGCGGCGAAGCCATTCGAGCATGGAAATACCACCGGGCTCGTCGACGTCGTGCGGATGCCCGCCGCTCTGCAGAATGGAATAAAACGCCCGGGCGATGCAGAGCTTGTCTTGGAAGCCGAGAGGAGAAAACAGGAGGAACGAACCGGTCATGTGAAACGGAGCGGGGAGGATCCCGGCGTGCATTTCGCCGCGGCGTCCTTGGGGATCGAGGAGAAGCAGACGGTCGAAGAACTTGATTTTCCCAGCGGAACCAACGCGGCGATAGAAGTCCTCGAGGTTGGTGCAGCAGCCGAAGGTGACGTGCTGGCAATTGTCGACGTGCTCGCCATCGGGCAAGACGTAGGAAGCCGCGCGTCCGCCAAGAAACGGACGCTGCTCAAAGAGACGAACGCGCCAACCCGCTTCAGCCAGCGCGACGCTGGCTGACAGGCCCGCCAACCCGCCGCCGATCACGATCACGTTTTTCAAGGATATTCTCTTCCGAGAGGCGGCCGAAGCGCGCCTTTGCGATGAACAACATTTTTTCAGCCTTCGAGAGCCGTACGCGTTCGCCAAAGACGGCGAAATCGAGAGACTCGATCCGTGTCAACAGAGCGCTGTATGTGCGCACCAAGAGCCAGAAGGCGCCGCGGCTCTCCTGCTCGATGAGCCCGAAAAGCGCGGCGCCTTCTTCGTAACATTGCCACGCACGATCCGCTTCAAAACGTAGAAGTTCGCGAACGCCGAGAGTGGCTTCGCTCTTGGCGAAATCCAGCGAGGAGACGCCGAAGCGCGCGAGATCTTCCTCGGGAAGATAGACGCGGCCGAGGGCGTAGTCGTCGTGGACGTCGCGGATGATGTTGGTCAGCTGAAAGGCCAGGCCGAGTTTTTCGGCGAGGTCGAGCGCGCGAGGGTCGCTGAAGCCAAAGACGTGGGTGCAGGTCAGGCCGACGGTGCCGGCGACGCGGTAACAATATTCGCGGAGGCGATCGAAGGTCGGGTAAGTGCGGAGAGTCAGATCCATTTCGGCGCCGCTGATTAAATCGTGGAGGTAACGTGCCGGCATTTTGTAGCGCTGCATGGTGTCCACTAGGGCGGGTAAGACTTCGGATGCATCCTCCGGTGCGACAGGGGAAGACAATGCGGCTGAACCTTCTATCACCTTTACATGTCCTGTAATCGCATCGTCCAAGGCCGCACGCCAGTCAGCCAGTCCTCGCTGCTTCGCGGCGAGGTTTTCCCCTTCGTCAGCAACATCATCAACGAGGCGCATAAAGGCGTAGAGGGCGGCCAGGGCGTCGCGCTTCGCTTTGGGGAGCAGAAAGAACGCGTAATAAAAATTACTGTGGGCGGCGCGGGCAAGTTGATGGCAGGCGGCGTAGGATTCGGGGACAGATGTGCTCAGCTCGAGCGCAGTGTGCTGCGCCCCTAAGAAAGGCAAGTTTCCGGCGCTGGGCTCCGAGTGCATAGGATCGGAGACGAGATGCGTTAGGAGGGCACGGCCAAGTAGGCGAATTTGTTTGGATTTGCTGATTGAGGGACGCGAATGCAATGTGTCATAGCCCGTGGTTTCGATGCCATCAAGAACGGCCACGCCGCCACGGCTGAACATTTCGAGGTCGACGCTCAGACGGCCGCTTACCATCTTTGCGAGCGGCGCTCCTTGTGCAAACAGCAGGCGCGTGCGAGCGATCAAATCTTTCATCAAGCTGACGTAACGCTTGTCGAAGCGGCGCTCGACAATATCGGTTTCGGTGAGGCCGTGAGCAGCGGCAACGTCGAGCGGGATATATATGCGGCCCTTTTCGAGGTCGCGCGAAACGTCCTGCCAGAAATTGGCGAGCTGCAGAGCAGTACAAGTAGCGTCGGACATGGCCTGGCGCTCTTCGTCGCGATAGCCGCAAACATAAAGGACGAGCCGTCCGACGGGGTTCGCCGAAAATACGCAATACCCGATCATGGAATCCCAGTCCGGATAACGCTTGACGGTTTGATCCTGGCGGAACGCTCTCAACAAGTCCGCAAAGGGCTGCTTGGGAATATTTTTTGCAACCACTGTCTCACGTAATGCAACGAAGACAGGATGAGAGGGCCGGCCACTGTAGCAATCGTCGAGCTCGTGCTCCCACCAATCAAGAAGTTCGAGGGCGCGCTCTTTTTGCGGAATTTCGTCGCCGAGATCGTCGGCCCAGCGGCAATAGGCATAGAGATTGTAGAAATGCTGGTGCAGATTTCTAGGGAGCAGCCAGGAAACGACATTGAAATTTTCGTAATGGTGCGTGGCAAGCCAGCGCGTGTACTGCTGCGCCGCCGCCGGGGAGCATGCGTTCGCAGGAGCGTGAGCGGCAATTTCGAGTTCACCTGGGCGCAGCATTAGAAGAGAATTCCCTCGCCCCGAAGAGCCCTTCGGAGCACAAAAATCGCGGTTCGCGCGGAATGACGGGCAGGCGCTGGGTTCCGTTCAATGAAGTCAAGGCCGGACGGCCAGCTTGATTTCGCCGCTGCGGCTCTTCATGCGCTCGAAAGCCTGCGGGAGGTCGGTCAAGCGAATCTCTTCCGTCACGAAATCATGGCCGACGATGTCGCCGCGGCGGATGGCTTCCAGGGCCTCGCGGATAAACCGCGGGGTGTGATGGAAGGGCGAGATCAACTTGATCTCAGAATAATGGATGGCGGCCGGATCGATTGCCACGTTCGTGCCGGAGGGCAATCCGCTGAAAAAGTTCACGACCCCGCCGCGTCGAACCATGGCCAGCGCCTGTTGCCACGTCGCGGGATTCCCGGCGGCTTCGACGACGGAATCCGGTCCGCGCTGGTCATCGGTCAGAGACCGCACCGCCGCGACGACCTCCGTGGTTTCGGTTACGTTGATCGTGGCAATAGCGCCCAGCTTGCGAGCGACATCCAGAGGCGCTGAGCGCCGCGCGAGGGCTATCACCCGAACGCCCCGGCGCGAAAGCATGCGAACAAATGTCAGGCCAATCGGGCCACAGCCGATAACGACAGCCGTATCGCCAGTGCGGACTTCCATTTCATGAATGCCGCGGAGCACGCAGGCAAGGGGTTCAACCAGCGCCGCGCTGCCATCATCAACGGAGTGGGGCACTTCCAGCATATTCTCCATCGCGATGCGGCCGGGGATGCGCATGTATTCGGCATAAGCGCCATTGTTGAAGAGCAAGTCTTCACAAAGATTTTCCTGCCCGCGGCGGCAGTGATAGCAGCGGAGGCACGGAGCGGAATTAGCGGCCACGACGCGCATGCCGAGACGCCAGCGCGCGTCCACGCGCTTGCCCACCGCCGCGATATCGCCAACGACTTCATGACCGAAGACGGCGGGAGGCTGAATCATTTTCGCGTGGTAGCCGCGCTTCCAGACTTTCAGATCGGTGCCGTCAGTCAGTGCGAGGCGAACGCGGAGGAGGACCTCATCGGCAGCGAGCGAGGGCACGTCGATCATTTCAATGCGCAGATCCTCGCTGCCATACAAGACGGCTGCGGTCATCTTGGAAGGTACGGCGACTCGCGCGACGGCAAATTTCACTTCGTCACCAACTTCCGGCGTTTTCGTCGTGGTGGTTCTCATGGGTGAGTGATCAGAATCTTCAGCGATTCGGCCGTCGGCCTGGCTGCTAGCTCCAGCGCTTCCTGGATTCTATCCAGCGCAAAGCGATGCGTGACAATCTCCATCACCGGCAGTTTCTTTCCCAGCACTAACTCAGCCGCTGAATCTTGGATGTCAACCGCCGCGCTATAGCTGCCCAGGATTTCCTTTTCGTCAATCCCTACGGCGGCGGCAGGAAACTCGATCTTCGTGACCGGGTCGTTTGCCGCGAAGAGCAGAACGCGCCCACCAGGCCGCACTGTCGCTAAGCCATCCGTAACCACCGACGGATGCGCGACCGCGACCAGCACAGCGTCCGCTCCCCTACCGTCCGTTCGAGCCCGAATCTCTTCTACCAGCTTACCACTGGTTGGGTCAAACGACTCGATAGCGCCGAGGGAGAGGCTCTTTTGACGGCGTTGGGGAATCGGATCACTGGTATACAGCTTGGCGCCTTCCAGCTTACTGACCATGAGGAGCTGAAGACCAATGGGCCCGCAACCCAAGATCAATACGGCTTCGTTTGCTGTAATGCGGGCTTTTTGGACGGCTTTGACGATGGTATTGATGGGCTCGATAAATGTGGCTTCTTCAAAGCTCACGCCGTCCGGGAGCGCTACGATGCCGCGTTCGGCTACCCAGGGCATGGCCTTGACGTATTGTGCGAAACCGCCACCGTTAGGCGTAAATCCTGCCGTCAGTCCGGTCGTCTTGTACTGCTTGCACTGCGAGAAGAGGCGTTTCTCGCAGTAAAAGCATCGGCCGCACGGAGTGTGGTGAAAACTCATCACGCGATCGCCGGGAGTCCACTTCGTGACGCCGCGGCCAATCGCAACGACTGTGCCTGCGAGCTCGTGACCAAGGATTTGCGGAGGTTCAACGTAACGCTGGAAAATTTTCTTTATGTCTGTGCCGCAGATACCGCAGGCGGCAACTTTGATAAGAACTTCGCCGTCGCCCACTTCCGGTACTGGAACTTCCTCTACGCGGACCACGCCCTTGTCGCGGAAGACACCGGCGCGCATGGTTTGAGGGATGGGCCCCAACGATTTCATAGTTTCCGGCATGGTTCCGAGGCCGCTCATGTTGCCGAGAACTCCTCGATCTTCGAATGGGCGGGTTTTGTCCAGTTTCGAGAGATTTCGGAGGTGTAGCGGTCGAGAAAATCAGCCAGAGATTTTCCGGCTGCGCGGCTCTGCCGCCCGAACTGCAGCAGCAGTGGAATGCGGTACGGACTAAGCCCGACTTCTTTGAGCAGACCGCCCATCTTTAGATGGCCGTGAGAATCGAGTATGCGCGCAAAATCAACCGGCATGTCTTCGTCCGCGGCGTCGCTGATGGCGCGAACGGCCACGCACGGCACCTGCTTTTGCGTCGCGGCCGCGAGGATGTGACTTGTCTCCATCTCGACGATACTTCCCTTTTGGCTCAGTTCTTCCTTCTCGTCCACCGTTGCCACAATCTTCTCAGAAGTCAAAGAGACTTGGACAGGCTTTGCGCCGGATGAAACGGCAAGTTCAAGGAGAGTCGCGTCACTGGCGACCCTGCACTCTTGGTCCAGCGTTTCCGAGATGCGCGCCACGGCGACATCGCCCGGCTTTAATCCCGCGTCGAGCGAACCAGCTAGCCCTGAAGAAATGCACACGTCGTGAAGTTCCACGGGGATGGACGACATCGCTCTAATGGCGTTCTCTGCGCCCATGCCGGTAAGAAGGACAGTAACTTCGTCCGGGCCCATGTTGGCTTTGAAGAGATCGAACTCGCGACGTGTCTCCCAATTTTCGAATTCGTAAGGCACAAAGAGATGACGAGATGCCCACTGAGAGAACTCGGCTTTAATGGCGAAAGTAACGAGGATACGCATGAGTCTTAGAGTCTAAGATGCCAAATCCTGATCCGGGGCTACACACACTCTCCGCTGTCACGAGCCGCGAGCGCCATGAACACAGCTTGAAGCCTGTGGCACGTACCCTAGGCGGCGCGAAGGATTTTCTTGGCGCGGCTGGGCTTAACGTAGCCGTTCGCTTCGTACCAGCGCACGGCGCGCTCCAGAGCAGCCGCCACCGAGCCCGGCTGAAATCCCAGCTCGCGCTGAGCCCGCATGCAGTCCACGAACATCATGTGGCGAGCGATTTTCACTCCCTCAACCGGAATTTGTGGCTCCCCTCCGGTCAGCCGCGAGAAGGCCGTGCTCATGTAGGCTACACCCAAAGCCAACCCGTGCGGGATCTTCAACAAGGGGGCAGCCAGACCGGTAATCCTAGCAAGGGTGTCGAGCATCTGTTTCAGCGTCAGATTTTCGGCGCCGAGGAGATAGCGCTCGCCCACTTTGCCCTTTTCCGCAACAAGCAGATGGCCTGCCGCGCATTCTTCCGCGCCGACAAAATTCAAGCCTGTTTCGACGTACCCGGGCATTTTTCCATTCAAGAAATCGAGAATGATCTTTCCCGTCGGCGTGGGTTTCCAATCGCCCGCCCCCACGGGAGTCGTGGGCATGGCCACGATGACTGGCAGTCCTTCTCGCGCGGCCTTTAGCGCCTCGTGTTCGGCCATCCATTTCGAGCGTTTGTAGTGGCCGACCATTTCTTCCAGCTTCGCTTCCGTGGATTCGTTGGGAAGCTCGGGACGGTCAACAGCAATGGTGGCAACCGTGCTTGTATAGATAAATTTTTCGACACTGGCGCGCTTCGCGGCGTCGAGTAGGTTTTTCGTGCCGCCTACGTTGGAGTCGTAAATATCTCGCGATTTCCTGGCCCACAGACGATAGTCGGCGGCGACGTGAAAAACAGTCTTAACTCCCGCAAGAGCACGCTCAAGAGAGGCTGGGTCGCGCAAATCGCCGGTTACATATTCGAGGGAAAGGTCTGCCACAGCGCGATTGGTGCTGGAAGGACGCATCAACACGCGAACTTCGTCGCCGCGAGCAACCAGTTGACGCGCCACATGGCTGCCGAGAAAGCCCGATGCGCCTGTCACAAGTGTGGTCATGAGGCCTTTGCGCCTTCGCCAAAATTATTGGGCCGCGGATCAGGCACAGTCAGGAGCGCGGGCCTTCGCGAAGTTCGAGGCGAAGCTGGCGATGCGCCGGTGTGCGGCAGGGATAAGGGCAGCGACCATCCGCGGCCCAGCAAAAGGAAGCGAAATCGGCTGCCGTAAGGGATCGCCGGCGCCGACTTTTTTCCAATCCCCGGAGCGTTCGAAATCATCGAGTTGGACACAGATTCGAAATCAGTCTCAGGCGAAACCTGCGGAATTGGGGAATGCCCAGGTCTGGTGTTGATTGCGGGGGAAGCCAGAGTAAGAGTGAGATCCGCGGTGAGCCGCAGCGAAAAGGACATCGCGGGCTCTAGAACCCGCTCCGCAGTCGGAATTCGGCTGGCTGGAATTTCATGGCGCAATATTCGTGCGGACCTTGCACCAAATTACGGAATCTCGCGAGTGCATAGAGCGGGAAAGAATTTCGGTAGAGGTGATACTTCAGATAGAAGACTCCTGGAAATCCGGTGCCGGTGAAGTCGGATTCGCTCCACGAACCATCGGCATTTTGCTGGTGCACCAGATAAGCGACCGCGTTCTGGATTGCGGGATCGTGAGGCGCTGCACCTGCAAGCAAGCCAATCAAACCCCACGCGGTTTGCGAGGCCGTGCTGTTTCCTTGCCCCTTTGTGGCCGGATCGGTGTAGCTCCAGAGTGATTCGCCGAAGCTGCCGTCCGCTTTTTGGACAGCGCGCAGCCAGCTCACCGCTCGCTGGCAAAATTCTCTCGCCGTGAGCGAAACGGTTTCGAGGGCGCGCAGCGCGCCGCTGGTGCCGTAAACGTAATTCACTCCCCAGCGTCCGAACCAGGAACCATCTTCGCACTGGTCCTTCAGCAAAAAGTTTACGGCACGCTGAATTGCAGGGTGCTCGGCAGGCCATCCGAAACGGCCGAGGCATTCGACGACGCGAGCGGTCACGTCCGCTGTCGAAGGATCGATCATGGCGTTATGGTCGGCGAACGGGATGTTGCACAGGAGCTGGCGGTCGTTGTCGCGATCAAAGGCGCCCCAGCCACCGTCTTTATTTTGCATACTGAGCAGCCACTGGATTCCCAGGCGCACCGATTTCACCATGCGCTCATTGTCGGGATGCTTGACGCGCTGCAAAGCCATAAGCACGAAGGCGGTGTCGTCAACGTCCGGGAAAAAATCGTTGCGAAACTCGAAGGCCCAGCCTCCAGGCTCAGCATCTTTGTTCTTGAACTGCCAGTCACCGGGGCCCAAAACCTGCTTGGAGAGCATCCAATCCGCAGCCTTCACAAGCGCAGGATGATCGGCTGGAAGGCCAGCTTCTTCCAAAGCGACCATGGCAATGCAGGTATCCCAAATCGGGGAGACGCATGGCTGCATGCGGATGGTGTCGCCTTCTTCAATCTCGAAGCGCGAGAATTCGCGAATCTCTCGGGCGGTGAGCGGATCATCCGGCCCGTGGCCGAGCGCCATAAGGGCAAAGATTGAGTTCATCATCGCGGGATAGATGGCGGCGAGGCCTTCGCTGCGCTCCATATGAGCGAGCATCCAGGCTTTACATTCGCGCAGCGCGCGGCGGCGAAGCGGCTTCCAGGGAAGCTTTTCGTAAAGTTTCAGGCCGCGATCGATTGCCAGAAAAACGTTGCGCCACGAGATCAGCTGCTTGCTCCAGTCAAATGCAGCGGCTTTGTGCGCGATGTCTTTGAATAGTTCGTCCACGCGGGCGCGCTCCGGCAAACGCCAGTCGGGCCGCAGCGCGGAGAGGATGGCCATGGGTATGACGATGCCGCGGGTCCACGAGGACATTTCATAAATGTTGAGATAAAACCAGCTCGGAAGGAGCAGCAGTTCGGGCGGAATGGAAGGGACAAGCTCCCAGCCGACGGCCCCAATCAGCGCGAGATAAAAACGCACGTAGGAATTGGTGAGTTCGAGACCGCCGAGACGGTGGACGGTTTCGCGCGCCTGCGTCATGTGCGGCGCATCGATATCATCCCCGGCGAGCTTTAGTGCGAAATACGCTTTGCAGGTTGCATTGAGATCGGAAGGGCCGCCGGGAAAAATATTCCAGCCGCCATCGGGCAGTTGGCGGCGGCGAACATAATTTGCAAGCTTGGCGATGCGGACCGGGTCGGCCTTGCCAAGTACGTACAAGTAATAAATGTAATCGGATTCGAGAGTGGTATCGGCCTCGAGCTCGCCGAGCCAATAGCCTTCTTCGGCTTGCAGAGACAGCAAATGATTTGCGCCGTTCTCGATGGCTTGTTCGAGAGAGCCAGCCAGATCATTCTCTTGCCAAAAAGGCGGTACGACCGGGGCAGGCCCATCCAGTCCGATGCGTGTACCTGTCGCCAAAATACGTCCCCCCGAAGCAAAGTCTACTAAAAGGCAGGCGTATTAGATTCGCCCAATGTGGCCTAAACCTTCCTAACTGCTGTATTCCTAGTCACTTCCCGCAGGTTCCGGCACGAGCGCCTAGGTCCATTGCGAGAGTGTAATACGAGTACGAGTAAATTATCGCCGTGTTAGGGTAACTGGTCAACGTCTAAGATGCAGGAGCGTTACCAAATCGTTGTCAGAGGGTGATACTTGGCGGCGCTTGCAACGCCCGCTCGATGAGCACATGGAGTGGCTCTGGCAGTGGCTCGCCTTCACGCTGGTAAACGGATGGCTTGGTACGAAGTAAATTGGCGGGGAGTTTTATCCACGACGGGGCAGCGGCCGGGGCATCCACCGAGCCGCGGAGGACGAGGGCGTCGGCGCGGTCAAGAGCGACGCGGGCGGAGTCTTTAAAATCTTCGCGTGCGGGATCGATCACGGCAAAATAGAGGCTGGGTTTCAGAAATTGAAGGAGTGAATTGCTTTCGAGGATCAGCGGAGGAGAATCTTGGCCAGCTTCGCCCAAAGTCTCCTTGAGCGCATCCCGCATCAACGGGAGCCCCTCAGCAAGGAAGCCTTGCTTCGTTCTCAGCCAAAATGAGCGCTTCGCGCCGGCAGCCAAAAATCGCGCGCTGTCTGTCCCAGACTGCGACTGCTCTTCCCATTCAATGGCGCAAATGTGTTCGTCGGGAGCGCAATCACAATTGTTGCCGTTTTGCGCGCAGACGCCGTGGCCGTATTGTGTAATTTTGCCAGCGATCCAATTTGCTCGCGGAAATGCGCTGATAATGTCGCACACGAGTTGCGTCTTTCCGATGCTGCGGGTGTGGCCGCCAATTACGATCACGCGCCACTGAGGAGATACACTCACGTCACTTCCCTTCCAGCTTCTCTTCCAACTGTTTGATGCGCGCCGCCAGTTCCGGCAGACGTGCCTGCCAGGCAAATTGTTCTTTGAATTTTTCGAGTGGACGAGCCGGAGTTCCCCAAACGGTTTGACCGCTGCGAATCGTTTTTCCGCCTAGTACCCCGGATTGGCCGCCGATGACTGCGCCATCTTCCAAATAGCAATGCTCTCCAAAACCGGCCTGACCGCCGACGACGACGTGCTTGCCAAATTCACACGAGCCGGAAAGTCCGGCCTGTGCTGCCATTACCGTGTGCGCGCCGATCTGGCAGTTGTGCGCGATGTGCACTAGATTATCCAGTTTAACGCCTTCGGCGATGCGCGTGTCGCCGAGCGAGCCGCGATCAATCGTTGTGTTCGCGCCAATTTCGACATCGTCGGCGATTTCCACGATGCCGGCTTGCGGAAATTTCCAGTAACGTCCCTCGCCTTGCGCATAGCCGAAGCCGTCCGCGCCGATGACCGCCCCGGAATGAATTTCGACGCGATGGCCGATACGAACTCCGGCGTAGAGAGTGACGCGCGGATGAATCCGGCAGCGATCGCCGATCCAGCAGCCGGCGCCGATCACGCTGTGCGCGCCGATTTGCGTGCTTTCGCCTACGTGGGCGTCTTCGCCGATCACCGCGAATGGGCCGATGCCGGCGCTTTCGCTGACTTTTGCGAGCGGCGCAACGATCGCGGTCGGATGAATTCCCGTGGCGATGGGAGCTCTTTCAAGGATGAGAGCAGCTGCTTTTGCAAACGCAACTTTGGGTTGCGAGCTTCGCAATACTGTCTTTCCTGGTAAAGCAATATTTTCCGGTGCGATCACGCACAGTGCGGGCGACGCTGTGGCTCGCTCCGCATGCTTGGGCTTCTCCACATAGATGAGATCGTGCGAGCCAGCACGCTCAGGCGCCGCTACGCCGCGCAACTCGAGGGCGCCGTCTCCTTCAAGCCTTAAGCCAATCGCTTCCGTTAACGATTTTGCCGTTTGGATCATCGAAGACCTCTCTTAAAAATCATACAGCGCGGGCTCGCCCTTGGGTCTGTTCTTCCACCGCTGGTGAATCCATACCCATTGGTCGGGATGTTTGCGAATAATCTCTTCGATGACTTTGGTGAACTGCTGCGTATTTTCGAAGACATCGCGCTCGGTGTCGCCGGTGCGAATTAATTCGACGGGAGGTTCGAAGCGAAGGCGATATTTCTGAATGGATTCATCCCAGTAGGCGTATCCGGGCACAACGGCTGCGCCAGTGTGCAGCGCCACGCGGGCGAGGCCTGTCGTGGTGCAAGCGGATTTGCCGAAGAAATCGACGAAGACGCCTTCTTCCGGCATGGTGTTTTGATCCGCAAGAATGCCTACGGTACCGGAGTCTTTCAAGATTTTGAGAATGACCCGCGCGGATTCATTTTTGAAGATGGGTTCGTTGCCCGAGGCGCAGCGGTATTTGTTGACGAGCGCGTCAAGGCGCTGGTTGTCGAGGGGGCGCGCCATGTAATGCAGGGGATAGCCATAGAGCGCGTGCGCGAAAGAAGAAAGCTCCCAGGCGCCGATATGGCCGGTCAAATAGAGCACACCTTTGCCGCGATGCTGGCCTTCGAGAAAATTTTCGTGCCCTTCGAGTATGACGACCTTCTCGATATTTTTCTTTCTGAGGCGTGGGAAGTGGGCGAATTCGGCGGCCATCCAGCCAAGATTGCGGACCATTTTGCGCGTGGCGTCTTTGCGCTGGGCGTCAGTCCAATCAGGAAAGGCGAGGCGCAGATTAAACTCCGCGGTCTTTTGCAGCTTTGGCTGCAAGGAAAAAAGCAGGCTCGTCACGGACGCGGCGAAGCCGCGTGCGAGGCGACGCGGAAGGACGCCCAGCTTCTTCAAGATCAGCCAAACGACGGCGTATTCGAGCCATTCTTTCATCGTGTTCTAATGCGGCCACCCGAAGGCCGACGCGCGACAGTATGCAAGAGGTACCCGGTTCGAAGATACAGGTTCAATGCTAGACTTTCCATTCCGTGACCGAATCGCTCACCACCATCCCTGAAAAACCTGGGTCCAACTCTATGGCCCGCATCGCCTGGACGGTCCTGATACTCGCAACACTTTACGTTTGTTATTTCAGCCATCTCGGTGCGATCGGGTTTGTCGGTCCCGACGAGCCGCGTTATGCGTGGATTGCGCGCGATATGGCGGAGACGGGCGATTGGGTTACGCCGCGGCTATATGGCGCACCGTGGTTTGAGAAGCCGCCGCTTTATTATTGGGGCGCGGCAATCTGCTTCAAGCTCTTTGGCGTGAGCGAAGCGGCGGCACGTTTGCCGAGCGCAATTTCCGCCTTGCTTGCAACGCTCGCTTTGGCGTGGCTCGCGTGGCGCCTTTATGGGGAGGAAACGGCGCGCTGGCTGTTACTGTTGCTCCCGACAACCGTCGGCATGATTGGATTTTCGCATGCCGCTGCTCCGGATATGCCGTTCAGCGGCATGCTCACCATTGCCATGGTCTGCGCCGCGATTGTTCTGCGCCTCGTTCCTGCAGGAGCGGGCGCGACAAACCCCGTCCCCACAAACTCATCTACGCCATGGGTAGCTCTCGTGCTATTCGGCTTTTTTCTTGGGCTCGCTGTTCTTGCGAAAGGGCCGGCCGGAATCATTCTTTGCGGCGGTGCAATTTTCTTTTGGGCTATTTTCACGAAGCGTTGGCGAGACGCGTTTCGTTTACTTCACCCCGCGGCCATCGCTGCTTTTTGCGCGACGGCGCTCCCCTGGTACATCCTTTGCGCTCGCCGAAATCCGGATTTCTTTCGCATCTTCATCATCGAGCACAATTTCAAACGCTACCTCACCCCCGAATTCCAGCACATCCAGCCCTTCTGGTATTACGGCCCGATCTTGGTGCTCGCCATGCTTCCATGGACCGTTTTGTTTCTCTGGAGCGCTTTTGCAGGCTTTTTCAACTTATCGCGCTCACGCTACGTCAATCATTTCAGTTTGCTATTGGTCTGCTGGTCTGGTTTCACCATCCTGTTTTTCACGATTTCAAAATCAAAGCTCCCGGGATACTTGCTTCCTGCTCTCGCTCCGATCGCACTGCTGACGACGCACTCGATCGCATCAAGACTTAGGCTCCTTCATGTTGCTCGTTGGCTATTTTCGGCTGTCGGACTGACTCTGATCCTTGTAGGCGTTCTGGCTAGCCGCTTCAGTGACTCCATTCCCTTTGTAACAGATATCAGGCCCGCGCCGGCGGTCACGCTGCTCACCGTAATTGCCATCGTTGGCGGAGTCCTTACTACGGCTTTGGCTTTATATCGCCGATTGGCCGCCTCCTTCTTGGCAGCAACCATTGGCATTCTCGGACTTATGTCTATCTGTACTAATTATCTGTGGCAGTTGGACGACGGAATTTCTGCCCGGCCTGTAGTTCTGACTGCGATAGAACATTTAACGGCCAGCCAGCTTTCCGCCGCAACTTCTTACAAACTGCCGCGAGCCTTGAAATTTCAAGTGAATTTCTATTTGCATCGCGAGACCGAGGAGTGGACGCCGAATACCGAGCGGCACGCCTTGATATTTACCAACCGCAAGGGCTCACAGGAACTTATGAAGCTAGGAGCCAAGTGCTTGGTCTATGTTGTCTATCCCGCCCTTGGAATGTGTGAAGCAGGAAACGGTGAATCGATGCTAGTGCGTGGCCCCGCCCGTAGCGGGAAGCTTCAGTAGGAAAAAGCTGACCACGCGATTTTCGTAATTCCGCTTGTCGTTCTCTTCCATGGATACAGAATTGCCATGGGGAATCATCGCCTCCTCCTTCGGCTCGGGCGCCTTCAGAAACATTTGCTGAGTGATCTCTGCAAGCTCGGGATCGTCGGCAGCCTCGATGAAGAGTTTCGGCACTCCCGCCAACGCGCTCAGCTTCGTGGAGAGTGGCGGATCTTCTCGGTACTTGTAATTGAGCCAGGTAAAACTGAATTCCGCCGAGCGCACCATCAGCGGGAATCCACCGAGGCCGCTGCGTTCCACTCCGATTTTCACCATCTGTTCCGGCATATCGTAGACCGAATCCAGCACGATAGCGCGGATGCGGCGGTCGTTTTCCGCCTCGCGCAAGGCCGCGTAGGCGCCCAAATTGTAGCCCCACAATCCATAGCGCGCGGGATCGATGTCGTTGCGCGCAGCCACGGTATCAACGGCGGCGCGCACTTCGTCTGCCTCGCGATAGCCGAAGGTGGTAATTCCTTCGTTGCCCCCATGCGCCGCAAAATCAAAGACAAAAACGTTGTACTGGTGGTCCTGCAATGCGGAAACCAGCGTCAGCAGTTCGCCGCGGCTCGATCCGTAGCCGTGGCATAAGACGATGGTGGGAGCACCACGTAATCCCGGGAAAAACCAGCCGTGGCGCTCGCCCAATCCCGAAACTGTAAAATCCACCAAGTCCGGTTTACCAGGAAAACTCTCCATGTCGATTTCGCTGCTGGTGCGCTGCGGCTTGACGATCCGGTAGACGAGAAATCCCGCAACGGCGGCCGTGGCCAGCACCGCGAAAGAGATCAGCGCCAGCACTGCTGTAAGGAGTTTCGAATACCACTTGGTCGGATAGCGGAGTTCGTACAGGATGGACATTCTTATTCTGCGCAGCTGCGCGGCCAAAGCCGCCGGTTTTTCCCTCTCACAACGCAAGCACTATAGCCGCGATGTTAGCACAACTTTTCTTCGCCACTTCGCAGAGGCTTCTTTCCCTGTGTCTGAATTGTATCGACGCGGGGCGCGGGTTGATTGTCCGGCCTCCGATTCGGCTATCATAGGGCGTGCGCGGCAGGGGCCGCAAAGCAGTCCTCTTCTCCATGAATATTGTCGACTTGCGTCAGACCTCGGTGCGCCAACTTGAGCCGCTCCTTGACGAAGAAGCGCGGCATTGGCGCGATGAACTCCACTGGGATTACCGTGGTGCTCTGGAATTGATTAAGCGATTTCTGGACGCTCATGCACTTGCTGGTTGCGTCGCTTTTGAAAACGGCAGCGCGGCGGGCTACTCCTTTTACGTCCTTGAGGAACAGAAGGGTCTGATCGGTGGCCTCTATGTGTCTTCGAAATTTTCCCAGGCAACCGTAGGGCAGAGGCTGCTCGACGAGATGCTCTTCTCCATGCGCGCAATTCCGCAGCTTTCGCGCATTGAAGCGCAGCTCATGCCCTTCAGCGGACCCGTGGAAGTGCCGCTGAGCGAGCAAGGCTTTCGCCTGTACTCGCGCCAATTCATGCTGCAGGACCTGCAGAAGCTGCCCGACGCCAAGCCCGGAGTCTCGGCCGGGATGCGGCTGGACCGCTGGAACGACCGTTACTTCGAGCCGTGCGCGAAGCTGATTTATCTCGCGTACGCGAACCACGTTGACGGGGAAATCAACGATCAATACCGCAGCCGCTCGGGCGCCCTGAAGTTTTTGAAGAACATCATTCTGCTGCCGGGCTGCGGACATTTTGTGCCGGGAGCCTCGTTTGTCTTGCGCCAGCCAGGCGGCGACGAACTTGTCGCCGCGGTGCTCACCAGCGAAGTTTCGCCCGGGGTCGGACACACGACGCAGATCTGCGTGCTACCTGGATATCAGGGCCACGGCATTGGCCGCATGCTGATGCAGACCTCGGGGGAAACCCTGCGCGCCATGAAGTTCAAGGAATTAACGCTGACGGTCACGGCAGAGAATTACGGCGCCGTTCAGTTATACGAAAAGCTGGGGTTCACCACCATTCGAACGTTTACCGCCGGCGTCTGGCCGCGCTAGCGCACGTGTTTATTTTTTGCTGCGGTCTCTCAATAGATTTTTCAGTTCCGACATGAACTCCTGGACATCCTTGAAATCCATATAGACCGACGCGAAGCGGACGTAGGCAACCTTGTCGAGTTTTTTCAGGCGGTGCATGATCATTTCGCCAATTTCCGTGGTGGTGAGTTCGCGCTCCGTCGCTTCGTGAACCACGCTCTCGATTTCGTCGACTATGGCTTCAAGCTTTGGCGTGGGCACCGGCCGCTTTTCGCAAGCTTTCAATAATCCCTGCAAAATCTTCTGGCGTTCGAAGCGTTCCCGGCGTCCGTCCTTCTTGATGACCATGTACGGAATTTCGTCGATGCGTTCGTAGGTAGTGAACCGCCTGCTGCACTTGAGACACTCCCGCCTGCGTCGAATGGTGTCACCGACACGGCCCTCGCGAGAGTCGATTACCTTATCGTCCAGATGCGCACAGAATGGACACTTCACTTAGTGTCTCTCCTCTTATCTGGTTTCCATTTCTTTTTCGTGTTCGGCGAGTCTCTTCAGTTTCCCAATCGAGAACCCTTCGTGAACCAGCAACGGTACTCCCACAAGACTACACGCCGCGAAGGTTATCAGCCATAAGACCACCGCCGCTGCAGTGGCGGGTTCATTCTCGATGCCGAAAAACTTATAAACAGAAATTGCAGCCAGTTGCGAGCCTCCTCCTGCCAGGGGCAGCTGAAAGATCGAACCCGCCAGTGTAAATGCCATAAGCAGCAACGCGTCGCCGGCGGTAAGTTCCGCAAATTTCCCCCCAAAGCTGTAAGTGACCCAGATGTACACGAGAAATACCAAGCCCCAGTGCGCAACGGAGAGGAAGATTGCCAACCCGAGCTCGCTCCAAGTGCGGATGATCCGCACGCCGCGCGCAAAACCCAGCACGGTTCCAGCGACCTTCACGCGCCATCCATGCGACTTTTGCCAGCCTTGGAACGCCTTCTCAAGAGCGGCGGTCCCATGCAGCCGGAAGTAAATAAGGAACACAATAACTCCGACGACTCCCACGATCAAAACAACCCCCGTCGTGTTTGCCACCGGAACATGCCGCTTCTCTGCCAGAAGCGCAGTGCCTGCAATCACTGCGGCGCTGATAACGTCGAAGATTCTTTCGAGCGCGTATATGCCATACATGTCGGCGAGCGGCAACTTTTCTTTTCTCGCGAGAAGCAGCGGCCGCAGGGGTTCTCCGGCTCGTCCCAACAGGAAGACGGCCGCGAAGCCGCCGAGAGTCATTTCGTAGATGGGCCAGAAATTCGACGTTCCCAAATTCTGCTGAAAGACTCCCCATCGCACGGCACGAATGGCATAGCATGCATAGATGGCTACCACTGAAATCAGAAGAAGGTAAGGGTTTGCCCCTCGGACCGCCATCCACAATTTCTTCCCGCTGAAACTCGCGCCCTCCAGCGTGCCGCCAAATCTATAAATTGCAAACGCGACAGCCAACAAGACTGCCAGTAATATGAACAGCTTCATCCAGGATGAACGCATGAGCTTGCCAGACTAACGGTCGCCATCCGATGCGTCAAGGCGCGGCGCTGTGTTTTGTTGCTCCTTTTCGCGGAAGTGCCGCGGTTGCCGCGCTGTTGTCCTTCGAGGAAGGCGAACCGAGAAACCTCAGGATTCGGGTGGACACTTCTTCCGCGAGATTCAGTGCCATCCAATGTCCGCCGCGGGGAATCTCTTCAAGCTTGGCGCCGGGAACCATCTCAGCAAGTCTTTTCGCGTGTGAAACAGGAAAGTGTTTATCGCGTTCTGCCCACAAGAATAAAGACGGCGACTGGATGCTCGGATAAAGCTGCTTCAGTCGGGGCAACGTTCCTTGATAACCCGCGCACATTCGCACCACAAATTCCCGGACCTCCAGTTTCTGGAAGCTTTCCCAAAGATCGCCGCGCAACTCCGCATCCAGCTTGAAACTGCCCGGCAAGAACGTTTGAATCGCTCGCCAGAAGACCGCGCGGGGCATCCGCTTCAACAAAATGCGGTTCCAGCCAAATTTCCTCAGCAGCGCAATCTCCCAGGAGGTTTTCTCGTCCCAGATAACCAGCGAATTCATCACCACGAGTTGGCTGATTCGCGGGGGATATTCGGCGGCAAGGGCGAGCGCAGGCTGGCCCCCCATGTCGTGCCCGATGATTGCTGCGCGTTCGATGCTCCAGGAGTCCATCAATGTGCGCAGGCGCCGCGCGAAATCGAATGGCGTTGCTCCGCCAGTCCAGGCTTCGCTTAACCCCATTCCGGGCCAATCAAAGGCAATCACCTTGAACCGCGCTGCAAGCCGCGGCGCGAGCTCCGACCAAATTTGCAAATTATCTGGATAGCCGTGGAGAAGAATAACGGGCGGTCCGCTCCCCAGACGTGCCACTCGCAGCTTGTGTCCGCCATGCGTTTCAGTCTCTGTAGCCAGCATTAGGCGAAATCCTTCTGCAGACAATCTGCCGCGAGCACGCCCGAAATCGCACAAAAGCTCACCCATTGCCCTGGGTGCGTTGCGCTACCCGCAAGGTACAATCCGCGCAAGTCTGGGCTACGATGCGCGAGTCTTCCCTGTCGCATAAACTTCGCCGTCATCACGGGATTCATGCTGTCGCGAGCGAGTGAGTATTCCGAACCCCACTCCGACGGCGTCCGCCGCGCGAGCACGCGATACTCAGTGATTTCTTCTTGCCACCATTTTTCTTCCAGCAATTTCTCTAGATACTCGGCCTGCCCCTGCGTTCCCATGCGCTGCGCTTTAGCGTGCTCCATTGGCCCGAGGAGCCTTGCCGGATACCAATCGTTCTGTTTTTCCTCCGGATTCAACACACCCGGCCGAATCAGCAGCCGGCAGCGTTCCTCGCCGCCGGGTAGCAAGAACCGCAAGTACGGTGGCTCCATCTTTCCCTTCACCACGAGGTAAGCGCACACTCCCGGGGATTGCAGAGGAAGTTTCTCGCAGCGTTTTCGGCTCGGGCTCGCCTTTTGATAGAACAAATCTAAATAGGTGGAGATGCCGCAATCCGAAACGACGCAGTCCGCGGGAAAACTCTCCCCATCGGTTGATTCCACTCCGGTCGCCCGGCCGCCTTCCGTGCAAATCGTTCTCGCCTTCGTGCGGTATCTAAACTCCGCGCCTGCGGCCACCGCGGCCTTTGCCAATACCGCTGGGATGGCGCGAATCCCTTCCTTCGGATAAAAACATCCGACGGAATGCACTAATGCCGGAACAAACGCTAACGGACTTGGCGCTTCTTCCGGACGCTGCCCGGCCACGTGTGTCCAAATCGAAAGCGCATCTACTACCGGCCGCGGAAGCCGCGAGCCGCGCAACACCGAACGGAGCGAGCGCAAAAGGAAGCTCGCGTGTCGCCACCGGCTTCCTCCGAGGAGTGAAGTTGGCCCCGGAGCTGAGCCATAGAGCAGGGGCCGCAGCGAGGCTTCGATCGCAGCGGTCTTGCGCACGAAGCGCAAATAGAGTTCCGCGCTTCCCGGCCACGTTTGATTCAGCTCGCTCGCCGTCTCAGCATCGCTCGAATAAATATTGACGATGGCACGCTCGGGTGAAGCGACGCTGTAAACGTGCTCGATCGCGCGAAGCTCGATGTGTTCGCTGAGCTTCAGCCCCACCGCTGCAAAGGCCCATTCCAGTCCTGGACGATCAAGCAGGATGTATGGCCCAGCATCAAACGAAAATCCTTCGATGACACTTCCGGAAGCTAGACCGCCTGCCTCCGGACGCGCCTCGAGCACTTGAACGCGAAATCCCTCGCGGGCCAACCGCAAAGCAGCCGTCAGGCCGCCCATGCCCGCGCCAATAACGACCACCTTTTTCTTCACTGGGGCGCAGCCTCCGCAGGCTGCCGGATTTTCGTTCGTGCGAAATGCAAGCCGAGAAGTCTGCGCAGGGCTGCACGCAACAGACGGTGAAAAAAGGAGACGCGCTGGAGGGGCGGAAATGCCTGCTCATCCATCTCGGGAACAAATAGCGAGCCGCGTCCGCTCCCGAAGACGTACACGGGATAGGCGACAAAACTCAGCATCGTAGAAAACTCTGTTTCGTACGGTCCGCGCCACTCTTTCAAGCTCTCATTTGTCCCGACGACTTCGGTGCGCTCTCGTGGATCGCCGAACCAATGACATGCCGCTCGCAAGATATTCGTCTGCTCCGGTTCTCGCACTCCCATGTGCCGCGCCGCTACCAAATCCACGGCCAACGCATCTTCGCCTGCGTAAACCCTCCGCGGAGAAGGTGGCCGCGGACAACCCATGACACCTATCAGGCCATCGGAAGCCTGCTCGTAAGCGTCGAGCAGTACAAAATCCGGCGGGAATCCGTCCAGCAGCATCATCAGCGCAGTTTCCCGTTGCGCTTGGCGCTCTACGAAAAGAAATTCGTCGCAGCGTCCTCCCATCCACTCCAAATTGCCGATCGTCAGATAAGCCATCTCAATCGGATGGCTTCGCATCTTCCCGAAAGAAATTCGAAAGTCCGCCCCCTTCCAGATTTGCGAAATAGTGTTCTGCGCCATGCCGCGAAAATACGTATGCGCCACCTGGTCCTTCGAACCGTCAACAATCGGCAAACCGCATTCATTCATCCCAAAATAAGCAGCCACTTCCGCGACGCTCCGGCGGTCGAAAAACTGATCGTAGATATTCGCGGACTCCACGAGCACGGCATTTCCACAGCGACGCTCTCGCAGAAAGTCAGCTAGCTCGCCCAATAATTCAGAGTCTGTGATGATGGAGCGATCCTTTGTGGCATAACCAAGCATGAACGACGGCTTGATGACGATTCGCAGTTCCTCAAGTTGCTTTCCCAATGTGGCTGCGCGGTGCTCAAGAGCTTCCGCCAAACCGCTCTCTCGCAGCAGGCGTCGGAAGACAATGCACTTCTCCTCCGGGGATTTCCCCTCAAACACAAACACGCGGCCGCCGCTTCCTATTTTGCTGTTGACCACGGTTTGCTTACGCAACGCACGCGGAAGAAAATACTCGCCAACATCTTCAATCTGTTGTGTCAGTGTCTCTTCCGTCTCCCCCGCGACGAGCTGGTCTTTTTCGTCCAAAGCTGTGCCAAGAATCTCGAAAATTTGCGCGTGGCGGTCCTCGTCGTCACGAACCCGCACGAAATCCTGCGCCAGTTCTCCTCCCAATTCCGGCGCCTCTCGCGCCAGCGCGATCATTCGGTCGTAACACAGTCTGGCGGTCTTCTCGGCATCCACATTGAATATGCAAAATTCGCGGAACGGACCGTAATTTAAATATTTTCGTACGTCCTCCGGGACCTTCCCCGTCAGCGCTCCGAGCCACGTCACAAATGTCGCTCCTGCGCGAGTAAGCGGCGCTTTCGACCACGGCACGTGTTGCCGCACTGATCCGGCCCATCCTCCCACCAGCCCGCCTATCTGCTGGGCAAACGCTTTCGTGCGCAACAAGGGACCGCCGTATTTCAGCAGCGCACCGCGGATGTAAATGGAGTGCATTTCCTCGTCACGCCAGGCCCAAATCAACGCGTGCCTCATCAACCCGCGCACGGTGGGCGAGAGGGGCATGGCCGAGAGCCGTTGTGTCATTAATTCTTCGCGGTAGCCGACGCTAACCAGTTCTTCCCGCTCCAGCGCCAGCAGACACAAACCGATTAGCTCATCGCGCGGCCGGCCGGCGAACTTGGCTTCCCACGCCTTGAGTTCCTGCGCGAATTGTTCGAACACAGCGCCCAAGGAAGGATCCTCTTACCTCCCATATAGGCACGAGTATGCTTCGCGTACAAGTCGCCGTCTAAGCGCATGAATGCTATGAATCATCCAAATTATTCAGAGGCATCAATTGGAAAAATGACTGGTGACTGCAGGAACGCCTCGGACTAGCTCTTCGAGCGGCCAAAAAACCCGAGTGCACAAAGACCCTGGTGAATATTCTTACTGGATTTGAAGAAGCGCAGAAATTCGGTCCAGTACCTCCCCTAGAATCCTGGGTGAAACACTTCCGCCTTTTAGCGCATTGCGTTGGCGCCAATCAAGGCTTTTCAAATGATCAGTAAGGACCACTCCCCGAATGCGCCCGGCGGGCGGGAGTGCTACTTCAAACGGATAACCCTTGGAATGACTGGTGATTGGACACAACACCGCAAGGCTAGTCTTTTCATTGTACGTCCGCGGCGTCAGCACAACTCCAGGCCGCCTTCCTGCTTGTTCCCTTCCGGCTTGGGGTGTGAAATCTATCCAGACAAGGTCCCCGGCTTCGGGCACATATTCCCGGGCTACCACATTTCGCTCCCGGCCGGCTGCCCCCAATCTGTCTCGCCATGCTGGTTCTCAGCGGTGATGCCGGATACCAATTTTTCTAGGGTGGGTTTCTGCTTCGGCTTTCGAATTCTGACTCTGCCTGGTCCCTCAACATCCACTTCCAGGTCATCCCCCGTCCTGAGCTTCGCCGCCAAAGCAACCGGCTTCGGAATTCGTACCGCAAGGCTGTTCCCCCATTTCGCGAGCTGTGTTTTCATTGGCCCTCTTGTATCTACAGAGTATATACTACTTCGCTGGCCGTTTGCCCTGCAAACTGCCGGCGGCCCTCCTCGTCTTCGCAAAGTTTAGGGCGCCACTTGTGTGGGAGCAGAGACCCCGGGTAAGATGCCCACACTTGCCGTCGGTTGTCCTGGCCAGGACTAAAGGGAACTTTTGGTAAGCAGTTTGCGTTCCATAGTTGCAGGCCGAGGTTGGCTCCACGCAGCTTTGGGGTCAAACTGGTTACCGTAGCGGGATTCGAGGCTGATGATACGTTGGAGCAGGACGCCCAACTGGTCCAGCAATGCCTCCAGGGCGACGGTTCGGCCTGGGAGGAACTTGTGCGCCGTCACACGCGCCGCATCTTTAACATTTGCTACAGGTTTACTGGCAATGGCACCGAATCCGAAGACCTGTCGCAAGAGGTTTTTCTCCGGGTGTATAAGACTCTTGGGAGCTACCGTTCGGCCCACGGCGGCTTCGCCACATGGATGACCAGCGTGACGCGCAACCTTTTGATCGACCATTATCGGCGCACCAAGCGCGACCGTATCACGGATTCGCTAGAAGACTCCATGCCCGTGGTCGAAAACAAGGAGTCCGTAGGGCGGCGCCCGGATCAGCAGCTGTTGCTCGGCGAGCTCAGTTACCAGGTGCAGAACGCGCTGACCAAACTTTCGCCCGAACTGCGCGAGGCCGTCATACTGCGCGATTTGCAGCAGCTCGAATACAACGAGATTCGGCAAGTTTTGGATGTACCGGAAGGAACCGTGAAATCTAGAATTAACCGCGGACGAATCGAACTGGCGCGCATCCTGCAACAGATGGGAGTGCGTCCGTCATGATCGTTTATTCACTCGGGATTAGGGCGCGGAGACTGACATGACCTGGACTTGCGAACTTACGGAAGCACGGCTTAGCGATTATCTCGACGGGCTACTCAGCCCGGACGATCGCCACGCCTTTGACATGCATGTGAATGCCTGCGAACACTGCGTGCCATTTGTTGCCGGCGTTTCCCATTTGCTCACCGATCTGCGCTCCTTGGAGCAAATCGAGCCGCCGCCGCAACTGGTCACTTTGATTCTGAACCGGACGATTGGGCCCCGCGAAACCAAGAAAGGCTGGCGTCTCGCATTTGGCTGGCTGAACGCACTGGCTTCGGCTCGCTTCGCGTACAGCGCTATCTCGGTCGCCGCATCCTTGCTCATTCTTCTCACTGCCGCTGGCTTCTCGTGGCGCAAACCCAAGCTGGCGGATCTTTCACCCGCCACTATATATCGCTTCGCGGACCAGCAAGCCCACTTGGTCTACGCCCGCAGCACCAAGTTTGTCAGCGATCTTCGCGTCGTTTACGAAATTCAGTCTCGCTTGAGCAAAGACAACGAACTGCCCACAACGCCGGAGACCACCATGCCGCAATCCGCTCCGGGAAAAAACCCGGGCAGCACGGATGGCACTCGCCCAGCAACTCCGAAGCAACAAAACCGCGCCAACGGCATTGGCAGAGAGCTTGAGCTTCTTGCCACGCAAGTTCCGATTATCAGCGGCGCCTGGAGCGGCCAGTTGATCGGAAGGAGAACTCCATGAAGTGTGCTGTCCATTCTGAGGCGGACGCGACCGGCTATTGCCGCAATTGTGGCAAGCCCATGTGCCCGGATTGCATCCGGCCCGTGCGCGACGTTCTCTATTGCGAGGATTGTTTGGCCTCAGGCATGGGCCACACAACGCCGCCATCGGCTCAGCTTGCACCTTCCGGGATACCACCACAGGCCCCGGTCGCCGGTGTGCCTCCCGCCCTCCCTGCCGGAATTGGACCAAACCCCGTCTTAGCTTTCTTCTTGGGATTCTTACCCGGCCTGGGCGCTTTCTATAACGAGCAGTACGGCAAAGGCATGATTCATCTCGCAATTTTCCTGGTGCTTTTTATAGCGGGAGTGAACGGCGCCATGAGCGGCGGTGCAGAGGCCGCTCTCTGGATTTGCATTTCCGCGCTTTGGATCTACATGCCCATCGATGCGCTTCGCACTGCGCAGGCTAAGCGCGCCGGCCTGATCTTATCGGACCCGCTCGACAACTTCAGCAAGCAGCGACCCATCGGTCCCATCCTGCTGATCGGCGCGGGCCTGCTGCTCCTGCTCAACAACTTTGATTGGTTTCCCTGGTACAGAATCTCGCAATTTTGGCCCTTGGTCTTGATCGCTGTAGGCATACTGATGTTCCGAAACCGGATGAACCGGGGTCAATAGGAGGCTCCTTCGGGAGTTAAGTCACACATGAGCAATCGAGTTCATTGCACCTGCCAGCGTTGCACCATCCGCGGCCTCATGGGTCCCGTGATCGTTGTAACCGTCGGCGTGCTTTTTCTTTTGGCGGAAATGCGTGGCGGCTACTTCGACTTTGGCAACACCTATCCGGTCATCATCATTGTGATTGGGCTCATCAGCCTCGCATCCGCTCTCGCTTCCGGCGAGGGCCATCTTTCCTCGGCTGCTCCCCTGCCGCCTGCGGTTCCTCCTGCTCCGGGCGTGCCACCCCCTCCATCGGGTGCAGCGCCCTCAACTTACCAGGGACAAGGACAATAAAACCAAATGGCCAGTAGCCGGCAACGTGGCAGCGGTATTTTCACAGGACTCATTCTCCTAACTGTCGGATTCCTCCTCCTTCTCCACAATTACCGTGGATTGGAGTTGGGCGATGTGCTTCTGCACTGGTGGCCTCTCGCGCTCATTTTCCTGGGTTTGATCAAGCTGTATGAGCGAACCGTCGCTAGGCGTTCCGATGATCCCGGCTCCGCTCGGATTTCCGCTGGCGAAATCCTGCTGGTCATCGGCATGATCACGCTGCTGAGTCTCGTGGTTGCCTACGATTATGCCCGGCGGACAATTCCCGGCAATCTTCCTATTGAGATCTCCGGGGATGCGTATCCCTTTGACTTGGACGTCGTGCCGGTAAACGTCCCCGCGAATGCCCGCATTACCGTGCGCGGCGGCCGCGGCGAGATTTCCGTGCGCGCCGCGGATGCCCCTGAAATCCGCGTGTCGGGAAAGAAAAACGTGCACGCCTGGAGCGAATCCGACGCGCAGCGCCGAGCTGGCCCGGTTTCCGTTGAAATTGTGCAGAATGGCGATGGATATGAGGTTCATCCCACGGGCGTGGGCGCTAGAGACAGCCGCATCAGCGTTGACATGGATATTCAGGTCCCCAAGAAAGCTTCTGTCACCGTGCGAAACGAAAAGGGCGACATTGCGGTTTCTGACTTGGCCGCACCCGTTTCTGTCACCAGCGCAAGCGGCGACGTCGAGGTTCGCGACACCGGCAGCGACGTCTCCATTGAAATGCATAAGGGCGACGTCAAAGTTTCCGACACAAAAGGTGATATTAAAATCTCGGGCAAGGGCGGGCAGGTTGACGTCGCCTCCGCTACGGGGAGCTTCACCCTGGACGGAGAATTTTACGGCCCCATCCGCGCGGATAAAGTCGCCAAGGGCCTTCGCTTCATCTCTCAGCGCACCGATCTCACTCTGACTTCGCTCTCCGGCCACATGGAAGCAAGCTCAGGCAATCTTGAGATTGTCGATGCACCCGGAGACATCGCTTTGCGCACCAACCGCTATTCCGTGACCATCGAGAATGTCACCGGCAAAGTAAGAGTCGATAATCGCGATGGCGACGTTGTGCTGCGGTTTTCTTCCCCGCCCAAGGAAGATATTCAGGTAACGAACACAAACGCCAGCATCTCCCTTACTCTTCCCTCATCGGTGAATTTCAATATCGTTTCGGATTGTCACTCCTGTGATATCGACTCAGAATTCTCAGCGGACAGTTTGAAAAAAACCGCGGCGGAATCGGGCGATTCACACCTCGAAGGAAAGTACGGCAAGGATCGCGGACCTACAATCACACTGAAAACCAGCTACGGCGCGATTTCCATCCACAAAACCAGCTAGCGCGCTTTTGGAACGCATTGCGCTTCTTCTCTCTATCGTTCCGCCAGCCGGTTTAAGTCCTCAAAAAACGCCGGGTAGGAGACCCCCGCGCAATCCGAGTCGCGTATCACCGTCGCGCCCTCCGCAGCCAGCGCCGCCACGGCAAAGGCCATGGCAATCCGGTGGTCCCCATGCGGCTCAATCTCTGCGCCGTGTAGTTTCCCCGCCCGGCGTCCTTCGACTCTCAATCCATCGGGCCGCTCTTCCACGGTCGCCCCCATCCGCCGTAAATTTTCCGCAAGTGCCGCGATGCGGTCGCTCTCTTTCACACGCAATTCCGCCGCGTCGCGAATCTCGATTCCCTCTTCCGTGTACGGGCCCAGCGCGGCAAGCATGGGCAGCTCGTCGATGACCAGCGGAATCAGCTCGCCTTCAATCACGCCACCCTTCAGCGATACGCCCTTCACGGCAAGGTCTCCGACGACTTCGCCGTGGGAAGTTTTCAGGGAGAGCATCTGAATCGCAGCGCCCATTCCCGCAAAAAGATCCAGGATTGCAGTACGCGTTGGATTTAACCCCACATTGTGAATCGCTACGCTCGAATCCGGCAGCAGCGACGCCGCCGCTATGAAGAACACAGCCGAGGAAAGATCGCCTGGTACATCCAGCGACTTTGCTACCAGCTTCGCCGAACCATTTCCTGCAAAGAGCCCGTGAATCTTCGTAGTTCGCCCGTGCCGTTCGATACTTGCTCCGAACTCCTCCAGCGCCAGTTCCGTGTGATCGCGTGTGCGTGCCGGCTCTGTCACGCTGGTCACGCCCTCCGCGAACATGCCCGCAAGCAGCACTGCCGATTTTACTTGTGCGCTGGCCATCGGCATCTGGTAGTCGATCCCGTGCAGCAGCGCGCCTTTGATCTCCAACGGTGCAAAATTGTCTTCCCGCGCGCGAATGTCGGCGCCCATTTCGCGCAGCGGCCCCACAACTCTCTTCATCGGGCGCTTCTGCAACGAGGCGTCTCCGGTAAGTTTTGTGCTGAACTTCTGCCCGGCCAGGATTCCCGTCAGCAAACGCATGGTCGTCCCGGAATTCCCCGCATCCAGCGCGCGCCAACTGCTCTTTAGTCCTCGCGTCCCGTGGCCCGTAATTTGAACCGCGTCCTTCTCGACCTTGACGTTCGCGCCCAGTGCGCTCATACAGCCCAGCGTGCTGTGGCAGTCCGCCGCCGCAGAAAAATTCCGCAACTCGCTCGTCCCTTCGGCCAGACCCGCCAGCATCGCGTAGCGATGCGAGATCGATTTGTCCCCGGGCGGCTGCACTCCGCCCGTCAATTGCTTCGCAGGTTGCACCGTTTGCTTTTTCACGCGACGATTTTAGCACGCCGCTGGTTCTCGGCTCCCAGCCGTGGCGGCCCATCCGGCGCGCTCGCCCTGCTCTTCTCATTCATCGCATTTGCTTCTTTTATCTCCTCAACCTCATTTCCCTGTCCCACCGGACAGTTTTTAGGGAGGCACCAAGCAACTCCGGCCCTGATATCTCCATCCACTTTATTGCGTATTATTGGTTGAGGAGAGTCGTCATGTCAGCCCGTAGAACGTTGGTTCATCTCGCCGCGAAAACTTTAATGGTTCTTGGAGCCATCTTTGTTGTCACGGTCCTGCTTGTGGCCATGCCTGGCCACCACGCGCCCTCCGTCTATTACCAAGGCGGGCAGAGCCCGGCAGCGCGGGAAGCTGCCTCACCCGCATCCAAGGCCATGTCCGGAATGGATATGGGCGAGGAAAAGGCCAGCGAAAAGGCGGCTGTCGAGGACATGACGCCCGGCCATAACGACGCGCACAGCCAGCACATGTTCATGACTTCGATGCGGGCGCAGACGCCGGAAGATCTCGAGCGCGCCAACGAAATCGTCGCTCAGCTCCGCTCTGGCATCGAAAAATACAAGGACTACCACGTCGCGCTCGATGACGGCTTCAAAATCTTTTTGCCGAATATTCCGCAACCCGAATATCACTTCACGCGTTATCGCAACGGCTTCCTGGAGGCGTTCACGTTCGATCCCGCACGTCCCACTTCTCTCCTCTACAAGAAAACCGCGACCGGTTACGAGCTCGTTGGCGCCATGTACACCATGCCCAAGCGCGCCTCTGAAGACCAGTTGAACGCTCGCGTCCCTCTTAGCGTGGCGATGTGGCACTTGCACACCAATCTCTGCATGCCGCCGCGCAATCAGCTCCGCTCCGCCGACTGGACCCAATTCGGCCTGCACGGCTCCATCGCCACCGAAGACGCCTGCTCCGAAGCCGGCGGCCGCTTCCATCCCGTCATTTTCGGCTGGATGGTCCACGTCTATCCCTATGAGCACGGCCTCGACAAAATCTTCGCCATGCACCACCACATGGACTAACCGCGCTCGCTCGAATCGCGCCCAATTCCCGGACAAGAAAAAGAAAGAGGGCACGACATGTCGTGCCCCTACGGACCGTTCGGGCGTTGTGGCGGAGATCGGTACCCCCACCCCCGGTTTTTTTGTAAGTGTTCATTCTAAAGGGTTTTAAGTCCTGCGTTTTGTAAGCGCGGATTCTAAACTGGTTATGGGCGCGTTTTGCGTAAGTGCGCATTCTAAAAGAGTTAGTGAATGGTGACTCTTGACTGATGACTGGTGGAAGAGCGGAAGCCAAGTCACATGAGAGGCCATGCTTAGCGGCTCGCGGCAGACGCCGAGTGGCGGGGACGGGCGGAAGGTGAGGGCGCGCATTCGAATGGGGTTGGGGCAAGTCGAAGGGATAGAAGGAGTTGGGCGGGGAGTAGTTGGTTTGATATGGCTGTGGAAATGTGTGGAAAAGTCCAAAGATACAGGTTCAAAGTCGAACCTGGGGCACCCTCCGTGTTCTTTTGATTTGCGAGCGGGCGTGGGTTTCCTGGTTCGATCGACGAAGCTTGGTAGATTCAGTATCGGATCATCCGGGCCACCCGCCGTTCCCATCTGCGCGTTGACCGCCTTGAGTTCACGAGGCGATGTGACGTAATTCGCAGGGTGTATACTCATGTTATATGCTCCTGCCCGTCAAACCTAAATACACACGGATCTACTTCGATTCAAATCTCATGATAAAGGCGAATTGGCCAAGTCTCGGTCAGACAATACAAAATGTCTTTGACCTTGTCAGTCTTTTTGGAACCACCTGTGTTCTTCTCGACGCCGTGGAGAGGGAATTGAGGGCACACTGGGAGAGGGACTACAGAAAGACCCAATATGAGGCGGCGGGAAAGGTCGCCAACCTCAGGAAGCTCGGCGATCAGGTGGGAGTTGTCGTTCCTTCACAGCTGCCCCAGGAGTCTGATGTCCACAAGGCCTATCTCGCGACAGTTGAGCAGTTGGTAGAGGAGCGTCCCCTTGTGCGGGCAGCGCCGCCGTTGAGATGCACTGCAGAATTCTTCGAAATGGCAATCCATCATGCGAAGCCATTCAAAGAAAAAGGCAAGAATTTTCAGGACGCGGTAATTTGCCTTGCTGCCATTGATGACCTGGCGTCACTTCCCGAGAAGAATGGCGCATTTGTTTCCCGAGATGACATCTTCGACCAGAAGACGCTCGATGTATTTTGCGAGCCTCTCGGCGTTGATCTGAAATTGTTTCAGAACGAGGACGTTCTGATTGGCGACTTGAGAAGTTTTGTTACTGCCTCCATGACACATGAGTGGGCGGAGGAAGAGCGTCTAGCGATGGCTGCTTTCCGGGCAAATCAAGGCAGACTAGAAGTGTTTATAGCAGAGAATCTGGAGATTCCGCAGAGATTTGGCTCAGGCGAAAGGATCGTTTCGATTAGTCGAATTGAAATATTGGAAGTTTCCAGGGTCCAGACTCCAGTACCGTGGAAATTGCCGCGGAATGAGCCTGTCACAATTACAGCAACGATTCAATTGGGGATTCACGCAACAGTGCGCCGTCAGCAGACAGGGCTTGAACGACCGTCTAAGATCAAAGTTGGCAAAGTGCCAATCGGCAAGGAAGGTTCCTTCCGGTCTTTTAAAATTGAAGAAGTGGAGGAACTATTAAAACGGTCATTCTCCTTGGAGATGCGTGCGACTCGTACGGCTGATGCGTACACGGACATTGAACCCGTTACTGTCGCTCTCGCGTCAGGCTTCAGCAGGATAGGGTCTGCGTTCTACGGTGACAAGTTGATTCTTTGAGCGGGTCGGAACCGGGGGACAGACGGGACGTTTTCTATGGCACTCTACGAGCTTTGTGTCGCGGCGATGATTTTCTCGGAAAGCGGGATCGTTCCGTCTGTCCTCAATTCTAAGTTATGGTTGAATGGGTTAAGGGGCCCGAGTAGTTATGTTAAAACCCGTTTCTGATCTCCTGCAAATTTTCCGAGACAAACAAGCCATAGACACGCAGCCGTATTGGGGCTGCGGCGGAGAGCCAACTTGCTTTGAAGTAGGCCAAGCTATTTGCCAAGGTAAACTCACGCGTTGGACCTCCACTGGAGACCATTCCCATCCCGTGGGAAATCGAGAATGGCATATCGGACGGATAGCTTGGTTGGTGGTGCACTGGAAGCAAGACTATCCGATTGAACTTTTCGATCACGGCAAAGACTTAGATGGTGGGCATCGCTTATACGCGGCGCACTATCTTGGTATCAAGGAGCTCCCAACCAAATAATAACGGGTAGTTTTTTAGGCGGGTGGGGACCCGGGGAAAGACGGGACGTTTTCTATTGCATTGTGCGAGCTTTGTGTCGCGGCGGTGATTTTCACAGAAAGCGGGAATGTCCCCCCGTCCCCAATTCTCGAAGGTTCTACGAGGAGAATATCGTAGACGGCGTCCGAAGAGCGCGTAGTTAATCCCGGCAGCCTATTGTGGGGGGATGGCATTCTTCCGCCAGCTTTCAATCATCTTTTGCATTTCTGCCTCTGGCTTACCAGCAATCCCATTTACGACCAGCCACACAGCCCCCATGACATCTATCCGTCGATTTCTGTAGTCGCCATAAAATTTGTCTAAGCCGTCCACCAACTGTCCGTTCGTAACTTCAGATAAATACTTTTTGCTGTAGGAATCGTATGAGCCGATTACCTTGGCTGCCGTCACGCTCTTTGGGTCATCTTCCAATCCCCAATATGAGAATCTGTTTCCGAGGTCCATTCCGTCGAAAAAACCAGTGACGTAGTTCAACTTCGAAGCCCGATCTTCGTCAACCCACCAGTTGCCATCTCTCCGCGTAGCCTGTTGATTTCTAGCCAACGGCGCAGTCAAAAGTAAAAAGAGCGTGAAAACTGCCGCTCGAACGATGGAGATGGGCTTCATAAAGCACCTCTCTTGACAGGGTAAACTAAGGCACTTCTATCTTCGTGTAAAGGGGCGGGTGGGGCAGACGATCATCGCCGGGTGCCGCATCCCTTGTGGTTTTCAAGGGTGCGGGTTTTTCCTCCTTGGTCATCCGATCAACGCGCGCGTCGCAAACTACCCTTTGCGGCATGAATTAAGCCACGCAAGGCTTGATTGACCGATTGCTCGTCCGGAAAGTGCTTGGCAACGTCCGGCGAAAGCAGCACAAGATTCGTTCCCGCTCGAAAGCGCTCCACATATTTGCCGCGGACCCCGCCATTCAATTTAGACAGGTCGTACTCTCGTCGCAGTTCATCACGCCGAACTCGTTTCTCAGCTTTTTTCTTCATATTGTTCTCGCTCGCGCGCCGTCGTCTTTCGCACGCTGATAATCCTGATGTTCTCTTCGCGATCCGCGTGCGCGACCATCAGCACCCGTCCCGCACTCGACATTCCCACCGTAATAAATCGCCGTTCCGATATCGAATGGTCCGGGTCGGGATACGTCTCAGCCAGTGGATCACCAAATACGGTCGGGCGGGTGGCCCGCACGCGTTTCCACGATGTGTTTTTCGCGTGGACTAAGATCATGATGGCGAATATACCATGTTCGTAGGTGAAGGGAGGGTTAGGATGTTGATGTTGGGGTGCCCCACACGTCGGGGTTACGTGTGGGGGTTTTGGAGTGGTGGCGGGTAGCGCACCCTTTGCGTTCTGGCTCCACAAAGGGCGCGGGTCTTGCTTCTCCTCGCTCAATTGAAGGGGCGCACCAGGCATTCTCTCATTCGTTACGCTTGACGTAACGCGTACTTTTAGCTATCCTCTGCTGGTGATCGTCAGTTGCCGGGACAAGAGGACCGGGAACTTCGCCGCAGGAAAATGGGTCAAGGCATTTTCCGGTTTTGCCCGCCCCGCGCGCCTCAAACTCGATCGTCTCGAGGCAGCCACATCGCCGAGAGACCTGGCCGCCCTGCCCGGGAATCGTTTTGAGGCCCTGCATGGCGACCGCAAGGGCCAATACAGCATCCGGATTAACGATCAATGGCGGATTTGTTTCGAGTGGCTCGACCGCTCGCCGGGTCCGTCAAACGTCGAGATTGTCGACTATCACTAGGAGATCCATCATGCCCGTCACTGCCGTCCATCCGGGGGAACACCTTGCCGAAGAACTGGAAGCACTCCATATGAGCGCCGCGGAACTGGCGCGAAAGCTCGACGTGCCGACCAATCGCGTCACGCAAATCTTGCATGGCACGCGCTCCATCACGGGCGACACCGCTCTGCGACTCGCCCATTTCTTTGGCACCAGCGCGCAGTTCTGGCTCAATCTTCAGAGTCTCTATGACTTGCGCCTCGCCCAAGAAAAGACCGGCCGCTCCATCAAGTCCCTCCCCCGCCTGAAACGCCGCGAACCCGTTCCCGCATAGAACGGGCGCGTGGAGCGGACGGTCACTGTCCCCAATTCCAGACCCTATCGGGGCCCAATTATCGGCTCCGCTTCGTCCGAATCCGTTCATAGCGCAGCCCAACCGATCCATTCGAGTAGGACTTACATTCCGTCAGCCGGAAATCTCGCTGCGGAAACTTCCCGGGGAAGCCGGGAATGCCCTCGCCCAAAAGCATGGGACCAATGCCGATGTACAGTTCGTCCACCAAGTCCTCTTGCAGGAAACTGCGGCACAGTTCGCCCCCGCCTCCCAGGTAGATGTCTTTTCCTGGGCGGCGTTTCAGCTTTTTCACAAACGCCGTCAGGGATCCGCCGACCACTTCGAATCCTCCCCGCTTGCCCGCCTTCCATCGCCGGGAGACCACGTAATTCGCCATCCCCGGCGTCTCGGGCATCTCACCACTCTCGCTCAATTTTGCCGCTGCCTCCGCCGTTTTGCGGCCCATGATCGTGGTATCGATCTTCGAGAAGAACTCTGCCATCAGCGCTTCGCCTTCTTTGTCGATGACCAGAAAATCAAGGTCGCCGTTGCGCCGCGCAATATAACCGTCCAGGCTGATTCCGAATCCCAGGATAACTTTTCGTGGCATGGCGCGATTCTAATTAGGCCGCTTATACTCCGTCAAGAAAACTGGCTGGGGGAGCAGACAAAGCTGGGTGCCCCACGTGTCGGTTTTACCCGTCGGCGTTTTGATTCCGCCTTTCTCCCTAGAGTGCCCCATCCTTGCGACTTTGCTTTATGCAAGGCACTGCTCTCCTCTTCCTCTTTCCATTCCCAACCCGCTGTCTCCCGCCGTTCGAATGGCGAGTCAGTAAGCGCTAAGATTTCTGTTGCCTTCCTCGTCACTACTTGCTATACTCTCTTTGTCGAGAAGTGCCCCTCGCCGACCGCGGAACTCTTCCCTGATTCGATTTCTCCCCTTCCGCAACGTTGAGGCACACCCTCGCCCAGCGGCCCGCTCTTGCACCCAAGCTCGAGCCGGAATCTGCACCCCAATTTTTATCGAGTTTGAACCAATGCCGAAGTCTTTCACCAAGACTTCGAAAGGAAGGCATCCAGACGAACACGGAAACGCCCTGAAACGCCCCTTGGCACGTCAGGGGGCGAAAAAAAACGAGTATCAATTCACTCTATCACTCTATGACAGAATGATAGAGTGATATAAATGCGTCAAATGTGACACACTCCCCGCTCGCCTGACCATCGCTCGGGCCCGCGTCCTCCAGTTCTAACGCCGATCCATTCGATTCCGCCGAACGCTGCCCGCGTAGTGTCTTCTTTCCCGCCTACTCCGAGATCTTCAACTTCAGCTTGCTCTTGTTCTCTTCGAGAAACGTGCGCAATTCCGCCCCGACATCCAGCAGCCTATTCCACTGCTCATAGTAAAGCGTGACGGGAAACCGTCCGAGCCCGTAGACGCTCACTCCACCTTTTTCTCCCACGCGAAATTCCAGACTGCCTTTTTTCCGCGACCCCGCTTGCTTTTCCAATTCCGCGATTCGCGCCAGCAATTCTTCTTTGCTTGGTTCAGCCATTTTTTTTGCTCCTCTTCCTGGACTCACAAAAATTCGAATGCCTCAACAACTCAGCCAAATCCTACCAGCTTTGCCGCTTGAAAGTCCTTGCTCCGCTCTGCGCCTGCCGCTTGCGGCTTCTGTCACGCTCCCGCTCGTGGCCCTTCGGACACAGCACCGTTGTTTCTACCCTGCCTCCGGTGTACGATACGCCCCTAAGTAGGTCTACCGACCTTGTGCCCGTGTTAGTCTGCCATTCCGGCGAGGTTAGGATCACAAATGAAACGGATCGCAGGTTTAGCTCACAAATTCTTCGGATGTGAGGAGCACATTCTTATGTCACGACTCGTACGTATTCTGTGTATGTCATTCCTGGTGATTGCGCCGTGCGCGGCGCAGCAGTTGGCTCCGGCAGCCGCAACGCCTCCGCAGCCCGCCGGGCCCAAAAAGCTCGTTGCCGTTATGAACTTTGATTACGGCACGGTCAAAACCGTTGTCGCCTCGATCTTCGGTACGGACCAGGACGTCGGCAAAGGCATCACCGATCTGATGGTCCAAAAGCTCGTGCAAGACGGCAAGTACCGCGTCATCGAACGCGCGGCGCTCGATAAGATCATCGCCGAACAAAATTTTAACAACAGCGACCGCGCCGATCCCACAAGCGCATCCAAACTCGGCAGAATCCTGGGGGTGGACACGATCATCCTCGGTTCCATCACCAAGTTCGGACGTGACGACAAGAAAGTGGGCGGTGTAGCGGGCGGACACAGCGGCTGGACTGGCGCCATCGCAGGAATGGGCAAAAAGGAGTCGAAAGCCGAAGTGGCAATTACCGCGCGCATGGTGAACACCACCACTGGTGAAATACTCGCGTCCGTAACGGGTAACGGCGAGTCTTCGCGCTCCGGAATGTTTCTCGGCGGCGGAGGCGGCAGCGGGTACAGCGGCGGCGGGGCCGCGTTTGATATGAGCAGCAGCAACTTCGCTCAAACGATTCTCGGAGAGGCCGTAAACAAAGCCGTCGCGGATTGCGCCGGTCAGCTCGATAACGCAGCGGCAACATTGCCGACCATTAAAGCGACTTATTCCGGCGTAGTTGCTGACGTGAGCGGAAACACCATCATCATCAACGTGGGCAACAAGTCCGGCGTGCGCGTCGGCGACACGATCGACATCAGCCGCGCCGTGCGCACCGTCAAGGATCCCACCACTGGAAAAGTTCTTAAGACCGTTACCAACAAACTCGGCAGCGCCACCATTACGGAAGTCGATTCCGACTCTGCCACGGCCACTTATAACGGGTCGGCTCCACCGAAAGTTGGCGACGTTGCGGGCAGTACTCCGTAACTTGCTCGGCCGCCCTTGCGGCAAAGGCATGCATTGTTTTGAGATTCTCGGTGCCTGATTTCGAAAAGGCGAGGAAGCCTCACAAAGTTCCTCGCCTTTTCCGCTATTGGAAGGGAGTCACGCGATGAGCCAGGACTATACGACCGGGCAAAAGCTCGGCGATTATGAAATTCTCGGGATTCTCGGCGCCGGCGGCATGGGCAAAGTCTACAAGGTCCGCAACACCATCTCCGATCGCGTGGAGGCCATGAAAATTCTTCTCCCGGACCTCGCCGGCCAAAAGGATCTTGCCGATCGATTCCTGCGCGAGATCAAGCTCCTTGCCAGCCTCAGCCACCCGAACATCGCTGCACTCCGCACCGCGCTAACACTGGACAATCAGCTGGTCATGATTATGGAGTATGTCGACGGCGTCACGCTTTCTTCGCGGCTCCAGCAGGGCGCCATTCCGCCGGGGCAAGCCGTCAAGTACATCGATCAGGTTCTCGATGCCCTCAGCTACGCTCACAAGCAGAACATTATTCATCGCGACATCAAGCCCGCCAACATGATGCTCACACCTGACGGCACGGTGAAGCTCATGGATTTCGGCATCGCGCGCTCCGCTTCGGATCGCAGCTTGACGATGACCGGCACGACTCTCGGCTCTCTTAACTACATGCCTCCGGAACAAGTGAAAGGCGATCCCGCCGATAATCGTTCCGATTTGTATTCCCTCGGCGTCTCTCTTTACGAGATGGTGACCGGCCAACTGCCTTTCCAAGCCGATAGCAACTACGCCATGATGGCCGCGCATCTGCAAGAAGCGCCCAAGCCTCCTATCGTTCTCCGTCCCGGCATTCCCCAGCCGCTCAATCAAATCATTTTGATGGCGTTGGCCAAGGACCCCGGTCAGCGCTTTCAATCTGCCGACGCTTTCCGCGCAGCTCTGAAGAGCGTGCAAGCACACGGAGCGGGAACTCAGCCGGCCGTGGACCCGCGGTCGTATGCTCCTTCGAGCGCGGCCGACGCCGGGGGCGCTACGGCGCTCTTTCAGGAAACGCCTGCTTCCCAATCTCCCACTACCGTGATGGACGCCCCCGTCTTTCAGCAAACACAGCCTCTCGCAGCTGCAGTTGCTCCCGCCGGGCCGCCACCGCCTGCGGTCAGTAGCGGAGGTCATCGCGGCTTGTATATCGCGCTCGGTGCGTTCATCGTCGTCGCTGTTCTCTTCGCGGCGGGCCTTTACCTTCCGGGCCACCTAAAGACCCTCGCTGGCGCGGGTAAGAATTCCTTGCCCCCGCAGCAATCGCAGCCGGCGGATTCGTCCGCATCCGCTCCAGCGTCTACGACGCCTTCGGCTCTTGTAGATTCGACAGCCACGCCCTCCGCGGCCACGCCCAATACGCCTGATACTTCGTCAGCGACGTCCGCCGCCGCAACGGGCGCGTCCAGCGCGGCATCGGGAGCGCAGTCTTCCCAATCTGGTCAATCGTCGCCGGACGCCTCTAGCGCATCTTCGACTCCAGCCAGCGACGCGACGACTTCGACACCACCTGCTGCGAACTCCAGCACTGCGGGCCAGCCTCTGAAAAAACCTTCTTCGAGCAAGTCCAGGAAGAATGCGCAGTCAGCTTCTCAGTCGCAGGATGTTGTTCCGTCGGCTTCGAGCGGCAGTGCAGCCCAGGCCTCTCAGGAGAAGGCCGAAGCGGAAGCTCGAGCGGAAGAGGTCGAACAAAAATTCACCGAGGTGGACAGCCGCTCGACGGCCGCCACGCAGAGTTTGGACAACTTGAAGCGCCAGCAAGCCGCTTCAGGTTACGGACTTCGCAGCGACATCGTCTCCGCGGAAGAACGCATGAAGGCCGATCTCAACAAAGCGCAGTACTTCATGCAAAAGCAGGACTCCAAGAACGCCAAGAAATATTTGGACATGGCCGACGCAGAACTCCAGACCATCGAAAAATTCCTGGGCCACTAGAGAACGAACCAGAACTTACATCGGGTGGAACAGTTCGACTAAGGAGTCAAAACCATGGCGCGACGGACTTTCTTGGCGCAGCTCGCGGGTTTGCCCTTTCTCGCATTAGTTGCGAAGCCGCAGGAGTCAAAACGACCTCTGAAGATCATGATGAAAAGCGCATGGGGATCTGACGACCCAACACGGGCTGCTTTCCCCTTCGCGCACGGACTCGTGCTTGCGGAAGCCGGCCACGAAGTTCAAATCTTTCTTCTGGCGGAAGCCACTTCCCTGTTGCGGAAGTCCATGGTGAACTCAATCATGCCCGTCGGTTGGCCGCCGCTGAGCGAAACGCTCGCAAAGGTCGTCGCGAAACACATTCCCATCTTTTCTTGAGGAGCCTGTTCCCGGGCCCGTGGGGTCACGGAAACAGACTTGAACCCGTGGGGAGCAAAATTCGGCACACCGGCGATCTTTGTGTCTCTGGTAGAGTGGGCCGACCGGATTATTGTGGAGTGAAGTTCGCTCGGGGCGCTTCGAACCTACCCGCAGCTGACTAGCCGGATCACCGCAGACAAACCCAATCAGAAAATCTTCCCCTTGCTTACCGAGGGGAGATTGCGTAGACTGCTCTCGGTAACCGAGGAGAGCGCATGAGCAAACCGTCCGATCTGGTCCAAGGGACTTTGGATTTGCTGCTTCTGAAAATTCTGGCGCTCGAGCCGATGAACGGGTACGCCATCAGCCTGCGGCTGAAGCAAGTTTCCAGGGACGTGCTGCAAGTGAGCGACGGCTCGCTCTATCCCGCGCTGCACAAGCTCGAGCAGGAAGGCTGGATTACCGCCGAGTGGAAAGCCACCGAAAATAATCGACGCGCGAAGTTCTACTCGCTCACCAGGCTTGGGAGAAAGCATCTTGAAAAGGAATCGGCCAATTGGAGCCGCCTCTCGGCAGCCATTTCGAGCGTCGTGAAACTCAAAGAGGCCTGAGCACGCTGCAAACTCGCAAGGAGGGATGATGCGCCCCAACCATTGGATTTACACCTTGCCGCTTCGACTTCGCTCGTTGTTCCGCCGCGATCAAGTCGAGCAAGATTTGAACGAGGAACTGCAATACCACTTAGAGAAGAGGACGCAGGAATTCGTGACGGCGGGCCGCACACTCGATGAAGCGCGGCGCGAAGCTCGGCGCGAGTTCGGCGGCGTCGAACTTTCCAAGGAAAATTGCCGCGACGCGCGTCGAGTGAGCTACATCCAGGATTTGCTGCAGGACTTGAATTTCGGGTTGCGGATGCTGCGGAACAGCCCAGTCTTTGCGCTGGTGGCCATTCTGACGCTGGCTCTGGGCATCGGGGCAAACACCGCGATCTTCAGCGTCGTTCACGGCGTTTTGCTGCGGCCGCTGCCCTTCCCCAAGCAAGATCAACTAATGATGCTTTGGGAGAAGGATAAAGAAGGCACACGCTCGAACACTTCCTGGGCGACCTTCATGGACTGGAAGAGATTGAACCGTTCGTTCACCGGAATAGCCGCGGTCAGTTTTTGGTCCCCGACGATCGTCGGCAACCCTGATGCGGAAACGCTCGTCGGCTTTCGCGTGTCATCCTCATTCTTTGATCTGGCGGGCCTGGAGCTTGCGCTAGGCCGGACTTTTTTGCCTGCGGAGGACGTGCGCGGGAATAATTTCGTGGCGATCTTGAGCTACGGTTTCTGGCAGCGCAGGTTCGGCGGAGATTCCGCGATCATCGGCAAGTCCGTGCAGTTGGGAAGCCGGGGATACACAGTGGTCGGCGTGCTTCCCGCCGATTTCCCTTCGGTGCTTTCTTCTGATCCACGAAAGACGGCGGATATCTACACGCCGCTGGCCTACGACGCGACGCTTCCCTACGCCTGCCGTGATTGCCGCCATCTTCGCGCTTTCGCACGCCTGCGCGACGGCGTATCCATCGGGCAAGCAGAAGCGGAAATGAATCAGATTTCGGCAAATCTCTTCCGCGAATACCCGACGGAATATTCAGCCTCGGGCGTGATTCTGACACCGCTAAAGGACTACCTCGTTGGAGACATAAAAACGGCTCTGTGGATCCTGCTTGGATCCGTCGGATTCGTGCTGCTGATCGCTTGCGTCAACGTCGCAAACCTTCTGATGGCATGGGCGGCGCGCAGGCAGCGCGAAGTGGCTCTGCGCGCGGCTCTCGGAGCTCGGCGAAGCCGCATGGTCCGGCAATTTGTCACGGAGAGCCTGCTGCTTTCGCTGCTCGGTGGCGGCTTTGGACTTCTTCTGGCTTGGGGAAGTATTGCGTTGCTTCGAAACGTCGGCCTCGCAAATCTCCCGCGTATTCAAGACGTGCACATCGATGCCTGGACGTTCGCATTTACTTTCGGGATTTGCGTTCTCACCGGGCTTGCGTTCGGCCTTCTGCCGGCTTTTCGGGCCTCCAAACTTGATCTCAATGAGGCGCTGAAAGAATCCGGCAAAAGCACCGCGGGAGCAGAGCGCCACCGCTTGCGTAGCGCGCTCGTTTTTGCCGACGTGGCTTTGGCGCTGCTGCTCCTGACCGGCGCGGGACTGATGATGAAAAGTTTTGTGCGGCTACTGGAGGTGAAACCCGGCTTTGATCCATCGCACACGCTGACGCTCACGATTTCTCTCTGGGGCCCCAAATCCGAGGACGCGCCGGCGGTCGCTTTTTTTGACGAGGTAGTACAGCGCGTCAAGGCACTTCCGGGAGTCAGGTCCGCGGGCATCGTAAGCCAACTTCCGCTGGGCGGAAATCTGGATATGTACGGGGTGCATGTCGAGGGAAAGTCGCTGCCAAATCCCGAGGAAGATCCGAGCGCGGACCGCTACTCGATCACGCCAGGATATCTGCGCGCAATGCGAATTCCGTTATTGCGCGGGCGGGAGTTCGATGAGCGAGACGTGGCCAAATCACCGTGGGTAGCTTTGGTCAACGAATCCTTGGCGCGCCACTTCTGGCCGGGCGAGGATGCCCTCGGCAAGCGCTTCCGCGTGGGAGATACGAAAGGTCCATGGAGAACGGTGGTCGGCGTCGTGGGGGATGTCTTGCACAAAGGACTCGATGCCCCGCATACCATGCAAGTCTACTTGCCGAACACGCAATTCGCGGATTCCCTGGTGATCCTGGCGGTACGCACTTCCAACGACCCAGCGTCGCTCGCTTCCGCAGTACGCTCTGAGATTACGGCACTAGACCCGCAAGTACCCGTTTCGGCGGTTGCGACGATGGACGAGGTTGTATCTGCATCCGTTGCCCACCAACGCTTCGGCGCGCTGCTGTTTCTGCTCTTTGGCGCCATTGCGTTATTGCTCACGGCTGTGGGTATTTACGGCGTGATCTCCTATGGGGTCGCTCAGCGAACGCACGAAATCGGAATTCGCCTGGCGCTGGGCGCAGGCAGACAACAAGTTCTTGGAATGATTGTGAGCGAAGCCATGAGGCCCGCGCTGCTGGGAGCGGCTGTTGGACTAATCGCGGCGTTCGGTCTGACCCGCCTACTGTCGGGCCTGCTCTACAACGTGAAGCCTACCGACCCGCCGGTCTTCGCTGCGGTTCTACTTCTGCTAATTTGCGTCGCGCTGCTGGCGTCCTACGTGCCAGCCCGGCGCGCTACCCGCGTGGATCCCATGGTCGCTCTGCGTTACGAGTAGAAAAAATGAATGCAACGGCAAGTTGAAGGGGGCTATGTGCGCAAACAAAATTGGTTAAGCAGTTTTCGACTCCGCCTTCGCTCCCTTTTTCGCCGTAACCAAGTCGAGCAAGACTTGAGCGAAGAGCTGCAATATCACCTCGATCAAAAAACCCAGGAATACTTAGCGGCCGGGCTAACGCCCGATGAAGCCCGCCAGAAAGCGCATCGCGAATTCGGCGGCGTCGAGCTTTCCAAAGAAAATTGCCGCGATACCCGGCGCGTCAATCATATTGAGGGCCTGCTGCAAGACTTGGGATTCGCCCTTCGACAGATGCGCCGTGCTCCCGGGTTTGCCCTCACTGCGGTGCTTATCCTGGCGCTCGGCATCGCCGCCAATGTCATCGTTTTCGGCGTCCTGCAGGCATTGGTGCTGCGGCAACTGGATGTGCCTCATGCAGACCGGGTGATGACGCTTCAACCCAAGCACGGTGGCCCCTTTCTTTCATATCCGGAAATGCGCGATGTGCGGGATGACAATACGGTGTTTTCGGCTGTAGCAGGCGTTGAGGTGCAGGAATTTGGCTTAGAGGCCAACGGGGTCACCCGGCACGTCTGGGGATATGAAGTGAGCGGGCAATACTTCGAGGTCGTCGGCATCAAGCCGTTCCTCGGGCGTTTGCTGGAACGTTCCGACGACGATCATCCAGGAGCCTCGGAGTCTGCAGTGCTCTCCTGGCCAACCTGGAAGAGTGATTTTGGCGGGGATCCCAACATCGTGGGAACGACGGTCCGCATTGACAAGCATCCCTACATGGTCGTCGGGGTGACACCGGAAGGCTTCTACGGGACCGAAAAATTTACGCAGCCTGACATTTTCGTCCCGATGGCGAATGAAGCATCACTGGACGGTGTCGACTGGCTGGAGTCGCGGAGCCATAAGAATATCTTTTCGACGGTGCGCATCAAGGACGAGGTCACTCTGTCCCAGGCAGAGGTTGGATTGAACACCATCGTTGCACGCGTTGCTCGGCAGTTTCCCAAAGAAGAAGAAGGCTTGGCTTTGAAGCTTGCACGCCCCGGTATGATCGGCGATTTTATCGGCGGGCCAGCGCGTGGTTTTCTGGCTGGGGTGATGGGGCTGGCCGGCATTGTGCTGCTGGCCGCTTGCGCCAATCTTGGCAGCCTGTTCGCAGCCCGTACGGCTGACCGCGCGCGCGAGATTGCCATCCGGATGGCCATTGGCTCGAGCCGCTGGCGCATTGTTCGCCAACTCCTCGTCGAGGCTTTGGTGATTTCGATCTTCGGGGGCGCGTGCGCCTGCCTTTTGGCATGGATGGCCCTTACCGGCTTGGCCGGCTGGCATCCGCCCAGCAGATTCCCATTCAAATTCCAGGTACTTCCGCAGCCATCGTTGATCCTGGTGGCATTCCTTATCTCGGTGCTCGCCGGGGTACTATTCGGAGTAATCCCATTGCGCCAGATCTTCAAGACCGACCCAAATCAAGCGATTAAAAGCGGAGGAAGCCAATCCTACGCAGGGCGCCGCTGGGCGCTTCGCGATGTCCTGCTCGCGGCGCAGATTGCGCTATGCTGCGTCACCGTCACGGCTGCTTTTGTCTCGCTGCGCGGCCTGGGCAAAGCGTTGACTATGGACCTGGGTTTCAATCCGAAGAATGCTGTGCGTACCCAATTCGATCTGAGCCGGGCCGGGTATTCGAATGATTCCGCCGATCACTTCCAGCGCCAGTTACTCGAGAGGGTCTTACAGATCCCGGGCGTGGAAGCAGCAGGGTATGCCAATACCACGCCGCTTTCCTTCGAGCAAGCTGGGACTGCTGTCTTCTCTCAGGATAGTAGCGATTTCAGACCCTCAAAGAGAGCATTTGACACTTATTTTTACGACGTCTCACCTGGATATTTGGCCGCTTCTGGAACACCGCTGCTCGCCGGACGTGATGTTAGCTTCACCGACACTGACAAGACCCCTCCCGTTGCCATTGTGAATCAGGAGTTCGCCCGCCGGCTCTTCCACTCCGAGCAAGCGGTTGGACGTTATTTTAAAAACCGCTCCGGCGTGTCAATCCAGATCGTGGGAATTATGGGAGATGGAAAACACTTTACTCTTAGCGAGGATCCGGAAGCCGCTGCGTTTTTCCCCATTTCGCAGAAAGGCGATACAAGGACGTCGCTCATCATCCGCACGCAGCGCGACACCGCCGACATGGTAGCCACCATTCGCGAAGTGATCCACGATATGGACCGCGGCGTGGCGATTCAGGAATCTGGCCCATGGAACAGCCAGCTTGCACTGAGTCTCTTTCCATCCCAGGTCGCCACCGTGGCGCTCGGTCTCTTTGGCGCTTTTGGACTCCTGCTCTCGATCACCGGCACCTTCGGCCTCGCTTCTTACGCCGTCAGCAAGAGGCAGCGCGAACTCAGCATCCGGGTCGCTCTCGGTGCGCAGGCCAAGCAGATTCTCTCGGCAGCGCTGGGGCGCATGCTGATCCTGCTCGGGAGCGGCTCCGTGGTTGGTATTGTTCTTGGCGTGGCGGCTAGCCGGCTACTATCAGCCGTTGTCTACCAAGCCTCGGCGCACGATCCCTTTGTGCTTGCCTGTGTTGTAATTACTACGGTTTTCACCGGAGCACTCTCAGTGGCCGGACCCGTGGGACGAGTCCTGCGCGTTGACCCGGCAACACTGCTCCGCGAACAATAATCACGAATAACCCTGGCAGTCGGCCTTTTCTTACCGCCCTTTCGCCAGCAGGCTCTTCCACCGCTCCCACGCCTCGGCTCGGGCCTTTTTGTTAGCGTCGTTCGCGTCCGGAGCTTCGCCCGCACGCATGAAGCCGTGTCCCGCGCCTTCATACGTCACCGGTTCAAAGGTTTTGCTCGCAGCCTTCATGTTCGCGATTGCGGCCGGAATCATCGCGCCAATCCGCGCGTCATTGCCCGCAAAAAATCCATACACGGGGGCCTTGATCCGCGCCATCGCATCCTTCTCCGGTGGCGGACCGTAGAAAACAAACGCTGCCGCCAGGTCGCTTCGATTCGTGGCGAAACGGAACGACTGCCCCCCGCCCCAGCAGAATCCGCCAACAAAGAGTTTGCCGTTTGAGGCTGGCAGCTTCACGCCATAATCCGCCACCGCGTTCAAATCGGCGGTCACTTGGTCGGGATTCAAATGGCTCACAGCCTCGTTCGCCTTCCCCTCCGGAAACGACGAGCTTCGCCCGCCGTTCGGCCCCATTCCGGAAAGCAGATCCGGCGCGACCGCGATATATCCCGCTTCAGCCAGCTGATCCGCCAAATCTTGCACCCAATCTGTCATTCCAAAAATCTCATGGATGATCAGCACCACGGGGCGCTTGTCCTTCGACTCGGGGTAGACCACGAAAGTCTGCACCGCGCGTCCATCGTGCTTCACCGTAACCCACTCCTGGTGCCGCGGAGACTTCCCCAGCTTCTCTTTCGCCCAATCCTGTGCCGAAGCTACCTGTGCCACTGCCAAAATCATCAAGACTAAAAACAGTCGCTTCATTTCTTCCCCCTTATGGTTCCGCCGCAGTGCTCCGCACCGCAGCCAACCCTCTTTCTTCCCTCGACGCGCATGCATCATATCCGCTCTTCCTCCAATCCTTCAATCCTCGTTCACTAAGTTCCGGCAATCCCTCCGCTTGATAGGCAACTTAATTTGGCCGAACTCCCGATCGGGTCATAAGCGAATGCCAAAATCCAACAATTGAAGCCTCTGCCCAAGGAACAAATTCCATATAACTCTCGTTCTTACATATTGTGGAACGGCTCGGCGACATGGCATATTCCTTGCACAATAACCCTTAACACTCCGCCAGTGGAGGATCTTCGATGGACTCGCTATGGCAGGACTTCAACTACGGATTTCGCCAGCTCCGCAAGAACCTCGGCGTAACCGCTATCATGATCTTTACACTGGCACTTGCCATCGGCGCGAGCACCGCAATCTTCAGCGTTGTCTACGGCGTATTGCTGCGCCCGCTGCCGTATAACGAGCCGAACCGCATCATGGCTGTCTTCGAGGTCAACTCCCGGGGCGGGTGGTCCCATCTCGCGGACCCCAACTTTGACGACTTTCGCGATCAAAACCGCAGCTTCCAGGCGATTGCAAAGTACAACAACAACATCGCGTCTGTTTCAGGCTCTTCGCAGCCGACACGCACGGCGGTTGCAGGCGTCACACCCGGCTTCTTCAAGGTCTTCGGTGTTCAGCCGGCCATAGGGCGCGATTTCAGCGCCGACGACAACAAGAAAGGGGCCTCCCCGGTCGTTCTTGTCAGCAACGGATACTGGAGGCAGTATCTCGCAGCTTCTCCAGACCTTTCACAATCGCATCTGAAAATTGATAATGCGGTCTACTCCGTTATCGGTGTGCTCCCGGCCGGATTTCAGTTCCCGCCGGACGTAGCCTTGTGGCTGCCTGCCGATCTCGACGGCGAAAATCGCAGCAGGACCTCGCATAACTACCTTGCAGTCGGGCGCCTCCGGGACGGCGTGACAGTCGCGCAAGCCAACGCGGACATCAGCGCGATTGCGCGCCGCATTCACGAAACCTCGAGCGAGCAAAACGACTATCTCCTCAAAGATGGAGTTGTCGTCCCGCTGCAGGATTCCATAACCCGGAAGACTCGCACGCCACTGCTGATCCTACTCGGAGCCGTGGGATTCCTACTCCTGGTGGCGTGCGCCAACGTCGCAAACCTGTTGCTCACGCAGGCGTCGGCCAGAGAGCGTGAACTCGCCATTCGCAGCGCGCTCGGCGCGGAGCGCGGACGCTTGATCCGTCAATTCCTCACCGAGGCCTTCCTCCTTTCGCTTGTTGGTGGCGCGCTTGGCGTACTAGGAGCGTACTTAGGCGTGGCTGGGTTAGTTGGACTCGCGCCGGAAAATCTTCCGAGGCTGGACAACGTCTCCATTAACATTCCGGTGCTTTTCTTCGCCTTCCTGCTGTCGGCAGTAGTCGCCGCAGGCCTCGGAGCGTTTACCGCTGTGCGCGCGACTTCCGGAGACCCGCGCGGGGGCCTCGCGGAAGGCGGGCGTGGACAAGCAGGGTCGCATGGCGGCCAGCGGGTTGGCCGGGTAATCGTCGCGGCGCAGATCGCCATCACACTTGTTCTCGTGATTGGCGCGGGATTGCTCGGGCGCAGCCTGATGAAAGCACTCGAAGTCAATCCTGGTTTCCGTGTGGGCAAGATCGTCACCATGGACGTCTCGCTTCCCTGGCTCGAAGATCCAAAAGCAAAAGCAGGCCAGGGGATCTTCTTTTCCGATCTCATCGGCCGTCTCAAACAAATCCCGGGCGTGCGCAATGTCGGCGCAACCAGTGGGCTCCCGCTGAATGGCGACGGCGGCCTTCCCGACGGCATGTTTCTCCTCATGACGCAGAATGAGGTTCCAAAGACCATGGAGGGTTTTGGTCCGCTGTTCCAGCAAAAGGAACGCATTGGCAACGCGGATTTCGGCGTCGTCACGGAGGGATACTTCGAGACTCTCGGGATTCCTCTCCTCAAAGGACGCATCTTCGACGAGCGCGACGGCGCGGATTCTCCGCACGTTGCCGTGATCAGCGAATCGCTGGCACGCGACCGCTGGCCTGGTCAGGACCCCATCGGCCACACGATCGAATTCGGAAACATGGATGGCGATTTGCGCTTGCTTACGATTGTCGGGATCGTCGGCGACGTTCACGAATATGGCCTCGATGCGCCGCCGCGTCCTACCGTCTATGTAGATTTGTTCCAGCGGCCGCGCTCGGCGATCACCTTAACGATGTTGAGCGATGCCGATACTGGGTCGGTCACCTCGGCAGCACGCGCAATCCTGCGGGACCTCGACCCTGAGATTCCCGCGAGGTTTCGCACGTTTTCGCAGGTCTATTCCGCTTCACTGGGTTCGCGGAGATTCAACGTCATCCTCATCGGATTCTTTGGGATCACCGCGCTTCTGCTTGCAACGGCGGGGGTGTTCGGCGTGATGGCCTATTCGGTCAGCCGCCGCACACGGGAAATCGGCGTGCGTATCGCTCTCGGCGCGGGCCCAACGGAGGTGCTTAGCATGATCTTGGGCCAGGGGTTGCGCACGATCTTCATTGGGGTGGCGATTGGGATTATTGGCTCGCTCGCCCTGACGCGCACCGTGGAGTCGCTGCTTTTCGGCGTGACAGCCACGGATCCGCTCACATTCGGCGGAGTGACACTGCTCCTCGTTGGGGCAGGGCTGTTGGCGTCTTACGTTCCTGCCCGCCGCGCCATGCGCGTCGACCCTATCATCGCCTTGCGCTACGAATGAGCCACGATTAGATTGGCTCGAGACTGTCGCACTCGGAACAGCTCTCTCCTGAACAGCCACTCTTTCAAATATTTGTTGCGCGTGCGCCCCATTTCCAAGAGACTGTGCCCCTGTTTCCAGTACTTCGGAGGCGACATGACCCGGCTTCGCTCGCTCTTCCTGCTTCTCACGCTCTGCGCTCTCGTTCCCGCGCTTGCGCTTTCTCCTCAGACGACGGCTCCTCTGAAAACGGCCGCCCCTGCCGCAGTAGCCGAAGCAAAGCCATCCGCTGCAACTCCGGCTCTCACCGCGCACCCTCTTGAAAAAGCTGACCTTGCAGCGTTCTTCGATGGTCTCGTCCCGCTTCAGATGGAGCGCAGCGATGTGGCTGGCGCCACGGTGCTCGTCATGAAAGACGGCCAGGAGCTCCTGAAAAAGGGCTACGGCTTCTCCGACATCACAAAAAAGTCTCCCGTCGAGCCGGACACCACCATGTTCCGCCTTGCTTCCATCTCGAAACTCTTCACCTGGGTTTCCGTCATGCAATTATCCGAGCAAGGCAAACTGGACATCGACGCCGACGTCAACAAGTATCTCGATTTCCAGATCGCTCCGGCCTTCGGCAAGCCCATCACTCTCCGCAACTTGATGACCCACACCGGGGGGTTCGAAGAAGTCGTTCACAACATTCTTTTTGTCGATCCGAAAAAGGCCGCTTCTCTCCACGACTTCTTGATCTTGAATCAGCCGCGCCGCATGTATCCGCCCGGCGAAATCCCGGCCTATTCAAATTACGGTGTCGGGCTTGCCGGCTACATCGTTCAGCGCGTTAGCGCCGAACCCTTTGAGCAATATGTCTCCGAGCACATCTTTATGCCGCTGGGCATGAAGCATTCCAGCTTCAACGAACCTCTGCCCGCTGATCTCGTCCCCTACGCCTCCGACGGTTACCGCGCCAACACAGAAAAACCCGCCATCGGTTTTGAAATATTCCAACCCGCTCCCGCCGGCGGCATCTCCTCAGCTGCGGGCGACATGGAAAGGTTCGCATTGGCTTTATTAAACGGCGGTGAACTCGAGGGCCATCGAATTCTCAAAACGGAAACCCGCGACGCCATGTGGACACCCCAGTTTGCTGCTTCCAACCAGCTGCCCCCGTCCTGCATGGGCTTCTACCAAACCTGGCGCAATAATCTCCACTTTATCGGCCATGACGGCGATCTTGTCGCCTTCCATAGCATGTTTCTCCTCGAACCAACTCAAAAACTCGTCCTTTTCGTTTCCTACAACTCCGCTGGCTCCGCGTCGAAAAATCGCGCGGAGCTCCTCGACGGTTTCGCGGACCGCTACTTCCCCGCTCCCGCTCAAATCACATTTCAATCCATTCCCGTCGACCAACTTAAGGACATTGCCGGGAGCTATCAATCCACGCGCCGCGCCGACAGCACCAAGCTGGCTATTTCGAATCCTCCCGGGCAAGCCATCGCCAAAGTCGATAAAGACGGTGTCTTGACCATCGACACCTCCAAAGACTTGCGCGGCCACACCCGCAAATGGAAATCCATCGGTAAAGACCTCTGGCAGGCCGAGGGCGATCAAGCTCGCATTTTTGCCATTCGAGATTCGTCTGGAAAAATCGTGCGCCTCGCCGTCAACTTCCCCGGCGTCCAGCTCCAACGCGTTCCCTGGTATGAGCACAAATCCTTTGTGGGAATTTCTCTCGCCCTCAGCGTGCTGATCTTGCTTCTGGTCGTCCTCGCCAGCCTGATTCGCTTGGGCAGAAAGCTCCTCTTCCGCGATCGTCCGCCATTCATGGCCCAGCCCGGCACGCTTTGGATTACCATCGGTCCACGGCTCGCCGCATTTGCATGGATTATCGTTGGAATTTGGCTCGCGGCTTTGGCGGCAAACCTTCAAAACGCGGACTTGCCCGCCTTCCCAACTATCGTGCGTTATTTTTGGCTGATCAACTGGTTCTCAGTCTTCGCTGTCTTCTTCAGCATCTTTGCGCTCATCGCCGGAATCCGCATCTGGCGCCGCGCCGACGTCCGCACCATCTCACGCGTAAAATTTTCTCTGGTAGCAGCCGCCTGCGTATTTCTGACGTGGTACTCGATCCACTGGAACCTGATCGGCCCGGTCCACCGGTTCTGACGCGGCGCCCGTTCAAACCGGCTCGCTTATGGAACTGGCCATGCCTCGCCCGCGCTTGACAAAAATCATCCTCAGGCGTAAACAGGTAGAATGTCTACGGTAGACGATCCACGCAAATCGCTGGAATTCCTCCAGGGCACTCTCGAAGTGCTGATCCTTCGCTGCTTGCAAGCCGCTCCCAACCATGCCTACGGCGTATCACAATATCTCGAGCACCAGTCTGAGTACGAATTCCTCGTCGACAACGGCTCCCTCTACCCGGCTCTACAACGCTTACTGCAGCGGCGCTGGATTACTTCTCAGTGGAAGAAATCTCCAAATGGCCGACGCGCCAAGTACTACCGCCTTACCCCTCTGGGCCGCAGGCAATTGGTCGCGGCGAAATCGAAATGGATGCGCTTTGTCGAGGCTATGGCGCGTGTCCTGGCTCCTCAACGGTGAAGACTATGCGCGAACGGTGGTCAAAGATTTCTCGCGCACTGCATTTTCGCAGCGGCCTCAATGATGATCTCTCCGACGAGATGCAAGCCCATCTCGACCTGATGACCACGGAAAACATGGAACGCGGCATGACTCCCGACGAGGCACGCGCTGCGGCGCGCCGCCAGTTTGGAAATTTAACCAGAACACAAGAAAATGCACGCGAAGCCTGGCAGTTTCCGCGCCTTGAAACCATTCTCCAAGACATCCGCTACGCTTTGCGCGGCATTCGCAAATCGCCAAGCTTTTCCCTGATCGTCATCCTGACGCTCGCTCTTGGTATCGGTGCGAACACGGCCATCTTCAGCGTCGTCTATTCAGTCCTGCTAAGACCCCTCCCCTATCCCCACGGCGAGCGGCTGGTATGGCTGGGCGAATCCACAGCCAAGGCCGAAGGCATCAGTATCACCTGGATCAATTTTGAGCATTGGCGCCATGACAGCGATTCCTTTGAAAACATGGCGGCGTTCAATGGCACGGATTTGACTCTTACTGGCCGAGGCGACGCCGTGCTCACACACGATTGGCTCGTGACGAGCAGCTTCTTTCAGCTCACCGGCGCGAAGCCCGCATTGGGACGCTTCTTTGCCGAGGGCGACGACAAACTAGGCGCCGCGCCCACGGCGGTTGCCACCGCTGAATGTTGGCAACGCAGGCTCGGCGGCGATCCTAACATTGTTGGCGAATCCGTGGTGCTAGATGGCATGCCCTATCAAATCATCGGCGTCCTGAATCCCGGATTTCAATTTCTGACGAGGTCCGTCGACTTTTACCTGCCTCTCGGACGCGCCGCGGGCGCTTCTCACAAACGCAGCGATCATGGTTCGATGCGGGCGGTGGGCCTTCTCAAGCCGGGAACAACGATGACGCAAGCACGGACCAATCTCGACGCCATCATGGAACGGCTGGCACTTAGCGATCCCGGTCCTGAAGACGACCATCGCGCCTACGCCGCTTACTTCACCGAGGTAATGGCCGGGGACGTTCGCCCGACCCTGGTCGTGTTGATGGGCGCAGTAGGTCTCGTCTTGATCATTGCCTGTGCCAATGTCGCAAGCCTTCTGCTCGTTCGCAGCAGGGCGCGTGCTCGAGAAATTGCGATTCGCGTGGCGATCGGCGCGGGACGCACGCGCCTTGTCCGGCAACTGCTCACCGAGAATCTTGTTATCGCGGCGATCGGCGGCGTATTTGGACTGCTGTTGGCGGGGTGGTGCTTACGCATGCTGATACTGATCGGCCCACGCGATATTCCGCGCCTCTCAGAAGCCACGCTTGACCTCCCCGTCTTGCTTTTCGCGGCGGTGATTTCCGTCGCGGTTGGATTGTTGGCGGCAGTGGCTCCTGTTTTGAATGCTGGTAAAGTTGACCTAACCACCGCGCTAAAAGAAGGTTCGCCGACGTCCGGCACGTGCAAGCGCGGCCAGGCATTTCGCAGCACGCTCGTGATCGCGGAAATCGCCATCACGCTCATGCTGGCGTTTGCTTCTGGACTTCTCGTTCGCAGCTTGATCGCAGCGCAACATGCAGATCCGGGCTTCGACCCAAGGCATCTACTGGCCATCGAACTCCAGCTGCCAGAGTCGCGCTATAAGAGCGACGACAGCGTGCGCCAATATTACGGGCAGCTTTCGCAGAGCCTGCGCGCCGAACCTGGCGTTGAAGACGTCGGTCTGGTGATGTGCCCTCCGGGAGCGGGCGATTGCGGCGATTATTGGTATTCGATCCTCGAAAAACCCACGCCAGCCCGCGACGATGTTCCGCTATCGCTTTTCAATAGAGTGGATGCCAACTATTTTCGCGTTGCGCGTGTCCGCCTTATCGCGGGCCGCAACTTCAACGATTCGGACAGAGCGGGCGGCTCGCGGGTCACGCTCATCAACGAACAGCTCTCGCACCAGGAATGGTCTGATCCGCGGCTGGCGCTAGGGCAGCATCTCAAAGTCGGCGGTCCCTACGTGGAAGGGCCAACGATTGAAATCGTCGGAGTTGTGGCGAACGTCAGCCAGATGGGACTCGACGGTGAACCAATGCCGACGTTCTACTATCCGTTTTCGCAAAAACCGGATTCAGCGATGGTCGTGACAATGCGAACCACGGGCGATCCCGCGCAATCAATGAACGCCGCTCGAAGGCAGGTTGCGGCTCTCGACCGCAATGTTCCGATTCAATCGCTGCGAACCGCGGAAGACTGGCTAGGTGCAACGCTGAAACGCAGGCGCTTCGCCACGCTTCTCCTGGGCGTTTTCGGCGTGCTGGCGATAATTCTTGCGGCCGTCGGAATTTATGGCGTACTGAACTATTGGGTTGGTGCGCGCCAAAGAGAAATCGCCATACGGCTTGCCGTCGGGGCATGCCCGTCCACAATTCTTCGCTGGGCGGCCCTGCATGCCGCTGGGCTTGCTGCGTTTGGAATTGTTCTAGGAGCAATCGGCGCGTGGAGCGCTTCACGTTGGCTGCAGAGCCTGGTTTTCGGTGTGAAGGCCGATAGTCCAATTATGATGCTCTTGGCTGGCGTCGTGGTTCTTGCCATCGCTGCCTTAGCCGCCAGCGTGCCCGTCTTGCGCGCGATGCATACGGACGCGGTTCGCAATCTCCACGAGGCATGACTAGCGGCATGAATCGCAGCTCGCGCGCTTCATGACGACCACTCCTTAAAGTTCCCAACCCTTCCGTCGTTGCGGCGCCACGAATTTCTGCGCCGCATCCGAATTCGTGACCTTCATCGCCGCTCTGTCCCAATGCAGCCGCTCTCCCGTCATCGTCGCAACATTCCCCAGCAGCAGCGTTTCCGTCACCACACCCGTAAACTCAAAATTTGCCCCGGGCTTGGTTTTGTCTCCCTTGCACGCGTTCAGCCACTCGCGTTCATTTCCCGGTGAGCGTGGGAGCGTTTTCGGAGGCTGTACGAACGCATCCATTTTGCTCTGCGGTATCAGCTTGGGATTCGATCCGTTGAAACCACACAGTATCTTTCCCCGGTCTCCCACAAACAGCAGTCCTTCCCCCTCTTCGTCTTCATGCGTCAGAGTGCGTCCTACCTCCAACTCATCCGGCCGGGGCGGCTTCAATCCGCCGTCGTACCAATTGAATTTCACCGCAGGCAAATTCGCGCGTGCCGAAAAGTTGTACCGCACAATCGAAGCCATCGGATACGTCTCCGCGTAGCGGTCTGTGGAGCTCGCCTCCACCGTTTCCGGTGCTTCCAACTTCAGCACGCGAAAAATCGTGTCGTAACTGTACGAACCCATGTCGCCCAGCGCCCCGCATCCAAAATCGCTCCATCCGCGCCACACAAACGGCAAATACACCTGGTTAAATCCTCGCTCCGGCGCCGGCCCGAGCCACAAATCCCAATCCAGTCCATCCGGAACCGGTTGCGTCTCTTTTGGCCGCTCAATCCCCTGCGGCCAGTAAGGCCGGTTCGACCAGTTGTAAACTTCTCGCACCGGCCCGATGGCCCCAGCCCAAATCCATTCGCACAAAAGCCGCGTCGCCTCCGACGCCTGATTGCCCACGGCTATCTGCGTGGCCACGCCCGTCTCGCGCGCCACTTCCGCCATTCGCCGCGCTTCGTAAATCGTGTGCGTCAGCGGCTTCTGGCAGAAAACATGTTTCCCCTTCTTCATCGCTGCCATCGAAACCGCAGCGTGCAAATTGTCCGTCGTGCATACCACCACTGCATCCACATCCTTCTGCTTTTCCAGCAGCTCGCGAAAATCCGCGTACGCCGCGCAACCTTTGTAATTTCCCGAACGCGTTTGCGTCGCGTAAAGTCCATCGACAATCTTCTGACATGGTTCTCGTCCCGCCACTCCGCTCGTCACCCGCAACGAATGCGTCAACTGAAGAGGCTCATTCGGGCTCAGCCATTCCCAGCCGCTGTCCACTCCCAGCAGCGCTCGCACCGACTTGGTGAATTCGTGGTCGTCCCACTGTGGATAATTTGCCCCGCTCTTATTCGCATCGCAAACCGCCACGCCCTGCACGTCCGGCTCCTTCAAAAAATGCAGCATCACGCGCAATCCCTGCGCCCCCACTCCAATAAACGCAATGTTGACCTTGTCGCTAGGCGGCACAAATCCCGTGCCGCCCAAAACGTGCCGCGGCACAATTGAAAACCCCGCCGCCGCTGCTGCCGTTTTCCCCAAAAAGTCCCGCCTTGAAACTCGGCTGTTCGATGAGTCATTCAATCGTTTCAATGCTCCCATTTCCCACCTCGCCGCCGCAATTCTACAGCTACTTCAACAACACGTCGATGATTGCCTATGCGCCGCCAAGACCCGATAACTCCAAACTCAAAAGCGTACCTGTGTAATATATTGAACAGTATCCTCTTCCCCTGTGTATTAGTATATTTTTGGAGGCCCAGCCCCTGATGCCAAAGAGCCGTATTCTGTTGGTGGACGACAATGAAGACGTTCGCGCTGTGTTCAAGGAAGGTTTGGAAGACCACGGGTTTGAGGTGGTACCCGCCGCAAGCGTGAACGAAGCGCTGAGGCTTATTTCCACGGAAGACTTCGACGTGCTGCTTTCCGACCTGCACATGCCGGACGCAGGTGACGGCTTCACGGTGGTGAGTGCCATGCGCCACGCTCATCCGAAGGCTGTAACTCTCGTTCTCAGCGGTTACCCAGCGCTTCAAGAAGCCATGTCTGCCATCCTTCTTGAGGCTGACGAAGTCCTTGTGAAGCCTATTGGCCTGTCCGAGATTACGGAAATCATCCAGAAGAAGCTGTCGGATCCTTCGTCTCGCAAGGCGATTAAGAAAGAGTGTGTCGCGACGATTCTGTTACGTGACGTAGATCCAATCATCGCGAGTTGGTTGTCCAGCGTGGAACGCAACGAGGAACTGACTACTCTCCCGCTAAACTACCAGGAACGCACCGGCCATCTTCCTCTGCTCGTAGGAGATCTCGTCCGCCGCTTGCACCTCGCCCCCAATGATACGGTTCCTGTTTCCAGCGCGGCGCGCGATCACGGAATACTGCGACGCATGCAAGGCTACACGGTTCCCATGATGGTGGAAGAGTCGCGCATGTTGCAGGTCAGTATCTTCAACACTCTGCAAAACAATTTAAAAAGTGTGGATTTCAGCACCGTCTTGCTCGACGTGATGGTCATCGCCGACGAAGTAGATTCCCAACTGAAGCAGGCCGTGCTTGGCTTTATAACGCCCACATCGGTGAAATTAGCGAAGTCGTCGTGTTAACGTGCTTCACCGACGAAGCGGCACTCATTACCGCCAGCACTTCGGGCCCCAGGATTTTCTTTCAAGGCCGTCCGTCCTCCCGCAAGTGCGGCCTCGTCTGGCTGCTCCCTTTATCCAAGTCGTGCCTCGACTCCGGTTAGTTCCAGGACTCCTAGGCTCTTTCTCCTACGATCCGCGCTCCACCGGTTTGATTGCTTCCCCGTACCTCGCCGCGTATGATTAGCGATTCATGCTCCCGGCTCGGCCTCATCCGTCTATGACTCGGTACATCTCCCGCTTCCTCGTTTTGGCCGCCCTGGTGTTTGCTCCAGCAGCTGCAATCGCACCGTCATTCTTCGCGACCCGAGCCCAGGCCCCCACTTCCAGCGAGATTCTGCCCCTCAGCGAAGTCCGTCCCGGGATGCAAGGCTACGCCTACACCATTTTCGCGGGCGACCAGGTCGAAAAGTTCGATCTCGAAGTCATCGGCGTTATGCCCAATTTCCTCGGCCCCAAGCAAGCCATCATTCTTGTCCAACTTAAAGGGCCAAAAGTCGAGCACACCGGCGTCGTTGCAGGCATGAGCGGCAGCCCCGTCTACTTCGAAGGCAAACTTGCTGGTGCTCTATCCCTCAAGCTTGGCGTCTTCACGAAGGAGCCCATCGGCGGCGTCACTCCTATCGAAGACATTCTTCATCCCCAGCCTCAACCCACCTCCGCAGCCGTCCCCTACGAATCCCCGGCGCCTCAGATTTCACTGCCCCAAGCCGCAACTGCAAGCGCCAGCCTCCCCAGCGGCTCCGCCCTCGAGCCCATCGAAACGCCCCTCGTCTTCTCCGGCTATCAACCCGAAGCCCTCCGACAGTTCGCCGGCCAACTCCAGAGCTACGGCTTCGTCGCCGCGCAAGGCGGCACCGCCGCTTCCAAGCCCGGCGATTCTCACCTGGTCCCTGGCGACATGGCCGGCATGGTTCTCGTGCAAGGCGACACCTCCATCAGCTCCGCCTGCACCGTCACCGCGATTCGCGCCAACCAGGTCTATCTCTGCGGTCATCCTTTTTTGAGTCTCGGCGACGTCCGATTCCCCATGGCTCGCACCGAAGTCGTAACCACTCTCTCCTCCGACCTCGCTTCCACAAAAATCGTCAATGTTGGCGGCTCCATAGGCACCATTACCGGAGACCATCTCACTGCCGTCACCGGCAAGCTTGGCGCTCCGCCACCGATGATTCCGGTCGACCTCACCCTCGCCTTCGGTGGCGCCGAAAAGAAGCTCCACTTCGAAATGGTCAATCACCCCAAGCTCACACCGCTCCTCGTTGGCCTCACCGTTTTCAACGGTCTCACGCAGAACTCCCTCTACGGCGAAGGCACCACGCTTCACCTCATCGGCGAAGTCCTCCTGCATGGCCACCCACCCGTTCAAATCGAAAACACCTTCGCGCCAGGCGATTCTTTCACGCCCGACGGCTTGCCCATCGCTCTCAATATTCAAAGCGTTTTCTCGCGCCTGTTCACAAATACCCGCGAAACTCCCGTCTTCGACCGCATCAACCTTCGCGTCGAGAGCGTACCCGGCCGCCAATCCTTCAGCATCGAAAGCGCCTGGCTGGAAAAGGGGGAAGCTGCACCGGGAGAAACTCTGCGCGTGCGCGTTTTGCTCCGGCCGTACCGGGGGCCCGAACGCATTGAGGAAACCATATTGCGCGTCCCCGAGCAAGCCACCCGCGGTACGACGCTTCGCGTCCTCGTCACCGACGGGGACATGCTCAACCGCGCCTCCCGCGGATTTGCATTTGGAGCCGCTGGGGGCGGCTCAACAGGCCTCGATCAACTTATCGCTCTCCTAAACCGGGAGCGCCGCAATGACCGCCTTTACATCGGCCTCTTCGTCCCCACGCCCACCATCCTTTGGGACGACAAAGAGCTTCCCAACGTACCGCTCGATCAAATCAATGTCATCGATGGCCGTCCCACTCCGGGCAGCGTTCAAGTTCTCCGCGAGTCCCTCGCCAGCGAATCTTCCATCCCGCTCGGCGGGCCTGTGACTGGGATAATCTCACTCAATCTCCAAATCCGGTGACCATGCCAATGCCCAGTTCTCGTCAGACTCTTGAATTCCCTACGCGTTTCGTTGCGCGAAGCGATCAGGGCGTTCTTTCTTCTACTCGCCACTCGTCACTCGCCACTCGCTACTCTATTTTCCTTTACTTCCTTTGCTTCCTCTGCCTCCTACCTTCGCCTCTGCACGCTGAACACACCCGCCGCTGGCTCCAAACCACCTACGAAGAATTCCTCAAAGGCACTGCTCACGGTGTCGCTGTCCGTAGCGACGGTCGTCTCGAGCTAGCTCCCAAATTTACACTTCTCGCTGACGCCGACGCCTCTTACCTCTGGTCGCTTCGCCTCGATCCCAAGGGCGCGCTTTACGCCGCTGGCGGCTCTCCCGCCAAAGTCTTTCGCTTCGATGCTGGCGGCAAACCGACTACCGTTTTTGACTCGACAGATCTCGTCGCGCAAGCCATCGCCTTCGATGCGAAAGGCGTCCTCTACGTCGCCACCTCCCCCGATGGAAAAATCTATCGCGTCTCCTCGACGGGCGAAAAATCCGTTTTCTTCGACCCCAAAACAAAATACATCTGGGACATCGCCTTCGGCTCTGACGGCATTCTCTACGTCGCCACTGGCGATAAAGGCCAAGTCTTCGCCGTCCCTCCGGACGGTAAGGGCGAGCTCTTCTACAACAGCGACGAAGCCCACATCCGCGTACTCGCTTTCGACGCCAACCACAATCTTCTCGCCGGCACCGAACCCAACGGCCGCGTCCTCCGCATCACTCGCCCCGATGCAAAATCCCAGCGCAAAGAAAAAGAGTCCGGGGCAACCGTATCCGCCCCCGAAGGCTTCGTCCTCTATGAAACGGCGAAGCGCGAAGTAACCGCGCTCTCCGTCGCTCCCGACGGCTCGATCTATGTCGCCGGCATCGGCGAAAAACAGCGAACCACCACACCAACTCCCACTACTATCGTCACCTCCCCTCAAGGAATCGCTACCATCACCACGGGCGGTGCGACTGGCGTGGTTTCCGGCCAGCTTCAGCAGCAACAGCAAATCCCGTTTCTTGCTTTCCCTCCTCTTCTTTCGAGCAGCATCTATCGTCTTTCTCCCGACGGCGCACCTGATGAACTCTGGAATTCCCGCGAAGATCTCGTCTATTCCCTCGGCCTCGCTTCGGATGGCCGCGTACTTGCCGGCACCGGCAACAACGGGGCTCTCCTCGCCATCGACGGCCACGGCGTTTTCGCGCAGCTCGCCAAGGCCGGCTCCGCGCAAATCACCGGCATCGCTCGCGACTCTTCCGGCAAAATTTTCCTCTGCACCGCGAACCCCGGAAAAGTTTTCTCCCTCGGCCCCGAATACGAAGGCGAAGGCACTTACGAATCGCACTCATTTGACGCCCGGCTCTTCTCCCAATGGGGACGCCTCGATTGGTGGGGCCCGCCTGCCGCAGCGGCTCCCGGTCAATCTACAAAAGTATCCAATGAGCCGCGCCTCGAATTCTTTGTGCGCTCCGGCAACACCGAAGATCCCGGCAAGGAATGGTCGCGCTGGTTCGGTCCCTATTCGAAACCCGGCAACGCCGGCGAGGCCCCGAGCGCCAGATTCTTCCAATGGAAGGCCGTGATTCACGACGGACGGCCCGGTGACGGCATTACGTGGGTCAGCCTCGCCTACCTTCCGCGCAACGTCGCCCCGGTCATTGACGCCATCGTGCTTCAAGATCCCGGCGTGCGCGCTCAGGGCGCCACCATCCTCTCCACGGGCCAGTCGCCGAGCGTCGCTCTCAAGATGCCGCCAACTTCAAACACTCCCAACCTGTTCATCGCACAAACCATCACGCCCGCTAAGTTCGAGCAGCCCCCGCAAGGTTTCCGCGAAAAAGGCTATCAATCCGTTTTGTGGAGCGCCCATGACGACAACGAAGACGAGCTGCAATTCTCGGTTTACTATCGCGGCGAAAACGAACATGAGTGGAAACTGCTGAAGGACAAGCTCGACCAGAAATTCTATTCCTGGGACAGCACCACTCTTCCCGATGGCCCCTACTATCTCAAAATTGTCGCCACCGACGCTCCTTCGAATCCTCCCGCCGTCGCCCTCAAGACCGAACGCGAAAGCGAGCGCTTCGTGGTTGACAATACGACCCCCACGATTGAGCCTGTCATGGCTTCGCTTGCCGCTCCCAACATCGACAATCCTTCCCCCCGCGGCGCCAATCGAGACGTGTCAGTTTTCTTTACAGTGCGCGATGCCACGAGCAGTATCGAACGCGCCCAATATAGCCTTGACGGTGGCGAATGGATTCTTGTTGCTCCAACCAGTGGGATCAGCGATGCCCCCGATGAGCATTACGAATTCACACTCAGCAATCTCGCATCTGGAGAACACACCATCGCCGTTCGCGCCTACGACCGCTTCGAGAACATCGGCAGCGCCAAAACCACCGTCGTGGTTCCCGCTTCGAAACCCTAAAACGGTATTCTCCGTTAAGGGCAGGACTCGTCCGTTGCTCGCATTTCGGTTGTTGCACTACACTTTAGGCCTGTCAGGGTTCCGGGTAACTCAATAGAGGGGCGTATGATCTCTGGCGCTCACGTGATTGTCTACACGAAGGACGCTGAAGCAGACCGCGCTTTTTTCCGCGATGCTCTTGGTTTCAAATCTGTGGATGCAGGCCTCGGCTGGCTGCTCTTCGCACTACCCGCGAGCGAGGCCGCCTTCCACCCAGCCAACAAGAATGGTCCGCACGAACTCTTCTTCATGTGCGACAGCCTGAAAGCTGAAATCGCTGCGCTGGCGAAGAAGGGAGTAAAATGCTCCGCGGTTCACGAAGAAAGATGGGGTTCAATAACGCGATTACAGCTTCCAGGCGGCGGGGAGATCGGTCTTTATCAACCCAAGCATCCCACAGCCTTGGGCCTGAGCACTAAAATAAAATCCCGTCCAAAAAAGTAGTAGTCCTGAAACTTACAGCCTTGGGCGCAATCCCTGTGTTGGGAAACACGAGTTACCACTCACGGGTCACCATTTACCCGCTTCTGTCATTCACTAAAATTTAAAATTCGAGCCTAGGACGTCCACCGTTCGTGCACCGGCACCGAGTTGAATTTCACGATCTCCGCCCCGAACCCGATTCGCCCGTCCGCATACGCTTCATTCTTCACGTGGACGACGCGCGCCGTGCAATTCATCTCCTCGGTTTGGTTCCCGGTCACTTCCCCGGGCATCCGCAGCGTCACTTCAATGGGCATTCCCACTTGCAAAGGTGCCGACGAAGCAAAGTAAAATCCTCCTCGCGAAATATTTAGCGCTTCCGTGAAGTGTTCGCTTTTGTCCGCGGTCACCCCTGTCGGACGAAAGCGCAGCGGTGTGCGGAGGCTGTGGCGGGTTAGTTGTCTACGTTCTGCAGCAGGCACGCTGTCCTCCCCCGGGATAGGAAGCCAAGGACTCAGCCCTCGCGCCAATGGACAAGGACTACCTGAGCGTAGCAAACCTACGCGCGCGGTCAAGCATCAATCCTTGGTACTAGTGGTACTCAGTTTACGGCCGCGTTAGACTCCATTTCTTTCAATTCTTACTATCCTTTACGCATCCCCCCACGATGCAACGACCTTGCTTGCCAGAAAGGCCTTGCAATTCTCGTTCAAATGCAGAAAATTGCTCCCTTCCCATCGGCTCGAACCTCGAGCGTCATCTTCACACAAAGGAGGAACTTTCGATGTTCGGCATGACCCCCTTAACCCTCGTTCATGTGATCCTTAGCTTGCTCGGCATCCTCGCGGGTTTGGTTGCCGTGTTCGGTATGATTGCGGGAAAGCGTCTCGATGGCTGGACAGCGATCTTCCTGTCGACCACGGCGCTCACGAGTATCACCGGGTTTTTCTTTCCGTTTCACAAAGTGACGCCCGGGATCATTCTGGGAATCATCTCGCTGGTCGTGCTCGCCGTAGCCATTCCCGCTCGCTATGTCAAGCACCTGACCGGAGCCTGGCGCAAGATCTACGTAGTTACCGCCACGATCGCGCTCTATTTGAACGTGTTCGTCCTGGTCGCACAACTCTTCCTGAAGGTGCCAGCACTTCATGCAATGGCCCCCAATGGTTCCGAGCCGCCTTTCCTGGTCAGCCAGATCATCGTGATGGCCGTGTTCGTTGTACTTGCCATCGCCGCCGCCATCAAGTTCCACGGCGAAGCCGTCCACGCCTCCTGATCGGACTTCTTCGTCTCAATAATTCATGCAAGGCCGTGGCACAACTCTTGCTACGGGGTCGCGGATAGCTTGTCGAGTAATTCGTACTGCGCTCTCTGCTTATCCTTCGCTGCGTGTGGCTTGGCCGCCAGATGCATTACCTGGTAACCGTCTTTTTCCGTGTAGCGCGGCCACTCCGCGAGTCCCGCGCCGTTAGGATTCCCTGTCTTTGCAAAGTTCGTCCAGTACGCCCCCATCTCCTCCGACAACTTATGGTCCTCGGGCCGCCATGGCAGCTTCTTCGACGCTAGCGCCCCAAACACAAATTCGATTTCCGCCGAGTGATAAGCCGTCGGCGTTGCTCCGGGAGGTGCACCGCTTTCCGGCAATGGCGGCGCGTCGTCAAATTCATACCGGTAAACCGCGGCATCGCCCGTCTTTGTTTGCATCTCGATCCATTTCCACGTGCTGTAGCCGATGAAATTTGCCGTGGCCAGTAGCCCCGCCGATTCCTTCACCTGGTCTTCCGTTCCTCCCGGGAAGAGTTTCATCAATTCCGGCGCATCCTTTCCGTCGGTCTGCTCGATTTTCTTCGCATAGTTTTCTTTCGTCACCTCGTCCTTCCCAAAGAACGTGTGGTAGTTCCCTTCGTCATGGTTCCATCCCGCCAACAGCGCGACGTGTGCCTGCTTGCCTTGCGAATAAATTTTGGCCGGGCTCTCCGGGAAGAAATGGCCGTCAATGTTCGGCCCGAACCGGAACGAGTTTCTATCTTTCATCGCGGCGTCCAGAAGCTCTTGCGCGGGCATGCCGCGTAATTTATCGAGGGTATCCGCGCCGTTCGATTCGGCCCACTTCACGGCATCCTGTTCGCTCTGCGCCAGAGGTTTTGCCCTCAACGTCCTTCCAAAAAAAGCCCCGCTCTCCCCAATCGCGCGATGGATCAGTCCCTTCGAAAGCGGCGAGGCCATTAGCGCGCTCACGGAAAACGACCCGGCCGACTCTCCGAAAATCGTGACATTCTCCGGATCGCCGCCGAACGCCGCGATATTCTTGTGCACCCATTCCAATGCCGCCACTTGGTCCAACAACCCATAGTTCCCGGACGCATGATGCGGCGATTCCTTTGTCAAATCGGGGTGCGAAAAAAATCCAAAAATTCCCAGCCGGTAGTTCATGCTCACAATCACGACGTCCCGATGAGCCAAGGCTTCGCCATCCTGCCTCGCCTCGGACGTTGCCCCCGCCTGAAATCCTCCTCCGTAAACCCATACCATCACGGGCAGTTTCGCATTCGCCGATGCCTTCGGCGTCCAAACATTCAAGTACAGGCAATCCTCGTTCGGCCCCGCGTCGTGGAATACCATGTCGCCGAATACGTTCCCTTGCATGCAGCGCGCGCCAAACTCCGTCGCTTTTCGTACGCCCTTCCATTTCGCCACCGGCTGCGGCTCTTTCCAACGAAATGCGCCGACCGGTGGCGCGGCATACGGTATTCCTTTGAATACTTGCACCTTTCCATCCGCGCTATTGGAACCTTCAATACTTCCGGCCTCCGTCTTCACCTGTCCCGCCGCGGAAACACTTAGCCCTAACAGGACAATCGCAACCCCCACCGTTGCCCGCCGGATACTCTTTGCATGAGTTCGCATAACTCTCCTCACTTCAAGACTTTTGCGTTCGCTGAAAACCTAAAGATAGTACCTCCCAATAGGCGCGGCGAACAATTCAGATTCTTCTGGAATTTCAAGTACGACGGTAATCGCACGCGTCGCGCGGATTCGTAGTTTTCTTTCGCAGCCACTTTGGCCTGTTCCCAAATTGCTAATTCTACCCTGCTTCCTACGGAAGTTTCTCTCCCTGTGCCATAATCAGTTCCGTTTCCGATGGACGCACGCGCAGAAACGTTTCAAGCGCATCAAAGCAACCGATGACCACAACGCCACAAGTCAAATCTGAAAATTATCAACCGCCGACTTGGGATGCCATCCGCGAAGCGCACACCCGCATCGCTCCTCGTATACACCGCACTCCTGTTCTCACGTCCCACTCGTTTGACGCCATCGCCGGCGCGCAATTGTTTTTTAAGTGCGATAACTTTCAAAAAACCGGCTCGTTCAAAATTCGCGGTGCGGCAAACGCCATTCTCTCGCTGACTGATGCGGAAGCCGAGCGCGGAATTGTGACGCCTTCCAGCGGCAATCACGGAGCGGCGGTCGCCTGCGCCGCTGCGTGGCGTGGCGTCCCTGCCTACATCGTCATGCCCAAGAACGCACCGGCCGTGAAGTGCCGCGCCGTCGAACACTATGGAGGGCGCATCACATTCTCTGAACCCACCATCACTTCCCGGCAGGAAACCTCAGCACGCGTCCAGGCTGAGACCGGCGCTATTCTCATTCATCCGTACGACAACGACCGTATCATCACCGGTCAGGCCACAGCCGCAAAAGAGCTGCTCGAAGAGGTCCCGGACATCGACGCCGTCTTCGCCCCCGTCAGCGGCGGCGGACTTTTGGGCGGTACCTGCCTCAGCGCAAAAGCCATCCGCCCCCTTATTCACATTTTCGGTTGCGAGCCCGCTCGCGCGGATGACGCTTACCGTTCTCTCACCACCGGCACTCTGCAATCGCTCGATTCGAGCGACACCATTGCAGACGGTCTCCGCGCTTCGCTGGCTCCGCGGACCTTCGCCATTCTGCGGCGCTATCTCGATCGCGTCCTCCTGGTTACCGAGGAAGAGATCATCGCGGCCATGCGTTTGGTCTGGGAGCGCATGAAAATAATTATCGAACCCAGCAGCGCCGTAGCTATCGCTCCCCTGCTTCGTCCCGAAGCCGTCGCCGCACTCAACCTGCCAGCACGCCCAGATGGCACTCCACCAAAACTCGGGGTTGTCTTCTCGGGTGGCAATGTCGACTTCTCCGCTCTGCCCTTCTGAGCGTGGCCGTTCTTAGCTTGTTCTGTTCCTCAGCCTCGCACGCAGCGCCTCCCTGCCTGTTCCGTCTCATTCCGGGACTCGAAGAAACAGCATTCTCTATCTCCTGTGTTTTCATTTATTTCTGCAACGTATGGGGAAGCCTTTGGATAACCTCTGCTCACTCAGCTAGTCCCAGACGCTCTGGCAGAGTACTGAAAATCTTGTTCTCTACTTAACACACAAGTGAAATACATGAGCACAAGCCGCTTTTTCCGTTGCCACCTGTGGAGCTACAAGACAGACCTCAATGCGAACACGGGGAGCCAACTTCTTTCGCAACCGCATTAGGTCGCGCCACAAGGGATCGTTTTTAATGGGCCGACCGCTCAAACTGTAATAATCCCGTCGGCTCCAACCGAGCATCCAACTATAGCCGTCGTACACATGCTTCGAATCGGTGTACACCTGGAATCGTTGAACACCAAGCTCCTCCGCAGCCTCAAGCGCCCACTCGTGGGCGAAGATACACGTACGCAACTCCATCCGCTGATTATTCGTTTCAAGAAATCCCTGATAGTCGACCAGTTCGTCAGGTCGGTCCCAGTCCAGTGGATACACCACTGGGGCCGCAGTTCCACCCGGACCGCCAAGATTCTTCCAGCAGTTGCCATCAATGTAGATATGTAAAGCCCTAGCATCGAAATCCAACTTGTGCTCCTGACAAAACAAAGAAGACCCGCGGCTGGCCATCCCGGCTAGCTGCGGACTGGGCACCGTACACGCCGGTTGTGTGCGCACGGATTTGGTGCTGACTGCAATCATGGCGGGCGTTGCCGGATAATTCACAGGCTGGGAGGAAACAAAAAGAAACCTCTTGGGCTCTCCGCGTATCTTTTTGTACGATGCGCTCCGGTTGGGACGCCAGCAGAAATGCCTGACGTCGTTAGCCGGGTTGGATGCTAGTCAGCCGTCAGTGACCCCTTTTCGGTGACGGACGGTACACAGTTTCGCGTTCCCACTTGGACGGGTTCTTCTGGCTCGCTGCAAGATCCGAGAGGAACTGTCCACTCCGTGAGTCGCGATTCACTTTAACAGGTGTGTGCTTCACTGCTACATCACCTCTGCTTTCGACCCCGGACCTGATTGGCTGTCAGCGCAGCCGCTCAGGTCCGGCTCTGTATTCGGGGCCAGTATCTGCCCCCCGGAAGGCCGTCCAGAGAAAAACGCAAAATATAGTTGAGGTTTCCGTGTTACGTCTATATGTAATGGTGCTCTTTCCCAACCGCATAAACATTGGGGATTTCGCGTGCCAGGAGGGACCCGCTCCATCGTTTTCCGCAACCGTCCACAGCTATCCACAGCAGATGCCGAGTGGGCCGGTGTCAGTTCCTTCACTCTTGGGTGGCCTTCCCTTCGTGGTTTTGTTTTTCGGGTGGGCCACCCTTCGTCGTAGGTGTCGCATCCCTGCGGTTTTCAGGGTGCGGATTTTGACTTTCGATTCGGCAGTCCACGTTCTGTTCCCTCAAGCCCGGTCTCACTGTCTCAACAAACTTCAAATTTCCCGCCAAGCCCTTCTATCTCCTCCACTTCCCCGCGTCTCATTCGAATGATAAGTACCCGGGTACTGTAACTTGACAGTAATCCATTTTCTTGCTATCATTTCCCATGTTTCGCTCGTACCAGCCTCTCTCCCGCCCAGCTCTCTACTGGCTTTATAGTGGCGATCCTTTAAGTCTGCACCTCTATCGTATTCCCGCAGTTCTCCCCACCCGCACGCGGACCATCCCTCGACGAGAACGCCTCCCTCTTCCACCAGTCCCGAGGCGCCGGCCTGCCCCGACCTTGTCGGGATCACAAATCGCTAAGTCCCTTATAATACGCACTTCCGAAAAACGCGCCTGTAACTCCTGTAGAATCCGCACTTCCAAAACACAGGACTTAAAACGGCTCTGTTGACATCCTTGGAGACGAAGGCGATGCCTCAAACGGTAGAGGTTGTAGGTGAGTCCGAGGAGCAGGGCTTGGCGGATTTGCACGGGCAAGCTGCGGCCGGGAGCGCGGGAAGAAAGTTTTCGTTTGATCACCG
>DATLVZ010000030.1:0-46887 GCA_035576885.1 Candidatus Acidiferrum sp. | reverse complement strand
TGCATGATGCCGACAGTCATAGCGAGCAGAAAGACGAATGAGAAAAAGAGGACACGCTCGAGGCGGATGCGGTATTCGCCGACGGCGCGGTTGACTTCGGCAAGAACGAGGACCAGTGTGCCGAAGCGGATGCCGGTCATTCCCAAGGCAAGCAAAATGTGCGGCGGACTGAGGATTTTGACGTCGAGGCCGTAGGCATTGTGCCACCAATTATCGAAGGGGCCGGAGGCGATCATGGCGACGGCGCCCCAGGAGCAAATGAACGCGCCGAGAGGACCGCGAAAACCCCACATAGAAACGGAGTGATCGCGGAGCGGCGAATCTTTTTGGAAAGTCGTGGAAAGAATGACGTAGCCGCAAGTGAGGCCCGAAAGGACGCCGCAAAGGTAGATGAGCATGTGCGCGGGAGTCCAAAACGTGTCGCGGCCGACGCTCTCGTGCCAGGAAATGTCCCAGACGCCACCGATGACGCTGGAAGAGACAGCGATGACGTTGCACCAGATGTACCAGGGGATGGAGAGCGATTTGGCGGAGACGCGCTCAGCAGTGGGCGCTTGGAGCGTTGAGGAAAGTGGAATAGTGCCGGCCATTGCAGATGTCTCCAGTCAGCGAGTGGAGTGAAAATTGCGCGGTGTGAGTGCCGAGCGAGGATCAGTTTACATTGTTGAATCGCGGCGGAAAATAGGGAAATTGCGAATTGGAAATGAGAGGTGCGAGAGGAAAGTTGAGAAAGCGGAGGATTAGTTGAAGCGAGTGGTCTTCCAGAGGGCGAGGCCGCACGCGAATAGCAGGACGAGCATGGCGATGGAGAGCGTGACGAGTGCCGGCCAGTTTAGCGTTATGCTCGGAGCTCTGGCGAGAACGGCGAGTGTGAAGAAAATTGCCGTGGCGGCGATGACCAAGAGCCAGTCCAGCCAAGTTCTGCCGGAGGGGACTGTTGGTTGGCCGGCGGCATTCTGAACTTCGCTGCCGGAGAGACCCGCTTTGACGTAATCGGCGTCGATTCCATACCGCCGGCCTTCGCGTTCGGCCGCTTGCTTCCAGCGGGCGTGTTCGCTGCCGGTGACACTGGAGAGAGCGATAGCACCCGCACCCGCGGCCATCAAGAGCGAACCGCCAATCACTTGAGCGTAAAGCGAGGCGCTGCGGCCATGTAGTTCTCCGAAGACGAGAATGCCCCAGAGCAGGCCCCACAACTGATTGGTGTTGGAAAGAGGGATGCCCCGGCTGATGCCGATGTACTTTGCGGCGTACTGCTGAAATAAATCACCAATCACCCAAACGAAGCCGCCCAGCATGAGCCAGAAGAGAACTTCTCTTGCCTCCGCCAGCTGGCGCCACAGGGCGACGGGGCCACCGCCGTAAGCGAGGGCGAGTGTGGCCATCATGCCTAGTTCGCCGATGGTGAAGAAAGCGATGAAGGATAGAGGATTCATTCCGGTCAGGTACGCTTTGCGGTAGGGGACATACATGGTGCCCCAGAGAACGCCCGCGGCAAGCGCGGCGAGAATTCCACGCATAGGATGCTCCGCGGAACTTTGCGCGGAAGAGGCGACGGCGAGGAGGGTCGCGCCAGCGAACATGAGGATGGCGCCGCCAAGGACAGTGAGCCACCGGATGCGGCCTGCGTCGCGGAGCTCATTGAAGAGAAGATAACCCCAAAAAATACCGAGCAAACTATTGATGTTCCAAAGAGGGAAGGCAATGCTGAGTCCGATGTCGCGAATCGCGAAAATGGTAAGAGTGTTGGCGACGGCCCAAAGACATCCGGCGAGGACGCCCCAGACGATCAGATGAGGCGCTTGACGGATGTCCGCGCGCATTTGGCCGGTGCCGCGGATGAGGGCCGGCAAGCTCCATCGCGCGAGGAATACGCCGGCGACCATCAGCAGCGAAACCACGAGAGGCGAAATCCCCAATTTGACCAATTTGGTTGGCGCTTCGGCGGCGCCCAACCAGGCGCCTGCGCCGAAGCCGCAAAGAATTCCGACGAGTTGCAATTTGCGGAGGCGCGCGGACTCGACGGAGGGGGAACTCATTTTTGGGGCGGAGAAGTTCACGGGGCGGCTCAGCGGATCCAATGAAGCACGGCGAGTCCGGCGGCCAGGACGATGAGCGGGACCCAGAAATGAACGTCGGTAAGAATTTGCGTCCAGATTCCGGAGTGAGGATGACTGGAATTAGCGTCGGGCACGCCGGAGCCTCCTGTTTGATGGGGCATTTTCTCGTGCGAACACAACTTCTCGCAGGGCAGTTCGAGCAGATGCGCCGGCACCCTTCTTATCACACTTTGGGTTGGTTGGAAGAAATATGCGGCTCTCGCCGTCGCGGTGTTGCCGATGGCCGAGACCCACTAGATTTGCTGGCGTTTCCAGCGGCCGCGTTTGAACAGAATGATGCTCACGCCGGCGATAAAGACTTCGGCGATCACGATGGAGATGAACACGCCGTTGGAGTGCATGCCGCCCGGAATCGCCAGGAAATAGGCCAGTGGAATCTCGAGCAGCCAGAAACCGAAGAAATTGACAATGGTCGGCGTGACGGTGTCTCCCGCCCCGTTGAAGGATTGCAACATAACCATGCCGTAGGCGTACGCGATGTTGCCGTAGCTGAGAATGCGCAAGCATGACGCTGCGAGCGGAATGACTTGGGGGTCATGCGTGAAGAGCCGCACCACCGGCTCGGCAAAGAAAATGAAAAAAACACCGATGCTGCCGAGGAAGAGCATGTTGTAAAAGCCCGTGCGCCAAACGGATTTTTCCGCGCGATCGGGGCGCTTGGCGCCGAGGTTTTGGCCGACGAGCGTGGCGGCGGCATTGCTCAGGCCCCAGGAGGGCAAAATGATGAACACGATAATGCGGATCGCGATGGTGTAGCCCGCGAGAGCCGCGGCGCCGAAAATGCTGACGATGCGCACAAGGCCAATCCAGCTCGTGTGAGCGATGGCGAATTGCAGGATGCCGGTTAGCGAAACGCGGAGGAGACGGAGCAAAACAGAAAAGTTCAAGCGAATCTGTTGACGAAATATGCGGATGCGCTCCGTGCCGCGGAGGAGACGATAGAACTGATAGAGGACACCGATGCTGCGTCCCGTAAAGGTGGCGAGCGCGGCGCCGGTGACGCCGAGCTTTGGAAATGGGCCCAAGCCGAAGATGAGGCAAGGGTCGAGTATGAGATTGATGATATTCGAGACCCAGAGCAGGCGCATGGCGATGGCCGCGTCGCCGGCGCCACGGAAGATGGCGTTGTTGAGAAAGAGCAGCATGATGGCTCCGCTGCCGCCGAGCGCGATGCGAGCGTACCCGCTCCCGACGGCCAGGATTTGCGGCGATGCGCCCATAATGCGCAGGAGGTTAGGCGCAAAAAACAAGCAAGGCAGTCCGACGAGAACGGACACCGCCAGCCCGATGGCAATCGCTTGCACGCCGGCCACGGCTGCGCCGGCCGGATCTTTTTCACCGATGCGGCGAGCGACCATGGCGGTGGTGGACAGACTTAGTCCGAGGCCGACGGCAAACACGAGACTCAGCAGAGATTCCGTGAGGCCGACGGTGGCGACAGCGTCAGCACCTAAACGTCCTACCCAAAAAACATCAACCACAGCGAACAACGATTCGAGAACCATCTCGAGGACCATGGGAATGGCCAAGAGAAGGATCGCGCGGTTGAGGCTGCCGGCGGTAAAGTCCTGATGCGAACCGCGAAGCGCTTCCCGCACGGAGCTCCAGAAGGACTGCTGAGGCGTTGATGCAACAAGTTGTTCGAGTTCCATATATACCCGTACGATCCAAGGGCGCAGACTGGCGAAGCGACCGCGCCAAGAAGCTTCGGAGGTTAATTGATAGAAACGAAGGAGAATCGAATCCGCGTCAGTGGCGGACTAAAGCGTATGCGAGGTTGGAACGTCGAACATCGTATTATCCAAGGCGCCGCTCATTTGCCGTGGCGTCGCCAAACCATCGTTGTAGCAGGAACCAGGATACGTTTGGAGGATTGTAGCGCAGAGCGCCGCAGGCCGCCTAGCAGAAATTGGGCCAGCGCGGGCCGGCAAGAGAAATACCAAGCGGACTGCCGAGCCTGTCGCTTGTTGCCAAGGAGTGGGAGTAGGATTCCCGATGATGCAATAATGCCGATACTTTCTGCTCCGTTGCGGCGTAGGAACAGATAAGGAGCAGTGTAGATGAAGCGGCGAGTGCCACTGCGAGAACCAGTTGGCGTCGCGCTGGAGACACTGCGCGCGCACAAGCTGCGCTCCTTCCTCATGTTGCTGGGAATCATACTTTCTGTCGCGACCTTGATCGTGATCATCGCGCTGATTTCCGGCGTTAATCAATACATCGCCAACAAGGTCGCCAATCTGGGATCGAATGCCTTCACAATAATGAGGTATCCAATCATCACGGAAATGGAAGAACTGGTCAAAGCCACTCGCAGGAACAAAATCATCACCTGGGAGGACTATGAGGCGCTTCACGACGATCTGAAACTGCCGCAGCGCGTCGGTGCCGAGGTGCGAACCTCTGGAAAGGCGCGCGCAGGTTCATTGACCATTGAGGACACCAGCATTCGCGGCGTGACGGCCAGTATGGGCGATATCAGCTCGCAGGAGGTTGCCGACGGCCGCTACATCACCGAGGGAGATGAGAGCAGCCGGGCGATGGTGGCGACGATTGGGGCAGAGCTGGCCAGCAAACTTTTTGCGAGCCTGGACCCGGTGGGACGCGAGGTCATGCTCGACGGCCGGCCGTTCGTCATTGTTGGCGTTGCGAAACCGATCGGCACGGTCCTCGGGCAGTCGCAGGATAACTTCGCTTATATTCCGGTGGAGACGTACATCAAAATCTACGGAGCTTACGGAGGAATTTGGATCGACGTTCAAGCACGCGGCGCGGATTGGATGGAACGAACGCAGGACGAGGCACGGGTGCTGATGAGAGCCAGGAGACACTTAAGGCCCAACGAAACCGACTCGTTTGGGATCATTGACTCCGCAACTTTAATGCAGCTATGGAAGCAGCTCACAGGTGTGATTGCCATGGCCATGGTCGGGGTGGTGTCGGTATTCCTGGTCATCGGAGGAGTGGTCATCATGAACGTGATGCTGGCCACGGTGACGGAACGCACGCGAGAAATCGGGATACGCAAGGCGCTGGGGGCCAGCCGCCAGGATATTCTGCTGCAGTTTTTGGTGGAGGCGTGCGTGATGGCGGCAATGGGCGGAGCTATCGGCGTGCTGATAGCGTATGGCATTTGCGAGCTTGCGAAAGTTACCACTTCGATTCCGATGCACGTGCCCATTTCCGCGGTCATCATCGCGGAACTGATCTCGGCGACCGTGGGGATATTCTTTGGTGTTTATCCGGCGCGAAAAGCGGCCATGCTCGAGCCAATCGAAGCGCTGCGGACCGAGATTTAGCGGACAAGCAAATCAAAATGCGAATGGCGCTTGGCGAAAACGCACAGATGGCTCTCACCACGCTGCGTGAGAACAAGATGCGGTCTTTTCTCACGGTTCTCGGCGTGGTAATCGGCATTACTGCTCTGCTGTCTGTTGTTGCGATTTTGGTCGGCGTCTACAACGATGTAAACGCATTCTTGAGCGACTTCGGGACAGAGACTCTCTTCATCTTCAAGTTTGATCCCGGCATCCATACGTCGGGAAGGCTCACTCCGGAAGAGCGGTCACGCAAACCTCTAACCCTGGAGGATGCCGAAGCCATAGAGGAGCTTTGCCCGGACGTCAAAGCGGTGACCACCGCGCTGCTACCACGGATTGTGGAGGGCTCACCGAGTGGGCGGCCCTTGATGAGCGCGCGCTACAAGAATAAGGAAGTCGCTGGAGTGGACTACCACGGAATTCTTCCGGAGGATGAAATTGTATTCAACTCCCAAGCAGAGCGCGGAAGGTTCATCAGCGAGGCGGAGAACTTGCACCGCGCGGACGTGGCGCTGATCGGTCCCGATTTAGCCAAGGCCCTTTATGCCGGCGAGGATCCGCTCGGGAAGCCGATTCTTATTGACGGAGTGTCGTATGAAGTGATCGGCGTGATGGCTGCGCGCAAAGGACAATTGGTGAAGGATCAGGCCGCCGACAAAACGATTCTTGTTCCTTACCGCACGTTCCAAAAACATAGGCCCGGGGATGACGAAAACCTGATCGGCGCGCTCGCTTATCCGGGGCGAATGCCAGAAGCCGAGGACGAAATCCGGGGCGTTCTACGCCGGCGCAGGAAAGTCCCTTACAACAAACCGGACAATTTTGGTGTATCCAGCGCCAAGGAGATCGCGGATCAGTTCCGCCAGATTACTGCTTCGGTGGCGCTATTAATCTCCGTAGTCAGTTCCATTGGTTTGCTGGTTGGCGGAGTCGGTGTGATGAACATCATGCTGATGTCCGTCACGCAACGCACACGCGAAATTGGGGTGCGCAAAGCGATTGGGGCGCGGCGGCGCGACGTGATTTGGCAATTTTTGACGGAAGCGATTGTCCTAACGGGGGCGGGTGGCGTCATCGGGGTGGCGCTGGGGCTGGGCATAAGCCTGTTGATCCATCTTTTTGTGCCAAAACTGCCGTCAGCGATTCCGTTGTGGTCAATTTTCCTGGCTGTGACGGTGTCGATGAGCGTCGGGCTATTCTTTGGGATCTATCCGGCGGTGAAGGCGTCGCGGCTGGACCCTGTTGAGGCTTTACGCTACGAGTGAACGTCACTCATAGCGGAGCGCTTTCATGGGGTCGACTCGGGTGGCTCGATAGGCGGGCCAATAACTGGCGGCTAGAGCTACGGCAGCCAGAAAAAGACCGGCAGCGGCCAGGCTCATTGGATCACCCGGCCGCAGCCCATAGAGCAAAGCCCGCGCACCACTGGTTGCGGCCACCGCGAGCGCCAGCCCGATGCCGACGCCCAGCGCCAGGAGAACCAATGTCTGACGTAGCACGATCCCGACGACATTCTGGCGGCTCGCGCCGAGAGCCATGCGAATCCCAATTTCATTTTTGCGCATGGTAGTGATGTAGGAGATGACGCCGTAGAGACCGATCACCGCAAGCAAGGCGGCAAGCGCGCCGAAAAATCCTGACAACAAGGCCATCAAACGCTCTCGCACAAGTCCGCTTTGAATCTCCGTCTGGTAGAGGTGGTACTCGATCTTCAGCTCTGGGTAGAGCGGGGCAAGCTTATCCCGTACAGCGGAGATGGCCACCGAGGGCGGCGACGAAAAGCGGACGAACGCGTTTGTGAAATAGTATTTGTCGGGATACTGCAAGGCGGGAGCGAAAGCAATCGGTGGAATCTCGTCGCGCAATGCCCCGTACTTCGTATCCTTCACTACGCCGACAATTTCGTATTCCGTCTCCGGGTAATGAGGCTCCGCAATCGTGCGAATGATTCTTCCCAGAGGATTTCCCGATCCCAGGAACTGGCGGACAAAAGTCTCGTTCACGATGAGAACCGGCGGAGCTTGCAGCGTATCGCGGTCGGTGAAGTCGCGCCCAGCCAAAAAGGGGATTTGCAAGGTCCGGAAATAGCCAGGACTCACCCAGTCAAATTTGGAGCTGCCTTCCGTTCCGCCGGCGTGAACTCCCAGCGACCAAGTGCTGCCGTCCAAGGGAACATGCGTGGCAGTCGCCGCAGATTCCACCACGGGAATGGATCGAATCTGCTCCAGGAGACCGTGTTTGAATGTTTCGTAGCGTTCGGGAGGCAGATCAAGTCGCCTGAAGTTTAAGTACACACGCAGAATGCCGCTCTCTCGAAATCCGGGATTAAGCGTCACCAGGTTCCAGAAGCTCCGCACAAACAAAAGCGCCCCCGCAAGCAGTACCAAGGAAAATGCAATTTGTGAAACGACCAATGCTTGCTGATACGAGAATTTTTGGCGTCCCGAGGTCATGCCACGGCCGCCGGATTTCAAGGCTAAGCCCGGTTCCGTTCGCGAGGAGCGAAAAGCCGGGGCCAGGCCGAAAAGCAGGCACGTCGAAATGGCCATAAGCGCGGTAAAGGACAAGACCCGCCAGTCCAGGTGCATGTCCAGATAGAATGGTTCTCTCTCCGTGCTGAGGAATTTCACCACCGTTCTACTGAAGACCGCGGCCAAACCAATTCCCAAGACGGCACCTGTAACCGCCAGGACAAAACCTTCCAGCAGCAGTTGCTGCCTTATCCTTCCGCCGCTGGCGCCGAGCGCCAATCGGACAGCCATCTCCTTCTCGCGGGTGCTAGCCCGGACGAGCATGAGATTTGCCAGGTTCGCGCAGGCAATGAGGAGCACCAATGCGGTGGTCCCCAAGAGGAGCCATAGAGAGGTGTCGTATTTCTCGCCAGGCGCGCTAACGCCGTTCCTGCCGGAATACGCCGCCAATCTGTACGCTCGATAGGAATCCAGCGCCGTCGTACTGTATCCGCTTGGCACAGTAGCTTCGAACATGCCCGGACTCGCCGCTTCCAGTTGCGCCGACGCTTGTTGCAGCGACCAGCCCGGCTTCAGACGGCCCATAATTTGCAGCCAAAATACGTCCGGCCGGACAAGTGTGCCATCCCTCGCAACGAACGAGGGGAGAGAGCAAATGGGGAGAGCAACCTCGAATTCCTTCCCCACATCCAGGCCGAAAAAGCTGGGCGGAGTCACGCCAACCACTTGGGTCGGCTGGCCAAGGACGATAATTCTGCTTCCGATAATGGAGTCGTTCCCGCCAAACTCGCTCTGCCAAAGCGAATAACTGATTACCGCGCCCGATATCCCGCAACCAGGCCGGTCGTCGTCCGGCGTGAACAAACGGCCTCGAACAGGAACGATTCCGAGTGCCGGAAACATTTCTCCGCTCACCCAAAGGCCCTCAGCCAGCCTCTCTTGATCTCCTCGTCCGATGGCATAGCGGCCGCTGCGCCATGCAAAGAAACCAGAAAATGCACCTTTCTGCTTTCGGATTTGTTCCCAGAGCGCGGTGCTTAGGGCCGTGTCGTTCTCGCTCCAACCGAAACCGTGAAGTCCTCCCTTGATTTCAATTCTTACCAGGGACGAAGGGTCAAGAACAGGCAGGCTGCGCAATCGCACCGCATCCAGCAACTGAAAGATGGCGGTGTTGGCCCCGATGCCGAGGGCGAGAGTGAGGACCGCAGTCGCCGTGAATACCGGACTCTTGTGCAGACTGCGGAGAGCGAATCGCAGGTCTTGAAATGCAGTTTCGATCCAGAGGGGACCACGGGCGTTCTGCCTCGAGCCGGTCCGACCATTTTCTGCTGGAGCAACCTTACTGGCTGTTGTCTTCAATGGCAGATCTCATCCGATCATCGGGTTCATGCATCTCGAAATACAACTCTCAATTCCTTAGCTCCATTGGAGCCCGGAACTCACGGCCGCAGATCTGGATGCGTTTGCCTCTTCGCGAGGCGGACAAGACATCAACGCAAACTCATCGCTGACTCCTGCCAGGCAGAAATGAGAAGTCCCTTGGGTTCTACTGGTGCCGGAAATCATAAATCGACACGTGCAGAAGATGCAACTTGAATCGGAGTAGTTGTCGAAGAAAGGGGCGACGGCTGTGCTATGGTCTGTCCGGGAAGAGAAAGACGCGCTTGGCGAGTTCCGAGGATAGTGTTTCGGGAGAGTAGTATTTTCTCAGGACGTTGTTGTCCCAACGCAAGAGATCGGCATTGCTTGCCGAGAATTCAGCCCATGACTGGGGAGAGCTGGCCCGCGCCATGCGTTCTCGAATGAGCAGTAGGAATCCCCAGGTGATGGTTTCGTTGTAAAGATCCGGCTTGCCCTGTGCTGCCGCGAAACGCTTCAGGGCAGAAGAAAAACGGCTCAGGGCTTCGAGCGGCGGATACTCTTGCAGATACAAAAAAGCCATTTTGACATGATCGGCATGATGAAAGGAGCCGTTAGGCAAGGTACATTTTTCAAATTCTGCCATCCACTCATGTTCGGTCATGGAGCGCCTCACCGGTCCTGTTTTCCGTATAGGTGATGCAAACCAGCACTGCCACGGCGTAAAGAACCAGTCCCTCCACGCGGAATTGACCATGCAAAAGATGCACAAGCGCAGCCATCCCAAAAACAACGAGCAATACATACCCGCCAATCAGAGACGTAACTGGCACAAGGAATAAAATCGCGGCGGCGCTCTCCGCTCCGCCAAGCACTGGCCGAATCCATGCGGGCAACCCTGCCTTGGCGAGGAAATGAGCGGCTGATTCGGAAAGAACAAACTGACAGGACTCCAGAATGACCACCAGACCCAAGGTCCAACGCAGCAGTGGAATGGAGTATCTTGCGAGGTAAGCGTTCATTTGCCGCGTTTGCCTTTTCTGGGAGCGTTGCCCGCTCGCGATTCAGTGAGACGGTGACTCGCACGCGAGTCCAGATCGAGCCCGTAGAATTTCTTCAAATCCTTGATGCGCCGGAGGCTCTCCAATCCAAAAGGAGACTTGCCTTCGAAGGCGTGCAAGACGATCCCTTCCAGCAGGTCCCCAAGCGTCATGTCGTGATACTCAGCGAACGCCTTGAGCACTTTGAGGATTCGTTTTTCCATACGAACGCCCGTTTGCACCCGTTCAACAACAATTGTCAATTCCTTCGTTGTCATAAGAATCCGTTCTCGTGGTACCAGTGTACCAAAATACATAAATAATACAAGGTGGAAATCGTTTGTTGGCACACGAGAAGCGCAAGCCGAGAGACCTGGGGAAGACAACGCACGGCGTTGGCGCGCCAAAACTTCCGCGTACTTTTCCCGCTACTCTTCGACCTTCACCAGAGCAGTTTCAGCCCGAATTGCACCTGACGCGCTGTGGTTGACGTGCTCGTAATCGCGCCCGCCGTTCCGGAAAGGCCGGTGAGATTTGCCGCGGTCGGCGGGGTAAACACGATGAGGTTCGGAGTATTGAAGTTCGCCCGGTTCAAAATGTTGAAGAGTTCCGCTCGGAATTGCATGCTCAGCCGTTCATGAATCCTGGTGTCCTTAAGAACAGAGAAATCCCAGGTAGCAAGCCCCGGGCCAATGTAGGTGTCCCTGCCGGCATTGCCAAAAAAGCCGCTGGCCACAGGCGGCGCGATAAACGCTGCGGGGTTGAACCATTGTTCCGGCTTTCCCAGGACGACGCTGCCTGTAAAGTTCGGATTCAGGAAAGGTCTCACGGGATTGCGCGTATCGCCGTTATTGGATGGGTTGTAGCTGAGTTGCGGAGTAAAGGGAAACCCCGATTGCGCGGTGATGATGGCCGCAACGGACCAGCCGCCCACCAGCCGGTCCCTCCAGCCTTCCAAGTCACTTGCAGGAAGCTTGCCGCGGCCGAATGGCAGCTCGTAGATCACGTTGATGACGCTTACGTTCCGCACATCAAATGTCGCCAGGCCTTTGTCGGAAGCGAGAAGAAAGGGATTGGAGACTAGTCCCGGAGCATTTCCCGCCGTGGTCTGGTTCAAGGAATCTCCGTCGTCCAAGGTCTTTGACCAGGTATACACCCCGCGCACCGAGAGGCCCTGACTGATGCGGCGCGTCACGTCCACCTGCAGTGCATGGTAAGAACTGTCGCCCCGCGAAAACCACGTCCAAGTATTGGCAAGGGCCGGATTTGGTCTTGGCGTTCCCAAGGGAATGTAAGACATCCCGGCCGGCACGGGCGCTCCCGCCAGCGGCGAACCAACCGGAAAGCCGATGGTGGGCGAGTTAGTGGCTGAGATCGGCTGCGACGGATCGTATGTTGGAAACACCGCCGGGCATGGCGACGCCGGACAGATCACCGGAGTCGGCTCGTTGGCGTCCACCCCAACTATTTCGTGATACCCGTGCGAACCCACATAACCGACGGTTAGGGAGGTGTTTGGGGAGAGTTGCCGTTGGGCGCGCAGCGACCACGAGATCAGCGTCGGAGTTTGCATGTCCGGCTGCACGCCCCCGGGCACCAGTCTTGCCGTCGCCGGAACCGGCGCGAACGGATCGATCGGCAGACTAGATACCGCCAACGACGGAACACTGTAAGCTGGATTGAACGGCGCGTTTTGGTCCGCGCGATATCCCAGCGCGTCCTGCAAGTCGTTGTAGAGTCCAAAACCCGCCCGAAACGCTGTCTTCACGCTGAAGGGGCTCCACGCGATGCCGATGCGGGGCTGCGGAAGAAACTTTGCGTTGTTTGCCGTGAAAAGCGAAGTGCCTGCGTGCGGCTGCGTTTGAATCACGCCATTGTTGAAAACATAGTTTGCCGAGCGTCCGTGCGCTTCATTCCAGCCCGTGGAAAATTCTTCTCTATAACCGATCGAAAGCATCAGCTTCCTTGTGACCCGCATGACGTCTTCCAGGTACCAGGCTCCAAACAACGACCGCCAATTCATCTCCGTCGGAGCCGGGTCAAATAGGAAGCTCCCGATAGTCCCCTGAAGAAATGTCGTAAGGCTTGCAAAAGTTGCTTGCCCATACTGACTCAGCGCAATCGTCTCGTTCGACTGGAACGGCTGGAGCCACATCCCCAAGCTGAGCTGGTGCCGCCCTCGCGTCAACGTCACGCGATCCTCCAACGTGTATAAATTCCTGTGGACTCGCAGATTGCTTCCGTTGTTGCTTCCCGCCAGCCCCACTTGCGCCTGCGGGTTCGACGCCGCGCTTCCGCCAACCACTACGGCGCCGACAGGCAGCCCGCTCAGAAAACCCGGAACGCTGGCCGCGGGAGTCCCCGCCGTGGGTTCTCCCGTAAAATAATAGCCCGCGCGCGTGTAGCCAACTCTTGCGGTATTTAGCCACGCCGGCGAGAAAACGTGCGTCTCCTCGAGACTCACTACCTGCTCTCGCAGAGTGACGAGGTCCGTGCTGTAGGGATTCGCAGGTGTCGCCGTCACGTCCCGCCCGTCATCGGCCGTATAGACCGATGCCAGCGTGTCATTCCGCGAAAAAATGTGGTCAAGCCGCGCGGTTCCAAAATCCTCCCGAATGGTTTGTAGCGGGCTGCTGAAGACTTCCGCGATGCCGTTGAAATCCGGAGCGCCGGGAGGCGCCACAGGCCACAGATTCAGCAGAGGCTGAACGCTGGCCACGGCCGCTGCTCGCGAAGCCGAATCGGGCACGAAGGCCGCGGATGTCTGGCGCAAGCTTTGGCGAAAGCCCTCGTAGTTACCGAACATAAAAGTTTTCTCCCGCTGGATAGGCCCGCCCGCGGACACGCCGAACTGGTTGCGCTGGAAAGGCGGCGCCGGAGCTTGATCGAAAAAGTTCGCCGCGTCGAGCGCGCCGTTGCGCAGGAATTCGTAGACCGACCCGTGCCACTGGTTGCTTCCCGATTGCGTAACGATGAGCACCTGGCCGCCCGGGTGTTTTCCGAGTGCCGCGCTGTAGGTGTCGCGCTCTACGTTGAATTCGCGTACTGCGTCCACACCCAGCAGCATCCCGCTCGTTCCGCCGGGCTGCATGTTGTTCTCCGCGGCGCCGGAGTATTCCACTCCATTCAGCAAAAAGATGTTTTGCTGCGGCCGGTTACCGGAAACGGCGAAGTTGTTTGCGGTCGTGGAATTCGAGATTCCCGTCCCGCCGGTTTTCTGCGAACTGAAATTCACGATGCCTGAATTGAGCGGCAGCAGCAGATCGTAGCTTCGTCCGTTTAGCGGCAGTTCCTTCACCTGCCGCTCTCCTACGAGCCCCGACATATCTCTCGTCGTTGTGTTGACTACCGGCGTCTTTTCCTCTACGTTGACCCGTTGTTTTATCACCCCCACTCGTAGCGTGAAATCCACCGCCGCCTCTTGTCCCACGGCCAGGTGGATTCCGCTTCGGACTAGTTCCTGAAATCCAGCCTTTGAGACTGTGAGTTCATAGTCACCGACAGGCAAGGCCAACACCTGGTAACGTCCCGCCTCATCCGTCACCGAGTTGCGGATCGCTCCGGTTTCGAGGTTCTTGGTCGCAACGGTAGCCGCGGGGACTCGCGCTCCGGATGAATCGCTAATCACTCCGGCGATGCTTGCCGATACCTGCGCGCGCAGGGACGGCACAGAGGCTGCGAGAACCAGAAGAATGAGTGAGAGTTTGTTCGCACGCATTGGGAAGCCCCCTTGAGCAGAACGAGAGCGAGAAGATAATTCAATATGGTTTATAACGTGATGTCAAACCGGCTTAATACGGATAGAGGATGGGTGAGTTCATACGGATTGAAGTCAAAGAATTCGCATGGCGGCGGGCGCGCGCCCGTGAGCGCCTTTCCTGCTGGAATATCGTAAAACACGCCGCATTACGCTGCAAACACCTCCCGTACGGGCAATCCTCGGCGTGTTGCTTGACTGGAGAGGAGAGGAAAGGAGCGCCGCACTCCCTTCAGGTCTGGAAACAGCGGCGCTCGTGGGGGTTCTGGCTAGTTGTTTGGCAGGTACGCCGAGGAACCACTGATGGCAGGCACTTTTTGGCGAAGGTCTGTCGCAAATCATCGGCATCCGTTTTCGCGTAATTCTCCCTGATTCTTAATCCCTTGTTCATTCAACTCGTCTGTTCCTGGACGTCGTTGCTGGATTCAAGTTCTAAATGCGCTTGTCTTACGTGCAGTGCGCTTGCCAAACGGCTTCGATGCAAACACTGCGTTTTCCTCGTCTTGCAAATGCCGCCGAAGAGGCTTATTGCGTCAACGCGGGACAGTGTTCCTCGGAGGAACACGGTGCCTCCAGCCAGTGCCCGGGGCGAATAATTCCTCTTTTATACGAGACAGGGTCCTGTTCGCGGCTGGTTGTGTCTCAGGCGGCTGCGCCGCCGCTTTTTTCGCGAGAACGCACGTCGTGGCCGTCGCGTTTCAAGTAGCGGTAGAGGCTTGTTCGCCCGATTCCGAGGATTTGTGAAGCCCGCAAGCGGTTCCCCTGGCAGAGCTCAAGCACTCGCTGGATATGCACTTTGCGCACGTCGTCGAGCGCGAGCGGCCGCCAGTCATCGCCCTCCGGCGTTAGCGGGTTGCGATGCTGCAGATGCTCAGGCAGGTCCGCCAGATCGATGAAATCGCCCGTTGCGGTGATGGCCCCGGTGGCAATCACGTTCTCCAGTTCTCGCACATTTCCAGGCCACGCATGCTGCAGAAGCACAGTTTGCGCCCGCCGCGCCAGCCCCGAGATGTTTTTCCCGTAAACGTCGTTATATTTTTTCAGAAAATATTGCACCAGCAGAGGGATGTCCTCGAGCCGTTCCGTCAACGAGGGCACCCGGATTTGAATCGAGCTTAACCGGTAGAACAGATCCTCCCGGAAGCGGCCTGCCAGTACTTCCGCGCGAAGATCCCGGTTGGTCGCCGCAATCAGACGGACGTTTACCTGCCGGACCTCCGGAGATCCCACTCGCTGGATTTCCCGGTTCTGAATCACCCGCAACAGTTTGGCTTGCATGGGCAGGGACGTTTCGCCAATCTCGTCGAGGAACACGGTCCCATTATTCGCGTATTCGAACAGACCCGGCCGCGTGTCCGTTGCCCCCGTAAAAGAGCCCCGCACATGTCCAAAAAGCTGGCTCTCGAGAAGCGTATCCACCATCGCGGAACAGTTGCAGATCGCCAGCTTCTGCTGGTTCACAGGGCTTATCTTGTGGATGGCACGCGCGACCAGCTCTTTCCCCGTTCCCGTGGAGCCCACCAGCAGCACGTTCGTGTAATGCTTCGCCACTTTCCGCGCGAAATCGAAGACCTCCAGCATCACCGGGCTTTTTCCCACAATCCCGTGGAACTCCAGGTCCCGCAGGAGTTGTTCTTCGAGTGCGCGCACCCGCCGCCGCTGGTCATACACCGTCGCCACTTCATCCAATGTTTTCTTTAACCGGACCCGGTCGATCGGTTTCGGCAGAAAATCCGTTGCGCCACGCCGGATGGCCTCCAAAGCCGATTCCAGCGTATATTCTCCGGTCATCACAATGATGTGTATCCCGGGGTCGACTCGCAACATCTGATCGAGAAATTCATAGCCGTTCATGCCAGGCATTTTTACGTCTGCAAGTACCAGCCGGCAACGGCCGGTCCGCACCAGCCTCAGGGCCTCTTCAGGCTCAGACGTCGTGATCGCTTCATAGCCCATCTCCTCCATGATGGCGGACAGCATGTCCAGCTGGGAGTGATCCTCGTCCAGAATGCACGGCGTCAAACAGGTTTTCGGCGCCGAAAATTCGACAGCTTTGGTAAGTGCGTGTGCCACGCCCATTGCACTCGCAACGCTCATGCCATCCCCTGAACTGTTTCCTCCAAGCTTGACGCAATCCCATTCCCGGGTCTTCTCTGACACAACGCTCGCTGATCAAAGAGAATCAGGCACTTAGCGGCCTCGCTCGGCTTGTTTGCCTCTTGGAGCGAGTTGACGCAGGCCCGCAGTCGCACCCGCCACGAACCGGTACTTTCCAAATTGGGTCACCGTCTCGTTTCGGCGCGGAACTTCCAGTTTCTTGCCTTCTTTCTCTGTCTTAACTCGGTCTTCCGATGGCCTCGCCGCCTAACTTGCTGGACCTGTTGGTTCTTTCACGCGCGGGACCACTGTCGTTAGGTGAAACTGCCGTTGTCCACCCGGCGTTCTTCCCATAAGCTGGGCCTCGTAGACGATAGGGTGAGAACGGTCGACCATTTCAGCCTCCCGGAGCCGTACAAAGAGGACCGCGTTCTCGCGCAAGCTCCGATTGAGCACCACATGTCGGCCGGTATCTTCGTTCCAAACCAAATCACATCCTTCCACGAAGAAATTATCAGCGCAGTCCCAGCCGGATACCTCCACGGCAAACAATCGGGTTCCGCATAATGGGGCGCAACGATGCATCTCTGGCCTCCCCCCATTGAAATGCAGCCGAAGTGCCACTTACCTCGTTTTGTAAGTTGCTGAAAAAGGGAGATTTGGTTCAGCCGGAGAATCTTGAAATTGTTCGCCGGAGTGACATCCCGTGGCGAACTGTTCAGATACGGGGCACTAGATATGGCCCGGAAGCAGCAGCGCGCTTACAAAAGTATTGATTGGATCATAGATGTATCGAAACAGAAGTATTCCGACCAGGAGCCCGGCTAGGGCAAAGCTGTTGCCGCGCAACCAGTCAAGGTACTTCTGCGCGGTCTTTTCACTCATGAACAGCATGATTACCGTGCTGCCGTCGAGAGGCACCACCGGCAGAAGATTGAATGTGCCCAGCAGAAGGTTCAGAGAGAAGAAGATGAGCAGAGTAGTGGCCGCGAAATCCAGATTGTGCGTTACCGGATCTCGATGAAACCATCCCGCGATGGCTCCAACTCGCAGCCCAATCACCGCCAAAAACATTAGCGAAAAATTTGCCGTCGGCCCGGCCAAAGCCATCCACGCCGAGCGGCGGGGATGCCGCCGTTCCCAGAGGGGGTCGAACGGCGCGCTTGCCCATCCAAACATGGTGTGCATAGCAAGAAACGACAGGAGCGGGATCACAATCATGCCCCAGGGCTCGCGCCGCATGTGCGGCACCGGGTTCAGCGAAACCTGCCCGCCGAGAGCCGCCGTTTCGTCGCCTCCCATCTTGGCTACAAAAGCGTGCGCGGCTTCGTGACACGTTGTAGAAAAGAGAAACGCTACGTACCAGATGAATCCGACGAGAAGATCGGGAGTGAGGTCAGACAAGGAATTCGGCCCTTTCGGCAGCTCCGGGCAAGCAGAGTAGAGGTTGTTGCGCCGCTTTGCAAGCCGTGCCTCATGGGCGATACGATCCCATCTCCTGCCCGCACTTCCTCCCGCCGTTCCCAGGGGCGGAAATGAGCGCGATTTGGCCCGTCGGTGGTAAACTCCAGCCATGGCTACCAAGAGGAACAAGAAGAAAAAGAAGAAGCAGACAAGCTCGAAGAAAGTCCGGAGCAGGAACCGGCGGCTCACAAAGCGCACTTCCAAGAATACGGTCGTCGCGAAAAAGGCCGCTCCGAAGAAGAAAGCACGAAAGAAACAGAGAGTGCGGGGCAAGAGCGAGAGGGCGGACAGGGTGGTGTTCGAGCCCAAGGGCTTGGGGGCGGGCTCGGGGGGCCAGTCCGGCGATTTGCAGGGCTTGTCAAACCGCGCGGGCGCAGATTCCGAGAGCGTGGATGAATTGCTTGAGGAAGGAAACGCGTTTGAAGCCGAAGTCGTAAAGGGCGTGCAGGACGTACGGGATGCCGATGAAGGTGAGATCAGGACGCATGAAGTCCCGGAGGATGACGTTCCGGACGAGTACCTGGAAAAGGATCAGTAAAGACACCGCTAGCCCCAATCCATACCTCGACGATGTGCAGAAAGGATTCATCCCCTTATGAAACTCCGTAGCGTGATGTTCGCGTTGATCCCGGTCATGACGCTCTCGGTTGTGGCGCGTTCTCAAACCGAAAAATCTGGAACTAATCCTTCTTCGGTGTCTTCCAAGGCCTTTCTAGGCCGCTGGGATTTGACGCTCAAAGCGCCGGACCGCGAGTATCCCTCGTGGTTGGAACTTCGCGAAGAAAATGGCCACCTAAAAGCTGAGATGGTAGGCCGCTGGGGAAACGCACGCCCGCTTCCCAGCGCGGAAATCTCCGATGGTCACGTGAAATTCGTTTCTCCCAAGGCAGAGGAAGACAGCAAGTCGGACTTGGTTTTCGAAGGCGCCCTCGAAGGCAAGACTCTTTCGGGCACTCTAAACGGGCCGGACGGCAAAACCTGGCAATGGACCGGTCGCAGAGCGCCGTCTCTGCAGCGGGCCTTGTCACCAAAGTGGGCCGCTCCGATCCCTCTCTTCAACGGGAAGGATTTGACCGGCTGGCACGAGGACAAGCCCGGCGCATCCCCCGCTTGGAAAGTTGAAAACGGCCTGCTAACCACCCCCGGCAATGGCCCCGAGCTGGTCAATAATTCCAAATTTGAAGATTTCAAGCTGCATGTCGAATTTAACTGCGGCCCCGATTCCAACAGCGGCGTGTATCTCCGTGGCCGATACGAGGTTCAGATCGAAACCGAGTCCGCTTCGGAACCGCCGAGCCACCACACCGGCGGCGTGTACGGTTTCCTCGCCCCCACTCCGGAACTTCCGCGCAAGCCCGGCGAATGGCAGACCTTCGACATCACCCTTCTCGGCCGGATGGTCACCGTCGTTCAGAACGGCCAGACCGTCATCGACAATAAGGAAATCCCCGGCATCACCGGCGGCGCCCTCGACAGCCACGAAGAGCTGCCCGGTCCCATCTACCTCCAGGGCAGCGAAAAGGGCCACGTGATGTTTCGCAGCATCGTCCTCACTCCAGCAAGCAAGTAAACATTTCTCCCAGGCAAGAACGCAGGGGCATGCGCGACAAACGATAGCCCACGCGCTTGCCGGAGATTGGAAGCCAATTCTAGAATTCTCTAGACTTATGTACTCCAGGGGCGTAAGCTCTTTCTGGAGGGGAACCCGTGCCCAAAACGCTTACCAAAAAGATCGGCCTGGAAATGGATGCGCGCCTCTATCAGGAGCTATCTATGCTCGCCAAGGAAAACGGACAGTCCCGCCGCTTTCTTCTTGAGAAAGCCCTCGAACATTACATCCGCTTCGTGGTTCCTTCTCAGGGCACAGTGCGTCCCGAAGTCATGAACCAATTCCGCCGCTCTACCGACAAGAACCGTAAGCTCCATCATCTCCTGGCAAAGTAAATTCTGTGGCCACGGAAAAGGATATCTCGCCTCGCTACATCTACCTGACCGTCGCCGAGGCCATCGAGATGCATCGTCAGCTCAGTGATGAATTTGGCGGCATCCACGGCCTTCGTGACCGGGGCCTCCTCGAAGCGGCTATCTTTCGTCCCCAGAATGGCTACCACGACGACCTCATCCACGAAGCCGCGGCCCTCATGGAGTCTCTTGCAAACAACCATGCTTTCCTCGATGGCAACAAAAGAATCAGCTTGGCCGCAACCGACACTTTTCTCCGCATCAACGGCCATTACCTTGATTTGGAGCCGAAAGCTGCAAACAGATTCATGCTCGACTCCATCAGCAAGAGAGAATTCCGCATTCGCCAGATTCGAGAATGGCTCACGGCCCACGTGCGGCCTATTGACGAGGACTGAGCAAGTGAAAGCGGCGCGATCCACCTCCTCAAATCACTCCCTTGCTAATGAGTTTCCTAAAGTATCGAGACACAAAACGCGCGTCGATACATTCATCCGCCCGAGATGTAATATGTCCGCGGACGGGTAGGGAAGGAACAGACATGCAGAGGTTTCTGCGGATTGTACTTGTATTGGCCCTGCTTGCAGCGCCCTTGGCCGTGCCCCTTGTCATGGGCCAGGAACATCCCATCGTTCTGAAAGCCGCGACCATTCTCGACGGCAGGGGCCAGGTTCTCCACAACACGATTATCGTCGTCGAAGGCGGCAAGATCGTGCGTATCGGCGGAGACGTGCCTGCAAGCGCGATAACATACGATCTCGCGAGCTTGACCGTCACTCCCGGCTGGATCGACACGCACGCCCACATCTTCTGGCATTTCGATAATGGCCGTCTTGCCGGAAAAGACGAACCTCCCGTCCGCGCCATGCTCCACGCCGCGGACAACGCCATCCTCACTCTTAACGCCGGATTCACGACCATCCAGAGCCCCGGCTCGCCCGAAGACAAGCAATTGCGCGACGCCATCGCTCGCGGAATCATCCCCGGTCCGCGCCTGCTCACTTCGCTCGAGCCTCTGGACGAGAAGAGCGGCCCGCCAGAAAAACTCCGCGAACTCGTCCGCGAAAGAAAACAACAGGGCGCGGACTTCATCAAACTGTTCGCATCCAAAAGCATCCGCGAGGGCGGCACTCAGACCATGACAGACGAGCAACTTCAGGCGGCCTGCGGCGAAGCCAAGTCCCTCGGCCTGCGCACCATCGTTCACGCGCACTCCGCGGAATCCGCAAAAGCCGCGACGCTTGCAGGCTGCACGGCGATCGAGCACGGCGCCTACGTTACCGACGACGTATTCGCGCTCATGGCCCAGCACGGCACCTACTACGATCCCAACATCGGTCTCGTCCTGCAAAACTATCTCGAAAACAAGGAAAAATTCCTCGGAATCGGAAATTACAACGAACAGGGCTTCGCCTTCATGGAAAAGGGAATTGCCATCGTCCTGAACACTTTCAAAAAAGCGCTGAAACACAAAGATCTAAAGATTGTTTACGGCACCGACGCGGTCGCGGGCGCACACGGACGCAACGCGGAAGAATTCATCGTGCGCGTGCGTGATGGTGGCCAGGACCCGATGGCCGCGGTTATCTCCGCAACTTCGAGTTCCGCGGAATCGCTCGGCTTACAGGACAAAATTGGAGTTATCGCGCCAGGTATGGACGCGGATATCATTGCCATGGACGGGGACCCTTTTCGCGACGTCACCGCCGCTCGCCGCGTGGTGTTCGTAATGAAGGGCGGTAAGGTTTACGAAAATCTCGCGCCTGACGCGAAGCGTCACTCCGCGCACTAATTCGGAGTCGCCGCCTTAGCGCACCAGGCTCCAGGGATAAATTCCCACGTTGATCTTCATAATGAAGTAGCTGAAGCCTCCTGCATCCGGCTTAGGCTGGTGCGGTGTGTCCGGCGGAATGAGAAGCCAGTCGCCGGCTTTCACCTTAAAAGTTTGCCCGCCGATGATCGGCTGCCCGCGATACTCGCCGGGAACAGGCCCATCCTTATCCATCAGATTCTGCCGGTTGGCAATTTTGCCGCCCACAATCATTTCGCCGGTGCCGCCGGTGATCACGTAGAAATCGTAAGCCCCGGCATGCATCTCGGCGTCGTCCCAGACGCTGTTCACCTTCGTCAAACTCAGCACCGGCTGCTCCCGATGCATGCGATACAACATGAACATGCTGAAATTACGCGACTGGATGTGCACCGGCCCCCCGCCGATCGATTGCGAACTCCCGCTGCCGGCCTGCGCCACCAGCTTCGCCGCCTTCTCTGCCATTTCCGCATGCGCCTTCTTTATGTCGTCGATATTCCAGAATGTTACAGGCGGTGCGTCGGGCGCGAGCGGCGGGTGTCGCGGCGAATTGAATCCGAAGGGCAGTACTTCAGTTTTATTCTCTTGCTTATTTTCCTGGGCGGCCGCGCTCGGAATCAACGAAAAATCATCAATGTTCCCGCTCAAGACCTCTTGCGGATTTGGTCTCGCCGCATATCCCGCGATATAACCGGCTAGCGCCGCCAAAATTACCATTGCGGGAATCATCAGCTTTCTGCTTTGCATGATTCGAACCTCCGTAGGTGAATTTTGCAGACCGTCTCTTTGGCCGCAGCGACGAGCGCTGGGCCATTTTCTGATTACTTACGCGGCTCCCGTTTCATCGCTTCGAAACGTATCTCTTTTAGGAACTCCGTTTGCCGTGATAGCTCCGTTTTTCCCGCAGGGAATTTATTGGCGCTCAATGTGTACGCGAGAATGTCGGCGTTCTGCTGGCGATTCAACTTTCCCGGAGAATTTTGCGGCATGGTCTTGCGAATTCGCTCGAACAAATCGCCCAGCGTCAGTCCATTCCAATTGGAAAGGAACGCTCCACCAGTCAGCGGCGGCGCCGATTCACCTCCGGCAAGCGTCTCGCCGTGACAGCTCTTGCATTCCTTGTGGTAGAGCGCCTCGCCGCGCCTCGCCTGTTCTTCGGTAAAAACGCCGTCCCACACCGAGCGCGATTCCACCGCGGCTGGTTCCTGCGCCAGACTAACACCGCGAGAAGGGCCAACCGCCACAAGACAAAGGAACGCAGCCAGTCCGCTAAAGAGTTTCACCACGCCGCTCCGTTCATTCTGCCGTCGACGGCAGCGTGTAAGCGATATACTCACCGGAATAAGGCCCGCCGCTAACCGCCACCACGATATACTGCTTGCCCTTCACCATGTACGTCATCGGCGATCCACTTTGCGGTGCCGGCATGTACACCGCGCCCACCTCTTTCCCCGTGGTTTTGTCATACGCGCGCAGCATCGCTCCCCGTGGATGGTCCGCGGTTGTCGTCACTTGCCCCTCGCCGGCGATCACCAGCGTCTTGGTGACCAGCGTCCCGATGTTGTACGTCTGCTGCCCAGTCCGCGGTATATTCAATCCTTTAAACGCAGGATAACTTCGCACCACGTCTGGCGTTTCCCCGTGCGCGACCTGCCAAAGAATATTCCCTTCGTTGAGGTTAATGGCGGTGATCGTTCCGTAGGGTGGCTTGATCAACGGAAGTCCGTCCACGTTCATTCGGACGTACGAACTTGCTGTTGTTTTCTTCGGTGGCATCGGCGAATCCGCGCCGGCGTTTTCGCCTGGCCCTCTCAGGATGCCCACCTCGTGTCCGGCGACGCCCGCGATGTAATTCAAATCGGACACATCCTTCGGCGCGGGAACCAGTCCGATCGGCTCCACGCAAGCATTGCACGCATACAGGTAAGCGATGTGCGTTTCCGGATCGTACGAGCCGCCCGGCCAGTTCGTTCCGCCGGACGCCGTTCCCAGTGTGAGAGTCCCAAGCGGGCCGTCCAATTTGCTCTCGACGGGCGGAGTAAATACAGGGCCGAGGTGGTACTTGGAAGCAATGGCCTTTGCCTGCTCGCGCAGCCCCGGATTGAAGTCGATCAAATCGTCGATGGACACTCCATTGCGGCTATACGCCGGCGGCTTCGTGGGTATTGCCTGCGTCTTTGAATACCACTCGCCAGGCACGCTGCCCTGCTCAACTTTTTGCTCTTCAATTGGCCAAACTGGCTTGCCAGTGATGCGATCAAACACGTATAGAAATCCTTGTTTTGACGGCTGTGCCACTGCTTTGATCGGTTTGCCGTCGACCACGATGTCCGCAAGGATGGGCGCGGAAGAAATATCCATATCCCACAACGGATGGTGCACTAATTGGAAGTGCCACTTCCGCTGCCCGGTTTTCAAATCCACACATACCAAACTCTCGCCGAACAAATTGTTTCCCGGCCGTTGCCCTCCATAGTAATCGCTGGTCGGTGATTCGACTGGCAAATAGACCAGCCCAAGCTGCTCATCGACGGTGATTTGCGTCCATACTCCCGTGTTTCCCGTATACTCCGCGGAATCATTCAACCACGTGTCATAACCAAACTCGCCCCGCTTCGGGATGGTGTGAAATATCCAAAGCCGCTTGCCAGTGCGAACGTCGAATCCGCGCACGTAGCCCTTATTGTTCTTCATGCTTTTCGGCGTCATTCCTTCGCGAAAAGCCGCGCCCACGATCACTGTTTCTTTTGCCACCACCGGTGCCGACTGAACTCCGATTTCGCCCGTAGCCAAATCTGGAAAGATCGTCTGATCATCATCCAACTTTAGATCCAGCGCCCCGCCCTTACCGAAGGACGCAACCGGCGTGCCGGTTTTTGCATTCAAGCAGATGAGCCGGTAACCCGGTGTCACATAGAAGATTCGTTCCTCTTTGCCGTCGGACCAATACGCCAAACCACGCCCCGAAAGTTGCCTGGGAGCGGCCGCACCGCGTTCGCCTTCATGTTCGCCGTGTATCCAGAGCAGTTCGCCGGTGGCCGCATCTAGCGCGATCACGGCGCGCCGCGATCCGGCCGTCGCATACAAAACATCATTCACCATCAGGGGTGTGCCCTCGAGCTTGTATTCGGGGCGGTTGCCGAAATTATCTGTTTTTATCCGCCACGCGACTTCCAGGTCGTTGAAATTCGAGGCATTGATTTGCTCCAGCGGACGATAGCGCGTACCAGCCAGATCCGCCGCATAACTTGGCCACTCCGTATCCTTGGCGCGATACTGCGCCGGCGTTTGCGCGGGCAGCAAGGCGAGCCCCGCGCTTATCCACAATATTCCCAGGCTCCATCCGCATTTTTTCCCGCGTAGCATCGCCACTCCTCCGCTACTTCCGCAGTTCGAACCGTTTCAGACGCAGCTCTCAATCCAGTTTCTTGATTTCTTCCAGGGCTTCCTTGATTGTCGCTTTCTGCTCCTCGGTGACATCGGAGTTCGGCGGCCGCTGATAAAACTGGCGCGTCCCCATCTGCAGGCTGAGCGCGTATTTCATCGGCCCGTATTCGTCCACTCCGCCGGCACGCAGCAATTTCAGCGCCGTCTCAAATTTTGCCAATGGCGCGGCGATTTCCTTTCCCGCTCGTTTTGCCGCAAATACCGCCGCAATGAGCGCCGTGAAATTGTTGCCCTCCGCCAGAATCGCGCCCATCCCATTGTCCATGGCGTATTTCAAGTTGTGCGTCGTTCCCGTGCGCATGTTCAGCTTGGGGAATTCCGCAACAAACTTGTGATAATCCTCTTCATCCGAGCTGGAATCCTTTATTCCCGCAAGGTTCGGATATTTTTCCAGGCTGTGCATCAGATCGAGCGAAATGGGAATGCCCGTGGCAAATGGAATGTGGTACAGATTGATCGGAATCGTCACCTTTTCAAAAATCAGCGAGAAATATTTCGTCAATCCTTCCAACTTTGGATGCTTGTAATAGAAGGGCGGAACGATCAACAAACCGTCCGCGCCGTTTTCCTGCGCGTGCTTCGACAGCTCGAGCGTTTCGGGGAAATTAGCCGTGCCGGGCGACACAATGAGATTCAATCCATTCCTGTGCTTGAAAGCCGTTTCGGCAATTTTCTTGCGCTCCTCCACCGAAAACGAAGGAAACTCTCCCGTGGTGCCGAGCACCACCACTCCATCGGCCCCTTTTTCTTTCAGGTAAGCTAATAGGTCCTTATACAGTTCCGGATCGAAATTCAGATTTTTGTCGCAGGGAGTCGAGGCCGCCACCCAAAACAATTGCTTTTCTCCTGCGGCCGCCGGGCTCTTCGGTTCGCGTGGGACGGCGCTCGAGGCTCCGGGAATGGCTGTTTCTCCTACCACTCGGAGCGCCGCCGCCGCACTCATCGCTCCAAGAAAACTTCTTCGACTCGTTTGCATGTGTGAACCTCCGAGAAATTGCCGCGAGTCTATGCCAGACAGCTCCAATACTCAAAGCCTAGTTCCGTTCAGCCTTCCCTGTTACTCCCTAAAACTAGGCTGGCGCACCAATCTGGCATTTTCCAAGTCCGGCTGCCTTCTCTCCTAAGCACCACGCTCTTGGCAGTTCGGAGATATACCTACTGACCGGAAACGGGACGCTCCGTCCCACACTCGGACGGTCTATTGCGCGCCTCACCACCGCAATTCCTCAATTACTCCAGTGTTTTCAATGATTTAGATGGCCGCGCCGCTGGCGCTCGAGGTGCGACTCTCCGCAGCGCTATGAGCACTGCAACGGTAGCCTTGCAGAGATATAGTCTTAAGCCAACTGGCGCCCTCAACGCCTCGACTGCCTCCAAACGCAAAGTTCTTGCGGAGGCGAGACTTGGCAACGGCCAGGCTTTTGCCGAAATGGTCATGCCCTACGCCCCGGGTCTTTACCGGCGCGCCTTGCGTTTGACGGGCAACGCGGCCGATGCCGAAGACGCTCGTCAAGAAGCTCTGCTGAAAGCGTTTTCGCGGCTCAACCAGTTTGCGGGGCAGCAAGACGAAGGGAAAGACGACCTCCACGCCTGGGTCTCTCGCATTACGACGAATGCTTCCATCGATTTGATCCGCCAGCGGCGGGAAGGAAAGTATGTTTCGCTCGAGGAGCCCAGTTTCGCACCGGAGGAGACCCTCGGCGCCCGCCTCGCAGCGCGTACGGATAATCCCGAAGAGCTCTTCGCTCGCCGGGAATTACGTGCGTTGATGGCGAGCGCCATTGCTCACCTTGCGCCGGACTTGCGCCAAATCTGTCTGTTGCGCGATGTCTTGCAGTACTCCACCCACGAAGTGTCGGCCCGCTTGGGGATTTCAACTGTTGCAGTGCGCCTGCGACTTTTCCGCGCGCACAGAAGGCTCCGGGAAAGCCTTCGCGACCGCTTGAGGCAAAAGCAACAGCGATCAGCATCGGGCCTCGCAGGCCCGCAAGGGGCAAAATCCAGCAAGTCGAAGCAGAGAGCGGAGATCCTCTCCCTAGGTTCCCAGGCGCAATACGCCTGCGGCGATTAGCCGAATTCGTCTTCCTAATTTTCCGCTCAAGCAGAATTCCCAACCGCAAGACGCAGTCGTTCTCACTTTTTTGCTCGTATTTTCTTTGGCGCAGGTTGAAGCAGCCGCTTCGGGCCGCTTACGAATGGGCTGCCGAGTTCGTAGAAGCGAAATAACCGGTCAGCCGCGCGGGTGATGCCGATGCGAACCGTAGTTGCGACTGTCACCTTCGAAGCAGCGCCTGCATTGAAAGACGTGCGATGTTCGATCTCTCCAAGCCACAGCGGCCCGCGTGAAAAGAGGTCCAGCCCGTCAAGGCTTCTGTCGATCCGCAAGGCTGCGGCAAGCCGCCCCGGGCCGCGCGTCAGATCGAGAAATTCAGCGTTCTTTCGTTGGTGCTGCATAAATTCAATTCCTTCGAGAGGTTCCAGCGCCCGTATCAGCACACCGCCGCCAACGCCCGCCCGCTCGCTGGAGATATTTAGCATGAAGTGCATGCCATAATTGAAATAAACATACACATGCCCCGGGCGTAGAAACAAAGACCCGTTCCGCCGTGTCGGGCCGCGAAAGTGGTGCCCCGCGGGGTCTCCCGGCGGATAGCCTTCCGCTTCTACAATCCGGCCGCTGAGCCGCCCCTCCCGCAAATCGTGGACAACGACCTTGCCGATGAGAAATCTCGCAAGTTCTAGCGTGTCGCAGGGAAGTTCTTTCCGAGTCAAGCGGCGCAATTTGATGGGAAGGCGATCCACGATTTACGACGAGCTTGCGTCGGGCGGCTCGTTATTAAAAAGCCGCACCAGTTCCGCATGGTCGATCACCACGGCAGGGTCCGATTGAATCGCATCAAAATATTTCTTCTGGAAGGCGTCGCCCGATTCTGACGGCGCAAACATTTTACGGGCAAGCGATATCCCTGTGCGAACGTCTTCCGCGGTGACCGGATTTTCTCCGGCAAGAGTTTCGTCGGGACGAACTACAAATTCGGAGATGTTGTGAAGCCAGCCGAACTGCTGGTGATCGATGACCAGCCGGAAAAGTTCCCCCACGGTTACTTTCCCGTTGGCGCGTTCATATTCGCGGCGCTCCATGTCCAGCAGCGTCTTGTGAACACGGAGCAATGCGAGGCGCAGCGCAATAAGTTTCTCGCGAGCGTTTGTATCGTTTGTTCCAGATGAATTGGCTTCGCTAGGTGTCATGGTTAGTAGGCAACGCTTATTCTCTGACAGATCGCTGCCAAATTCCAATCCTCCACGCGGCGCTGCCCCGCATTCATCCGTAGGGGCACGATACATCGTGCCTTCTTTCCTTTAGCTGTTTGCTGTAAGGATCCTAACTTTCATTCGTGGTATCGCTTTTCTCCAACAGGCAAAGCGATGGGGAGCCGGTTCAGCGGTGGCGGCAGCGGACAAGTGGCAAACGCCGTGTATGCACAGGGAGGATTCTCGATCTTGTTAAAGTCCAGTAAGAGTTCGCCCGGCTTGTCGAGTCCATGCGTTGGCAGCCCCGTGTAAAGGAAGCGGCAGGCCGGGTACGTTTTTGTCGCACTCGTCGCATCCCGAAGAATAAAAAAAAGCTTTGGCACAGCAGGGTCTTCAATCACAGGCTCAAGCCGGTAGGTTTTCCCGCCTAACCCGAATTCCGCTGCTCCGGGAACTGGTCTCATAAGTGTCGTCCCCGCCAGCGTCGCCAGCGTAATCGACTTCGGGGGATAGTACGGTACCCATTTCGCTTGCACACGATATTTCATGTCCGGCTTGTACCAGTTCAATCCGTGGAATCCGACCAGCGTCGGCGATTTCGAGTCCTTTACGCGCAGCGCATACCGGTCTTCGCGCCGGATGACATACATGTTGAATGTGCCCACCATGAGATGAGGAGCGTTCCTGTCATTGTTCGCTTCCACACGAATAATCTGGGCCTTCGCCGGAGCATCCCCCACTCGCAAATCCGGCGGAAACCCGCCGGTAGGCGGGAGAAGTTCGACGGTGTTGCCTTCAAGCCGAAGAATGCCGATATGCGCTGCGCCGTTCCCGGCTAGCCGAAGCTTGTTGTCGGTTGCTGTGCCGAAGGGGTTGTCGCCTGGCTGCAGCCATTCGAGCCCGGTAAGTGACAGCCAGCCCGCGGGCCTCAACAGTTCGGCTACATGCTCTGCGCGCCACGCAGCGAGTTCCTGTTCCCAGTTACCATCTTGTGCAAATGCTGGCGCAACGAGAAGTACGCAAAGAATTCCGAGGAACCGCAATTTCTGGAGAAGACGATTCATACGCATGATCGAAATTATATCTTGGTCCAGTCCTATTTCGCGTCGTGGAAAATGATCCCCAACGTATTCCTGGTGCCGCGATGCACTCGGCTGACGCCATGCCGTAGGTTTACGCGATAGAAGCCTCGAGCTCCCTTCACCGGCCGGTATCGAGTTGTAAAAATGATCGCCTGCCCCTGATTTCCGCTCACCACCTCAGCCTTCGATTGCGCCCGCGGCTGCTGCTCCACTAAAATAAATTCGCCGCCTTCCCAGTCTCGCCCTGCTTGCCCCAGCAGCAACACCAACTGCAGCGGAAAACTAACCTCGCCATACAGATCCTGATGCAAACAGTTGTACCCGCCTGCTTCGTAATGAAGCATCAGAGGTGTGGGCTTTTTCTGGCCGGCCTTGTGACAGATCTTTAGAAAAGCGGCGTGCTCGAGAGGATATGGCGCGTTGGTCTCGCCAAGCGCCTCCGCCCAATGGTTCGCGATGCCCGCCAAATGTGGATACGCCGCAGTCCGAAGACTCAAGACGGTCTCTGGCAACGGATTGTCGAAATATTTGTAATCGCCAATTCCAAATCTATACCGTTCCATGATGATGTGGCTGCGAAACCGATTTTCATCCTTATAAAGAGCAACCAGCTTCGCACATTCCTCGCCAGTCAGTATCGGAGCGGTGATCGCGTAACCTCGCTCAGAAAGAAAATGTTCGGCAGCCGCCCAATCCATTGCATCAACCCTTTCTTCAATCACACCCTCCGTTGGTTTTGATGGATGCAGTATCGGCACAGTGCCCCTCTCTTCTCGCGCGGCGCGCGGCAGCCCAAAGATAATTTAAGGCCATGCAAGTGGCAAAAACTATCCGCTATGGCTCGTCAAATGATTCTCCAAATGCACAACAGCACGAACTTAATCGAACGCGACTCATCAGCGCTTCGCAAGAGAATTCTTACAGGAGAATTGCACGAAGATTATTTCGATATTTTTCGCCTACCGGTGAAACCTCCCGCGCCGAGAGTCCATCGAACTAAATGGAACAAAAATCATGAGCCTCCGCGAGCTTGAGCGTGTTTTTCGCGTCTCAGTTTTTGGAGAAGACCAAAGGGAGTTGTATATGAAAGTGTCTGGGATTTCCGCAATATTGCTCGGCGGTTCTTTGTTGTTTTCCGTCACTGTCTTCGCGGGGAACACCAACAAGAAGTCGCTACATCTCTATGAGCGCGTCACCATCCAGGGCAAGCAATTGACCCCGGGCGACTACAAGTTTGAATGGAGCGGCTCTGGTCCGGAAGTAAAAGTAGACATTCTAAAGGGCAGGGAAACGGTTGCCACTGTCCCCGCTCGAATCGTTCCCCAGGGCGCCACGAATCAACAAGACGGTTATGCACTGAACACCGGGAAAAATGGGAGCCAAACTCTCGCCCAGCTTTTCTTCAGCGGACAGAATTACGATCTGAATATCGGCAAGGCCCCTCATGCAAACGCCTCGCAAAGCGCGAATTCCAACGGCACAAATTGACGAACAAATAGTTTCTGCATTCCCTGCGATTCCAAATAGGGAGGAGGGCCTTCCTCAGGCCCCTTCTCAACGAATCCAAAACCAGCGGTGCGGAATCGAACCTCAGAGCCTTAGCTTGAGGTTTGTGCTTCAGCCGCCAAGGGCGGATGCGCTCCGCTTACGTCTTCAGCAAGATGGAATTGGGCGGCCTCTGTCGAACCTGCCAGACCCGTTGTCGAAGAGGCTCCGCCGGAAACGACCTGCGCAATTTCGTCGAAGTAGCCCGTGCCGACGAATCGCTGATGCGTCACGGCGCGATACCCCAGCTCCTGCGCCGCGAATTCTTCCTGCTGGAGCTTCGAGTACGCCGTCATGCCCGCCTGCGCGTAGCCGCGTGCCAAATGGAACATCGACATGTTCAGAGCATGGAATCCCGCCAGCGTGACAAACTGAAACTTGTAGCCCATCTTCCCTAGCTCTTGCTGAAAATTGGCGATCATCACGTCGTCGAGCTTCTTCTTCCAGTTGAACGATGGTGAACAGTTGTATGCCAGCAGCTTGCCCGGAAATTTTGCGTGAATCGCGTCCGCGAATTTCTTCGCCTCGCCAAGATCCGGCGTCGACGTTTCGCACCAAAGCACGTCCGCGTAAGGCGCGTACGCGAGGCCTCGCGCAATCGCAGCGGCAATCCCGCCGCGAAATTGGTAAAACCCTTCTGGCGTCCGCTCACCGTAAATAAACTCTCGGTCGCGCGCGTCCGCATCGGATAGCAACAGTCCCGCCGAGTTGGCGTCTGTTCGCGCGATGAGAATCGTCGGCACGCCGCAAACGTCCGCGGCCAGCCGCGCCGCCGTCAGTTTCTCGATGAATTCCCTCGTCGGCACCACCACTTTCCCGCCCAAGTGCCCGCACTTTTTCGCGGAGGAAAGCTGGTCTTCAAAATGGACGCCCGCCGCTCCCGCTTCGATCATCGATTTCATCAGTTCGTAAGCGTTCAGCGAGCCGCCGAATCCTGCTTCCGCGTCCGCCACGATGGGTGCAAACCAATAAGTTCCACTCCGTTTCCGTTCGGCGGACTCTATTTGGTCCGCGCGGAGAAGTGCCCGGTTGATGCGCTTCACAAGATTCGGCGCGGAATCGCACGGATATAAGCTCTGGTCTGGGTAAACATCCCCGGCGGTGTTCCCATCCGCCGCCACTTGCCAGCCTGAGCCGTAAATCGCTTTTAGTCCTGCTTGCACCATTTCAATTGCTTGGTTGCCGGTGATCGCGCCCAGCGCAGGAACGTACGGCTCGCTGTGCATCAAATTCCAAAGCCGCTCCGCGCCGAGCCTTGCCAGCGTGTACTCGATCTGGATCGTCCCGCGCAGCCGCTCCACATCCTCGTACGAATACGGACGCGTGATGCCTGCCCACCTGGAATTGCTGCTCCAGCCCGTGTGCGAATGATTTGTCTTGCCGTTGGTGCCGTTCGTTCCATTCGATGACATCTGCGTCTCCTTGCGATAATTCTCAGCCTGCGTTGTCGACTTCACCCTGAATAGAATCGAAATGCCTCACCGTCTAAGCCGGATTGAATTCATGTCGCCGGATCATTTCTTCACTCAAGTTGCGCGCTTCGCGCAGAGAAACCATGGCAGCCGCATTCCTCGCATTTGCGGGCTCATTTAGCAGCCGTTCAAGCTCTTCATCAAAAATCTGGCTAATTAATTCCGGAGTATGCCGAACAGCGGCGCCGGTCTCATCAAGAATCTTCACGCAGCTAGAATGATTCAAACGCTGCGCAATCATCAGACGATAGATGCGGTCAGTCGCCAGGTCCTCCATGTATCCATCGAGCAGACTTGCTCCCTTTCCATTCAGAACGCCATGGCGATAGCGAATGACAGTTCGAACCGCCGCCCGCGTTCCCGCAAGAGTGTGTTTTCCCGCGCCCGTTGGAAGCGGCCGCAAATTCGGATGCGCATTTTGATTGTGTGGCCGCGCGCTCAGCTGATTCGGTTCTGGAAATTGCGCAACGGCAATCGCGTTTTGATCGGGGTGGCCCGTCCACGCGCCATCCATCAGCGATGTCGATTCGTTCTTCTTGTCTTCTGCAAGAATCTTCAATGCCCGCGCGTTCACCTCCGCGTCTTCACGGCTCGGGTACAGCGCGGTCATACCCCCGATCGCCAGGATGCCGTGTTTATGGCAAATCTCAGGTATCAGTTCGCGCAATTTTTGGAAAAACGCCACGTTGTGCGGAATCGTGTTGCGATCCGGAAGCACCCACTCCGGATTTTCAAGGTTAAAGTGAATCAGGCTAGCCATGTAGTCCCATCGGCCGAGATTCAAACCCAGAAGGTGCTCGCGAAGATTCCATGCAAACTCTTCCATCTGATAGGCCAGCGGATGCGACTCCACCAACGCCATGCACTTGATGGAGCCCTTGGGAAGACCCTTCGCCCTCTCAATCAACTGGAAAAGATCGCGCCACCAGAGCGCTTCGTCCGCGGACTCCGATTTCGGAATATAAAAGCACAGCGGATGCCGCAACTCGCTGAAATCCGCTTGATACGCAACCATCGCCACGTCGAAAAGCGATGCAGGTAACAATTCCCCCGGAAGGATCCCCTCCTGGTGGAGATGCAACCCGCGCGGCCGCGTGAAAATTACGGTCTTGCTCTGCAAAATCTCGACCGTCTTCTCTCGCTTCCTGTCGAAGTAGGTCAGTCGTCCGGCCAGAGCATCCAGAATGTTTTCAATCCCGCAGATCGTGTTTTCCCAGGAGTTCGCGCAAGAGTCCTCGAGATCGAGCATCACCCCGGGCGCTCCGGAATTCAGCATTTTCACGACGAGTTCGGCATCATCGGCGGGCCCGGTCATCTGGTTGCGCTGATCCGCGCACCATGCCGGCAACTCAATGTGCCAGGAATTGGTAGTCGCCACCGACGGAGGAAGATAACCCGGCAATTTGCCCACGTGTGCCTCGGCGAGTGCACGTTCGCGCCGTGCAACCAGCGCGCGCTGCCGAACTGTGAGGGCCGCATGAAGTGGTGCCACAAACTCGAGAAATCCTGCTGGAAGACCGCTTTCCAAGTCGAACTCCTCGGGCGCGGTGTTAACGGACACGACGCGATTCGAGAAGGGCATACCCGCAGTCGCCCGGTTCAGTTTCGTGGTTGCAGTTGCCATGATTTCTCTCGATCCTCCGGCGCATGACTTCAACTAGGATTCGGACGCTCGGAAAGATGGGCAATTGGAAGGCCACGGGTGAGTTCTTGGCCTTTTGTAACCGCCGTATGATCAATCACATAGAGAACGCACCAAAACCCTCGAAAACGCTGTGAACCCGAAGCGGTACGAAACGATAGGAATTTGCACTCCAGGGATGAGTAATTTCCGCAGTGGGCATCACTGTTCAATAGGCTGAACGCATGTTCAAACACGGGTTGCCGTTTTGGCAAGCAGGCTTCATCGCTGTGGAGGACTGTTCAATATCCTGAACATCTATTCTATACTTGGGACGTAGTCAGCCTCTGGGATCCAGGGAGGTGCCCGATGGCAGGAACCGATTCGAGTCCGGCGACCGCCGTGGACCGCGCGCTCAACATCCTTGAAAACGTGGCTCATCGCCGCGATGGGCTCACCAATTCCGAGATCAGCCACAAACTCGCCATCCCCAAAAGCTCGGCCAGCTACATTTTGCGGACTTTGGAACGGCGCGGATACCTCCACCGCGACCCGGCCTCCGGGCGCTACAGGCTCGGCCTGAAAATTCTCAGCCTCGGCGGAGACGCACAGTCGAATCTGGACATCGCGGATGTGGCGCTGCCATTCATGCGCTCGCTCGTCGAGCGTGTGCACTTGACCGCGCATCTTGCCGTCCTGGACCAGGGCGAAGCCGTCTATATCGAAAAGGTCGAAGCCCCGGGGTTCTTCAAAGTGAATACCTGGGTCGGGCGCCGAATGTACTTGCACTCCACGAGTGTAGGAAAAGCGCTTCTGGCATGGCTGCCAAAACAGGAGTTGGAAGCCATCGTGCGCCAGCAAGGCATGAAAAAGCGCACGCCGAAAACAATCCATACGGCATCGCGGTTGCTCGCTGATCTTGAGCTCGTGCGAGTGCAAGGCTATGCGGTCGACGACGAAGAGAACAGTCTCGGCGCAAGATGCCTCGGCGCTCCGATTTTTGATTCCACGGGAAACGTGACCGCGGCGCTTGGTGTCAGCGGTACGCTTACGCAGCTGGACGAAGAAAATCTTCCCAAGGTAGCCGACGTTCTCAAGGAAACCGCGCGCCGGATTTCCAGGCAATTGCTGAGGAGCGGAGCTGCAGGGGCGGCATAGCACTCCCCAGGGTTCGTCCATGCTTCATTTGCCGCTGCCCACGACTCTAAGATTATTCTTCACTGAAAAAACGTTGGGAACCTGGCTGGCACGTAGATTCGCCAGGTTCTTATCCGAGTCGTTGTCGACCACGCCTTCCAGTGTGACATTTCCATTTTTCACGATGATATGAATGGACGGTACCGCCGAAAAACCGTAACGCGAAAGCCCCGTATCTCCATAAACCGCCTGGTAGACCGCCCTGCGCAATTGGTCATCCATGGGCGACAGCGGCAGCACTTCAATATTGTTGACGACCGACCCTACTCCCTCGAGCTTCTTTACAACAGCTCCGGCGTCGGACTTGAGCGTGGGGCGGACTACCTGTCCTTCCAGGATGACTTTGTCTCCTTCCACCTTGTACGCCAGATTATCGAAAACGCTGTAGTAGGGCAGCATGACGAGTTCGTGATGCACCTCTCGAATTAACTGCTTCTCCGTCTTTGGTTCACCCTGATTCTTGGATTTCTGCACAGGCGTCGCTGCGGCTGAGGAAACGGTTGCAAAAAGCGCGGTTAGCAGCACCGTCGTGATCATGGCCCTTAGTTCTTTTCTCATAATCTACTCCTTAACTCAGTTGGGGCGACTTCTATTGGTTAGATTCAAGATGCATAGGCAGGGGGTGCATGGCCCGTTGCAGGCGCGCAGGTGGTAGCATACAAAAAACGGAGTCGATTGCCCACGCAAAATGGAAGGCGCGCAGATTTGTTTCGTGCCGGAAAGAAGAGCTGGCTAGAGCATGGCCACTCGAGAGAGAACAGCAAAGTGTTGATCATCGGGCATCGCGGAGCCTCCGGGCACGCCCCGGAAAACACGCTGGCCGCGTTCAAGAAGGCCGTGGCGTTGGGAGCCACCTTCATCGAGACGGATTTGCAGCTCTCCCGCGACGCGCGCTTCGTCGCCATTCATGACGACAGTGTGGACCGCACAACCAATGGCCAGGGAAAAGTGCACGATCAAACTCTCGCCGTGCTCCGGCGGCTGGACGCGGGTTCGTGGTTCGGCAGTGAATTCGCGGGAGAACGGATTCCCACTCTCGAAGAAATTCTGGAGTTTTGCAAAAAGAACGATGTCGTATTTTATTTGGAATTGAAGCCCAGCGGCTCCTGGGGTGGAGAGCATGCGCTGATCGGAGCGCTTCGCGAATCGGGAGAAGTGGCGCGCGTAGTCGTAATTTCTTTTGATCCTTCGATCTTGGCGGGTTTGCGCAAGATCGAGCCGACGTTGATGACCGGCGTTTTGTATGACGGGCAGCTCGCCGATCCATTGAAATCCGCGCTGGAGGTTGGCGCGCGGCAGCTCGTCGTGCGCGGTGACCTGGTGACTCCAACGATGCTCGTCGAAGCACGAAAAAGAGATTTGCAAGTCGTGTGCTGGACGGTGAATCACCCGGCGCACATTCGGCTGCTCATGGCCGCCGGCGTGGACGGCATGATGAGCGATTATCCGGACCGCCTGCTCGCGGCCCAGAAAAAAGACAGCGAGAAAAGCTAGGCCGTGGCCGTCAGCGCGGTCTGCAACGCCGCGAACTGCGAAACGGAGAGCTGCTCCCCGCGCGCGTCCGGCCGCAGACTCTGTTCGGCGAGGGCCTCTCGCACGCGATCCGGTTTCGCGACCGACCGCAGGTTGTTCACCAACGTTTTTCGCTTCTGCGAAAAACACAGTTTTACAAAATCCAAGAAAGCTAGTTCATCGGGGAGCGCCAGTTTTGTGCGTTCGCCGGGAAGCCGAAGCGTTACGAGTGCAGAGCCGACTTCCGGCGGAGGGCTGAACGCAGCGCGCGGGATGCGCAGGACGCACTCCGGGCGAGTGAAGAGTTGCGTGACGACGGAGAGATAGCCGTAGGCCTTCGTCTGCGGCTTGGCCGTGAGACGAAGGGCGACTTCCTCTTGAATCACGATATGAATTTCATCGATCTGATCCGCGAACGCAAAAAAATGGTGAAGAATCGGCGACGTGATGTAGTACGGCAAATTTCCGTAGAGACGTATGCGGCGTCCAGCAGAGAGAGCGGCCAAATCGGTTTCAAGAACGTCGCCGGAAACGACCGCGAGATTAGGGAATTTTTTCGTGAGGCGATGGAGGCGCGCCAGGAGCAGCGCATCCAGCTCGATCGCGTAAACGGGCGCGCCAGTGAAAGCCAGATGCTCGGTCATTTCACCGTGGCCGGCCCCGACTTCAATCCAGCAGTAGAGTTGATCCTGCGCAATCGCTGAGCCCGTGTTTGAATGCGGAGAAACACCGATAGCGCGCGCGATTTGTTCGCGCCAGCCAGCATCCGCAAGAAAATGTTGGCCTAGACGTTGACGAGCCATGCGCCGAAAGTGTAACAGGAAGAGCCTACCGTGCATCAGTTCGGGCGGTTGGGTCTTGATGACCAAAATGTGGCTATTAGCGTAAAATGAATGCTCACGATGCGATCAAACCTGTGAACGCGCCGAAAAAGAGACGTACGCAAAAGACGTCCAAGGAATCGAGTGCAGAGAAAAAAGTGAGAATCCTTTTTGTAGCATCGGAAGGTCTGCCTTTTTCCAAGACCGGCGGCTTGGCGGACGTGATCGAGGCCCTGCCGAAAGCGCTGGTGGCCCAGGGCCATGAAGTCGCTGTGGTTCTGCCGCGGTACCGGGGAGCAAAAGCGGGCGCCGTGGTGATGCCGAGCGTGACAATTCCATTGGCGAATCGTCTGCGATTTCCCGCCATCTTGGATGGCACGCAGATTTCCGGTGTTCGGTATTTTTTTGTCGAGGACCCCGCATATTTCGATCGCGACGGTTTGTACGGCAACGGTGCGGGCGACTTTCTGGACAACGCGGAGCGGTACAGCGAGTTTTGCCGCGCGGCTATCGAAATGGTGAAGCATGTCTGGCCCGCGGACGTGATTCACTGCCACGACTGGCAGACCGCATTGGTGCCGGTTTTGCTGCGCACTTCGTACAGCGATGATCCGCCGGTCAAAGATATTCCCGTGGTGTTCACGATTCACAACATGGGCTACCACGGGCTTTTCGCAAAGGATGTCCTCGAACGCGCAGGAATTCCTCTGGGCGTGTACCATCCAGCCGGCATGGAGTTTTTCGGAAACGTGAATTTTCTGAAGGGCGGTCTGATTTATTCGGATTTTCTAACGACGGTCAGCAAGCGGTACGCGCAGGAAATTCAGACGCCCGAATACGGTTACGGACTGGACGGCGTAGTGCGCACTCGCGCCGACCGCCTGATTGGCATTTTGAACGGCGTTGATTATTCCGCTTGGAGCCCAGACAAAGACAAACTGATTCCCATGAAGTATTCCGCGAAAGACCTGAGCGGAAAGCACGTTTGCAAACAAGCCCTGCTGGAATTGTTCGGCATTGGACCGGAACACGCGGCTCGCCCGGTGATTGGAATAGTGTCGCGATTCGCGGACCAAAAGGGATTCGATCTGATCGCGGAGAAGGCGTACGAGATGATGAAAGAGGATCTCTCTCTGGTGGTGCTGGGAACCGGTGAGCGCAAGTACGAAGAACTGTTTCAGGCGCTAGCGGACGCGTTCCCGGAACGAGCCGGCGTGAAAATCGCCTACGACAATGAAATTGCGCATAAAATCGAAGCCGGCGCCGACATGTTCTTGATGCCGTCGCGCTACGAACCGTGCGGGTTGAATCAGATCTACAGCTTGAAGTATGGTACGGTGCCGATTGTGAGAGCAACGGGCGGGCTGGACGACACGGTTGAGCCATTCGATCTGGAGCACGGCACGGGAACCGGCTTCAAGTTCGCTGAGTATTCTGGCAACGCGATGATGAATGCGATACGCCAAGCTTTGCACCATTGCACCGACGAGCGCATCTGGAAGCGCATTCAGTTGAACGGAATGGCCAAAGATTTTTCCTGGAAGGCGCCCGCCGCGGAGTACGCAAAAGTGTATGAAGCGGCTCTAACCGTTCGGGGCGCAAGGCAGGCGGCACGAAACCAAATGTCTGTTACAACATCTAATTGATGTACTAAAGGAGAGCAAAACAGCGGCCTAGCGGCAAGCTGTTGAGGACAAACAATATGGCTGACAATATCCAAACTGAGAAAATCCAAGCAGCGACGGACGCTAATTTTGAAGCGGAAGTGCTGACGGCCAGTAACAGTCAGCCGGTACTGGTTGATTTCTGGGCCGAGTGGTGCCGTCCTTGCCACATGCTGGCGCCGACGGTTGCCGAGATTGCGCACGACTATCTGGGAAAGCTCAAGGTGATGAAGCTGAACGTCGATGAAGCGATGAACTCGGCCGGGCGCTTCAACATTCGCGGAATCCCGACACTCCTTCTTTTCAAGAATGGGCAAGTGGTGGAGCAGATTGTGGGCGCGTTGCCAAAGGATCAGATCACCAAGGCGCTGGACCGGCACTTCGCATAATTCGCCTTCAGAACCGCATTGAGAAAGTCAAAGAGGACAACGGGGCATGTCGTGCAATGGAGTGCGACATGCCCTTAGTCTTTGCGTGGTGTTCCATTTGCTTGAAGGCAAGCGCGGAGTCCTTCAGAATTGAGAACAAGAACGGCTGGTTAACTGTACGGCCGGGGGGATGGCTGGGCATGAGTGGGGCGACGGCTACCGAAGTGGTGCGATGCCACTGGGCGACGAGTGAGTTAAATATTCCGTATCACGATAAGGAGTGGGGCGTTCCTCTGCATGAGGAACGTGGGCTGTTTGAACTGCTGATTCTGGAGGGGGCGCAGGCGGGATTGAGCTGGGACACGATTTTGAAGAAGCGGGCGCGGTACCGTGAAGTGTTTGATGGGTTCGATGCGGAGAAGGTGGCGCGATACGACAAAAAGAAAGTGCGGGAGCTTTTGAAGGATGCGGGGATTATTCGGAACAAGCTGAAGATTGCGGCGACGATTTCGAATGCGCGGGAGTTCCTGAAAGTGCAGGAGGAGTTTGGGTCGTTTGATGCGTACATCTGGCGATTTGTGGGCGGTAAACCGAAACAGAATGCCTGGAAGACGCATAAGCGAGTGCCGGCGAAGACGGCGGAATCGGACGCGATGAGCAAGGATTTGCGGACGCGGGGGTTCGGGTTTGTGGGCTCGACAATTTGTTACGCGTTCATGCAGGCGACGGGGATGGTGAACGATCATCTGGTGGAGTGCTTCCGGTACGTCAAATTGAGCAGTTAAACTTTCATGGCTGGTGTTGGTTCACTTGCTCAAGAGGTCAAAGGCACTGGACATCCGTTTTGGGGAAGTCCTTCCCCTTTGCCAATAGCGGCTCGCCAGACGTTTTTGACAAGGCGTAGGCAAAACAATCTCCAAAGTTAAGGCCGGCAGGATGACGGCCTTTGCCGTATCTGCGCCATCCGGCGCGGGCAACTTCAACCTGTGCAGCGTCGACAGGCACGATTTCAATGTTGAGCCGGTGAAGAAAGAGATCGAACTCGCGACCTGCCACTTCACCGCGACGAGCTTCTAACACAATGGAGGCCTCCAAAGCATTTGGTGCGGACAGCAAGCGAGATCCGTCCTGGCGAATGTGTTCGAGGAAATTCTGCCTCTCGGGCTCGGCGAGGAAGATGGCGAGCAGGGCAGAAGTGTCGATAACCATCAGTGCGGGATCCCTTGGGAGTCGTAGCCAAGGATTTCATCTTCGGAGCGGTCGTCCAAGGCAGGGAGAGTATCCACGCGGTGGAGGATGTCATCCACTTCTTGGATAAGGTTCTTTGCGTGGCGGCGACCGCGCAAGCGTTGAAGCCGATCGCGCAAGGCGTTGGTGATGGCATCGGTCAAGGATTCGCCGGTCTCCTTGGAGATTTCTCTGGCGAGCTTCTCGGTTTCGGCGTTTTTTATGCTGAGGGGCATGGATTTTCGGTAGTTACGATATAAAATAGACTATAATATAGAATCTATAAAAACAAGCCTCAAACCTATCGTAAGGGATTACCATGAACGATTCCCGACTCCTGGGCATATGGAAGTCTGACGCCCAAAAGACCGCGCGTGAAATTGCGGCGCGGGGTGATATTCCAGACTCAAGAAAGCGGAAGCTGAGACGCTTCTTCGGAAAACTGGAGCTGCGCTATACGAGGACTCGCTGTTATGCAAAGCATGGTGGCGAGATCACGATCTCCCGCTACACAGTAGTGGCGAAAGACTCCTCCAGCGCGGCCATTGTCAACTCGAACTCTATTTCCAAGGGACAGATCTTTCATATTCATTTTGAAGACGATCTCTATTGGATTTCCCTGGGTCGGATTCGCGAGTTTTTTAGGCGCAAAAAGCCTTGAGTCGCTCGCTTGCGTATAGGGCTAGGCGAGCTTACGATAAGAACCTGCCGTTTCTTGGTGCTTTCCAACGCAGTTTAGAGGAAGTGATCGCTGAGGCGATGAAGTGTGGTTCGGGTTAGGGAAGAACGAACAGGCAGGAGTGCCTGTTCTACTTTGGAGAGGGCCTGGATGAAATCCGTCGTAGTGGTGGGCGCGCAGTGGGGCGATGAGGGCAAAGGCAAGGTGGTGGACTACCTTGCGGGGTCGTTTGATTACATTGCGCGCGTGGCGGGCGGGCACAATGCGGGGCACACGGTCATCATTGGCAAGGACCGCTACGTTTTGCAGCTGATTCCCTGCGGAATTTTGCGGCCGAAGCAGCATGCGGTGATTGGCACGGGAGTAGTGGTGGATCCGGCGGCGCTGGTGGCGGAAATTGAGACGCTGGCGAAGGCGGGGATCGACGTAAAGGGGCGATTGCACGTGAGCAATCGCGCGCATTTGATATTTCCCTATCACCGCGAATTGGACAAAGCGGCAGAAAGCGCGCGCGGGGCGGACAAGATTGGGACCACTTCGCGCGGAATCGGGCCGGCATACGAAGACAAGATGGCGCGACGCGGTTTGCGCATGTGCGATTTGCAGGAGCCGGAGCTGTTTCGGAAGAAAGCCGAACGTGTTGTCGCGGAGAAGAACAGGTTGGCGAAGGGCGCGTACGGAGCGGACATTGATTTTTCGCACGAAGTGGAAGCGACGCTCAAGCTGGGCGAGAAGATTCGCGGATACATCTGCGACACGGCCGAACTGGTGAATCGCGCGCTGGATGAAGGGAAGTCGGTGTTGTTTGAAGGTGCGCAGGGGACGATGCTGGACATCGATCATGGGACGTATCCGTATGTGACGTCGTCGAGCGCGATTTCCGGCGGAGCGACGACCGGTGTTGGCGTGCCGCCGACGAAAATCAAACATGTGATCGGGATTTCGAAGGCCTATACGACGCGCGTGGGCGGCGGCCCGTTTCCGACAGAGATGCCGGAGCTGGAGGCCAAGGAAGTTCGCGAACGAGGGAAAGAGTTTGGAGCGGTGACGGGACGCGCGAGACGCTGCGGGTGGCTGGACTTAATGGTGTTGCGCTACGCGAAAATGATCAATGGGATTGATTCGCTGGTGGTGACGAAATTGGATGTGTTTGATACGCAGCGCGAGATTCAGGTTTGCGTGGGATATAAGTACAAGGGGAAAACGCTGAAGGAGATGCCGGCGTTGGCGGAAGAGTATGAGCAGGTTGTGCCGGAGTACAAAACCCTACTGGGGTGGGGCGAAACGACATATGGCGTGAAAGACGGCGCGAAATTGCCGAAGGCGGCGCTGGATTATTTGCGGTTTATTGGAGATTTTTTGCAGGTCGAGATTGGGATGATCTCGACGGGGCCTGAGCGGGATGCGACGATTGTGCCGGCGGGGACATTGTTGGCGCGGTGGTTGTAGGAAAGGGAAGTAGTGGAGGTAAAGGAAGTTAAGGAAGCAACGGAAAAAAAAGGACGATTTTAGCGACGTTCTGCGATGGGAAGTGCCACGTCATGCTCACATACGAGCAAGCACGGCAAAAAGTCATCGAACAAGTTGGAGAGAAGAAAGGTCCGCGCGCCACGGAACAGGTGCGCGTTGGCGATGCGCTGGCGTATGTGCTGGCACAAGAGGTAAAGACAGACCGCGAGTATCCACCTTTTAACCGGGCGACGCGCGATGGGTATGCGGTTTTTGCGGCGGATGCGAAGGCGGGAGCGACGCTGAAGTGCACGGGAGAAATTAAAGCGGGAGACCGCGTCACGAAAGAATTGTGGGCGGAGACTTGCGTACAGATCATGACGGGGGCGGCGGTGCCTTCAGGCGCAGATGCGGTGGTCATGATCGAGCACACGAAGCGCGATGGGGATGAGGTGCGGTTCGAACGCAACGCTGTCGCCGGACAAAATTTTGTGCCGCGCGGAAGCGAGGCGCGCGCGGGACAGACGCTGCTGACGGCGGGGATGAGACTGGGCTATGCGGAACTGGCACTGGCGGCGCAGGTGGGCGCGGCAGAACTGAGGTGTGCGCAGAAGCCACGCGTGGCAATTCTCTCGACGGGCGATGAGATTGTGCCGGTGGACAGCATTCCGGGGCGATTCCAGATTCGAAACAGCAATAGCGTGTCGCTCGCGGCACAGGTGCGGCTGTCCGGGGGCAAGCCTGTTTTGCTTGGGAACGCGATGGACCGCGAAGACGATTTGTCCTCGAAGATTCGGCGGGGCTTGCAGGAAGATTTGCTCGTCTTGTCGGGCGGCGTGTCGATGGGGAAGTATGACCTGGTCGAGAAGGTGCTGAGGGAGTTGGAGTGTGAATTTTATTTTACTGAAGTGGCGATACGGCCGGGAAAGCCGGCGGTGTTCGGGAAGTGCGGAGAGAAATTCGTGTTTGGGCTGCCGGGGAATCCGGTATCGACGATGGTGACGTTCGAATTATTTGTGGCGCCGGCGGTGGACTTGTTGAGCGGCGCGGAGGCACGGCCGTTGCCCGTTTTTGAGGCGCGCTTGGGTGAGGCGTTGGACGAAAAGCCGGGAGTGACGCATTTCTTGCCCGCACGCATGGAACGCCAAGGATCGGAGAGGGAAGTGAAGGCGTTGAAGTGGCAGGGATCGGGCGATGTGTCAGCGCTGGGAAGGGCGAATTGTTTTTTGGTAGTACCAATGGAGAAGCAGAAGATTGAAGCGGGAGAAAGAGTTAGCGTGATACTGCGAAGAGATTTGCTTTGAAAGAGACGAGCCAGGCGCCCGCGGCCGATGGACTGACCGTGGCCGCTATCAGTCTCCTCGCCTACATGCTCGGCAGCTTGCTTCATGAAGGCGCGGGGCACGGCGGAGCTTGTCTTCTAACTGGCGCCAAGCCGATGGTGCTCTCTTCCGTACACTTCGAGTGCAGCGTGGACAGCCGGCTGGTGGATGCCGGGGGGACGTTGATTAACTTCATCGCCGCTGCAGTATTCTTTGCGCTCGGTCGGCTGATCGGCCGCGACCGCCCCCGATGGAGATACTTCTTGTGGATCGCGATGAGCATCAATCTCTACACGGCCACCGGGTATTTTCTTTTCTCAGGCATCGGAGGCATCGGGGACTGGGGCGCATTTATCCAGGGTCTTGGCCCGACTTGGATGTGGCGAATCGGCTTGACGATCTTCGGGGCGATTGCGTACTTACTCGCCGCGCTCATCAGCGTGCGCGAATTGCGTGCACTCATCGGCACCGACGAAGCGCAGCGCTACCGTCGCGCCAGGCGCCTTTCGGCGATCCCCTACTTCTGCGGAGGAATACTGATGTGCATCGCAGGTGCCCTGAATCCCGTTGGCATGATCCTGGTTCTGATTTCGGCGGCGGCTTCGACTTTCGGAGGAACGTCCGGATTGCTGTGGGCGACCAACTGGCTTAAGCGAGGAACCATAATTCCGTACGGGCCTCCAGCAGAACCTTTGCCGATTGACCGTAGCTGGCGGTTAGTGACATCGGCGGGCGCCGCGGCGACGGCATTCATTGCTTTACTGGGTCCCGGCATCCGCTTTGCGCACTGAGCAGAAAAGGCGCTCTCGCGATTGCCGATTCATTCGATGAGCAAGCTCTCACACTACGGAAGAGGCGGCGAGGTGAAGATGGTGGACGTGTCGGAGAAGGCCTCGACGACACGGACGGCGGTGGCACAGGGGTTTGTAAAGATGAAGCCTCAAGTGGTGCGGGAAGTTAGGCGGCTGAGGAATCCGAAGGGGAACCCGCTGGAAGTTGCTCGAATTGCGGGAATTGCCGCGGCAAAGAGGACTGCGGAGTGGATACCTCTTTGTCATCCCCTGCCGCTGACGCACATTGATGTGACTGCGCGGCTGTGCCAAAATGGCGTTGAAGTTCGCTCCGAGGTTACGGCGACTGCCCAGACAGGGGTAGAGATGGAAGCCCTTGTCGCCGTTACTGCCGCGGCCCTCACGGTCTACGACATGTGCAAAGCTCTCGATAAAGGGATGGAAATCAGCGGGATAGTTCTCGTCAAAAAGACGGGCGGGAAGAGCGGAGACTTCTTTCGGGAAGCGAGTGTTGCGCGCAATCACAAGAAAACCAGCCGGAGACGGGGTCGATGACTGCGGCGGCAGGCAAAACCGTCAAATTGCTGGTGGCGGACGACAATCCGCTGGTGCGGGACTTGATTGTCAAAGGAATGGAGCCGTATTGCGAGGTCGAGACGGCGGCCGACGGTGCGGACGCCCTGCTAAAGGTCATTGACACTCCACCGGATGTGATCCTCTGTGATTACAAAATGCCTGGGCTTGACGGACGACAGCTTTTTGAAAAGCTGCATGGACGCGAAGCGACGCGGCACATTCCGTTCCTGTTCATGGCTAGCCGGGCGGATATTGAAGAGCGCCTGCGGCCGCTGGTGGATGGCGTTGAAGATTTTGTTACAAAGCCATTTTTGGTGAAGGATTTAGTGCGGATTACGAAGAAAGTGGTAGACCGGCTGCACCTGGAGAAGTTGCAGAAGCGTGCGTCACGGCCTGGCGTAATTCAGGGCCGACTGGAAGAGATGAGCATGATCGACCTGATGCAGTCGCTCGAGATGGGGCAGAAGTCGTGCAGGCTGGTGGTGCAGCACAACGGCGAACAGGGCGAGCTGTTCTTTGCCGGCGGACAATGCCGAGACGCAAAAATTGGAAAAACCGAAGGTGACGACGCCGTATACCGCGTGGTGCTTTGGACGGCCGGCGAATTCGAGATTGATTTTAACGCCGCGAATGCTTCGGGGCGCACGACAACGACAAAAAATACGACCGGACTGCTGATGGAAGCCATGCGGCTGATGGACGAAGCCAACCGCGATACCGTCGAAACGAAGTAACCTGCCTGATGCGCGTCGCAGTGCTCACCATAAGCGACACAGTTTCGAGAGGGGAACGCGAGGATTTGTCTGGGCCCGCTGTGGTCGCGGTGTGCCGTGGGTTGGGCTGGGAAGTAACCTCGGTGTTGCGCGTGTCCGATGATCCCGCGAATATTCAAGAGCAGTTGCGTGAACTCGCGGACTCCGGGCGAGTGGACGTGATCTTGACGACCGGCGGGACGGGGATTGGGCCGCGCGACAATACGCCCGAATCGACGGAGGCGGTGGCGGACCGGATTGTGCCGGGATTCGGAGAAGAGATGCGGCGCAAAGGAGCGGAAAAGGCGCCGACCGCAGTGCTTTCGCGAGGAATGGCCGCGGTTCGTTCGAAAACACTCATCGTCAATCTGCCTGGAAGTCCCAAGGGCGCATCGGAATCGCTCGATGCCATTGCCCATCTCTTGCCGCACGCCGTGCACGTGCTACATGGCGCACGGCACGATTGAGCCTGAAGATCGCCCACAAGTAAATCGGAAGGCACAGTGACGAATGACACGTAACTGGTGACCCGTGCAACACCGTGGTGTGCCCGAAGGTGTGGAGAAACGGTGGTAGGGAAGCCTACCCACATCGTATCCCCCTGAGTTGTCGAGGTAATAATCCAGAAACACGGGTGGAAGCAAGCAGAGTTCGAGCGGGGAACGAGGTGCGAGGCGCTCGATGATTTGCCATGGAGTGAGGTTTTCCTTGTG
>DATLVZ010000029.1:0-18013 GCA_035576885.1 Candidatus Acidiferrum sp. | reverse complement strand
CCATTCACTCCACTTCCCCGTCCCACGTTCGAATGATAAAAATACAGTACTGTACCTTGGCAGTAATTCAAATCCATGCTACCATTCCCCATGTTTGCCCCGCCAGTGCCCCGTAAAGCATTCACCGCGCTCCGAATCGCTTCCTCCTTTACTTCCCAAGCCTCCTCAACCTCCCGTTCCTCCGCGCACGCACAGCAAACGCCGCATCTCCTTTCCTCTCATCGAAAACCGGCACCAACTCGGCACACCCGACACGCTGGTGCGGCCGCAACTCCTTCCTTCTCATGCGCTTCCGCACTGTTTCCGTCACATCGGGGGTGTGCCCCGCACGACTCAACTAAAGATCCCCTGCTCGTTCCTTCCGCTTTCCTAACTCCTCTAAATGCAACAGTTATGAACCCGCCCGCAAGTGTTGCATCTAAACGACTTTCTGGAACACTAAATCCCGCAGATGCAACACTTACAGAAAACGCGGGGGAGGGCCTCCAGCCTCCAAAGATTTCTCCTCGCTGCCTTCTTACAGTCGGCTGTGAGCGGCTGTCAGCTGTCGGCTTTCCCGTTCCGTTATATCCTGTCTTCGTGCTCGAACTAGACTGCGGCCAGGACTTCGATACCACGCGCGACGAAGATTTCTTCGCCGCCCTTCCCCCTCGTCCCGCGGTCTGCCTCATCGAATCGCGCGCGGAAAACGCCGAACCATTTCTGATTCGCACGCAGGATTTGCGGCGCCGCTTGCAGCGCCTTCTCGGCCCTGCCGATCCCACGAGCAAACGTTTGAATCTTCGCCAACTCGCGCGCAGCATTCGCTACCGCCTGACCGGCTCCGCGCTCGAACAAATCCTCACCTACTATCAGCATGCCAAGCATCTTTTCCCGAACCGCTATCGCAAACTCACGCGTCTGCGTCCACCCGCCGTCCTGAAAATCAGTTTGCGCAACGCCTATCCACGTTGCTATGTGACGCGCCGCGTCGCCGTTGACGAAACTGGCGCGCCCACCGCAGGCGCTTACTACGGCCCGTTCCCTTCCCGAAAATCCGCGCTCGCCTTTTCCTCGCAAGCCCTCGACTTGTTCAAAGTCCGCCGCTGCCAGATAAAAATCCGCCGCGATCCAACGTTTCCCGGCTGCATCTATTCTGAAATGAAAATGTGCCTCGCGCCGTGCTTTGCCGGATGCACCAAAGAGGAATACGACGCCGAAGTTCAGCGCTTGGTGCAGTTCCTCGACAGCAACGGCAACTCGCTCCGCACCGCGATCGAAGACGACCGCGAGCGCGCCAGCACCGAGCTAGATTTCGAGCGTGCCGCCACGCTCCACAAGCGTCTCGAAAAACTCGACGACGCGTTGCGTTTCCGCCCCGAGCTGGCCCGCCGCCTCGAAGATCTCAACGCCGTCATCCTCCAGCGCGCCGCCGAAGAGCAATCCATCGGAGTCTTCGCGGTCCATGGCGGACGGCTCGCCGAACCTTTTTTCCTGCGCTTCGCTGAAATCGCCAGCCAGCCGCGCTCCGCGGAGCACATCTTCAAGGATTATCTCGACGGAAGCGCCGCAGCCGCACAAAACGGAGAGAAGTCCCCCGCACCATCTGCGGCCGCATCGCGCGACGAACTAAGCGAGCATCTCGCCCTCGTCTCCCGCTGGTTCTACAGCAACCCTCGCGATGGCGAGATTTTCTTTCGCGAAAAGGACTGGCCCTACCGTAAGATTCTTCGGGCATGTTCGCGCCTCCTTAATCCGAAGGCCGCCGAACCGCCCGCGTCTGAGAAAGCAAAATCGGAACCACCAACGCAAGGAGCGTCGTGAGCAAATCCGCCACACTCGAAGGAACAAAGCGCTACGCCAATCGATTTGCCGGACGCGCCGCCGACGGCCATTTCCGCGAAGCCCATGGCCTCGTCATGTCGTCGCTTGGAATCGGCACCTATCTCGGCCAGCCAGATCCGAAAGTCGATGCAAGTTACACCGCAGCCATCGTCGCCGCAGCCGAAAGCGGTATCAACTTCATCGACGCAGCCATCAACTACCGCTTCCAGCGCAGCGAGCGCAACATCGGCGCGGCCATCAAACAACTTTCAACGAAAGGTTTTTCACGAGAAGAACTGGTGGTCTGCACCAAAGGCGGCTATCTGACTCCAGACGGCTCTATGCCCGAGGATCCCAACGAATATTTTTTTCGCGAGTACCTCCAGCCCGGCGTGTTCACCGCGAAAGACATCGTCGCGGGCAGCCACTGCGTGACCCCGCGCTTTCTCGAAAATCAGCTCATGCGCAGCCTGCGCAACCTCGAACTCGACTGCGTCGACGTCTACTACCTTCACAATCCAGAAACACAACTCAGTGAAGTCTCCCGCCCGGATTTTCTTGAGCGCGTTCGCGATGCCTTCATCTATCTCGAGTCCGCCGCGGCCGAGGGCAAAATTCAGTTCTACGGCATGGCCACCTGGAACGGCTTCCGCCAGGAAGCCAAGGCCCATGACGCCATGCAGCTTCCGGAACTGGCCCAAATCGCCGCGGACATCGCCGGCGAAAAGCACCGTTTCCGTTTCGTGCAACTCCCGTTCAACATGGGAATGACGGAGGCCTTGACACTCGGCAATCAATCCATGGCCGGAAAGGACCATACCGTAATGGAAGCGGCCAGCGAACTCGGAATTACGCTCGTCGCCAGCGCGTCGCTGCTGCAAGGCCAGGTTGCGCGCAATTTACCCGCATTCGTCGCTCAGGCTCTCGGCCTCGAAAATGATGCGGAACGCGCTTTGCAGTTCGTCCGCTCATCGCCGGGAATCACTACTGCGCTTGTGGGCATGTCGCACGTGGAGCACGTCCACGCTAACACCAAGCTCGTCAGTGTGGCGCCGGCTACGGTGGATCAGTTCACCCAGCTCTTCACGCGGGGCGAGGGGGCGTAAGGGGAAATAATTCCGGATTTCGTTCTGTCAGCCATCCCGTGATGGCGTGGTCGACTTGATCGAGCTTCCCTACAAAAAAATGATCGGCGTCTTCGACAACAACCAATTGGTTTTCTCCCGGCAGAGACGCGACCAGACTTTTTATTTTCCCCTTGGCTCCGTAAATATCCTTGGCTCCGTGTACGAAAAGCTTCGGCTTTTCGCATCGCGTCAAATACGAAAAGTCCGCGCTGTTCACCGGCGCTCCCAGACCAATCAACAAACGGACGCGCGCATCTTCGCACCCAACGCGAAGTCCCACCCAGCACCCAAAACTAAATCCCGCAACCAGCAGCGGAATGTCGGGATATTCCGCAGCAAGAAAATCCAGCGCCGCGCTCACGTCGCCCCGCTCGCCTTCGCCGCGATCATGTTTCCCCTCGCTCATTCCCGTTCCGCGAAAATTAAAACGCAAAACGGCAAGCCCCAGCGCATCCAGGGATTTCGCCGCCTGATACACAACTTTGTTGTGCATCGTGCCGCCAAAAAGCGGATGCGGATGACACACCACTGCGGCCATCGAAAACGCACGCGCGCTCGGCGTCCACAGAATGGCTTCCAGCCGCCCCGCGGGACCGGTTAGGAAGAGATTGCGACATTCGTGCCTTGCGCCCATGGCTTCCTTCAAAGATTTGTGAGTGTACCGCACCGCATCAAAAAGACCGAACGACTGCAGCGCGCACGGCGGTTAGCATCAAACGATTTACTGCGGAGCCGGTGCGACGCCTTGCGAAAACACTGTTCCAAACTAGCACTGCAAAATCCGGGAACTGTCCTCTCTTTTTCGAGGAACTCGTTCGCGCGAGTTCCAGTACCACACGGATGGCTACCCACTCCAGAATCTTGCGTAGGAGTCCCAAACCCTCGTACTAGGACATAATTTCCTGAGTTTCGCGTTGCAGTTTACCGGTTCCGATGTTAGCTTTCCTTCAAATTCTAGCCCCAGTGGGAGGAGCGATGAGCGACGGAGCCGACCGCCGCGAAGCACGGCGTTTTAACATGACGCTGCCGCTGCGCGTGCTTCCGCACGAACCTCGAGGGCACGAACTCACGGCGCAGACGCGGGACGTCAGTTACCGCGGTCTCTACTTCCTTGCGGAAGCCAATTTCGATATCGGCAGCGAGATCGAATTCGTGATCACTCTGCCCGAGCAGGTGACGCAATCGAACGACGTCAACATCCGCTGCCAAGGCCAAATCGTGCGCGTCGAGCCTACTTCGAACGGGCGCCTGGGCATTGCCGCGAAGATCGACCGCTACGAATTCATGCCCGCCGCCGCTAACGCTGCCTAACCTTCTTCTGCAGCCTCATACGATCAGCTTCAAACATTTTTTGATGTTTTGATTGCCCGTTGGAGCCGTTCAACGGATTGACAAATGGCTGTGGGCGCTCACCGGGAGGCGAGCTTCCTTTGCTGTCTGAGCCCGTGTCTTATCTAGCCGGAACTTCTTCGGCTTGGTGATCCAACGCGGTGAGAATCCACTTTTGCAGGACGACCCGAAAGTGTGGATTCATTTCGGCAAACAACACGCCAACGCCGGACGGCTTCACATAAATCACGTCTGCCCGGGATTCGAAGTATTCGGCCGAGTTGAAAATCCTCACTACTAAGCGCTGTCGCTCCGTAAATGAGCCAGGAGTCTCCAAGAAACATCCTCTCAAACTCATCTCCGTCACGCGACCGCGAAAACTCGTGGGCGAGTCCACAATCCTAACTTCCGCGTCGGCATTGAACCTGAATCTTAGACCGCGTTGATCTTGGTGCATAGCAAGCTAGTATCCCGGGGGCAGCATCTCGACTGAATAGAACGACAGTTTTGGTGTGTCCAATGCATAACAGTGGAGGCAAGGTTCCGCCGTGGGGTTCTCACTGGATAACGGCGCTCGGAACAGCCGCGCTCACCGGATAATGGGTTCACCATAAGCCGATCGCTCTGCCGCCGCTGCGCGTGCTCGCATGTATCGGCGCCCCGCGAGTACAATGGCTGGGCCGTCCGATTTGCATCGAACGGAAAGCGGCTAGTTTCTCCGTGGGGGGATTTATGTATCACTACGACGCGAGGATTGCGCTCGAGGAGTTGCAAGAGGAGGCGCTTCTGCCGCATCCCGTCAAACTGCGCGATATGATTCTGCGCACGCAACTTGGCCCCGAAGAAGCAAAAGCGCTGAACCACGAGTTCCAGGATTACTTGACGCGTTTCGGCGAGCTACAAAGTGTGGCGCGCGGAATCCTCGAAAAGATCGCCGCAGGGCGCCGCAAGGCTTCGTGATGCTCCTCGCCAATGCCGGGGAATCGCGCGGATGAAATCGAAACCGCGCGTTCTTCTTTTGTCCGCATCCTCCGGCGCAGGCCACGTCCGCGCCGCGCAGGCCCTCGAAAAGGCGTTCGCCGCCCGCGGCGATTGCGCCGTGGAACATATCGACGCGATCCAATACGTGAGCAAACTTTTCCAGCGGGTGTACGACAAGGCTTACATTTCCATGGTGCGGCGCGCGCCGGAGTTGATGGGCGTGCTCTACGAGCGCACGGACCAGCCGTGGCAGCATCCTCGGCGGCGGTTGGCGCTGGACCGTCTCAACACTGGTCCGATGATCCGGCTGCTCAAGCGTGTGCAGCCGGATCTGTGCGTGGCTACTCATTTTCTGCCTGCGGAAATCATCGCCTGGCTGATTGCTAAACGAAGGCTTCACACACACAACGCCATCGTGGTGACTGATTACGACGTACATGCCATGTGGCTCTGCCGCACGGTCGACCGCTATTACGTGGCCATAGACGAAGCAGCCGAATATCTGGCGCGCATCGGAGTCCCGCGCGAAAAAGTTCGCGTCACGGGGATCCCGATCGATCCCCTCTTCGCCAAACCAATGGATCGCGTCGAGACACGACGCGCGCTGGGCCTCGATCCGGCTGCCACGATGATCTTGGTTTCCGCGGGCGGCTATGGCATCGGCCCGGTCGAGCAGCTTGTGAACGATTTGCTGGCGTTACAGCGTCCCTGGCAAATCGTCGCCATCGCGGGCAAAGCCGAAAAAGTTCGGAAGCGGTTGGACGAAATATCCCGAAATGCAGGGAAGCTGCCCAGCGGCGCGTCTCCGCTTGTCCCGGTAGGATTCACAACGGAAATGGATAAGTACATGGCGGCCGCCGATCTTCTCGTGGGAAAGGCCGGAGGTCTGACCACCTCGGAAGCACTTGCGCGTCATCTGCCAATGGCGTTAATTGAGCCGATCCCTGGACAAGAAGAGCGCAACGCGGATCATTTGCTGGAAGCCGGGGCAGCGATTCGTTGCAACAATCTGCCCGCGGCGGCCTGGAAAATCGCCAGGTTGCTGGACGATCCGGGGCGGTTCGCAAGAATGCGGGAGGCCGCTCGGAGCATGGCCAAGCCCAATGCCGCAGCAATCATCGCGGAGGACGCCTTGAGGCTGGTAGACTGACGTAGCCGTAAAGCAACGCACGAACAATCTTTCGCTTCCAAAGGGTTGCTGAACACGAGTCCTCATGCGACGCAACACATTGATGATCGATGCGGATGACACGTTGTGGGAGAACAACGTGTTTTTCGAAAAATTGATCGAGGATTTTATTACCCTCGTCGAGCCATGCGGCTACACGCGCGCATACATCCGTCATATTTTGAACGAAACAGAGCGGAAAAATATCCGGCAGTACGGATATGGCGTGCGAAGTTTTGGAAGATCGCTCGAGGAAACGTATTTGAAACTTGCGGACCAGATGGTTCGCCGGGAAACACTGGCACAAATTCATGGCCGCGTCATGGAACTGGAACGCACGCCCCCGAAAATTCTCGATGGCGTGCCTGAGACGCTTGCCTATTTGACCGAGCGACATCGGCTAATTTTGTTCACGAAAGGCGAGCCCGCGGAGCAAGCCGCGAAGGTGGAGCGTTCCGGGCTGCAAGGTTTCTTCGAATTCATCGAAATCGTAAGCGAAAAAGATCCGGAGACATACGGCAGCCTGGTACGCAAACACAAGATCGTTAAATCGCAGGGTTGGATGATCGGCAACAGCCCGCGCAGCGACATCAATCCAGCGATGAAGATCGGACTGAACGCCGTCTACATTCCGCACCAGCACACCTGGCAGCTCGAGCACGAACCGGTCATGGCGGGCGCAGGAAAACTCGTCATCGTTCCAGCCTTTCGCGAGTTGCGCAGCCACTTCTAGCGGCCTGCCGACACGCAACTTGTGAACCGTCCAGCCGCCGCGGCCGCCGGCATGTATCCAATTTGGATGTTGGAAAAGTACGCGCCTTGCGCCAGTCTATTCCCTTCTCGCGCAGACCAAGGAGGATCTCATGGCCACATCCAGCATTTCTCCCCGCACCGACTGGCGGCAGGAATGGTTTGAGTTCGAGGATGCGACGTATCTTAATCTCGCCGGGGAATCGCCGATGCCGAAGGTTTCGCTGCGGGCCCTGCAGGCTGCGCAGGAGTGGAAGAAGTTTCCGCATCACAAACCGGACTCTACTTTCTTCGAAGTTCCCAATAGAATTCGCGCCTCGCTGGCAAAATTGATCGGAGGCCAGCCCGAGGAAATTGCGATAACAACGGGAGCGAGCACCGGTGTTGCGGCGGTCGCGTATGGACTTTCGTGGAAGCCGGGCGACGAAGTGATTACGGCGAAGGGAGAATTTCCGCTGCAGTATACGGCGTGGAAGCCGATGGAAGAGCGCGAAGGCATCCAGTTGAAAATTGTCGCGCCGCGCGAAAGATTTCTGACGGCGGAGGATTTGATTGCAGCGATGACGCCTCGCACGCGCGTCGTGTCGGTGAGCCTCATACGATTCAACGACGCCTCGATGCTCGATGCTGCAAGAGTGGCGGAAGCGTGCCACGCGCAAGGCGCGCTGCTGTTGCTCGATGCCAGCCAGGCCTGCGGGACCGTGCCGACGGATGTCGAAAAGCTAGGGGCCGATTTTGTGGTAAGCGCGGGCTACAAGGGGCTGCTCAGTCCTTTTGGCACGGGATTTTTCTGGGCGAAGAGAGAGCACATCGAAAGCATGCGGCCGGGGCCGTTCTATTGGATGGCCGTGGACGGCTCGCACAACTTTGCTTCGCTCAATTTCGATGATCCGAAACCCGTACCGGGAGCAAAGCGCTGGGACACGGCAGAGTCGGCCAGCTACTTCAATTTCAACCTGGTGGCCATGGATGTCTCCACGGATTTTGTGGTGCGCATGGGAGCGGAGACGGTCGCGGAACACAACCGAGGATTGATCGAGTTGATGTACCAGCGGCTGCCGACAGACCGCTGCATTCCGGCTAGCCCGTTGGAAGCGGCGCGACGCGGCGCGTATGGGTGTTTTGCCGCGCGAACGCCGGAAAAGACGGCGGAGCTTTATCAGAAATTGCACGCGGAAAATGTCATAGTGAGCCTGCGCGAAGGAAATATTCGCGTGTCTCCGCATCTCTACAATACCGAACGCGACATCGACCGGCTGATTTCGGTGATCACCGCATGACCGTTGAAAAAAACTGGCCGCGAGTGGCGGTGGTTGGCGCCGGCGCGGTCGGCGGCTATTTCGGGGGAATGCTGGCGCGCGCTGGTGCTCCGGTGATGATGATCAGCCGCGCGGCGTTCGTTGAGGCGGTGAAGAAGAACGGACTTTTTCTCGACGCGGTGCAATTCAAAGAGAGCGTGCGCGTAAAGGCTTCGACGGAGTTGAAGGATGTTCGCGGTGCGGAGGTGGTTTTGTTTTGCGTGAAGACCACGGACAACGCCGCGACGGCGAAAGAACTTGCGTCGGTTCTTGCGCCGGGCGCAATCGTCGTCAGCATGCAGAACGGCGTGGACAACGCGGAGCAGATTCGCGCGGCAGCGGGCATTGAGGCGATCTCCGCGGTTGTATACGTAGCGGCCTCGGTACCCGAGCCTGGACGTGTGAAGCACGCTGGACGCGGCGACCTCGTCATGGGGCCGCGGAACGCGCAGACGGAGCGCATCGCCGGGCTGTTTGAACGCGCGGGCGTTGGATGCCGCGTTACGGATAATATCGCGGGCGAGCTTTGGACGAAGCTGACCTGGAACTGCGCGCTAAATGCGGTCTCGGCGCTTGGGCGCGTGAAGTACGGGCAGATCGCCGCCAGCGCGGATGCGCGCAAGGTCGTGGAGACCGCCGTATATGAAGTGCTCGCTGTCGCAAAGGCTGCGGGCGTTCATCCTCCCGGATTTGAGGATCCCCAAGTGGCGCTGGCCGGCGCTTTTAAGATTGCCACGCAGATGGCGGAGGCGCTCTCGTCCACGGCGCAGGATATGAACCGAGGCAAGCGCACGGAGATCGATTCGCTGAACGGCTACATTTCGCGGCGCGGCGCCGAGCTTGGCGTGCCTACGCCGGTGAACCACGCGCTCTACACGCTGGTTAAGCTGGCGGAGGGCCGAGCTTAGACAGTAACGCTGTGTCAGCGGTTGTCGGGGATGCGGAAGGGAACGTGCGCGATGACTTCGAGGTTGACGGGGACGCCGCCTTTCATGGCGGGGCGGAACTTCCACTGGCTGAAGGCGCTTTTGGCGTTGGCGTCGAGCACAGGGTCCACGCTGTGGACGAGCTGAATGCTGTCAACCGAGCCGTCGGCGCGAATGATGGCGTAGAGAATAACTTCGCCTTCGACATTTTGCTCGATGAGCTCGGGCGGGTATTTTGGATCGACCTTTCGGATAGGCGCGAGACCTTCCAATTCTGAGGAAGTCATAGCGGGTCCCTGGCCCCCGGAATTAAGCTCCGAAAAATGAAGGATCCAGCTTCCACTGGCGCTGGTGAGATTGGCCATGTTCACGTTGAGGGTGTAGACGCGCTTGTCCGCGAAAATCTGCTCGGGCTTCGCGCCGGGGGCGAGCGCGGCAAAGTTTGGCGGGCCGGTTCGTGCAGGAGCGGCTTCGGTTTTGCTGTCAAGCTCCGGGCGGGAGAGCAGTTCGCGCGAGGACGGTACGCTGAGTTTTAGGGGAGAACCGCCCAAGCCCGAGACGGCGGACTTCGGCTGCGGATTTCCACCGCTGATGCTGATTCCAACAGGACTCTTACCGCCGGCGGTATTCGCGGATTCGTTCAGCGAGCCGCCAGGCACGCCGGATTTTTTGCCCTCCGGCGACATGGAAATGCGGGCAGCGAGATTGCCAGCGGGCGGCTGAACATCGGGCGTAGGAGGAGCGGGGGAGGAGGAAAGGGCGATGAGCGTGGCTGCGGAATTTCCAGCTGCGGGCTGAGCAGCGTTCAGTTCCGGAGCAGCGACGGTATCGCCAGTGTGCGCGGGGTCGGCGAGGCGTGGAGCGGCGCTCGCGTTCAGATCGAGTTTGGGCCGTGCGGGTGCGTCGGACGAGACCGCGAGAGTTATGTCCGCGGGCTTTTGCTCAAACGCGGGGACGTCCGGCGGAGGAGTCGCTTTTGCGGCGCTAACGCGATGCTCACGTGGATGCAGATTGGCGAGGTCTTGAGGGCTGATCTCGATATGAGGGCGCGGAGGGGCTGGCGCAGACTGTAGTTGGACGATATTTGGCAAATTCGGAAGAAGCTTGGGCGCAATCTGCGGGGCAACCGGATTGAGCAAAGTTTGGCTGGGATGATTTGGATGAACGGGATCGGTGACGATGCGCTGGCGAGGATGGAACGCGTCGGCCCCGGTGAGAGCGACGGATTTATTTGGCTCGGCGCGCGGGATCGTTTTAAGTTTGGCGACGGGGATTTCGAGCGCCGGAAAATCTTCGATTGGGCCGGACCAAGTGAGCTGCGTGTTGTTGAAGGCCGAGTTGTGGGGAAGGACGGTATTAAAGAGCGAAAACGGGGAAAGCAAAAAGGCCACGTGCCAGAGCGCGGCGGCGAACACGGCGCGCCAGGGCACGCGGCGCTCGATCCAGCACTCCTTGAAGTAATCGGCGCCCAGGAGATTTTTGGGGACGAACGGCCAGGAGAGAAGTGTGCGGACGCTGCTGAAGAAACCTTGATGGAAGTCGCCCCAAGCAATGCCGAGCCTGGGCTCGACGGGGATCGCCTCCGGCGCAGGCGGGCGAATGGGGGCCATGCGCGCGGCAGTCGCCGCGCCGCCTTGTCCCAAGAGGTTGTACCCACTGTTGATCTGGCCCAGAGACATGCAGCCCTCGATTATAGCGCGGCCCGGGTCTAAATTTGGATGGATTCGGCCCTCATCGGGTTAGCTGCGTCGGGCCGGCAGTGATCATCGAGAGGCCAGGCTCGGCTGGCAGGAAATGCGGGGAATGGCTCGGAATCAGGCCGCCACGCCGCGAGGCCGCGTCTGAACGTGGCGCACGAGGGCGATCAGAAGCGCGAGGGCACACAATATTGTCACGGAGAACCAAAAATAAAATACGGTGTCCCCCACACCGACGTACCAGGAGCCAATGCGAAGTCCCGAGCCGAGAGGAAGTTGCGAGTTACCCAGGAAATTAGCGAGATCGGATAGACCAGCCTCGTCGCCCGCGCTAACGAATCGCTGAAGGGCATGAGAGTACGGCCAGTAGCTCGCAAACAGAATCGAGCTGGCGAGAAGGGCTCCCACAGCCGCGACGCAGCCAAGCGCAAGCGTCAGACCGCTTGGACGAAGCGAAGTGAGTCTTATGGACCGGCTCCGAATGACTACCCCGATCGCGCATAGCGCCAAGAGAGCACCAAAAGAAAGAATCAACAGTCCAGAGAGCCTCACGAGAAAAGCATTCCAGTGAGAAACATCACTGCCTAGATAGCTATTGCGTCGCGCAATGAGCCGATCTTCCAAGGATTTATCCAGTTGATCCGCGAGCGCGGCATAGTACGCTGCACCTGCTTTATTGCCTTCCAGCTGAGAGAGAGTTGCGAGCCGGGCGTAGGCTTCCTTCAGCTGTTTCCGCATGAAAAATTCGCGGTTTGCGCCCATCAACTGGCTGAAACGCGCGATGGTCCAATATTTATCGAGAGCTGCTTTCCGGTCGCCGCGCGCCTCGAACGACTTCCCGGCATCGAGAAGCGACTCGGCGTAAGAAGAAGAATACCAGGACGCGTAGCTGGGAAGGCCGTACCAGTCCCCGTATGAGACGACCTGAAACGGATCGTCCACGTGATAGCGGGCAAGAACACGACGGTCCAGATTTTTTTGCAGGTCGACGTATGTATCAAGCTTGGGAGACTGGAACGCGGCCTCCATTGCATCCTGCCAGCCCGGGTTTGGGTGGGCTTTACCGAGCGGAAATTCCTTGCTGTGCGTCACCGTTTCCCCAATCTCTTGAGCCACAATCAGGTGAGGGAGCGCGTTCTGGGGGTCCCAGTGCTCCAGGGCGGAGATGCAGTCTGAGTTGGAGGATGGCAGATAGAACGTGCCGGCCGAAGCGTAAACCCAGGTGAGGTTTGGGTCGAGACGCACGGCCTCGTCCGCAAGGCGCGCACTTTCGGAACGGTCCCAGGTGCGCAGGGCCACAAAAGCCAAGGCTTCGGCATCGTGATTCTGCTCGGCCTTGCGCAAGAGATCTTTCAGCACGGGATCGGATTGTTCCGTGAAGGGCGCCCGGACGTAAAGGACGTAATGCCATTGCGCGAGGGAAACGCGGAAGGCTTGACGAAAGACGGGGGCGAGGAAAAAAAGCAGAGAGGCGGCGACGCACGCGGCAGTGGCCGTTAGTGTGGCTCTGCGCATGGGAAGCTCCTTGTCGAAAAGTTCGCTGGCGGAAGAAACGGTACGGCGGTGGCCGCCGGGAAGGATAAGGGCGAGCACGGCGTGTTTTGCGAGGACACCGGCGCCGCCGAGAGACCAGAGAAGTGCCGACCAATTCCCTTCCATGTGATTTAGTTCGCTCAACATGCCGCGGCCCCAGTCGTGGGTATCCTGCGGGGCGATCCAAATCGCGAAACGCAGCAACAAAATCGCGAGACTGCGGGGAAAGTCGGCGAGGATCATGCTTTGCCTCCACTGAAGGCGGGGCGGCGGGCGCGTCCTGCTGTGCGTGCTGTTGCAGTCGAGGGCGAGGTCGTTTGCTGAGCGCGGGCCAACTCGGCGCCCTTGGGAGTGAGTCGGTACGTGTGGCGCGGAGGGACGCCGTCTTCCGTTGTGACCCACTTGGTTTCGAGCAGGGAAGACTTTGCGAGGCGCATGAGGATGGGGTATAGGGTGCCGGACTTGAGGCCGGTTTCGCGGCTGAGCTCGTAGCCGTAGCGCCAGGCGGTGGGGCGATCGATGAAGCGTTCGAGGAGGAGGAGGGTTTGCGGAGATAGACGAGGAGTTTTCATGTTCGCTAGTTAAAGTCTACATATATAGAGAATATTGTCAAGCGCGTATCGCGGCGTAATTTCCAAAGCCGGAATACGGGCGCAGGTAGCGCAGGAACTCTTGCCTGCGGAGATTTTTATGGCACATCAGAAGTGCGGAGCACTGTCAGGATTGGCTGTGCCACTGGGCCGCTCAGGGGCTAGCGGAAAAGAGGAAGAACGAAAGGGCGGCGTCGCCTTGTTTTAGGAGGCGGGTGCGGCGGAGGGGGCCGGATTGTTCGGGGAGTTGGAATTTGTGATGGTGCTCGAAGATGATCAGGGCGTTGGGGGCCAGGAAATTGACGGAGGTGGAGGAGAGGAATTCGAGGGTGCGGGCGTAGTCGACATGGTTGGCGTACGGTGGATCGACGAAAACGAAATCGAAAGGGGGAGTGGACGAAGTGTGGCGGGCGGCGAGTTTTTGGAGGGCGGTTATGGCGTCGGAGGCGAGGATGGTATAGTCGGTGGTGATTTTGAGGGAGTCGAGATTTTGGCGGATTAGTTTTGCAGCGGGCGCGTGATTTTCGATGAAAGTTACGTCGGCGGCGCCGCGGCTTAGGGCTTCAATGCCGACGGCGCCGGTGCCGGCGAAGACGTCGAGGAAGCGCGAGCCTGCTACGGCGGGACCGAGGACGTTGAAGAGCGTTTCGCGCAGGCGGTCGCTGGTGGGACGGAGGGCGAGGCCTTTCAGGCTTTTCAGTATGCGGCTGCGATATTTGCCGGCTATGATGCGCATGATGGAAAAATGGCACTCGGAGGAAGATTCAAGAGTTTAAGTTCCAAAATACGGGCCCCGGACGACGCTAGTCGGGCCGTGGGCTCGATTTCTGCAAGGCCCTCTCCAGTGCGTCTAGGCGGGCTTGCAGATCGCCTAGTTTAGCCTGCTCGAGCCGCAACTGGTCTTCCGTTTCGATTTGTTTCGATTGCCTTTGTTGCTCTTCGTCCGCGAGCTCTCCAAGCCTGTGTTTATAGTATGCGGCCATGTCTTCCAGATTCTTGCGCTCCACTGGATTGTCGGTGTGCTCCGAGCTGTCGTGAACCCCTTTGGCTTCGCTTTCCGCCTTGTTGCGGGCAGTTTGCGTCTCAGCGAACTTGGTCCGAGCGTCGTCGGCCCTACCTGATGCGCGTGCGGTGGCCGCCTGCTGGCTTTGAAGCCTGAAGAAAAGAATCTGCGTTCGCTGTGTGGTTGCACTGTAGGTTTCTAAATCTTGCCTCAGCTGCCGCACTTCTGACAGAAGCGCTTGCAGTGTTTGAGAATCTGTTGACGACGTTTGTCCAAATGCAACTGGCGCGATTAACAGAACTGCGAGTAACGAAAATCGGTACATCGGGCACCTCCTTGGAAATTCTATCTTAGCCTGCCCAAGCATGGACGAGATTGCCGCCTCGCTTGAATTTACCCGATGCGGGCTAGGTGGTAGCGGCGTTGCCATTCGCCCGGAAGAACACGCAGGAGGTGCTGGAGGGCGGCGGATTGTTGGGCGTCGTCGGCTAGGGAGAAGGCTTCGCGGCGGGCTAGTTCGAGGAGATCTTTGTCGCGGAGGGGATTGGCGATGTGGAAGCCTAGGTCGCCGGATTGGCGGGTGCCGAAAAATTCGCCGGGGCCGCGGAGTTGGAGATCGGTTTCGGCGATTTCGAAGCCGTTGGCGGTGCGGACCATGGTTTCGAGGCGGGCGCGGGCGTCGTCTGTGCTGCGGGCGGGAGCCACCAGGATGCAATGGGATTTGGCGGCGCCGCGGCCGATGCGTCCGCGGAGTTGGTGGAGTTGAGCGAGGCCGAAGCGTTCGGCGTGCTCGATGACCATGACGGTGGCGTTGGGAACGTCGACGCCGACTTCGATGACGGTAGTGGAGACGAGGATGTGCGTTTCGTTTTTGCGGAAGCTTTCCATGACGGCGTCTTTTTCTTCGCTGGAAAGGCGGCCGTGGAGGAGGCCGAGTTTCAGCTTGGGGAAAACTTCCTTGGAGAGACGTTTGTATTCGTCGATGGCGGCTTTCAGTTCGAGTTTCGATTCTTCGATGACCGGGTAGACGATGTAGGCCTGATGGCCGGCGGCGACTTCGCGGCGGAGAAATTCCCAGACGCCGGGAAGATGCGGCTCGGAGGTGAGGCGGGTTTGGATGGGTGTACGGCCGGGCGGGAGTTCGTCGAGGACGGAGACGTCGAGATCGCCGTAAAGAGTGAGCGAGAGGGTGCGCGGAATGGGCGTGGCGGTGAGAACTAGGACGTGGGGCGCGTGGCCGTGGGCGGCGGCTTTGTCCATGAGGCGTTTGCGCTGGAGGACGCCGAAGCGGTGCTGCTCGTCGATGGCGACGAAGCCGAGACGGGCGAACTGGACCTGGTCTTCGATGAGGGCGTGGGTGCCGACGACGAGCTGGGCTTCACCGGTGCGGATGCGTTCGAGAGCGGCGGTTTTTTCGGCGTGTTTGAGGCCGCTGATGAGCAGTTCGACTTTGTAATTGCCGGGAGCGAGGATGCGGCGCGCGGAAAGATAATGCTGCACGGCGAGAATTTCCGTGGGCGCCATGAGGGCGGCTTGGCAGCCGTTTTCGATGGCGATGACGGCGGCTTGCAGCGCGACGATGGTTTTGCCGCTGCCGACGTCGCCTTGGAGGAGGCGGTTCATCGGCGCGGGCTTTTCGAGGTCGGCGACGATTTCCTTCAAGACTTTGAACTGAGCGGCGGTCGGCTTGAAGGGGAGGATGCGCTTGACGGCTCCGCGGACTTTTTCTTCGCGGACGCGGAAGGCGATGGCGTTTTCCTTGCGCGTGGCCTGGCGATCGAGCGCGAGGCTGAGCTGGTAGAGAAAAAATTCCTCGAAGATGAGGCGCTGCTGCGCGGGAGTGCGAAAAATGTTGAGGGCTTCGAGGGATTCATCGGGCGCGGGAAAGTGAACGTGGATTAATGCTTCTCGGCGAGTGGGAAAGCCGAGGCGGGCACGGAGCTCTTCGGGAAGAATGTCCGGGACAGAGTTTTCGGTGAGTTGCTGAACGGCGGCGTACATGGCGCGGCGAATCTGGCGCGACCCGAAGGTGCCGATGGCTTCATAGATGGGGACGATGCGGCCGACTTCAGTGGAGTCCGGTTCGCCGTCGCCGAGCATCTCGAGCTGGGGATTAATCATTTCGAGGCGCGCGGGGCGGAGCTTATCGATTTCGGCTTTGCCGTGAAGAACGAGGAGCTGGCCGGGTTTGAGGCGGCCTTCAAGATAGCCGCCGTGAAAGAATTTGCAGGGGAGAAGGCCACCGGCAGAATCCTGGACGAGTAGATGATAAATGGCGTTGTGGGCGAATTTGTTGGGGATGGCTTGACCGCTCATCACGCGGGCGCGAATGGTGTAGACGCCGTTGGGCAGGATGTCCTTGATGCTCGAAAAGTGGATGCGGTCTTCGTAGCGGAAGGGGAGATAGCCGAGCAGGTCCTCGAAAGTGTAGATGCCGCGTTTGGCGAGAAGCTCGGCGCGCTGCGGGCCGACACCTTTGATCATGCGGACTTCGGTGGAAAGACTGAGTGCCATCGCCACTTCTTTATATCATTCCCGGCGGAAACTCAGCGGGTTGCTCGAAAGACGCTGCGGCGACGATACTTGCGCTATGCTGCTGCGTAACATTAGAGTGTCCATTTTGCGTCGTGAACTAGGCGGGAGGCACAGGTGGCGGAAGACAGGCTGATGAGTTCCGATAAGCGCACGCTGCTGCTGTGGGTGCTGCTGGGCATCGTGGGCGCGGTGTTTGCGTACAAGTATTTCTTCCAGGCGTTTCCGGAAGCGTCGGTGGATTTTAAGGTTTCGCGAACGGAGGCGGTGGCGCGAGCGCGGACATTTGTCGGCGGCTTGGGAGAAAACGTCAGCGGCTACCAATCGGCAATCGTTTTCGATGTGGATGACAACGCGAAAACGTATCTGGAGCGGGAGGTGGGGCTTCAGCAAGCCAACCGGCTGATGTCCAGCGAGCTGAACATCTGGTATTGGAACGTGCGTTTTTTCCGGCCGGGACAAGAGGAAGAGTTTTACGTGCGGGTTAATCCGGCGGGGGAGATTGCCGGCTACGAACACAAGATTCCAGAGGCGCAGGCGGGCGCGACACTGGACCGAACCGCGGCGGAAACAGCGGCGCATAATTTTCTCCGTAGCAAAATGAGTGTGGACCTTAGCAAGTGGGATTTTCTTTCCGAAGAAGCCAATTCCAGCAAGAAGCCCAGCCGGCTCGATTGGTCGTTTACGTGGGAAAAGCATGGATTTAAAGCTAAGGATGCGCCGTACCGGCTGCGAGTAACTTTGCAGGGCGACCGCGCGGGAAGCTCGGAAGAGTTTTTGCAGGTGCCGGAAGCGTGGCAGCGCAGTTACGCGCACTTGCGATCGACAAATATTTTTTACAACCAGGTGGCCATTCTCCCTTACTTGCTGCTGATGGGTTCGGCACTGTGGCTGGGCATTCAACTTACGAAGACAGGCCAAACAAGCTGGGGACCGGCGATCAAGCTGGGGATCGTCGTCGCGATCCTGCTGTTCTTCATGCAGCTCAACAATTGGCCGCTGGACCGCATGGGCTATGACACGAATTCCGCGTACGGAAGCTTCATCTTCGAGGAAATCGCAAAGGCGCTGCTGTTTGGAATCGGTTCCGCGCTGACAATTTCGCTGATACTGCCCGGAGCGGAGCCGCTCTACCGAGCGGCGCAGACGGGGAGACTGCGGCTGACGGAGCTGCTCACGATACGCGGATTGCGTTCGAAGGAATTCTTTTCGGCAGCGACGGTGGGATTGTCGCTGGCCGCGGCGCACATCGGGTTCATCGTGGCGTTTTATATCG
>DATLVZ010000028.1:0-133334 GCA_035576885.1 Candidatus Acidiferrum sp. | reverse complement strand
ATAAGGGCCGCCGAAAGCTGATTCACCGTGAGAGTTTCAGAGCTTCGGTCCTCCACCTCTCTGAGATCCAAGCGGTGCTGGAAAGCATTGCGGAGAAAAGCTGTCTCTTGACAACGCCTTCGTTCTTATCGAGCGGCACCCCCCCAAAAAAATCAAAACCAACCGCCAAGGCTTCGCCACCCGCCCAGTTTGTTCAAGAGACAAACTGGGCTGCTCAGAGCTGACGGCGCCGAACGTCATGCGCAGACGGGCAACTGCGGCTACTTGCTGGAGAGGGCGAACTGGTTGCCGTCGGGGTCTTTGAAGACGCCGGAGGAGCCCCATTGTTCGGTTTTGGGCTCGACGGCGAATTGGACGCCTTTGGATTTGAGGATTTTGGCGGTGGCGAATAGGTCGTCACACCAAAAGGCGATGGATTGAAACTGGCCGATGCGGTTCTCGTGGCCCTCGGGGGTATAGAGCGCGAGACCGGTCTCAGCGCCGGGAATCATCAACTCGATCCACCGTTGTTTATCGGTGAAGGGCTGATCGGTGACGACTTTGAAGCCGAGCGTTTCCGTGTAGAACCTTAATGCGACATCCTGATTGCGAACGGGAATCCCTGCGAACTTGATGCGGCGAATCATGGAAGCCTCCTCGATGAAACTTCCGAGAACATAACTTGCGGCGGAGGGGAGTTGCAATCAGCCAGGCGTTGCTATATGAATGGTTGATATAGCTATGCTCTCTTTGGATGATTACGTCATAGATGTGTTGATGCGTGACCTGGTGGGGCACGACCGGAGGCCGGTTTGTTTTTTGGTGTATTTGCGGCTGGCGGCGGAGCAGGGGCGGAGGGATGGAGCGGTGGAGATCAGTTACCGGGAGATTGCGGAGAGCATTGGAGTGTCGAAGAGTTCGGTGCAGGGGGCGGTGGGTTGGTTGATTCGGAGGAAATTGCTTGGGGTCAGCAAGGTTAGCGTGACGGCTACGCCGAGTTATTCGGTGCTGAGTCCGTGGAGGAAGATTACAAATCGGGAAAAGGCAAAACGGGAGTAGTGATGCGGATGAATCGCGGCGGGCACAGAGGACACGGAGAAGAAAAAGAAAGAGGGGCACGATGTATCGTGCCCCTACGAGGAATAGATTTACGAGCGGAAGAGCACGGATTCGCGCTGGAACATTTTGATGGCGATGAAGAGGGCGACGGCGGCGTAGACGCAGTTGGAAGTGAAGATGAGGGCGATGAGGTTCCAGTGATAGGTGCCGGCGACGAGTTCCTTGCAGAGGAGGCTGGTGCCGAGAATGGGAATGAGGGAAAGTTTTGGAGTGAGCTCGACGCCGGGGAGCATGGCGGCGATGGCGGGGATGATGACGATGAAGGTCATGGGCGTGAGATAGCTTTGAGCTTCTTTGTAGGTTTTGGCGAAAAGAGCGATGGTCATGAGCACGGCGGAGAAAAGAACGGCGATGGGCAGAGCCATGAGGAAGACGGAGGCGACGGTTTTGGGGCCGAGGTGAAGAAGGAGGCCCGCAGCCGCGTCGCGGCCACTTGCTGATTGTTGCGTGTAGTGGCCCAAGACCGAGAAGGAAACGCCCATGGACAAAACGGAAAGAGCAGCGGTACCGAGGGCGGCAGTGAGGATTAAGAAGAATTTGCCGAGCACGAGATGGGTGCGGGAGATGGGGCTGGAGAGAATGGTCTCCATGGTGCCGCGCTCTTTTTCGCCGGCGGTGAGGTCCATGGCGGGATACATTGCGCCGGTCATGCAGAGAAGGATGACCATATAGCCGATAATGCCGCCGATGGCGGCGCCGCTGACTTTTTCAGGGGGAGCGACGTTTTCGCGTTTCGTTTCAAAGGGCTTCAGAACATCCACCGGAAGATTTTTAGCGGCCAGGCGTTCTTTCACCACGTTGTCGCTGTAGGACTTAAAATACTTTTCGACTTTGTCGCTGGCAAATTCGGACTTCAATTCACCTTCGTAATTGTAGATTTTGACGGTGTCTGACTTTTCCTGAGCGACATCGGATTGGAATCCCGCGGGAATTTCGACGGCAGCACGAATATCCTTGTTGATGATTTGGTCTTTCCAGTTGGGCGTCTCGGGAACGATGTCGATCTTGTCGAGTTTTTTCAGACCTTCGACAACGGCGGGAGAATCCGCGCCGCCGAGGAGCATGACCTTGGGAGTTTCCTCCTTGGCTTTGCCGACGAGCATGAAAGCGAGGGAGCCGAAGCCGACGCTGAGAACGGGGAAGAGCAAAAGGGGCACGAGAATCGTGGAGATGACCGTGCGGCGGTCGCGAATGGCTTCGGTGAGTTCCTTGCGATAGACGATGCCGACGTTGCGCAGGGACATGTCAGTTGTTCTCCTCAGCGACGTAGTGGGGCGTGACGACCTTGACGAAAATTTCCTCGAGCTCGTGTTCGGCATATTTGTCGCGAAGCTGTGCGAGAGTGCCTTCGACGAGGAGTTTGCCGGACTGGATGATGCCGATGGTGTCGCAGAGCTTTTCGACTTCGGACATGATGTGCGTGGAGAAGATGACGGTTTTGCCGTTGTTGCGGCATTCGCGGATGAAGGAAGTGATCGTGCGGGCGGTCATGATATCGAGGCCATTGGTGGGCTCGTCGAAGATCATGACGGGGGGATCGTGGACGAGGGTGCGGGCGATGGAGGTTTTTTGCATCATTCCGGTGGAGAGCTTGTCGCAGCGGCGGTCGCGGAAGCCGTTCATGTCGAGGCGGTTGAAAATGTCGTCGACGCGTTTCTTAAGGGTGGCTTCCTCGAGGCCATTGAGGCGGCCGAAGTATTCGACAAATTCCTGGGCGGTGAGCCTGCGATAGAGGGCCGTGGCGGTAGAGAGAAAACCGACGTTGGCGCGGACTTTTTCCGGGTGCTCGACGACGTCGTAGCCGCAGATGGTGGCGGTGCCATCGGTGGGCTCGAGAATGGTGGCGAGCATGCGGAGTGTGGTGGTTTTACCCGCGCCGTTGGCGCCGAGCAGGCCGTAAATCTTGCCGGGCTGGCACTGAAAGCTGACGTTATCGACGGCGCGGATTTCGCCGCGCTTCTTGTCCTGGAAGCGCTTGGACAAGCCACGAGCATCAATCATGAATGGACCCCTTGGATGCGGCAATCAGTGAACAGGGCAACAAGGCTTCAGAGTCTACTACGGGCGGGGTGGAGAATAAATTTCAGGGGGAGACGAAGTGACTGGTGGCTCGTGACTCGAGGATTGGGATCGGCGAATGGGAAGTGCCATTGCAGGGAGGCTGAGTTTGCGGCGCGATAAAGAGTAGCAGATTCACGCGCGAAGGATTGCGCGATTCGGCGCATCCTGAAACGCGGGCGGCGCATCCTTATAGTATTGGAGATGAGGCACTTATTGGGAAGCATTGTGGAGAAAGCTGCCGGGCTCTTGTTAGAATGAAACACTTCGGGGATCGCCAGAGTTAGGGCAGCAAGCCACGGACAAGTACGAGAAAAAGAATGGGGCTCTAGGTCTTGTGTGTCTTGCAGAGCGCCGGATCTGAGACTGCGTGGAATAGGAGAGCATGGATCGAAAGCTGCGCAACCGGATTGTGATTTTCTTACTGCTGGCGGGAGTTTTCGCATACGTCCTTGTGTGGCTGAGCGGAAGGAAGCCGGCGGCGAAGATATCCGCGATGACACCAACGAGAGAGAATCTGGTGTCCTCGATCAGCAGCAACGGGAAAGTGGAGCCGATTTCGCCGTACGTGATGAGGGCGCAGCTCGATACGTTTATAGAGAAGATTTACGTAACGGAAGGCCAGAAGGTGAAAAAGGGGCAGCTCTTGCTGGAGCTGAACGTAAAAGAAGCGGCGGCGCAATTGGCGGAAACGCGGGCGAAACTGTTAAAGACTCAGGACGACCTACGCGCGGCAAGGGCCGGGGGTAAAGCGGATGAGGCTGCCAAGGTTGCGGGCGATCTAGCTAAGGCCGAGGCGCAACGAGACGAAATGCAAAGGACACATGAATCGCTTATGAGGCTGGTGGCGGGACAAGCGGCCAAAAAGGACGATCTCGCGGCCAACGAGCTGGCGCTGGTGAACGCGAACGCGGAAGTGACACGATTGCTGGCGGTGAAGCAGGAGTTCGACCGGCAAGCGAGGCTCGATGCGGAGCGTGGGGAGCTGCAAGTACAGCAGACGCTGAGCGAAATGGCGGCGCTGGAAGACAAGGTGAGCGACGGGAGAATCATGGCCCCGGGGGATGGAACGCTTTACGCGCTGGGCAGAGATGCTGGCGGGCTGCCTTTGAAAGCAGGGGATTACGTAAAAGTCGGTGACCTGTTGGCGGAAATGGCGGACCTGCACAAGGTGCGCGTGAGAGCGTTCATCGATGAGCCAGACCTAGGTGCGCTGGAGGCGGACGAGCCGGTAATTATCACGTGGGATGCGCTGCCGAATCGAAGCTGGGCGGGAAAAACGGAGATCATCCCCAAGCAGGTGGTTCCGCACGGAACGCGAAGTGTCGGTGAACTGCTGTGCGCGGTGAACAATGACAAGCTGGAGCTGCTGCCAAATATCAACGTGAATGTGCGTATCAATTCGAAGGAGCGGATGAACGTGCTGGCGGTGCCGCGAGGGGCCGTGGAGTCCGAAGGCGGCCGCCGATATGTGTTTGTGGTGAAGCTGGGCCAACTAGGAGTGGGCAAGTCCACGCTGGAGAAAAGAGAGATCAGGGTAGGAATCGCGGACGCGACGAGCTACGAGGTAATGAGCGGATTACAAGAAGGGGAAATGGTCGCACTGCCAGGAGACACGGATTTGAAAGATGGCATGGCGGTTCAGGTTGTGAATACGAATGCGGCGTAGATTGGGGAGGCGCGGGCCGGCAAAATGGTGGGTGTTGCAAGCGATGCTGCTTGCTGGAACAACGGGCATGTTAGCCACGGTGAGGCAGAGCGAATCGCTCGAAGCAGGGAGGCGAGCTTACGAGAGCAGCGATTATACGAAGGCCGTGCAGGAGTTGCAGGTGGCAGCAGCCAGTGCTCCGCAGAACGGGGAAATACAGCTGCTGCTGACAAAATGCTATTTGGAGCTCCAGGAACGCGACGCGGCAATTACAAGCGCGGAAAGAGCAGTGGCGATCGATCCAAAAAGTTCGGTGTATCACGAATGGCTGGGGAGGGCTTACGGCGAAAAAGCGGACCATTCCTCGATGTTTTCCGCGATGGGACTGGCAAGAAAGACGCACAAGGAGTTCGAGACGGCGGTGCAGCTCGACGAACGAAATTTTTCAGCGCGGCAGGCGCTAATCGAGTTTGACTGCAGCGCCCCAGGAATCGTGGGCGGCGGCGAGGAAAAAGCCAAACCTGAAATTGAGAAGCTCCGGACCATGGATGCCTCCGAATGGCATTACGCCCTGGGAAACTGCAGGCGGCAAAAAAAAGATTTCGCGACTGCCGATGACGAATTCCAGCTGGCGCTGCAAAGCCATCCGAAGTCAGCGGACCTTATTTACGACATAGGCGATTATGCAGTGAGGCGAAGCCAAGCGGAGCGCTTGCTTGAGGTTGCCGAACTTGGGGCGGAAGCAGCCCCGTCGGATCCGCGCGAGCTATTCTATCGAGCGGTGGCTTTCATCCTCAAGCACGAAAGGCCGGAAGAAGCGGAGCGATTGTTGCGAGAGTATTTGCAGAAAGCGCCAAAGCGCTCGGCTTATCCGCGGTACGCGATCGCGCACGACTGGCTAGGCCGCATGTATGAGAACGGAGGCGAGAAGGAATCGGCGGCCAAAGAATATCAGGCGGCGCTGGAATTAGATCCGAAAGACAAAACAGCGCGCGAATCGCTCAAGCGCCTCCACAGAAATTGAAAAACAAGAAAGACGCAAGCCAGTCGCGTAATTATCAGAAGTGGCGCTATCGGCAGAATTGGCGAGCAAACCTTCATGATGGACCTGAAAGAAACTCTCACCGTATCGATCGATGCGCTTCGAGCGAACAAACTGCGGGCGATGCTGACGTCGCTGGGAGTGATCATTGGCAGCGCGTCGATCGTGCTGGTGGTAACGGTGGCGTTGACGAGCAAGAAATTTGTCATTTCACAAATTGAAGCGGTGGGTTCAAACGTCGTGTGGGCGGAGCTGATCAGAAGCTCGGAAAAGGCCCAGCCGCTGAGCTACGAGATGACTTTGGACGATATGGAGGCGGCGAAGAACACGATTCCCGGGATCGCAGCAGTGGCCGGAACGAGCGACTTGCAAATGACCGTCGTGGCCCAGGGAGTGGTGAGGCCAGTTACGTTGATAGGAGTGACACCGGGCTACAAGGAGATTCGCAGGCTCATCATCCTGCGCGGCCGATATCTTGATTCCCTGGACATGCAAACCCGGAGCAAGACGTGCGTAATCACCCCGCAACTTGCGAAACGGCTTTTCAGTCAGGACAACCCAGTGGGCCGCGACCTGCACGTCGGAGAGCTCATCTTCACGATCATCGGGGTCTTCAGCGAGAGGGTGGAGACCTTCGGACTCTCCGACATTCAAACGGAAACCGTGCTGATACCGTTCGGACTGATCAAAAACTACACGGGCGCGAATGCGCTTAAGGTACTGGACGCGCAAGCGGCGACGCCGGAGGACGTACCAAACGTGCAGCGGCGACTGGCCGATCTGCTGCAGAGCCGGCATCCCAGTGGCGCCGAGTATCACGTCCAGACGCTGACCTCGATTTTGAAAGCGGCGAGAGACATTTCGCTGGCGCTGACCATCGTGCTGATCGTGATCGCGTTCATAGCGCTGTTGATAAGCGGGATCGGCATCATGAACATCATGCTTGTGACGGTCACGGAGCGAACGCGGGAAATCGGAATCCGAAAGGCCATCGGAGCCGCGCGCAAGGAGATCATGTATCAATTTCTGACAGAAGCATTCTTGATTAGCGGGGGCGGCGCGGTGCTGGGGATTTTGATCGGGTTGCTGCTGCCGGTAGTCGTTCAATTTTTTCTGCCGGGGAATCTGCGAGTGCCGGTGTCGTCACTGAGCGTGCTGCTGGCGTTCGTGGTGTCTTGTTCGACGGGACTTTTCTTTGGATATCTGCCTGCGAATCAGGCGGCCAAGCTGCAACCGATCGAGTCGTTGCGGTATGAGTGAGGGGCGCCAAGGCGTGGCGAGTTAGGGAGAGATGAGGGCGACTAGCAAAGGAGCGGTGGAATGGGAAAGATAAAGACAACGGCGAGTGGCGCGGCGTTGGTACTGCTATCGGGAGCGCTCTTAATCGGCGGGTCAGCGCAGGCCCAGACGGCGTCCGTTATACAAGCGCCGGACGGGAAGGCAGTGGCGCAACCAGCAGGAGCGGCTGCGGGAGAGCAACAAAGCGCACCTGTAACCCTGACCCTAAGAAGCGCGGTTGAGACGGCGCTCAGGAACAGCAGGGACATTCAGGTGGCGAAACTCCAGGCCAGCCTTGCGGAGCATGCGTCGATGGTCAGCAAAGCGGAGTTTTTGCCGAATTTATATGCCGGCTCGGGAGCGGGTTATACGTACGGAATTCCTGAGACGCCGGGAGGCCGAGCACCTTCGGTCTTCAACGTAACGTATACGGAGCAGGTATTTAACGAGCCACTGAAGGGACAAGGAAAAGAACTCGAAGAACAGGCACGGTCACAGAAGATCGTATTGCGTGACGTGAAGAACAGCGTGATCGCGCGGACGGCGATGGCTTATTTGGAGCTGGCGAAGGTACGGCATTCGCTGGAACTGCTGCGAGGGGAACAGGAAAGCGCGGACAAGATTCTTCAGGTGACGCAAGAGCGGGAGGGAGAAGGATACGAACTGCCCGTGGAGGTGACGAGGGCACAGCTCACGAAAGCGCAGGTAACGCAAAGAATTCTGCAGCTGGAAGGACGGGAAGACGAGCTGGAGACTTTCCTGAGAGGGCAACTTGCGCTTGGGGATGAGCAGGCCATCGAGGTAACGCCCGAGGAATTGCCCGGCGAAGCGGAACAGGAAGGGGCAAATCTTGTAGCTATGGCTATGCAGAATAACGCGGGCCTGATGCTCGCGGAGTCCGACGTTCGTGCGAAGGAGTTCCGGCTGAAAGGAGAGAAGCGGGGATACTTTCCGACGCTGGAACTGGTTAGCACCTACAGCAGGCTGGCCAACTTCAATAACTACGCGGATTACTTCAAGAAATTTCAGCCGAACAACTTCAATGCCGGCGTGCAGATCCAAGTGCCGCTGTTCAGCGCAAGAATGAAGCAAGCCATCGGCTTGGCGCAAATCAACCTACAAGCAGCGCAGGCGACACTAGCAAGCAAGAAGACACAGGTGAGCGCCGAAGTGCGGCAGAGAACGAAGCTTTTGAGGGAACGGGATGCGGCGAAGGAGGTCGCGAGGCTGGAACTGCAATTGGCACAGCAGAATATCGCGGTATTGCAACAGCAATTCAGCGAAGGCAAAGTGAATCTTCGCGATGTGGAGAAGGCGAGACTCGATGAGAATGATAAGTGGATGGGGTATTTGGATGCGAATTTCCAGAGGCAACAGGCGCAGCTGGATTTGCTTAGGACGGCGGGGGAGTTGGAAAAAGTTTGGCAATGAGGAAGTGAGTAGTGAATAGTGGGAAGTGAATCGTGATCCGGGAAGTGGAACGCACGACGTAACCGGTGATTCGTGCAACTCGAACAGAAAACTCTGGACGCGTTCTTGGAAGCGGTCAAAAAGCTCGATGCGGGCTTTGCGGGATTGCCGCCGTTCGAACCGAAAGTGCCGGGGATGGAGCGGATCGCTGGGGCTCTAAGCGCTACTGCCGAGCGTTTGCACGACAACTACCCTTACTTTCATCCCATGTACGCGGGACAGATGCTCAAGCCGCCGCATCCAGCGGCGCGGCTCGCGTACGCCCTGGCCATGTGGATTAACCCGAACAATCACGCGCTCGACGGAGGACGTGCGACGTCCGCGATGGAGAAGGAAGCGGTGGCGGAGATTGCCGCGATGTTTGGGTGGAAAGAATTTCTCGGCCACCTGTGCAGCGGCGGGACGATGGCGAATCTCGAGGCGCTGTGGGTGGCGTCGCAAGTACATCCCGGGAAGAGAATTCTTGCCAGCGAACAAGCGCACTATACGCACAAGCGCGTCAGCGCGGTACTGCAATTGCAATATGAGAGCGTACCGTGCGATGGGCGGGGGCGCATGGACACGAAGGCGCTGGCAGGAAGGGTGAAGCGAGGCGATGTGGGCACGGTGGTTGCAACGATGGGCACGACGGCAACAGGATCCGTCGATCCACTTCCAGAGATACTTGCCTTGCGAGACAGGCACGGTTTTCGAATTCACGCGGATGCGGCCTATGGCGGCTATTTTGTGCTTGCAGGAAATTTGGGCAAAGAAGCCACAAGCGCTATGGCACAAATCGGAAGAGCGGACTCCATTGTGATCGACCCTCATAAGCACGGCTTGCAGCCTTATGGTTGCGGCTGTGTATTATTCCGCGACCCGTCCGCTGGCCGTTTTTACAAGCACAATTCTCCGTATACCTACTTCAGCTCTGCCGAACTACATTTGGGAGAGATTAGCCTGGAGTGTTCTCGCCCAGGCGCGGCGGCTGCTGCACTTTGGACGACCCAAAAGCTCTTGCCGTTGGTCCGGACTGGAGAGTTTGCGATGGGACTGGAGAACGGCAGGACGGCAGCGCTTGCGCTCTTCGAGAAACTCGAGAACGATGAAAGATTCGTGACGGCGTTTGCGCCGGAGCTGGACATCGTGATCTTTGCGCCGCGAGCAAGAAGCGTGAGTGAGGCATCGGCGCTTAGCCGCCGGATTTTCGATGCTGCCGCCAAGCGGAATTTGCATCTCGCGGTTGCAGAGCTGCCGGCGGAATTTTGGGGCACGAACCTGCGCTCCATGCAGCGCGACCGCGAAACGATGACCTGCTTGCGGTCGGTGCTGATGAAGCCGGAGCATCTGCAGTGGGTGCCGCGAATCTGGGGCGAACTCTCGGCGGCGACCACAGAAGCGCTCGGAGCGGAAGGGGCCTACGATTGCGCCCAGTGAGAAACGTTGAGGGGTCAGGTGTGCGCGGCGAGAAGAGCGTAAACCCTGCCAAGCAGTCTTGCTCTGCTGTAAGGCAAGGGCATTATGGAGGAGACGACTTCCGCGGGGTCGGGAATCTCCAGAGCCGCTAAGGGATTGGCGGAGCTATAGAGGACGCTCATTTGCGGAAATCGCTTTCTCAAATGAGAAGCCAAATCCGGCCCGGGCATGCCCGCGGGATGGAAGTTGGTGATCAGGAGATTTATCGGGGCGGCGCAAGATTGAGCCAATTCGAGCGCCTGATGAGCATTCGCCACGGGGAAAACGATGAATTCAGCGTCTTCCAGAATCTGTTGAATGCGCTGACGAAGCGATTCCAAATCTTCCACTAGAAGAACGACAGGATGAGCGGCCGCCCGAGAGTGCATGGTTAACATCCTCGACTCGATTCTCCTGGAGAGGGGCCAGGCAGAGCAACAATATCACACTAAAAAATATTATGTAGAAGTAAATAGTCAAGACATATTGTGGCCCTCGAAACAGAGGAAGGCGCCGGGAATCGAAGCATTTCGGCGAAGGTGCCGGTTGCAGTAGATAGAGTGACTGCGAGCCGACAAAGTGCCGGGAGCGAGTTGTGGGAGCCGAGTACACGCTACACGCGGCGACGCAACTCAGGAATGAGCCATGGGGGTTCGCCAAGGGCCGGAATTGGCGTTTTGTTGCAAAACAGTGCGCCCTGGGCACAAAGAATTGAGCATAAGCAACCAAGTCAGGTAAACTGTTATCTGGACACTAGGCACCCCTAGAGAGGCCGTCGGCCAGCTCAAGGGGCCGCAGCCGGGGCGCCAAGTGGAAAGATTTTGCAGCATGGCACTGCGATTTGAAAGACTGAGGGTGATGAATGCCGGATGTGATGAAGACGCTGTTGTTGAACCCGCCGAGTTTTGAGAATTTCGACGGCGGGGCGAGCTCGCGGTGGCCCGCGACACGTGAGATTGAGTCCTATTGGTATCCGGTGTGGCTGAGCTATCCCGCCGGACTGATTCCGGGAAGCCGCTTGCTGGATGCTTCACCCCACAAGGTGAACTGGCAGCAAACCGTGGACATCTGTAAAGACTACGAATTTCTGGTGTTGTACACATCGACAGTCGGGTTCCATAGCGACGTCAAGCTGATCCGGAAGATCAAGGAAAGCAATCCGGGACTGAAAATTGCGTTCGTCGGACCGCACGGGCACATCAAACCGGACGAGACGCTTATGGCGAGCGAGGACATTGAGTTTGTAACGCGGGGAGAATTCGATCATTCGGTAACGGAGTACGCGCACGGAAAACCGCTCGAGCAGATCATGGGCGTCAGCTTCCGGAAGGAAGGCAAGATCGTCCACAACGCGCCGCGGGCTCAACTGCACACAGAGGAGTTGGATGCGCTGCCGTTTGCGAGCGACACCTACAAACGGGATTTGACGATTGAGAAATATAACGTGCCGTTCTTGCTGCATCCGTTCGTGTCGTTCTATACGACGCGAGGCTGCCCGGCACTTTGCACTTTTTGCATGTGGCCGCAGACGGTTTCGGGGCACGCGTGGCGGACAAGGTCGGTAGACAACGTCGTCCAGGAAGTAAAAAAGACGCTCGAATACTTTCCGCAGATGAAAGAGATCTTTTTCGACGACGACACTTTCAATATTCGAAAAGACCGAGCGATCGAACTGAGCGAGAAATTCAAGCCGCTGAAGTTCCGGTGGTCCTGCACAGCACGCTGCCATAGCAAATATGAAGAGTTGAAGGCGATGGCGGATGGAGGAGCGCGGCTGTTCATCGTTGGATTCGAATCCGGCGATCCGCAGATTTTGAAGAACATCAAAAAGGGCGCAACGGTAGAAATGGCACGCGAGTTCATGAAGAACTGCAAGAAGGTGGGAATCAAGGTTCACGGGGATTTCATCATCGGATTGCCGGGAGAAACCAAAGAGACCATCAACAAGACTATCGACTTCGCAAAGGAACTGGATTGCGAGACAATTCAAGTTTCACTGGCGCATGCCATGCCAGGCACGGAACTTTACGATTCGATGGCTAAGGAAGGGTTTTTGAAGGTGGAAGCGCTGGCGGATTCCGGCGGCCACCAGTTGCCGCACATCGAGTATCCGCACCTCTCGAAGGCCGAGATGATGGGTGGCGTCAACCGTTTTTACGACGAGTACTACTTCCGGCCGCGCGTTGTGTGGCGCATCGTGCGCGAGGCCCTGTGGGACGCTCACGAACGGAAACGTCTGTATGAGGAAGCGACGAGCTTTTTGAAGCTTCGTGCAGAGCGCTTTAAGTGGGTGCGGCAAGGCGGGGACCTGCAAAAGCCGATGATTTCCGTGCCGGAAACGCCGTCGTCATCCGGGAACGACTGAATCATAAACAAAATGGCAACTGAAGGTAGGGTGAGGATAAAGACGCTGTTCATGGTGTGCGCGATGGTGGTGTGCGCGAACGCCGGAGACTTGCTGCTGAAGCGCGGCATGCTGCAGATCGGCGCGGTGGAGCTGTCCGCACCTGGGCTGGCTCACGCTTTCCGCATGACGATCACCAACGGAACGCTGTGGGCCGGCATATTTTTTCTTTGCGGATTCATGCTTAGCTACATGACGGTGCTGAGCTGGGCGGACTACAGCTACGTGATGCCGGCGGGGGCGTTTGGCTACGCCCTGCTTACATTTTTCGCGGTCGTGTTTCTGCACGAAGCGGTTTCGCCGCGTCGCTGGGTAGGCGTGGTTCTAATTTGCGTGGGCGTACTACTGGTCGGCCAAACGAAGCCGCGCACGACAGTGGTGGCGCGAGAGGCTTTGGCATGATGCGCGTCCCGCTGTTTCTTGCTCTCCTGATCTTCGGCAGCACTGGCGGAGAGATAGCCATCACTCGTGGCATGAAGGCAACAGGCGAGCCGGAGCGGCTGCTGCCGAAGGAACTACTGCGATTCCTGGGCCGGGCCTTCCGTAATGGCTGGTTCTGGGCAGGCGTGCCGATGATGGCCCTTTCGTTTTACGCGCTACTTGTGCTTCTCTCCTGGGAGCCAATTAGTTTTGTGATTCCCGCGTCCGCTTTGAGCTACGTGGTTGGAACGCTAGGCGCGAAATATATTTTAGGCGAAGAAGTGAGCACTGCGCGCTGGACGGGCGTGGTATTGGTGTGCGCGGGCGTGGCCCTGGTTGCGCTGGGATAGGCGATGTATGCTGCAGGGGAGACGTACCGCGAGAGGTGTGCTCCACCGAGGACTGAAGAGAGCGCCGGCAGAATTCGCTGGCGGGCGAAAGGTGCTCGAACTTGTGCGGGATTGCCGGCTTCACACATAAAAATTGGGCGCCCGACTCCGAGCGCATTGAGCGTGCCACCGCTACGCTTTCCCACCGCGGCCCTGATCAGCAGGGAGTGTTGCGTTCCAACGTGCTCTCCATGGGCGCGACGCGCCTGAAAATTATTGACCTGCAAGGCGGCGACCAGCCCATTATCAGCGAGGATGGCGACACCGCGATTGTCTTCAACGGAGAGATTTACAACCATCTGGAGTTGCGCGGCGAACTGGAAAAGCTGGGCCACCGGTTTCACTCCCATTCCGATACGGAGACCGTGCTGCACGCGTTCATGCAGTGGGACACGCAAAGTTTTTCGCGGTTACGGGGCATGTTCGCCATCGCGCTTTGGACCAAATCGTCGCGCCGGCTCGTCTTGGCGCGCGACCGCTTGGGCATAAAGCCCCTGTACATCGCGCGCCGTGGCGAAGATCTTTTCTTTGGCTCCGAACTCAAAACCATTTTCATTCATCCGGAATTCGAGAGGCGGTTGAGTCTCAACGGCCTCGATTGCTATCTCTCGCTGAATTACATTCCTTGTCCCTGGACGCTGGTCGAGGGCATTGAGAAGTTGCCGCCGGGGCAGTGGCTCGAATGGTGTGATGGAAAGGTGCAAGTCGAGACTTATTGGACACTGCCGGCAGGGCCGATTCGTGAGCGCTCACTCGACTCCGCGTGCGAGGAACTGGATTCGCTCTTGCAACAATCCGTGCGCGAGCATCTGCTCTCGGATGTTCCGTTAGGGCTTTGGCTGAGCGGTGGCATCGATTCCTCGACGATTCTGCACTACGCGGCAACGGCCTCGTCGAAGCCTATCAGAACCCTTTCGGTTTCTTTTCTTGGAAGAAGCTTCGACGAAACGGCTTACATTCGGGCTGCGGCGAAGCAGTACGGCTCCGAGCACAGCGAATTCGATCTGAATCCCGGCGCAGACTTGCGCGGCGCCATCGAAGAGTTCGCCTACTACTCGGACGAACCGAGTTCGGACGCCGGTGCGTTGCCGGTTTGGTTTCTCTCGAAAATGAGCAAGACGGAAGTTACCGTCGCGCTCAGCGGAGAAGGCGCGGACGAACTTTTCGCCGGCTACCTGACCTATCGCGCGAATCAGCTTGCTCAACCGATGCGGCGCTTGCCGAAGTGGTCGCTGCGAGCCGCGCTTGAATTTGCTCGCCTTTGGCCGGTCTCCGATGACAAGATCAGCCGCGAATACATGGTGAAGCGCTTTCTTGCTGGCAGTTTGCTTTCCCGCGAGTACGCCCACGTCTATTGGAACGGAACCTTCTCCGATGCCGAGGCCCGCGCGGTTTCGGCTGTTCCGTTGCCCAGTTCTCTTGATAGCGCCCTTGGAGAAATGCGCGATTCACCGGCGCCGAACGACGGAGTTTCTCCCTATCTTTGGTGGGACCAGAAATATTTTCTGCCGGATGACATATTGAACAAAGTCGATCGCATGAGCATGGCGCACTCGTTGGAGGTCCGCCCGCCGTTCCTGGATCACCGTATCGTCGAATTTGCCGCCACTCTGCCGCCTTGGCACAAGATACGAGGCTCGCGGCAGAAAATTGTACTCAAGCAATTGATGAAGAACGGGCTTCCGGAGATGATTCTGGGGCGCAAGAAAACAGGGTTCGATATTCCGGCGCACGAATGGATGCGCGGGCCGCTGCGCTCGTTTCTGCTGGAAACGTTGAAAGAGGGTCTCGAGGAATATGCATCACTCTTCCGTCCGGAGAAGATTCGGGAGTTGGTGAGATTGCACTTGGACCGCCGGGTGAACATCGGCTATCACTTGTGGGGTCTGCTGCTTCTTTTTCTGTGGCTGAAAAAATGGCGAATTAAGGTGGGGCCTGCTCATGAGCGCGCGTCCTGGATCAGGGAAAGAGAAAGTATCTCCGGTTAACATGCCTGCCCTTTGCAGGAGTATCTTGCCAACGCTGCCTTGCTTGCAAAACAACAAGATGTGTCAAACCTAACTAGATCGGCAATTCAGGGTGGATTTTAGAACGACCAGGGGACGACTTCAGGGTCTAATCACGTATACTGTATTTAGATAAAGACGACGGAGAATGCAGTTGGGCGCTCCCAGGTAGCCCATTTACCCAGCTCATGCTGGAGGAAGAAAAACGCGCCGGTCGAGGCGGCCACTGACCCAGGGAGATTCCTTTAAGGAGGAGCGATGAAGATAGCTGTGCTTGGAGGGGATGGCTACTGCGGATGGGCAACCGCACTGTATTTGTCGAAGCAAGGGCATTCCGTCGCCATTGTCGACAATTTTGTCCGCCGGCTATGGGACCACGAGCTGAATGCGCAAACGCTGACCCCCATTCGGCCGCTCTCCGACCGCTTGCGCGTCTGGCAAGCGCTGAGCGGCAAGACCATCGAGTCTTTCTACGGCGACGTTTGCGACTACGACTTTCTCGCTTCGACTCTGCGTGCGTTCGAGCCAGACGCTGTTGTGCATTTCGCCGAACAACGCTCCGCGCCGTATTCGATGATCGACCGCAGCCACGCGGTTTTTACGCAAGTCAACAACGTGGTTGGCACCTTGAATCTGCTCTTTGCATTGCGCGAGCACCGACCCGAATGCCATCTCGTGAAGCTCGGAACCATGGGCGAGTACGGCACGCCGAACATCGACATTGAAGAGGGGTACATCACCGTCGAGCACAATGGGCGGAAAGATGTCCTGCCGTTTCCCAAACAGCCGGGCTCGTTCTATCACCTTTCGAAAGTGCACGACAGCCACAACATCATGTTCGCCTGCAAAATCTGGGGCTTGCGAGCCACGGACCTGAACCAGGGCGTGGTGTATGGGACCATGACGGAGGAAACCGCCATGGATGAGGCGCTGATCAACCGGTTCGATTACGACGATGTTTTCGGCACGGTGCTGAATCGCTTCTGCATTCAAGCAGCCATCGGACAGCCGCTGACCGTTTACGGCAAAGGTGGGCAGACGCGAGGGTTCCTGGATATTCGAGACACTGTGCGGTGCATCGAGATTGCCTGCGAGAATCCGGCCAACAAAGGAGAATGCCGCGTATATAACCAGTTCACGGAACAGTTTTCGGTGCGCGACCTGGCGAAGATGACCGTGACGGCGGGGAAGAAGCTGGGTCTCAACGTCGAGGTCGATCACTTGCAAGATCCCCGCGTCGAGGCCGAAGAGCACTACTACAACGCGAAGCACTCGAAACTGATCGACCTGGGCCTCAAACCGCATCTGCTTTCCGACTCCTTGTTGGATTCGCTGATGAACATCGCCATCAAGTACCGCGACCGCGCCGATGCCTCGTTGATGCTGCCACAGGTGAATTGGCGCGAGCCGCGCAATGACCGCCGCTTGCAGATGAGCAAAACCGCAAGAAACTCCTTGGGAGCATCGCGCATGCAAGTGGAGGTCGAATCTGGGGAAAAAGCCAAGAGTCACTCCCATCGCTAATTGACGCAGGCACTCAGCGGAGATCCTGTGCGTTCTCCGAGACGCGCGACGCAAAATCCAGATCAAGAGGGAAGTCTTTTCCTTCGAGCGAGGCTTCCACTTTGGCAATGAAGCGCTGGATGATGGGCTCTTTGTTGGCCAGAAGATCGATGAAGGCTGCTCGCGCGCGCCGCCTCTCCAGCCAGACACAGCGTTCATCCGGCTGCTCGTAGCCGCAGCGAATTTCTTGTAACGCGCACTGAGGGGTTGCATAAGCCCGTATCGCGAGCAAATGAGAACCAAGATTGTCCATCGCGGCCATGCCAGTATGATCGGGCCTGCCCAAGAAAAAGCGGCCTCCAAAGCGAAGGCCAGTTCCCGGATGAAAATCTTCCCGCCACCTTTCAACCTCTTCGAGCAGGCAATACTCAAAATGGACGGCAATCAGCCGACGCAGCGATCTGGCCCTCGCTACAAGTGATTCGGTCACATGTACCGAGCCTTGCCACGGTTTCTCGACCACAACGTGCAAACCCACATCCAGTGCGGCTTCGACCATAAGGGGAACATGAGGTCCGGGCAGCACGCAGAGCCACGCGACTTGTGCGGTGCTGGAAGACATTGCTTCGGCGAGACGCGACCTATAGGCGGCGCAGTTTTCACTGGAAACGCGGCGTGTCTCTGAAATGGCGAGGACGCGACGATTTTCCGTGGCGAGGATGCTGTGCATTCTTCTAGCCCAGCGTCCGCGGCCGAGGATCACATAGGCAGGTCCGTTAGTCATTACGTCTTCCTGCAGCTATTTCATCCAAAGATCGGAACGTGAAGCAGGAGCGGGTCATCTCCCGGGCGCTCATTTTTGTGGTGTAGGCGGGGTCACTGGAACGAGCACCCCTCCGCAGATGCGATAGTCAATGTCCCGCCAACGAATGCTCCTCCGCCCGAAGCTGAGCAGCCAGATCAGCAGAGCCCACGCGTCCCAAACGGGTACGAGCGCTATCTTTTTCCAAATCCCGGGTTGCTTCAGGCCCCAGACGCCGATCAGCCAGGTCAGCGCGATTCGCACGCAGGCGTATCCGCCTAGATAAAAAAAAGCGGCTCGCGCGGAGGGGTGAACCGCCACCGCTGCCACCGACCACGCCAACCCTTGCGTAAAAATCAGTCCGATGTGTCCCCAAGGGCGCATGTGGCGCATCACCGTCATCCAGCGCAGCCGCTTGAAGAAAAATTCGTTGAAGGATCTAAAATCAGCCACCGTCTCGACCGTGTATGGTAGTAGCTCCACTTTAAGACCCTGTTCCGCGACCATTCGACCGACAAGCAAATCGTCTGCGGGGCGGTTCTCAATCGCTGAGTAGCCGCCGAATCCCGCGAGATGCAATCGCGTCGTCACAATCGTTTGCCCGAAGGCGAACTTTACTCCGTCCAACTGCCAAGCAACCATTATCCCGGGGTAGAAGTCGCAAAACATGCCGATGGATTGCAGCTTTTGGAGAAAGGTGTGTTCATGAGTGGAAACATACAGGCAGGTTATCGCGCCGATTTTCGGATCGCGGAGAGGCGCGACCACGGAACGCAGATAGTCCGGGCGCACGCGCACGTCGCTATCGTTGATGACCAGCACTTCATTTCGCGCTTCGCTTACCAGCCTGGCCAGCTTCACGACTTTGTCGTTGGGCGCCGTATGTCCCGAGACGTGAATGACTCGAATGTGCTGCTGCGGAAACTCACGCTTCAGTCTTTCGATGACTTCCAAAACGGCCTCGTCGCCGTCGCCAATGGCAAAAAGCAGTTCATACTCAGGATAATCCTGCTTGCAGTAGCTCGCGAAGTTTTCGTAGGCCTCGGCATCCAAGCCACGAATCGGCTTCAGGTTACTTACGGGCGGTGTGAAATCCGAATTCTTGCTCGATTTACTTATGTGCCGAAAAAACTGCCACGAGCTATAGAGTGCAAGGAAATAGTAGATGAAAGGAATGGCTGCGATACCCAAAAAGACGTAGACGAAGTTACTTTCAGGCATCGGGGACCTCGCGCCGCGACAGCAGGTCTGCTTTGATCACAGGTCCAAAAATGACACATCGACCGGCGCTCTGGAGGTTGATCAGCAAGCTTGCCAGCGGAACGCCAGGCAGCCGGATCAGGGCAGGAATCACTCTTTTGTCCAGCGGCCGGTCCTTTCAAAATATTCGCGGAGATTACTGCGAGCCTCAAGAGAATAGCAAAAAGCCGCGAAAAGCACTCTCCGAAATGCGTGCATCGAGGTTTGTTCGGCAGATTGGCTCGAATCACATCCCGGCGGGGTGACTATGGCCCAGAATGGCTTGAGTGCCGCAAGGGCAACATTGGGATGCCTCCGAGAATCATGCAATAATGAAGAAGCAGGATTCTTGCGAAATAGGAACTTTCGACGATGAAGGCCCTTCCTGAACGCGCACAAATGCCAGGCCTGCAGAGCTGTGTTTCCATGGCTTCCGTCCGAGGCGGTCCTGCGTCCATCCTCTCGTCGGGCACGTCCTTTGCATGACCTCTTCCGCCGGCCTGCACCTCAAAACCTACTGCATGATTCTGATCATGGTCGTATTCGGCCCACTTGGAAACGTAATGCTGGGCAAGGGTATGAAAAATGTGGGTTCTGCCGCCATTTGGGCTCCTTCGGAGCTTCCGCACATTTTTATGCGCATTTTTGCGTCGGGGTATATCTGGCTCGGAGTCGCCTCTCTTCTTACATTTTTCGTTGCTTACATGCTTATTCTCTCCTGGGCGGATTTCAGTTACGTGCAGCCGGCTTCCTCGGTTGCGTATCTGATCGTCGCACTTCTTGGTTATTTCTACCTGGGTGAAAAGATCGCGCCACTGCACTGGGCGGGCATCGGGGTCATATGTCTCGGCGTGTTCGTCGTCGGGAATACTCCTCCGCGCACGACCGAGGCTCGATGAACATGCGCGAAGCTCTCTTTCTATTTCTTGTTGTTGCGGCCGGAACCGGCGGGGAGCTGTGTGTCACACGGGCCATGAAGCACGTGGGTGAAGTGAAGGATTTTCGTCCACTTGCAGTTGTCCGAGTCATCGTCCGCGCGATGAAAGTGCCCTGGATGTGGGTCGGCGTGGCCATGATGGCGCTCGCATTCTTCTCGTTGCTGGCCATGCTTTCTATCGAGAACGTCAGCTTTGTCGTGCCCGTGACGGCGCTAAGCTATGCGGCCGGAGCGCTCGGCGGAGTTTTTTTTCTCGGGGAGCGCGTGTCCACTCGCCGATGGGTGGGAGTGCTGCTTGTTTGCATCGGCGTCACGCTCGTCTGGCTCGGCAAGCGTTGACCCGCCGAATAGCCCGGTGCACAATCAGGACAATCGGAACTCTCCGTTGTAGAAAACCTTTGCATCCGCGACGAGCTCTCATATAATGGCGTCACCGTGTGGTTACCGTGTGTGTGTCATGTAGGTGTGCGTTCGACTTGACACGCACCCGTGACGGTTTTAGAAATTCCCGCGATTCTTGACGGAGTCCCGGAATTAGGCCACCACAACTTAAGAAGCGAGGTCGAGGAGGCGCTCCGTGGTGTCAACTCTTCGTTTCTCATTGCTCATTATGGCCGTCGCTCCCCTGGCCTATTACCTTTTGTCATTTTATTGTGTTCTCGATTTTTTTCGAGGGCTTCGCAGACTCCCCGCCGTGGATCGGTCGTTCACGCCTCCAGTGAGCATCATCAAACCGGTCCGCAACCTTGACCGGGAAGCCTACGCGAATTTCGCCAGCTTCTGCCGTTTGGACTACCCGGAGTACGAAATAGTGTTCGCCGTCGAGGAACGAGAAGATCCGGTCATACCGGTCATTGAGAAGATTCAGCAGGACTTCCCCAACTGCTCAATCCGGCTCGTTACCGCGTCGGCCCACTTGGGTGCAAATCATAAGGTTAACAACCTTTGCCAGGCGGTTCAGGCTGCCAGGTACGAATTGGTCGTCATGAGCGATAGCGATGTAAGAGTTCAGTCCTGTTATCTACGTGACGTGGTCGCGCCTTTCTCCGATCCAAAAGTTGGAGTGGTAACCGCGCTTTATCGCGGGATCTCAGGCAGCAGCCTGGCTTCCGAGCTGGATCACTTGGGGATGTACACGGACTCGGCGCCTGCCGCTCTGGTTGCGCGCAGGCTGGAAGGCAATATGCGGTTCGCATTCGGCTGGACCATGGCGACCACGAAGAAAGTCCTCTCCGAAGTCGGCGGGTTCGAGTCCATGGTGAATCATCAATCGGATGATTTCGAGCTGGGCAACCGCATTTCAGAGCTGGGCTACCGGGTGGAGCTAATGAGAACGCCCGTTGGCATGGTCCTTCCGGACGAAAGCTTTCGCGAATTCTTGAAGCATGAGCTGCGGTGGTCCATTAGCCTTAGGAACGTTCGACCCGCGGGCTACCTCGGGATGTTATTCACGCACGGGCTGCCTTGGACGCTGGTCGCCGTTGCAGTGGCTGGCAGTGCCGGATGGGACGGCCTCGCCGTTGCTTACGCATTGGCCTACCTGGTTCTGCGTCTCAGCCTGGTGTGGACGACGGCGGCGTGGGGCCTCGGGGATACGGGGATCGGGAGAAGCCTGCTGTTGGTTCCCTTGCGTGACGCGATTGGTTTCGTGATTTGGCTTAGCGGATTTTTTTTCAACAAGGTCGTGTGGCGCGGCTCCGTTTATCGCGTCAGAAAAGGTTTGCTCATTCCCGTCGTAAGCGGGGAAGGGGTGCACTAGAAGCTTGCAAGATCCGTGGCTTTGCGTTTCTGTTTCTTCTGGAATCCACGTGAGCCTGATGCTCGTTTCCAGCGAGATTTCCATCCTTTCTCTCTATGTGCGTTATCTGCCCCAACTGATGGATCGGAAATACCTCAGTCTTTTGCTTTGTGACAAGCTAGTGAAGTAATACTAAACTCTTCTATCCGGCAAATCGTACCTGGCAGGAAGCGAATCTTAGCGTGACGAATTTTCATTCAGGATGGCGTGAGGCAGTGCTTCTTCTGGCGGCCGCGCCGCTGCTGTACTACATTGCCGCTACGTTTGCCGCGTTGCGCTTTTTCCGCCGCGAACGCAGGCGCAAGCTGCGAAGCTACTCACCGCCGGTGAGTCTTCTGAAACCGGTTCGCGGCGTGGATTTCGCGTCTTATGAAAACTATTCGAGTTTCTGCCGCCAGGATTATCCCGATTACGAAATCTTGTTTGCCGTGAACGACGCGGCGGATGAAGCTGTTCCTCTAATCCAACGACTAATCGCCGAATTTCGCAGTCGCCAGATCCGTCTGCTTGTGGGCGCGGAACATCTGGGAGCGAATCGCAAAGTTAACAAGCTCGCGCATCTCTCCCGGGAAGCACGGCACGAGATCCTGGTGCTTACCGACGGCGATGTGCGCGTGGGCCCGAACTACTTGCGCGAAGTCGTTGCCCCTTTCGTCGAGGAAAGCACCGGTGCCGTTACATGCTTTTATCGTGGCATTGCCGAGAAAAACTTCGGCGCGGAGCTTGAAGCTATCGGCGCATCCAGCGATTTTTTCGCCGGAGTCCTGATGGCGGAGTTAACGGAGGGCATAAGGTTTGCCCTGGGCGCTTCCATCGTTTCCACCAAACGGTGGCTATCGAAGATCGGCGGCTTCGAATCCCTCGCGGGTGTGCTTGCGGACGACTATGAACTGGGCCTTCGCATTGCCCAAGCCGGTGGCCGTGTTCTTCTTTCGCGGGAGACTGTCTGGACTATGTACCCCGCGCAAACTGTCAAATCCTTCTGGAATCATCAAATCCGCTGGGCGCGGACCGTGCGACTTTGCCGTCCTCTTTCCTATTTTGGATTGATCTTCACCTTGGGGCTCCCTTGGGCTCTGCTTGCCGCGCTTGTAGCGCCCACGAAGTGGATCGCCGCGGCCTACTTGCTCGCCTACGTGGTGTTGCGTTTTGTGATGGCATGGGCCGTCGGCGTCTGGGGCGTCGGCGACGACGTGCTCCGCCGCAAACTTTGGCTTGTGCCCCTGCGCGACGCCATCTATGCCGCGGTTTGGCTGGCGAGCTTTACTTCCAATCGCATTACCTGGAGCGGCGAGCAATTCACCATGGAGAAAGGCCGAATGGTGCCCTCACCTGCCTCGGAAGCGGCGGATTCAACTCCTGCGCCCTCCGCGCGCGGTTGACGGCATAGCGAATCCCGATTAAATTAGATGAGAAGAATCGTGGCTCTCCCGATCCGCGGGAACCTGCTGCGGTTCGTTTTTCTTCCTCCCTCGGCTGGGAGATCGTCCAATTGGTAGGACTCCAGACTCTGAATCTGGCTATCCTGGTTCGAGTCCAGGTCTCCCAGCCAAAATTCTGCTCCAATGACGGCATATTCCCGCCCATGAGGCTGCCATGATCGTGATCGTGATGGGCACGACCGGCTCCGGCAAAACCACCATCGGCACGATGCTTTCCAAACGCCTTGGATGGGGGTTCGTGGACGCTGACGAGTTTCATCCGCCTGCGAATGTCGAGAAAATGGGGCGCGGCATTCCTTTGACCGATGCCGATCGCATGCCCTGGCTCAAAATTCTCCACGACAAAATCGTCAGTTGGATTGCCGAGCAGCGCAATTTCGTTTTAGCCTGCTCGGCGCTCAAACAGAGTTATCGCGACGAGCTGCACGCCGGCCCAGACGTGAAATTCGTCTATCTGAAGGGCAGCCATGAGCTGTTCTCGAGCCGGGTCCTCGCGCGAAAGGGCCACTTTGCCAAGGAAAACCTTATCACCAGCCAGTTTGCGGATCTCGAAGAGCCGATAGATGCCATCACCATCGATGCCAGGCACTCTCCGGCAGAAATTGTCGAGGAAGCGAGAAAACAGATCGGATTCGCCTGATGCTTTGGACCCGATCCGTGAAGCCCTGCCACCTTCTTGAAAAGTTTTTGCAAATTATCTGCGACAATATCGGGGACGGTGCTTTTCGTTCTTGGGTGTCTTGCCCGTTCGCTGGGCTTGTCCGAACGGGCACGCAGGACAGCGCGGTCGCCGCTCCGATTCACAAAAGATGCGACCATAATTCGACAGTCTATTCTGAGGGTCTCTAAACAATGGCCAGACTCCAGTCCAAGGAAGACCAGCGGCTCGAGGAAGACCGCACGCGAAAAAGATATTGGAAGCGCTGGGGACCTTATCTCTCCGAGCGGCAGTGGGGCACAGTGCGGGAAGACTACAGCCCTGGCGGCACGGCTTGGGAATTTTTTCCCCACGATCACTCACGCTCGCGTGCTTACCGGTGGGGGGAAGACGGCATCGGCGGCATCTCGGACCGTCATCAGATGATCTGTTTTGGCCTCACTCTATGGAATGGCCGCGACCCCATCCTTAAAGAAAGACTCTTCGGACTCACAGGGAACGAAGGCAATCACGGTGAGGACGTCAAAGAGTATTACTTCTATCAGGACTCGACGCCCACCCACAGCTACATGCGCATGCTCTATAAGTACCCACAGGCCGAATTTCCTTATGATGGTCTTGTGGCAGAGAATCGCCGCCGGGGCCGCGAACAACCGGAGTATGAACTTCTCGACACGGGCGTCTTTGCCGCAGACAGGTATTTCGATGTCTTCATCGAGTACGCCAAAGCTGACGTCGAAGACATTCTCATCAAAATCACCGCTGTAAATCGCGGGCCTGAACCCGCCATGCTGCACCTGCTACCTTCCTTATGGTTTCGCAACACTTGGTCTTGGGGCAAGGATCTGCGCAGGCCCAGCGTGCGACGGTCGACCAGCGTTCCCAACAGCGAATGCGCCGAGCTCCAACATTGGCACTACGGCAAGCGCTGGCTCCTATGCGCCGGCCAGCCCGAACTGCTCTTCACGGAAAACGAGACCAACTATGCGCGGCTATTCAGCGGCAAGAATCGTTCGCCTTATGTGAAAGACGCGTTCCACGAATTCCTGATTCGTGCGAGCAAGTCCGCCGTAAACCCGCAGCAGGCGGGGACGAAAATGGCCGCCCATTATCCGCTGCAACTTAATCCCGGCCAGAGTGAAACACTCAAACTTCGTCTGACCGACATGGAACCGCTCGCCACGATGGACCGCGCGCTTGGCACTGTTGGGATTATCACGTCTCCCGGACATGCCGAGCGTGCGGAAGGTGTCCCGCCTAGCAACGATTTTGGTGACGGTTTCGACCGTCTCTTTGCCCTCCGTCAGAAAGAGGCCGACGAGTTCTACGCCTCGCGCGTCGCATCGGAACTATCCGAGGACGCCAGAAATGTAGCGCGCCAAGCTTTCGGCGGCATGCTGTGGTCCAAACAGTTTTATCACTACGACGTTCGAACGTGGCTTGAAGGCGATCCTGCGGGCCCGCCTCCTCCTCCCGAGCGATTCAAAGGACGCAACAAGGAGTGGACTCATCTCTACACCGACGACGTTCTCTCCATGCCGGACAAGTGGGAGTATCCCTGGTTTGCGGCCTGGGACTTGGGATTCCATTGCATCACTCTGGCGCTCGTGGATCCCGATTTTGCGAAGGAGCAGCTCATCCTCCTTCTTCGCGAGTGGTATATGCATCCCAATGGACAACTGCCTGCGTACGAGTGGGCCTTCGGTGACGTCAATCCCCCAGTCCACGCCTGGGCTGCCTGGCGCGTTTATAAAATCGAACGGCGCGTTCGAGGCGTGGCCGATCGCGGCTTTCTCGAAAAAGTCTTTCACAAGTTGCTTCTCAACTTCACCTGGTGGGTCAATCGCAAAGATCCCGAAGGCATGAATATCTTCCAGGGTGGATTTCTGGGTCTCGACAATATCGGAGTTTTCGATCGTTCCGCGCCGCTCCCCATGGGCGGCCATCTCGAGCAATCCGACGGGACTAGTTGGATGGGTATGTACTGCCTGAATATGCTGGCCATCGCGCTTGAGCTGGCGAAGGAAGATCCTGCCTACGAAGATGTCGCCAGCAAATTCTTCGAGCACTTCGTCAACATCGCCCACGCCATGAACGATATGGGCACGGAAGGCATCGCCCTGTGGGACAACGAAGACGGCTTCTACTACGATGTCCTCCATCTCCCGAATGGCGATGATCATTTTCTGAAGATTCGCTCCATGGTCGGGCTTATTCCTCTGTTTGCCGTAGAGACCCTCGAGCCGGAGATCGTCGACCGCTTGCCCGGCTTTAAGCGCCGAATGCAATGGTTTATCGACAATCACCCCGACGTGCCTGAACACATCGAAATGACGCAGCGCTCCGCGCGCGGAGTTCGACGCTTGCTTTCGCTCGCCAACCGCAGACAATTGAAGCGCATTCTCAGCCGCATGCTCGACGAAACGGAATTCTTGTCGCCCTACGGGATCCGCTCACTCTCCCGCTACCATAACGATCACCCTTACGAAGTCCAGGTGAATGACCACATCAGCCGCGTCGATTATGAGCCCGCCGAATCTACCAGCGGACTTTTTGGCGGCAATTCGAACTGGCGCGGCCCAATCTGGTTTCCCTTGAACTATCTGCTCGTCGAATCCTTGCAGAAGTATCACCACTATTACGGCGAGGACTTCAAAACCGAATTTCCGGCGCGCACCGGCAACGAGGTGGACCTCTGGGAAGTGGCTGCCGAAATTTCACGCCGTCTCGTTCATATCTTCGTTCGCGGCAAAGACGGCCGTCGTCCCGTCGCGGGCGGCCTCGAACTTTTCCAAACGAATCCGCACTGGAAGGACCTAATCCTTTTCCACGAATACTTCCACGGCGATAACGGCGCCGGCCTCGGCGCCAATCACCAGACGGGATGGACCGGCCTCGTCGCCAAGTTGATCGAGCAGAGCGGAGAATAAAGTGCCACAAGCTGTTTCCTCCGCAGTTCAGTTTGGGCGCGAGATTTGCGGCGATCTCCATTCCGCCGAAAGACGCGAATGGCTCGTCACCAATGGCATCGGCGGCTTTGCTTCCGGCACCATCTCGGGAGGCAAGACGCGCCGTTATCACGGCCTTCTTGTTGCCGCTCTTCAACCGCCGCTCGGTCGCACGCAGCTCGTCGCGGCGCTTGATGAAAGCGTCCGCTATGCCGGGGCTAATTATGTGCTTGCGACCCAACGCTGGGCCAGTGGAGCTATCGACCCGCAAGGCTTTCTCTACCTCGAAAGTTTCCGTCTTGAGGGCACCACCCCGGTTTGGACGTACGCGCTCGCCGATGCCTTGCTCGAAAAACGCGTTTGGATGGCTCAGGGCGAAAACACCACTTTCATCCAATACACGGTGTCGCGTGCAAGCAATCTCCTAGAATTGGACCTGAAAGCTCTTGTCAATTATCGTGATTTTCATTCTTTGACGCACGCCGGCGATTGGCGCATGAAGATCGCTCCCGTAGAACACGGCGTGATGGTTCTTCCGTTCGACACGGCCACGCCGTTCTATCTAGAAAGCGCACAGGCCTCCTGCGAGCCACGGCATGAGTGGTATCGCGATTGTTTCTTGTCACGAGAAGCAGAACGCGGCCTCGACGACCGCGAAGACCATCTCTTCGCCGCGCTCTTTCGCGCCACGCTGGGTCCCGGGAAAACTCTCACCATCGTCGTCAGCACCGAAGCTCTTCCTCCCCTTGATGGCGCAGCCGCACTCGACCAACGCGCGGGTCATGAAGGGACCTTGCTTAACTCCTGGCGGGCGCAGACCGAAGAATCCGCGGCGAATGCTCCAACATGGCTTCGCCAACTTGTTCTTGCCGCCGATCAATTCATAGTCAAGCGCAGCCTTCCTGATGCGCCGGATGGCCGCAGCATTATCGCCGGCTATCACTGGTTCGGCGATTGGGGACGCGATACGATGATCGCTCTGCCGGGCCTCACGCTTATCACCGGCCGTTTCGAGATCGCTCGCCAAATTCTCCTCGCCTTTGCCCGCTATGTGGATGGCGGCATGCTTCCGAACGATTTCCCTGATGCGGGCGGCAAGCCGGAATACAACACCGTCGATGCCGCGCTTTGGTACTTCGAAGCCGTGCGCCAATATTTTGCCGCCACGCAAGACAGCGCAACGCTGCAGAAGTTGTATCCAATTCTTGCCGGAATGATTGACGCCCACATCGCTGGCACTCGCTACAACATCCACGTCGACTCCACCGACGGACTGCTTTACGCTGGCGGCCCCGGAATCCAGCTCACCTGGATGGACGCCAAGATCGGCGATTGGGTCGTCACGCCGCGCACCGGCAAGCCGGTCGAGATAAACGCTCTTTGGATTAACGCCCTTGAAACGATGGCGCAGTTTGCGCGGCTTCAGAACAAATCGGAGGAGAGCTACGAACGCCTCTCTGCGCAGGCCAAGAACAGCTTCCAGAAATTCTGGAACGCAGAGCGAGAGTGTTGCTTTGATGTGATCGACGTCCCGGGAGCAGGAATTGGCGGAGGAAAGAGTACTGGCAAGGACGCCGCCCTTCGCCCTAACCAAATTCTAGCAGTATCCCTGCCCGTTAGCCCGCTCTCCAAGGACCAGCAAAAATCCGTCGTCGATCACTGCGGGCAGCGCTTGCTAACTTGCTACGGCTTGCGCAGCCTTGCCCCCGGCGAACCGAATTATCAGGGCCACTATGGCGGCGATCAGCGCTCCCGGGACGCCGTATATCATCAAGGCACTGTTTGGGGATGGCTGCTAGGGCCTTTCGCGCTGGCGCATCTTCGCGTTTATGGCGATTGCGACGCAGCCCTCCGCTACCTCGAGCCGCTCGGTAGCAACATCAGGGCATACGGCCTCGGCACACTCGCCGAAATTTTCGATGGCGACCCGCCGCACACTCCTCGTGGCTGCATCGCCCAAGCCTGGACCGTAGGTGAGCTCCTCCGCGCCTGGACCAAGATTGCCAAGGGTTCTTGATCTATTGTTTTGGGCTCTTGCCTGCGGATTCATACAGCTCTATCAAAATCTTGCCTGCCTCTGGGACCTTTAGTAGAAAGAAATTCACCCGTGTCCCATCCGCCCCCGGACGTGTCTCCGGATAAACCGCGGCCACGCCAAATTTCTCCTTCAAAATCTCCGTCGCCCGGTCCACATTCAAGCACCGAAACTCCACCTGCTGCACGCCTTCTCCAAATTTCCCCAAGTACCGCGCAATCGCCCCATCACCTCCCGGCGCCCTTGACGTCAATACGTCTAAAGAGACCCCGCCCGAAAAGCGCAGCTCAAACTCCTCCGCATCCTGATCCGACGGCACCTCCGCCAAGCGCGCCACGCCATTCGCCGTGCGAATCTTCGCAAATGTTTCCCGTTGAACCGCCAGACCCACGGTCAGCTCCTGCTCCTGCCCCAGCAGCAATCTCGCAAGCTCTTCGTCCGTCCGCCAACTCTCCATCGCCTGTGCTGCGGTCTTCCGCCCCTCCGCATAAATCTCCGCAGCCGCGCGGTCGCGCGCCGACGCCTCCGCCGAACCAAGCCCCGCGATTGCTGTTGTCAACGCACTGGACATAGTGGTCCCAAGAATTGTAGCTTGAAGACCAGGTTGGAATCAGCCGCCTTTCAAAATTCGGTGCGAGAGTTGCACCAATTTCCGCGTTCGGATCATCTGAGGAATATGCCGAAACCCGTTTTATTCACCGTCGATGACGACCCCGAGGTCCTTCGAGCCATCGAGCGCGACCTTCGCAGCCATTATTCCGACCGTTATCGCGTCATGCGCGCCAATTCGGGTAGCGCCGCTCTATCCACTCTTCGCGAACTTAAGGCCCGCAACAATCCCGTCGCTTTACTTCTCGCCGACCAGCGCATGCCCCAAATGAATGGCGTCGGTTTTCTCTCCGAAGCCATGGAAATTCATCCGCAAGCCAAGCGCGCTCTCCTCACCGCCTACGCCGACACCACCGCCGCCATTGATGCCATCAACGAAGCGCGCATCCACTACTACCTGATGAAACCGTGGGATCCCCCGGAAGAGAAACTTTTTCCCGCTATTGATGACCTGCTGACCGACTGGAACTCTACCTTCCGCCCGCTTTACGAAGGCATTCGCGTCCTCGGCACGCGCTGGTCTAATCGCTCCTATGAACTACGCGATTTTCTCGCGCGCAATCAGGTCCCCTATCAATGGATTGACGTTGAGCTTGCCCAAACCGACCCGGAGGTGCGCACCCTCATCACCTCACTTGGGCCCGAGGCAGAAACGCTCCCATTGATCTTATTTCCCGACGGCACTCGGCTCGCCGAGCCGCCTCTTCCCACAGTCGCCGACAAAGTCGGTTTGCGCACGCACGCCCAAACGGATTTTTATGATCTCGCGATTGTCGGTGGTGGTCCAGCGGGCCTCGCCGCCGCCGTCTATGGCGCCTCGGAAGGCTTACGCACCGTCATGATTGAGCGCGAAGCTCCCGGCGGCCAGGCCGGCCTCAGCTCCCGCATCGAAAACTATCTCGGCTTTCCCTCGGGCTTGTCAGGCGCCGACCTGGCGTTCCGCGCGGTCGCACAAGCTCGGCGCTTCGGCGTCGAAATTCTCTCGCCCCAGGATGTCGTAGGCCTCCGCGTCGACGGTCCTTATCGCTTCGTCAAACTCGCCGATGGCGCCGAAATCTCGTGCAATGCTTTGCTCCTCGCGATGGGCGTTCAGTGGCGCACCCTTGACGTTCCTGGCATAGATCGCCTTCAGGGCGCCGGCGTCTATTACGGCGGCGGCACCTCGGAGGCCATTTCGTGTCGCGGTGAAACGGTCTACATCATCGGCGGCGCGAACTCCGCCGGCCAGGCCGCCATGCATTTCTCGAAGTATGCGGAAAAAGTCGTCATGCTCGTGCGCGGCAAATCTCTGGCCAGTACCATGTCTCACTACCTCGTCGAGCAAATAGAGAAAACTCCCAAAATCGAAGTCTGGACGCAATCCTCCGTCGTCGAAGTCCAGGGCGAGACGCGCCTTACCGGCATCACCGTGTTGTGCGAGTCCACCGGAACGCGTGAGCAGCTTCCCGCCTCGAGCCTTTTCATCTTCATCGGCGCGCGGCCCCGTACCCAATGGCTCGGAGATCTGATCGAACGCGACGAGCGCGGCTTCATTCTCTCCGGCCCTGACCTTCTTCGCGATGGGAAGCGCCCGTCTTCCTGGACGCTCGACCGCGATCCCGGCTTGCTTGAGACCAACGTCCCCGGCATCTTCGTAGTCGGCGATGTCCGTCATGGTTCCGTGAAGCGCGTCGCCTCTGGTGTGGGAGAGGGCGCCGTCGTCGTCCAATTTATGCATCAATATCTGGCCAAAGTACAATGAGCCCCGCCACCAGGAGAGCAGGACGCGGATGACTGAGACTTTCGTGCCATCGTCCCCCGAGGAACTCCTTACCAAGCTGCTCAATATACACGTCTTCGAGGATCTGCCCCGCGAAGAGCTGTTATGGTTTCTTGCCCAATGTGTGGAACGGCGCGCCGCCTCCGGCGAAATCATCATGCGCGAGGGCGATCCGCCTGATTTCATGATGATTATGCTCGAGGGCGAAATGCGCGCCAGAGCGGAACACGGCAACGTCGACGGCCCCGTCTTTACGATAACCAGCGGCGACGTCACCGGCATGCTCCCTTTTTCCCGTCTGAAAGTGATTACTGTCACTGGCCGCGCCATCCTTCCCTCGCATTTTCTCTGGTTTCCCGTAAGCCAATTCCCCGAGCTTTTCAAACGATTGCCGGAACTCGTGCGTCGGCTCGTGGGTCTGCTCACCGACCGCGTACGCAACGTTACGCGCACGGAGCAACAGCACGAGAAGCTCGCCGCTCTTGGCAAACTTTCCGCTGGCCTCGCACACGAGCTCAATAATCCATCCGCTGCAGCTCGCCGTTCGGCCGCCTCTTTGCGTGCTTGCTTGGCTCGGCTGCGTGAAGCCGCACGCAGCACGGAGATCGGCCCCGAAGACTGCGGACTCCTGGCTCAGCGCGAAGAGCAAATCCGCTCGAGCCTCAAGCCTGCGCAATTCAAGGACGAGTTTGCCCGCGTTGAGCGCGAGGAGGCCATTCAATCCTGGCTTGAATCGCACAATGTCGCCGATGCTTGGAAACTCTCGCCATCGCTGGCGGAGGCGGGCCTCACCGACGCGCAACTTTCTGCCTTCGCCGTCGCTGCGGGCGCTTCACTGGGCCCCGAACTGACCCGTTTCGCCACGCTTCTCGAAATGGAACGTATTGCCGAAGAGCTCGAGCACAGTTCCGCCCGCATCTCCGATCTCATAAAAGCCATCAAGGAATATTCCTACATGGACCAAGGCCCCATGCAGGAAGTCGATATCGAGCGTGGCCTCGAAACTACTCTCACCATCATGAATCACAAGCTGAAACGTGGCATCTCCGTCGTCCGCCAGTACGCTCCCAATCTTCCCAAGGTAATGGCCAGCGGCAGCGAACTCAATCAAGTCTGGACGAATCTGATCGACAACGCCGCGGACGCCATGAAAGACGGCGGCAAGCTCACCATTCGCACCTTGCGCGAGAACGATCTTGTCTTGGTGGAAATCGCCGACAACGGCGCCGGTATTCCTTCCGACGCGCTCCCCCGGATCTTCGATCCGTTTTTCACGACGAAGGGCGTCGGGGAAGGCACAGGCCTGGGTCTCGATGTAGTCAATCGCATCATCAAGAACGTGGGCGGCCACATCAGTGTCACCTCCGTCCCAGGCAACACTCGCTTTCAAGTCCGTATTCCTATTCAATCGTCGCACTGAAAATTTCCGGAGGAATTCATGGCCGACGTTTGTACTCACATTGATCAAATTCACCCTGCAAAACCCAAATCAAAAGGTTGCGAAGAATGCCTCAAAATGGGCGATACGTGGGTCCACCTCCGCCTCTGTCTCACCTGTGGCCACGTGGGGTGCTGCGATTCCTCGAAGAACAAGCACGCCACAAAACACTTCCATGCCACCAAGCATCCCGTCATCCGCTCGTTTGAACCCGGTGAGAACTGGATGTGGTGCTATATCGACGAGCTTATGTTCGAAGATGATTAATCCTTGAAGGAGACCGTGGTCATCTTTTGCGATCGAGGTCACCCAATCACGAGTTTCCAGCATCCAAGTCGGAGCTTCGATAGTTCATCCAACTAGAAAGGCAATGTCCCATGGCAAAAGTGAAACTTGCTCTCATCGCGAAGTTGGAAGCAAAACCGGGAAAGGAAGCTGAAGTCGAGAGCTTTCTGAAAGGCGCTCTGCCGCTTGTGCAGGCGGAAGCCGGCACCATCGCTTGGTTCGCCATCCGCACCGGCAACTCCAGCTTTGGAATATTTGATGTGTTTAACGATGAAACCGGTCGTCAGGCTCATCTTAACGGAAAAGTCGCTGCAGCCCTGATGGCGAAAGCTTCGGAACTCTTCGCAAAGCCTCCTGAGATTCAGAAGTGGGACGTTCTGGAAGCGAAGCTAAGAGATTAGCGCTCGCGCTTCTTTACGTATTTGGTTTGGCAGGCACGAGCATGGATGCCGCGAGCGCTACAAGCAGCATCCCTGCGACAACCGCTAGCGAAACCTCCACGGAAATGTGTATCCACGGCTCGACGATCATCTTCGCACCGATGAACGCCAGCACAAACGCGAGCCCCGCCGTCAGGAAGCGCAGCCGTCCAAGCACTCCTGCAAGCAGAAAATACATCGCGCGCAATCCCAGAATCGCGAACACGTTGGAGGTGTACACGATGAATGCATCGCGAGTGATGCCGAAGACGGCTGGGATCGAATCGACCGCCAGCGTGACATCCGTGATCTCCACAACCAGTAGCGCCACAAATAGCGGCGTCGCAAAGAGCTTTCCGCCTTCTTTCACAAAGAAACTTCCGCCGTGATACTCATGCGTCACGCGCAAGTGACGGCTCGCGAAGACTGAAATCCGGTTGCGCTCCGGATGCATCTTCTCTTTCTTCTCGAACAGCATGTGCAATCCCGCATACAGAAGAAATGCGCCAAATACATACAGCACCCAGCTGAATCTGTCGATCAGCCCAGCTCCCGCGGCAATCATCGCGCCACGCATCACTAGCGCCCCAAGGATGCCCCATTCCAGAACGCGGTGCTGGATGTTTTCTGCCACGGCGAACGCGCGGAAAATCACCATAAACAGGAAGAGATTATCGACACTGAGAGCTTTCTCGATGACGTAGCCCGTGAAGAATTCCAGGCCCCGTTGCGCGCCGGAGTAATGCATCACGCCAAGGCCGAAAGCAACGCTCAAGCCAACCCAGATGAATGTCCAGGTTAACGCTTCCCGCGTTTTCATTTTGTGCGGCCGGCGGTGGAAGACTCCGAGATCGAGCGCAATCGTAGCGAGTACGAATAGATTGAATATGAGCCAGAGGAGAGGCGTGCCCATGGCTGCTGCGGTCTGCTCGCCCTAGGGGGTTAAGGCTGCCAGTGTGTCCGTGGAGTTCAGATTGGTGAGTTCGATCCGGAGAGTCTGGCCGGCTCCGATCGTAATGGGCACATCCCAGCGAACCCGCGCGTCTCCGGCGTTCGCATCGAAGCTCAGCGAGCTGATCCAGTATTTGCCCGGCTCCAGGTTCCGCTCAAACGCGTGTCCTTCCAAGTCCGTGTCCACTTTGGCGGCCAGATACTTCGTTTGTGCAACCTCCGGCGCCAATTTCTGTATGCGCTTTTTGTGGTTGCTCTGAAGTAGCGCCCACTTTCGCTGAGGATTCACGGCGTCGAGCTCCATCTCGACTCCGGAAATCGTTCCCGGATTCTTTTCGATGAACTTTTTTAAGGCAACGTAATACTCCTGCTGTTCTTTCTCGTACTTCTCCGGATGCTCCGTTTTGTCAGCTTCCTTGAATTTCGGCCTCGGAAGCCCGTTTGTCACCCCGCCGCCGTTCGAGCGCTGATACGCCGCAAGGAATTCCGGTGTGTGGATGATGTCGTCGGCCTTCAGCATTTTGTCCAGCTCCGGCATGGTCAGGTCGAGCGTCTCGTGGGTCTTCAACCACTCCTTCAATTCTTTCGATACCTTCAGGCTGTCGATAAACTCATCGCGCTTCGGGATGACGTCTCCCGCTTCGACTTCCTTGGCGATGTCCGCGTAACTCTTGGTCAAAATGTAAAACGTGAATTGCCGCACCGGTTCCGGCCGCGCCGCCGTCGGGGTGATGCGCGCCGTAATGTCCAGCGTGCCCGGGGAGTTTTGTGCCCGCACCGAGTGCGCGAAGCACGCCAAACCAGCAAAAATAGCCAACGAAATACCCGTTGCTCTTCTCATGCCCGAATCCTAACAGATTGTCCAGAGCCCAGATAGCGGAAGCGTCCGATGTGTTTCTTGAATCACCCTCCATCCGAAGAAATGTCAGAACAGGCGAAAAACGGCTTCCACGGTCACCCACGCGGCGACGGCTCTCTTGGATCCGTCTCGCGCGGGAGCAAACCTCCAGCCTCGCACGGTCTCTACGGCGCGCTCGTCAAGTCCAAACCCGATGCCTTTGACTATGCGGATGGCATGCGCCCGGCCATCTTCGCCGACAAGAACCTGCAGCGTCACCGAACCCTGCACTTTGCCGTGCCGCGCATCGTCGGTATACGTCGGATAAGGACAATACGCGCATCCGGGCGCAATGAATCCGGCCACATACGGTCCACGCCCAGTGCCATCGCCAGCCAGCCCGTCACCATTGTCGCCGAGCCCACCGCGATCCCCGGATCCAATCCCGTGTCCCTTGCCGGGACCGGGAGAGTGCGTGTCTGTCGGCATCCACGGCAATCCCATCTTTTCGGTCGGGGTTAGCACCGGTGCTGCACTCGGATCGAAAACCGTCGGTGGTTCCGGAAGATTGGGATGCTGCTCTTGCGGCAGCGTCGGTCTGACCAGGACGAGGGAAGAAAGAGGCGGGAGATTTCCACGAGTCGCTGGAATCGGGGTTTGGCCGCCGCCTCGGCTACCCCCGTCAGTCGGATGTTCGCGCGTGAGGCTACGAATGAGCGGCGCGGAGTACGCGACCGGGCCAAGCGTCGTTGTTTCGCCGGGAATGGCGTGATTTGGTCTGCCCTCTGTGTGTGCGAGGAGAATCAGGATCGCCGTGAAAACCGCGGCATGCGTGAGCAGCGAGGCTCCTTGGGCGCGCGCCGGCCGCAGCGATTTTTCGAACCTCAGCAGATGAATCGGCGTGCCGTTCGCCGAAGAAGGCTTTAAGTGCCAAGGGATAAGCAGTTGTCCAAGGTTTTCTCGAACGCGATTCAACCAAGACTCTGTCGAAGGGGTTTCCCCCTCGGGCGCATTCCTTCCGGAAAAAGCGCGCAGAAATGGATCGCCCATGCGCAGGCCTCCGTCTCCGCCTCGCGATTCGGCCCGACAACGCTGGCAGGCGGGCACCACTCGGCTAGTCAGAACTCTTCAAACTTATTTTGGTTGCCAAAGAATTAAAAATGGAAGCAGCGGGGAATCGCATCCGCGCAAATCGAGCGATCAGATAGAAGAGGGGAAACTAATAAAGCCGGAAAGTTACTTCGATTGGCACGATGACCGGGATAATTTTGCCGTTCGGTCCAGCGGCCGGCCTGAATCTCCAGGTGCGCACGGACTCGACCGCCTTCTCTCCCAGGCCCATCCCAGGATCCTTCACGATGGAAATGTTGACCGCCCGCCCGTCGGCCGTAACGGTTACCTGCAACACTACGGACCCCATGTATTTCGCTTTGCGCGCGTCATCGGAGTAAAGCGGTGGCGGGCAATAAATGCACTCCGGGACGCCAACTCCGTTTACACCCGCGCGAAACGCTCCGCCGCCCGTCCCTCCGCCTTCGCCGGGGCCCAGTCCGCCGCCCGTGCCGCTGCCTATGCCGGTGCCGTTGCCATGGCCGAGCGAGTCACTCACCCCATTGGCCAGCGGATCGCCAAAATTCGCGGCATTGAGATTCGGCACCTTGAGATCGGGTGGACCGAGCAACGAAGGATCCATGGCCAGTTTCGGGGTCGGATTTTGAATCTTCACTTGAGGCGGCGTGAACTGCGTCCACTGGAACTTTGGCAACTTGCCCTTGTTGACGGGAGCTAACGTGTGGTCGTTTGCGCCGCCACCCCCGCCCGCCTTCTTCGCACCCGCGGGTAGTTTTGCCATGTACGGCGAAATATCGAGCGGGGTCACATCAACATTCTTGTTCTTTGCCTGGGTAGGCGTGAAATGCCAAAGCAGAGGAATCAGCAGAACCAACGCGAACACGCTTCCATGAATCGCAAAGGAGATCGCCTGTGTCCAGCGGAAGTTCTCGTCCTTCGTCCAGATGTCTTTCACTCGAATGGGCTTGCTAGTGAAATTCGCAGGCGGGAGCTTCGCCGGAAAGAAGGCCTCTTTGATGCGCGAGCCAAACCCGCCGAAATTCGTTCCCCAGGAGACTGCCAAGCGACTGTTCACCGGGCCCTTCGGAACGGGCCGCGAGCTGAAGAAATCCTTGAGATTATCGAAAACGCCCGCGCCAAACGCGGGCTTCACAAAGGGTGCTCCAGGGCGATTCGTCACGTTAACCGGACGCTCGGTCAGGAACTGCTTCAGGTTGGACCAAAAATTATCAGGAATGAGTAGGGCAGGGGCACCAAACTTGGGAACTGCCGAGGCAGGCACTGGGACGGCCTGATTGGCGGAGGCAGACACGCTGGGCTTCTTCAATTCAGGTGGCACGAGATTGACGATTAGGCCCGGCACCATCTTCCCCCTGATTTAGACGCACATTTCCCGCGCAGGTTGTCCTGCTCGATAAGATTCGCGCCGCCCGGGAAAGGTTGCGCGACCCTCGGCCGCTGACACCGACTCCCAATCATTGTAACATACGCGATTACAACGCTCTCCGCTGTTTCCGGCGTTGTACCTGAACCGAGGGACGGGATGCAAACCTAAGGAGTACTCCTCACACCAACACATTCATGGCCGAACCGCTGGAACTGAAGAAAACACTCAACCTGCCCAAAACAGATTTTCCGATGAAGGCGGGACTTCCGCAGAATGAGCCAAAGCAGCTTGCCGCCTGGGAGGGTTCGCATCTTTATGAGCGGATTCTGGAGGCGCGAAAGGGCTTTCCGCTCTTTGTTTTGCATGATGGGCCGCCCTATCCGACGGGGACGATTCATCTGGGCACCGGTCTCAACAAAATCTTGAAAGACATGATCGTCAAGTCCAAAAGCATGGCCGGGCATTACGCGCCGTACGTGCCCGGCTGGGATTGCCATGGATTGCCGATCGAGACGCAGGTGGAAAAGGAACTTGGCGGAAAAGGGAGAGTTGCGCCCGCGGAATTTCGGCGGCTTTGCCGGGCGTTCGCGGCGCGCTATGTGGAACAGCATAAGCGGGATTTCAAGCAATTGGGAGTGTTCGGCCGCTGGAAAGATCCCTATCTGACCATGAGCCATGATTACGAAGCCACGATCGCCGGCGCGCTTCTCGATTTCATGGAGAAAGGATTCGTGTATCGCGGGCGAAAGCCGGTCTATTGGTGCATTTACGATTCCACGGCGCTCGCGGAAGCGGAAGTCGAGTATGAAGATCATACCAGTCCTTCGGTTTGGGTGAAATTCGGCGTCCTCGGCGGCGGGAAGTCTGACGCCATTCGAATGCCCGACGTGAACGCAATCATCTGGACCACGACTCCGTGGACCCTGCCGCATAATCGGGCTCTGGCCTTTCATCCTGATTTCGATTACGCGGTCGTGGAAACGGAGAAGGGCGCCTTCTTGCTTGCAGCCGAGCGAGTGGCGGCGTTGCAAGCGGAGTGCGGGATCAATGAGGTTCGGGTGCGTTCGAATTGGAAGGGCCGCGATTTTGAGGGGACGAGATTTCAGCATCCTTTTTTGCCGATCCAGGTGCCTGGAATTCTGGCTGACTATGTGACGCTGGATCAGGGCAGCGGGATTGTCCACACGGCGCCGGGGCACGGCTCGGACGATTTTCTTTCCGGGCAAAAATACGGGCTGGAAACTTATGCACCAATCGACGACAAGGGCGTGTATCTCGAAGGCTTGCCGGAATACAAAGGTAAAAATGTGTTTCAGGCGAATCCTATCATCGTCAAACTGCTTGAAGACTGCGGCGCGTTGCTGGGCCATCGCAGCTACACGCATAGTTATCCGCATTGCTGGCGCTGCCACAACCCCGTGATTTTTCGTGCTACGGAGCAGTGGTTCATCAAGATGGACCAGGCTCCGCAGGGTGCAGAAAAAACTTTGCGCGCGGAAGCGCTCCAAGAAGTCCACGGCGTCCAATGGATTCCGGCTTGGGGAGAAGAACGCATCTTCGAAATGATCGAGCAGCGGCCGGATTGGTGCGTGTCGAGGCAGCGATTCTGGGGCGTGCCAATTATCGTTTTTTATTGCGACTCTTGCGGGAAACGCTTGGAGGATTACGCGGCCTTGCGCAACGTGTTGAAGTGGTTCGAACGGGAAGGGGCGGACGCGTGGTACACGCACCCGGCCGAAGAATTGTTGCCTCCCGGAACGAAATGCGACTGCGCCGCAGGCCTTTGGCGGAAAGAAAACGACATTCTCGATGTGTGGTTTGACGCCGGATCATCGCATCTCGCTGTTTTGAAGGGCGATGAATGGCCTGCGGATGTCTATCTCGAGGGCCCGGACCAGTATCGCGGTTGGTTTCAGAGTTCGCTGCTGATCGCCACGGGGCTGCGCCACCACGCGCCTTATCGAACCGTGGTCACGCACGGCTGGACGCTCGATGAGCATGGCCGCCCGATGTCCAAGTCGCTAGGGAACGTCGTGCTTCCGAGCGACATTTGCGAAAAATGGGGAGCTGATCTGCTGCGATTGTGGGTGGCCTCTCAGGAATATCAGGCCGACGTGAAAATCAGCGAGCGGGTGATGACGCAACTCAGCGAAGCGTACCGCAAGATTCGCAACACCTTCAGGTTTGCCCTGGGAAATTTGTTTGATTTCGAGCCGGGGCGCGACTCTCTTACTGATGAACAACTCGAGGAGATCGACCGCTGGATGCTGGAGCGAATGGCTGACCTGGTGAAGAACTGCCGCGAATGGTATGCAGCCTACGATTTCCACCGGGTGTATCACGCGATCCATGATTTTTGCGTGGTGGATTTGAGTGCGTTTTACTTCGATGTATTGAAGGACCGCCTGTACACGAAGGCCGCGAGGAACCGTTCGCGGCGTTCGGCGCAAACGGCAGTGTGGAAGATTGCCAGCGCGCTGGTTCGTTTGGCTGCGCCCATCCTGGTTTTCACCACGGAAGAGATTTGGGCGCACCTCCCGAAGTTGCCGGGTGAGCCGGAGAGCGTGCACATGGACGTCTTTCCCGAGGAGCGCGGGCTACGTGCAGGTCTTGATTGCAAGGGGAAGACGGAATGGGAAAAACTCCATGCGCTGAGAGCGGAGGTATTGCAAGACCTGGAGCGAATGCGCGCGCAAAAATTCATTAATGGTTCGCTCGAAGCCAAGATACGGCTTCGTTCTAAGGGCCCTTACCTGGAACTCATGGAAAGACACGCAAAGGATTTGCCGGGGCTGTTTATCGTTTCACAGGTGGAAGTCTTGCCGCTTGATGGGCCGGTGGACAGCGAGCATCCCGAACCGTTTCACGTGGAAGTTTTGCGCGCCGATGGAACAAAGTGCGAACGGTGCTGGAACTACTCGACCCATGTGGGAGAGAATGCGCGTTACCCCGATGTTTGCGAGCGATGCAGCGAAGCGCTTGCTGAAATTGAAAGATCGGAGCCGTCCCTTTCATGAAATTGCCTTCCCGACTCCGCTGGCTCTGGCTCACGCTGGGAATCGTGGTCCTCGACCGCGCCAGCAAGGCTTGGTTCGAGACGAAAACGGACGAAGGATGGCGGCACGAACTGGTCCGGCACTTCGTCTATTTGGTGCACAGCCGCAATCCAGGGATCGCTTTCAGCATGTTTGCGGACTCGCATTCGCCGTGGCTGCGAATTTTGCTCATCGGCGGATCGCTAGTCGTGATCTGTGTTCTTGCATGGCTGCTAGTGGCGGGGCAGGGCGGTAATGCGGCGTGCGCGGGGATTGCGCTCCTGCTGGGAGGAGCCACTGGAAATGCGGCTGACCGAATTATTCACGGGGCAGTCACGGATTTTCTCGAAGTGTGGATTGGAAGCTATAGGTGGCCGGCCTTTAACGTAGCCGATTCCGCGATCACCATCGGCGCGATACTTTTGATTCTCGATCTCCTTTTCCTTTCCAAGAAAGACGCTTCTTCGCTGAATTGATCGGCAACTGGGCGACATTCGCGCGTAAAATCGGTCCAAAAATATGCGCAATTGGGGCGCCTTTCGCCTGCGGCTGAGACAAGCTGCTAGAATCCTCCGGTGCCTTCACCCATCACACATAACCTCTTCGTAGAAGACAGCGATGCCGGGGTGCGGTTGGACCGTTACTTGGCGACGCGACTGCCTGAGTTGAGCCGCACGCGAATTCAAGAACTAATCGAAGTCGGGCTGGTCCTTGTTGAAGGTAAGCCGAAGAAGGGCGCGCACCGATTGCGCGCCGGCGAGAAAATCTTGGTCGAAGCGCAAGCGCGACCGCCGATGCACGCGCAAGCCGAATCGATTCCGTTGGACATTCTTTACGAGGACGCCGATTTGATCGTTGTCAACAAGCCGGCGGGGATGACCGTTCACGCGGGCGCGGGAAACACGCGCGGCACTCTTGTGAATGCTTTGCTGGGACGAGGGCTAGCGCTTTCGCAAGGAGGAGACGCCTTGCGTCCGGGGATTGTGCATCGCCTCGATAAGGAAACATCTGGCGTCATCATGGTGGCCAAAAACGATTTTGCGCATGCAAAGCTGGCGGAAGCGTTTCGGCGCCGCACGGTAAAAAAGACGTACATCGCGCTGGTCGAGGGACTGCTGAAGGAAAAGCACGGGCGAATTGAATTGGCAATTGGGCGCGACTTACACCGGCGAACGAGAATGGCAGTGTACCGGCAAAAGCCGGGGAGCTCGCTGCGGGGCAAGGTGCTGCCGGCCAAAGCGAGAGAAGCACGGACGGATTGGCGAACGCTGGCGGAAATTGATGGCGCGACCCTAGTGGAAGTGCAGCTGCACACCGGCAGGACGCACCAGATTCGCGTACATTTTTCGGCGGTCAAACACCCCGTTGTCGGGGATACGCTTTACGGAGCGGATCTCCAAATCCTTGTTGGCACTCGAGCCGGGCGCAGTGCGGCAAGCGGACGGGAAAAAGCGGAGAGGGAAATTATGCCGCCGCTTGGCCGGAATTTTTTGCACGCGGCGCAGCTGGGATTTTCTCAACCGAAGACCGGAGAGTGGGTCGTAGTGCGTGCCCCGCTGCCCCGAGAGCTGCACGAGTTCGTTAAAAAGCTATCGGACGTTGCCGGAGAAGATTCGAAGCGAATTGACGCTGTGCTCGCTCCCTACCTATAATCAGCAGACATGTCCAGGGCATTGATTTCCGTAGTTCTCGTAGCTCTTTTGCTGTCGACGGCCGTCAGCGACCGTGCGCAGCAAGCATCCGCGCAAACCGGACCGGCGGGGAAGGCGGGAGCGCGGCAGGACCAGCAGAGTCGGCAGAGTCAACAAACTCAGCAGTCGCAGCAGAGCCAACCTGGGGAGCAGGCCGCGCCGCCGCAGAGCCAGCAAAGAATCGTCCAGGTGGTCAACCTGGTGGACGTGCTTTTCACGGTGCTCAACCGGCGCAACAAGCTCGTTCCCGATCTGCAAAAAGAAGACTTCAAGGTATTCGACGAGAAGTTTCCCCAGGAGATTCGATACTTCAGCAGGCAGACCGATTTGCCCTTGCGCATCGGAATGCTGGTAGACACCTCAAACAGCATCCGTGACCGCATCAAGTTCGAGCAGGACGCCTCGATTAATTTTCTATTCAGCGTGCTGCGTCGGGGCAGAGACGAAGCCTTCGTGATGACATTTGACGACGAGCCGCAAGTCGTGCAGGCGTTCACCGGCGATGCAGGGTTGCTGCGCGACCAAATCTTGCAGACGCGCGCCGGCGGCGGCACTGCGGTGTACGACGCCATTTATGACGCCTGCCAGAACGAGTTGAGTCATCCGCCGCGTCCCCCCGGGGATCAACCGGACGTCGTGCGGCGCGTAATGATTGTGATCAGCGACGGAGACGACAATCTTTCGAGCCACACGCGCTCCGAAGCCATCGAAATGGCGCAGCGCACGAGCGTGGTGATTTATACGATCAGCACGAGCACGCAGTGGATTCAGCTCTCCCAGACCGATCCCGACAAGCTCGCCGACCGCAAAACGCACCTGACGGAAGGCGACAAGGTTCTGCAAGACCTCGCCGAGGAAACCGGCGGCCGGGCGTTCTTTCCATATCACGTGGATGATTTGGATCAGTCCTTCCAGGACATCGGCGACGAGCTCCGCAATGAATATTCGATAGCGTACATACCCACCAATTACGTCCTGGACGGGCGGTACCACCGGATCCGCATCGAAGTGCCCGACCACAAGGGCTACCAGGTCCGGGCGCGGCGCGGATATTTTGCGCGAGCCAACCGCGAGGGCAGCAGCCAGCCGAGTCCCTCAGGCCCGGCCACTCCCTGATTGCTGTAATTCCACTCCTTGGCGATGACGATGTTTTTGGAGGGCTAGAGGCGTGTCCAGGCGTGCGCTCTCATCGGGTCGTGTCGCGAAGGAGGATAGCGTCGGATTCGCTATGGCCGCGCTGCACGGCGAGTTTTGAGCCGTCCTGCGAGAAGCCGAACTGCCAGATTCGTTCCGAAGCAAAGTGAGTGAGCTGCCGGGAGGGCGCGCCGTCGAGTGGCTGCTGCCAAACGTTGTCCACGCCCTTTTCGCGGACAACGTAAACAACAGCTTTGCCGTCCGGGGCAAATGCCAGCGGCCCCGCCAAGGCCCTCAGGTCCACGTCCCGATAGGTGACCTTCTTATCGTCGATGGAGTAGAGGTCAAGGACCAGCTTGTGATCCAGTTCTCGAACCTCGAGGGAGACGATAGTCTTGCCATCCGGAGAGATATTCCAAGCGCCGATGGCCGAATGGATAATGGTCTCGGCGGTTCCACCCTCCACCGGTAAACGTTTCAAGACTTGCTCGTTCCCGTAGTCGTAGTAATACACCCATTTCCCATCCCGCGAGCAGATCGGATCGGCTTCGTTCGCCCCAAACGTCAGTTGCGTGAGATTTGCTCCCGTGGAATCCATTCGCCAGAGATTGAAGCCGATCTTGCCAGAACGTCCAGAGGATCGAAAAACGATGTACTTGCCGCAAGACACGATCTGGTCTGAAAGATGCGCAGGGTCGGAAAGCAGGACCGTTTCTCCTCCGGTGGGGTTGACGACCCGGATGTCCGGCGCCTGCGGGAAAACAAGTCGCCCATCGGGCATCCAATCCCAGCGCCAGATCATGCCTCGCGAAGACAAGGGCACGGCGCGCAATGCATCCGGAGAGGATGCCGGGGCCACGTCAAGTTCAAACTTGGATTGCGTTTGAGTCACAACCAAACTTCGACCATCGGCGGCAACACTCGGGCGCACGTACACGTTGGTGTCTGAGGTTACCGTACGGAACTCCCCACCAGGATAGCTGACGACGCCCAGTTGTTCGTTCAACCCAACCGCCTCATTGAGGGTGGACACCACGAGGGCGTTCGAGCCTGGCAACCACATAGCACCGGAATAAAAGCGGTCCCGGGCTTGCGCCACCACTTGTTGCCTGCCGCTAGCAACATCGACCGCGAGAAAGGAGCCGATTGCGCCGTTTGTCAATTGGGACCCCGGTATGACGATAGTCTTGCCATCCGGAGACCAAGCCGGAACGAAATTGCCATTGTTTCCGGCAAGAGTCACATTGCTGAACAGCGTGCGATCAGGAGTACCGTCACTATGGGCGATGAGAAGCTCGTAGAAGGAAGAATCATGGCGCTCGCGCAAATAGGCGAAGCGCTGGCCGTCAGGGGAAAAAGTAATGGGGCTGTCGACATCCTTGATGAGCAAACGAGGAGTACCGCCGAGCATGGGCGCGGAATATAGAGAGGCGATCGTGTGCTCCGACTCATCCCGCCGCACGCAGTAAATATAATTGGCATCGGGGGAGAAGGTCAGCCCTGAGTAACGCGTGGCGGCAGGGGGAACGACCTGCGTGTTGCTACCCGTGGCAATGTGACGGAGCCAGAGAGACTGTAATCCATCTTCATCGCGAACGTGGAGGAGATATTTGCCGTCTGGGGAGATGGCGGCGAGAGCGACGTGCCCGGTGTTGGTGAGATTTTCGATGGTGAAGGACTCGAAGGGAACGTGGCGAGTGCGGAGAAAGATCGAGTAGATGCCAAAGGCAGCGGCCGCGACGATGATGGCAATGCCCAGAAGCGTGAGGACGGTGCTGAGCTTATGATTTTTGGCGGCGGCAACGATGACGGAACTGCCGGACGGAGTCGCTCGCCGTGTGGGGGAATCTGAATCGGCAGAGACGCGTGCGGCGGCGCTCGGGGAGTTTGCGGGACGGCTGCCGGAATCCAGTTCGCGCTGAAGGCGTTTGAGGTCGGCGCGCAATTCGGCGGCGACTTGATAGCGGACTTCGCGGTCTTTTTCGAGTGCTTTGTTGAGGATGCGCTCGAGTTCCGGCGGAACACTGGGATTGAGGGTGACGGGGGCGACGGGTGCGTTGTGGAGGATATTGTCGAAAACAACAGCGCTGGTGGAGCCGGAGAAGGCTTGTTTGCCGGTCAACATTTGGTAGAGGACGGCGCCGAGGGAGAAGAGGTCGCTGCGCGCGTCGATTTCTTCGCCGCGGGCCTGCTCGGGGGACATGTATTGGATGGTGCCGAGGGCCATGCCGGGGCTGGTGAGGAGAGTGTCAGCCGGGGAGTGGTCGAGAGTATGGCCTCCGAGATCGCCTGACGTGCCGGGAAGGAGCTTGGCGAGACCAAAATCGAGGACTTTGACGGCGCCGGATTCGGTGACAAAAATATTGGCGGGCTTGAGGTCGCGGTGGACGATACCCTTTTTTTGGGCGGCATCGAGGGCATCGGCGAGTTGAATGCCTATTTCGACGGTGCGGTTGGTGGGCAAAGCGCCGGCGGCGAGAACTTTATCGAGAGAATCGCCGACGAGGAGCTCCATGGCGATGAAGGTGCGGCCGTCATGCTCTTCGATTGCGTGGATGGTGCAAATTCCGGAATGGTTGAGTGCGGAGGCGGAGCGAGCTTCGCGCAGGAAGCGTTCGAGTGTCGCCGTGTCGCGCTGGTTTTCTTCGGGGATGAATTTCAGGGCGACGCGGCGGCCGAGCTTGGTGTCTTCGGCTTCGTAGACCACGCCCATCCCGCCGGAGCCGAGCTTACGCAGAATCCTATAGTGGGCGACAGTCTCGTTAATCATGAGCAGGGTTGCAAGCGGGATGTTAGACGTTCGGTGAATATCGGTCAATGCGTAGTGAAAGTTCGGCAGTGGATCAGTTTCCGATTATTCGTGCTTCCTAACGTTGACGGTTCAGCTTTTGGGGGCGTAGTAGCCTTTACGCGCGAGGACTTTGTCGTTGTGATCGCCCACTTCAACCTTGATTTTCCGGAATTTGCCGTCGCGGGCGGAGTTGGTGGGATAGTAGCCCACGGTGTACTGGCTGCGGAGTTCCTCGGAGATTTGATCGAATGCTTCCTGGAGATGCTTTTCTGAGTTGACGACGATCATTCGGCCGCCCGTCTCGTCCGTAATCTTTTTGGCGATGCCGCTGTCCGCGCCGTAGTGCGGATCATATACAAGAAGAATGTGGACGACCGTATCCGTGCGCTGGGCGGCTTCGATGGCTTCCTCGACACGTACTTTGCTGCCGTTGTCTTCGGCGTCGGTTAGGGCAACGATGGCTTTGCGGCCGGCTTCGGTCGAAAGCTTCTCGTTGCACGCCAGATACAAGGCGTCATAGAAATTGGTGCCCTTCGGACCTCCCGAGGGGAGTGTGCCGGGTGTGATGCCGCCGCCACCCGTATTGATTTGGGCTTTGTGAATGGCGCGGTTGAGCTGCGAGCGGTCATCGGTGAAATCGGCGAGCAGGTCCACGTCCAGGTCGAATGACATGACCATGGCTTCGTCCCCCTTGCGCATTACGCGATTCAAAAAGCTCGAAGCTCCGTCCTGAATCGCGCCGAGCATGTATTGCTCGCTGCCCGAAGTATCCATGAGCAACCCCAGAGTGATGGGCAGCGTCACTTCCTTAGAGAAGAAGGCGATCTTCTGATCCTGACCGTCTTCGGAGACCTTGAAGTCGTCTTGCTTCAGGTCCGTGACGATGCGCTTGCTCTTGTCACGAACAGTCACAAACAAGTTGACGAGGTTTACCTGCGTCTTGATTGTGGGACCTTGAACCGCTGGCTCTTGCGGCAAAGCTGGAATGGCGATAACAGCAGCAAGTACCGGCGTCGCGCACAGTGCCGCCATTTTCTTGAGAGAAGGCATGTATACTTTCCTTGACGAGAGTTGCCCGGCTGGAATCTGTCCGCTGGGGTTCTTCTGTCACGTTATGATGCTGTCAAGCGGTGCGATGGATGCGTCGCTGGCACAGACGGACACGCTCCGACAATCGGGTGCGAGAGGAAGTTTGGCCTCAGAGTTATGAAAAGTCCACGAAAAATCGCCGGTGTGACCTGTCTTGCTTTCCTCGCCGTGCCCGTCTTGTGGCTGGGAATGGCCGCGCGGACACCTCAGGAATCCTCCCCCGCCAGCCAGGAGCCTGCTCCGCCAGAAACGCCGCGGCTGAGCGAGGCGCGAGCCAAGATCATAGTGAACGCGAATCTGGTGGTCCTCCCCGTGACAGTGAAAGACAGCAATGGTCGCCTCGTGCCGGACTTGGGGAAGGATGAGTTTCGTGTTTTTGAGGATAGTGTGGAACAAAGAATCGAGGTGTTTACAACTGAGGCGTTCCCGCTGTCGATGGTCATTTTGATTGACAACGATCTGAAGACCAAGGATGCCAAGGAAGTCGAGCAGAGCCTCGATGCCATCGTGGGAGGCCTCAGCAATCTCGATGAGGCCTTTGTCTGCCGATTCGACCAATTCTTTCACCCCGGCAAGGGCTTCACAAGCGATCAGGACAAGCTGCTCACGGAGCTACAACGGACCCGCCTGGACAGCCATACTGCCGTCATGCCGCCTGGCGGGCCATTCAACGGCCCGAGCATCAACGGCCATGCCCCGGACGGTTCGCCCTCCATCCCCGAATCCACTCGGACCATCTTTGCGCAACCGACTAAAGCGCTGGACGACGCCATCTTCGGCGCTGCGGAGCTTCTCAAGACCCGGCCACGCAACCGACGAAAAATTATCTTTATTGTGAGCGACGGCGTTGATGGGGGAAAGAAGTACAACACCAACACCTACGACAACACCGTCAAGGAACTGAATGGCCACAACATCGCCGTGTTTGCCGTGGGTGTGGGAAGCGCCTTTTACGACCGAAAATTCGAGCGGCTCTCCGGGTACGCTCACGCTACCGGGGGCGATGTCTATTACGCGGCCCGGCGGGAATCGCTGGAAGAGCTGTACTCACGCATAACCGAGGAGGCGCGCAACGAGTACACCCTCGCGTACATCCCCCAGAAAACCAATCGGGCGAAGGATTACCACGACGTCGAGGTGCGCGTGAAGCGCGAAGGGCTGACCATCCTCACCCGCAACCGCTACTACACCGGCGGAATCGCCCAATAAGACGAATTCTTTCGATACGCAGCGGAATTTTCTTGACAGCCACCGCCGCCACCCGTATACGAAACAAGATGGCATGATGGGCAGCGCCCATCATGGCCCGCGAATTGAGAACCACGGTGGCCCAGCCGGGCTGCGCCGGAAAGGAGCTTGACCATGAAGAAAAAGGGAAAGAAGGACGAGGCCAAGGGGCCGAAAAAAGGGAAGTAGAGAGTTTTCCACGGGATTCGGTTAATTAGGGCGCTGCCGGTTGGGCGGCGCCCTTTTTTTATTGAATTCGACGATGGCGGATGCTGGCGGCAGTTCCTGCTGCCACCGAATTTTTCTCGATTGGTTAGACCGCTGACGTTCCGGGCTTCTGCAGATCGCATTCCCGAAGATAGAGGAATAGAGGAAGGCCGAGAGAAACTCCCACGAGCAAGACCGACGCGATGGGAAGCCATAGCGTGCGCATCTTGAGCCGCGCGCCTTCGGTGCGGATAAAACCAATCAGAGTCACGGCAGAAATGAGGACGTCCACACCGAAAAATCCGCTAATGCGGTTTGCGAAGAGTTGGCGGAGGAACAGCGGCATGTCCAGACCGTGCTCGAGGACCCAGGGGATGAATTGAGAGTAGGGAAGAGCAAATCCAAGAAGGCAGAGCGACAGGTAGAAGATCTTTCGATTCAAGTGGACACCTCGTAATGGGGATGCAGGAGAACCAATACATTACTTCAAATGGCGCCAACTAACTGCTGAGCGCCTCTTCATGGGCGGGGCAAATCGGTTTATACGCGCAGTTGCGGCAGACGAATCCAGGATTCGGCGGGAATTCGCCCGCTCGGATGTCAGCGGCGGCTTCGAGGACAATTTTTTGAGCTTCGTCGAGCTGCTTGGCGTCGCGCGTGGTCACCTGGGTTTGGTTGTTCTGCAAGTAATGGAAAACCAGGCGGACGGGGTTCCATTCGAAAATTTCCTTTGCGGCCAGGGCATAGAGGCTGAGCTGCAAATCCTTTTTGGCGTCGGAGTCTTTTTTGGGCTTGCCTGTCTTGTAGTCGATGATTTCAACATCGTTGCGGCCAAGTGCGTTGACCTGGTCCATGCGGCCGATGATCGTGACGTTGTTCTCCAGCGGAAGCTCAAAACTCTTTTCTTGCTCGAGCACTTTCGGCGGTGCTTCAAGCATCGCCGCGTGGAAAGCGCGCAATTGTTCAATGCCGTCTTTTTTATACCCGGACTCCTGATAGTCGTCTTCGAATCCCGCGGAGCTCCATTCGGTTTCGAAGATTCGCGCAACTTCTTCGAACGGAAGCTTCACGCCTTTTCGGAGCTGGTCAACAAAACGCTTGATCGTGGTGTGCATCACGCTGCCAAAGCTGAGAACGGCTTTGGGGCCCTCCTTGAGAGACCACGAGCGGCTGAAAAGATATTGCTGCGGGCAGCTGCGGTATCCGCTGACTGCCGAAGGACTAAGCGTAAGTGGCTCGGGCGTCGGAGGATGAAATTCGAGAGCCCAGTCGGCGATGCGGGAGAAGATTTTCGCAGGCTCGGCGGAGGCGGGAAACAGTTGCGGATTGTCGGTGGCCGAAGTTTCCTCTTTCCCGCCTGCAGGGGCTTCCGGCAATTTGGGGCTGATGTGGTAAACGTCGCGTCGCTTGATGGCCGGATCCAGCAGAATGTCTTCGATGAAGACGGGCGTCTTTCCTTTTTTTTCGGTCAAGGTGGTCAGCGTGAGTCGATTTTCCGCGCGCGTTAAAGCGACGTAGAAGAGCCGGCGCTCCTCCTGGATGTGGAACTGCTCGGCGGGTTCGCCTTCTTTCATCAGAGCGGCAGGGAATTCGAAGACACGGTGACGTTCCGTTGTCGGGAATTTTTTATTGTTAATTCGGAGCAGGAAGACTTGGGGAAATTCGAGGCCTTTGGCGCCGTGGACGGTCATCAACTGGACAGCATCGCCGGGGAAGTCGTCTTCGAGGCTGATGGTGCCGCCGGCTTGCGAATAGTAGCCCAAATATTCGACGAATTCGGCGAGGCCGCGCGTCTCGCTCTTGGGCTCCCACTCCTTCGCGAATTCTGAGAGGCGCGTGACGTACTTGCGATCTTGCGCGCCCGCGCGTTGCGCGACCTCCAGCCATTCAAGGAGATCGACGAGGATTTCGCGCGCCGTGCGGCGGCGCAGTGTTTTGCGCTGCTCGGAGAGAAACTCGACGAGGCGGCCCACCGAAGCGTGCGTGGAATCGAAAGGGAGCTGCCCCTGCGGAAGTTGCAGCATATCGTACAGGGCCTTTTTTTCTTTGCGAGCTCGTTCGGCGAGGCGCACAAGATCACCGGGTTCGAGTCCCCAAGCGGGGGCAGCAAGTACACGGGCACAGGCTATGTCATCGAAAGGCGTGGCAATCAGGCGCAGGTAGGCGAGAACATCTTTCACCAGTGGATGATCGAGAATGGAAAGCTTGCTGATGACAAACGGGATTTTGTGGCGGGAAAGTTCTTCAACGAGCTCATCTCGGTGGGCGTGCTGGCGGTAGAGCACGGCGAAATCGTGCCACTTGCGGCCGGCCGCGTGGAGACGCTGGAGTTCGCTGACGATCCAGCGTGCTTCGTCGGCTTCGGCTTCCAGTTCGACGATGCGAACCTTTTCGCTCTCTTCTTTATTCGCGCTGAGCACTTTTTTTGGGAAGTCCGCGCTCACCGCATTTTGCGCGATGACTTGCGTCGCCACGCGAAGGATATTGGGCGTCGAGCGGTAATTTTCGACCAGCGAGACGCGGAATTTAGTGGAGTCCTGCCCTTCACGCCAGTCGGCGAAGCGCTCCAGGAAAAGCTTGAAGCTGCCGAACGAAGCGCCACGGAAGCGGTAGATGGCCTGGTCATTGTCGCCAACGGCGACGATGTTCTTTTTCTTGCCGGCCAGAAGTTCGAGCAGCCGAAGCTGCGCGATGTTGGTATCTTGAAATTCATCGACGAGGATGTAGCGATATTTTTCCTGAAGCGCTTCGCGCAGCTCAGTGTTCGTTTCGAGAAGCTCGACAGCTCCAGTGATCAGCGAGCCAAACGAAACGCGTTTCTTTTCGCGGAGCAATTCTTCGCTCGCGCGGTAAGCGCGTGCGATTTCCTGCTGGAGAGCGGCTTCTTCGGCGCGCTCTTTGGAAGTGTCCTCGTCGAGCGCGGCCCGTTCGACTTCGAGTTGTGTAGCGAGTCCGTCGGCGTAGCGTTGGTAGTCTTCCGAGGAGACCAGCTCATCTTGGCACCGCGAGAAAAATTCCACGAAATCGTTTAGGAACTGGCCGGGATCGGCGAGCCGGCGATATTTGTCGAGTTTCAGACGCTCCAAATTGCGGCGCAGAAGAATCCAGTGATCGACCTTGTCGATCATCAATCGTTCCGGCGAGGCTTCCTTCAGCAGGCTCTCGCAGAAAGCGTGAAACGTCGCCAGCGTGACATCTTTGCCGCGTTCCCCCGTGGCGCGCACGACGCGCGCTTTCATCTCGCCCGCGGCTTTGTTCGTGAAGGTGAGGCCGAGAATATTTTCACCGGAAAGCGACTCGTCCGATTGAAGCAGATGACGGATGCGCTCGGTGATTACGCGCGTCTTTCCAGTCCCAGCCCCCGCGATGACCAGCAGCGGGCCTTCTCCATGAGTGATGGCGCGCCGCTGCGCCTCATTCAGTTTCAGTTCACTCTCCGGTGGAGGATCGAGCTCGAACAGTGTAGCCATGACTTAAGAAGGGTAGCGGAATTCGTCTTGCAGAGGAAATGGGTGCTTCAGACTATGTGATGTCCTTCAAAAGCTCTTCGCGAGGCACACCTTTGTGATTTGCAACCAGTCGAATAATCGCGTTTAGAGTCCCAATTCGCAGAACCTTGTGGGCGGGGATGGGCATTCGCTGGTGTCCGGGTGTCTCCGTTTGGAGAATGATGTGACTGCCGGTTTGTTCAACCTCTCGGTATCCCCAGCTCCGGCAGAGAACGTGGGCTAGTCGTTGCCCGCTGAGGTCTCGCGGAGTTTTCATCCCAGTGACAGAACTTCATCACGGACAAGGTGAAGGCGGATTGACTGGGGTTTCGGGCCGTCAAAAAAGTATCCTTCCACGGCGTCTTTCACCATTGTCCGAAGTTCTTCCCATGTATCGCCTTGTGTGACGATGGATTCCGTCAGACATTCAGCAACGAAGCCGCCATCGGCCTCTTGCGTGACGTCAAAAACAAGCTCACTGATTCTTGGGCTGATCATCATTTCATACGCTGAACCAAGCCTATCACGCACTAAATCAGTCAGCAATAAATTCCCACATTCATGTCATGCCGTGGGTCTTACCTTTGAGACTTTTCGCCGGCTGCCACGCGCGCGCTGAAATCAGCGGATTCTCCGCGCGGCACGCTGAGCGATTCCCACCTTCCCGTTTTGGTGAACGTCAGATGCTTGGCGAGAAACAGAATCTGGCCGACGTGATGCGCGTAATGTGCGATTTGGCGGTTGATGGCTTGCATGACGGAATGAGGCTCGGTGCGTATGGTAACCGTTCGAGCCAGATCGGCTTCCGTCAGAGGTTCGAGCGCATCGAAAACATATTTCCAGCCGCGCTCCCAAAGTTCAAGTAGCTCCGCGCGAGTGGTGGGCGGAGTTTCAAATTCCGTGTCGCGGCGGCGGTCTGGTTTCTCGCCGTCCGTGGTCAGGAAATCGCGCCAGCGCGAGCGCATGTTCCCGGACATGTGTTTCACAAGGATGGCGATGGAATTGGATTCCGCGTCGAGCGCGACGAAGAGGCAATCGTCCGGGCATTGCGCCATCGCGCGCTCGCTCAATTTCTTGTAGTAGTGAAATAGGCCGATGGAATCTTGCAGATAGGACGTGCTGAGTTGGTGGGGCATAAGGATATTTTGTCCCGTCTCGAGCGCTTGTCAACGGCCATTCGTAGGATTTTCTGAAGGCGAAGAAAGATTCCGCGGAGCACGGGGAAGAGTGCGAACGCTGAAAAATAAGACTTGACATTTCGCCTTTTGTTCGCCTATGATTTGCGGCGCTGAGTGGCGACTTTGCAGGGAGGCCGACATGACTATTGGACAATCGATGCTGCCGGAATTTGACGAAGAGATGAAAAACACACGCAAGGTGCTGGAACGCGTGCCCGACGACAAGTGGGGCTGGAAGCCACACGCGAAGTCCGGCACGCTGGGCTGGCTCGCAGGACACGTCGGGACAGTTCCGGAGTGGATTGCAATGACCATCAACACCGAAGAGTTGGATTATGCGCCGGTGGACGGCCCGTCCTACGAGCCGCCGAAAATCACGAATCGAAAGGAGCTTCTCGCTGCCTTTGACAAAGACAGCGCGGCAGCACGGGCAGCGCTGTCCAGCGTGAGCGATCAGGAAATCATGAAGGGCTGGAAGCTGCTCGCAGGCGGCAAAGAGATTTTTACCCTGCCCCGTGTCGCCTGCATACGGAGCATGTGCATGAATCACTTGATTCATCACCGCGCGCAGCTCACCGTGTATTTCCGACTCGTTGGAGTTCCTGTTCCGGGGCTGTATGGACCGAGTGCGGACGAGAACGAGGCCAGCTCCAACGCGGCTGCTGGCAACTGACTTCAGCTTTGGGAAAGGCGAACGGCTGTCCGCCTTTCCCACTCTTCTCGATTCTTGTCTCCGCGACTGCTCCGAGGGCAACGCTGTATAATAGTGTGCCTTACTCCTTCGGAGGTTCACTACGCACATGGATACTCCCATCATTCTTTCCGCTGTTCGCACCCCCATCGGAAAATTTCAAGGCGGTCTGGCCGGGTATTCGGCCGTCGACCTCGGAGGCAAAATTGTCGCTGAAGCCATTCGGCGCGCCGGCATTGAGGCAAAGGAAGTTGACGAGGCGATCCTCGGCAATGTAGTGCAAGCAGGACTCGGGCAGAACCCCGCGCGGCAGGCGGCGCTCAAGGGCGGATGCGCGCCTCGCGTTGCGGCAATGACGATTAATAAAGTCTGCGGCTCCGGGCTGAAAGCCGTGGCGCTCGCTGCGCAAGCGGTCACGCTCGGCGAATCGGAAATCGTCGTCGCCGGCGGGATGGAGTCCATGTCCAACTGCCCGTATTTGCTGCCGCAAGCGCGCACCGGCTATCGCATCGGCGACGGCAAGCTTGTGGACTCCATGATCCATGACGGGCTGTGGGACGCGTACGAAGATTTTCATATGGGCATGACCGGCGAGCTGGTGGCCGAGAAATACGGAATCACGCGCGAAGAGCAGGATCGTTTTGCAGTCGAGAGCCATCAGAAAGCGGTCCGGGCGCGCAAATCGTGTTTCTTTGAAGCGCAGATTCTGCCCATCGAAGTTCCTCAAAAAAAGGGCGAGTCGATTGTCATCAAGTACGACGAATCGCCGCGTGAAGACACTTCGATGGAGGCGCTGGCGAAACTAAAACCGGCATTCAAGAAAGACGGCACAGTGACCGCGGGAAACGCTCCCGGCACGAATGATGGAGCTGCGGCGCTCATCGTCACGAGCGAGAGGAACGCGGCGCGCCTCGGAAAGCAGCCCATCGCGCGAATTGTTGCGCAGGCGGTCAGCGGCGTCGAGCCGAAGTGGGTGATGATGGCGCCGGTGGATGCCGTGGAAAAACTACTAACCAAAACTGGCTGGGACCGTGATAAGGACGTCGAACTTATCGAGTTGAACGAAGCCTTTGCCGTTGCGGCGATTGCCGTGACGCGGCAGTTGCGCCTCAATCCGGAAAAAGTAAACGTAAACGGCGGCGCCGTCGCGCTTGGCCATCCGATTGGAGCGAGCGGCGCCCGCATACTTGTAACTCTTCTTTACGAATTGCAGCGCCGCAACTTGAAGCGAGGCATCGCCGCGCTCTGCCTCGGCGGTGGCAATGCGGTCGCCCTCGCCGTCGAACGTTACTAGCGCCCACTCAGCTTCGCTTTCGTGGTCCTCTCATTGATAGAAAAATCCGCAGGGCTTCGCCCCGCGCTACATATTCTGCGAGGCGTGCTCTGCCAACGGCAGGCTCCCTAATTCATGCGCGCAATAGGGGCAGAACTTGTCGGTTTCGACGACTTCGCGTTTGCAATTGGGGCAGCTGGGATGCAGGTTACATTTGCAGTTGGGACAGAAATTATAACGGGCGCCGACGGTGGTTCCGCATTGCGGGCAGGGATAGGGCAGCGGTTCGCGCATCAGGAAGTAGATCAGGAAGCCGACGAAGGTCCATGCGGGGAGAAGGACGATCACTAGCAAGGTCCAGAGCGCGGAATTCATGCCGCGGCGCTTGGCGTCGCGGTTGACATATCCGATCAGGAACGTGAAGCTGGCCATAACCAACGAAACAAGAGTGATCACGCCGGACAATGCCAGGTAGGACAGCCAAGGAGTTTCTCTCACTTCCGGAGCGAAGATGTCGCCGTTGTGATAGAAATTCCAGTAGTTGACGGAAAACGCGATGGCCTGCGCAATTAGAAACAGCGCCACCATGGTCCAGACCAGTCCTTTCGGAACGATCCGGAATTCTTGCCAGAAGCGGAGCTTTTCCTTCTTTCTGCGAAGCCGGTTGAGGCGCATGCGCTCGTTGAAAGAACCGCTTACTTTCTGCTGATAGTCAGTCATTTCATTCCTCGCTCAATTTCTTGCATCCCACTCTAGCGGCCGGACCAATCGCGTTCGTTCGCTTGCCGGACGTTTTCGAGAACCACGATTGCCGCGGCAAACAAAGCGGGAATCGCCCACCAAAGGCCAAAGCCAAATTCCAGAACGAGCAATGGAGCGCCGGTGCGCTGGCCGATCCATTCGATGGCTTGCCAGACATAGGGCGCAGTGGCGATGCCGAGCGCCCAAGACATGGCACACATGATCCAGAGAAGGCGGCGCTTGGGTTCGCGTTCGCGCAGTTCCTGGGCGCGCAATTGCACGCGGAATTGCGTGCGTTCGGCGAGTCCGCGCGGGAGGGGAATGGGCATGCCTCGCAAGCTGCGGAGAGCGTTGTTCGTTTGCCGGGCGACCTGGGCGCAAGCTGGGCACTCGCGAAGATGCGCGGCGAGCCAGTTGCGCTCGGATTGAGAAATTCCCTCGACGTGCTCTTGCGCGATCAACTTTTCCGCACGGGGGTGAAGATTTTCGTTCATGCCGCGCCTCCTTGCATGGCGCCGCGGAGCGCTTCGAGGCCGCGATAGAGACGCGACTTCACGGTAGAAAGTGGCGCGGCCAGCACGCCGGCGATTTCCTCGAGACCGAGCTCTTCCTGAAAACGGAGAACGAGAACTTCGCGATAGACAGTCGGAATGCGGTCGAGCGAAGCATGGACACCGGTCTTTGCTTCAGCGGTCAAGACTTGATGCAACGGCGAAGGTTGATTCTCCGCGGCGAACTCCATGGGCGCGCCTTCTTCCGGGTCGGTGAGGGCGTCGAGGCTCTGCATTTTTTTCTGGCGCTGCCAGTCGATCACGAGATTGCGCGCGATTCGGAAGAGCCAGGCTTCAAACTTGTACTTGCCGTCGTACTGATGGCCGCGTTCGAGAACGCGAATCCAGGTTTCCTGAAAAAAATCTTCGGCGCGCTCGCGGCTGGAGGTCAGATAGAGCAAATAGCGGAAGAGCCGGAATTGATACTGCTCGATGAGCTGATCGAGGAGATCGGGGTCGCGGCGCTTGAGCCCCTGGGCGAGGGCCTTGTTGTCGTCGGCCATCTGGGTGGAGAAGAGAAGAAACGACCTTGGTGGTGCCGAGGTCAGAGTTGTGAATGTCGCGCTCATTCTACAGGGTATACGGGAGAGCGCGAGGAAAAGACGCAACGGCTATGGGCTTTGCCTACCTGCCAGAACTTTGGCTTAGACCTGGGGCTCAGAACTGGGGGCGGCGGGATCCGAATTGTGGCTGGCGCTACCGGTGGTCACACCCCCGTTCTGACGGCCTGGAGGTCAACGGTGTAGGGAGGGCCGGATCAGTTGCTACCCCCCTGGGGGTTTTTTCGGAAGTGTTCATTCTAAAGGGTTTTAAGTGCTGTGTTTTGGAAGTGCGGATTCTAAAGGGGTTGCGGGTGGGTTTTTCGGAAGTGCGGATTCTGAAGGACTTAGTGATTTGTGACCCGGAAAAGGCCGGGGCAAGCTGGTGACTCATGACTGGTGGAAGAAGAGGACTCGAAGGCGTCAAGGGATGAGCTTCGACGAGGGAGACAGGGCGAGGCGCGTCGATGTCCATCCTGTGCTGAAGGGGCCCACCCCCCGGTGTCTTCTTGCAAGAATGGCAAACAAAGGGGTTATGGTTGACGCGGCTCGTAAGAGTGGCAGGGAAAGGACTTAAAGTGGCTGGATTTTCAGTGAGTTGCTGATGGTCTCGAAGAGTGGCAAACCAAAGACTTAGGAAGAGGGGACGGAGGAATAGCAGAGGCAAGGCGGTGACTCCTTTCTCCTCCGCGACGAAACAAATCAAATTATAGCAGATTCGTATTTATTGTCAAGTAATAATTATAAGTCGTTACGGGAGAGCGGGTTGCAAATAGTCAGTTGGGGTTGAGATGGAAAGGAAAAGTCAAAAGTCGGGACTCTCAAAAGGAATGACTTGGAAAACATCCCGTCAGTCCCCGTCGGCCCCACTCCATCCGAGGCCAAGGAGGCCCTTTCCTGAATTTGAGGGGTGGGGAATTTTCGACCGGAATTGACAGGTATAGCCAGTGATGTCCGATTAGGCTCAACGACATACTGCGTCACTGTTCAATTGTCGTTCATTGTCGCTTGCCAAGCATGAGCGGACTCCGTAGGTTTCACGCAGGCTCCATGCTCGAAAATCTAAGTTAATCAGAAGGCTCAACACAGTCTGGCCAGGTCAAGACCGGTCAGGCCGATTCCAATAGAAGATCCAACGGAAGGAGTATGGGAATGCTGAGACTGCCTAAGGTTTCTCGAAGTGCTGTCGTCCGAGACAAAACTACCACGCCATCCTGGCTCGTGCGGACGCTACTGATTACCCTAATTACCTGGTTTGCAGGGCCGACGCCAGGCGCTGCCCAGAATGCGAGTAACGTTACCTCCAATCCTCCGCTGATTTACGTGCCCGGCACCGCAGGCGGCATTACTGAGATCAATTCCGCCAATAACGTCGCCATTGCAACTGCCCCTTGGTCGCACGGTTCTAATGGCGGCATTGCAATTACACCAGATGGGTCCAGGATGTACGTCAGCAACCATGACGTTTCCAGCGTGACCGTCTTTGATACTGCCAGAAATGTGCCCATCACGGAAATAGCCGTGGGACAGAATCCGATTGGCCTGGCTATCACGCCCGATGGATCGCGCGCCTACGTGGCCAACCAGAACTCGGATACCGTTTCCGTGGTCACCCTTGCGACGAACAGCGTCATTCAGACCATCTCGGTTGGAGCGGGTGCCAATCCGATCTGGGTCACCATCTCCCCCGACGGCTCACGCGTCTATGTTTCCAATCAAGTCAGCGACAGCATAAGTGTTATCGCCACAGCCTCAAACACTGTCCTGACGAACATCCCGATAGGTTCCCTGCCTTTCCATTCCACATTCGCTCGCGATGGCCGTTTTCTGTGGGTCAGCGTGCAGGGCGAGAATGTCGTGAAACTGGTGGATACCAACAGCAACACGGTCGTCGGCTCGATTCCGGCGGGACCCAACCCGCGCGGCATCGCTTTTACTCCTGATGGCTCGCGCGCCTATGTCGCTGATTTTTTTTCAAACACGATTGCGGTAATTGATGTATTCGGGCGCTCGCTCACCGGTTTCGTTAGTGTGGGCAATAGCCCCTGGAATCTTGCGATCACGCCCAAGGGTATCGCGTATGTGGCCAATTTCGGCGACAACACGATCTCGGTTTTCGACACCTCCACCAATGTTGTGACCACAACCTTGCCTGCCCGGCAGGGACCGGCTGATGTAATTGTGAACACCACCGCGCGACCGCGCATCCTGGACTATTCGTTCGTGGCATTCGATCCGCCGGGCTCGGTGGATACAGTTGCGCAGGCGGTTAACGACTTCGGGGAAAGCGTCGGGAGGTTTCAAGATACCGGTGGAGTCGTTCACGGGTACCTGCGGCATGCGAACGGAACTTTTGTGACGATTGACCCTCCGCGCTCTGTTTTTACAATTGCCTTTGGGATTAACAATATTGGAACAATCGTAGGGGAATGGCAAGAACAGAGTGGAGCCTTCCACGGCTTTACGCGGAGCCCATCCGGCTCTTACGCCATGACGGATTTTCCTGGAGCAGTCGATTCCGAGCTCACTGCCATCAATTTGCAAGGGAGCCTGGTGGGCGATTATGACCTGGGAAATCTGAACACCTCCATTGGCTTCCTGGATACCCAAGGCATGTTTACTGCCGTCGAGAATCCTGCAGCAGCTCCCATGCAGACTCTCGCCTTGGGCATCAACGCGTCCAATGTTGTCAGCGGTTTCTTTGACGACCCGGCTGGAAATGAGCATAGCTTCGTGCGCGCTCCGAATACGCAGTTCCACAATTTCGACTTCCCCCTTGCCGACTTTACGGACGCATTCAAGCTGAATGATTCTGGAACTCTGGTAGGACAATTTGCCACCAACTTCCCCGGCCACGGGTTTGTCCTTTCAGCCGCCATGGCTTTGACCGGGACTCCATCGCCTTGTCAATTCCTCTCGTTTGACTATCCCGACTCGCAAAATACCGCGGCGCGTGGAATCAACAATGCAGGCCAAATCGCGGGGTTCTATCGTGTGCGAGGCAATCCGGCGAGGCACGGCTTTCTAGCGACACCGAACGTGGCGGGAGATCGCGGTCAGAACAATCAATGCCAGGGGACGGCCAGCTTCTCGACAAGGCATGGCGCCAACTTTGCATCTTTTGATCTTCCAGGCTCGACTAACACACAAGCCACAGCGATTACGCCGTCGGGCGAGATTGTGGGACGCTATTTCGCCTCGAACGGAAGCCAGCATGGTTTTGTGCTCCGCGACGGCTCCTTCTCACCCGTTGACATTCCAGGGGCGACGAGCACCGATGTTGCCTGGGTCAACGCCAGCGGAGCCATTGTGGGGACGTACGGAACAAGTACTGGAGGGCACGCCTACGTGTTGAGCGGGGGCGCCATTTCGACCATCGATTTTCCCAGCGTCAATCCGATATGTACTGCCGGTTTCGGCATCAGCAACGCCGGCGAAGTGGTGGGCGTGGGGTTTGCCTGCAACGATTTCTTCCACGGACAAGGCTACCTCTTCAGCAAGGGCCAATTCACGGTGATCGATGTGCCTGGCGCAACAGGAACCTTCCCGACGATGGCCATCGACTCTACGCGAATTGTCGGCACCTACATCGGCAGTGACGGCATATTCCATGGTTTCTTGCGACAGGCTGGAAATTTCACTACCATCGACGTTCTCAACTCCACCTTTACGTGGATAACCGGTATAAATCCTGGGGGAGAAATCGTCGGTTTCTACAACAGTCAGGATGGAAACCAGCACGGTTTTGTTCTTCGCGACGGGGAATTTATCCCCATTGATATCCCGGGTGCAACTCTAAGCGAGGGCAACGGGATTGACCCGCAAGGCGACGTGGTCGGACGTTACATGACACCGGATGGCAATACACACGGATATTTTCTAAGGTGTGCAACATGCAGCCGACGTGACCCGTTTGGGTTGCCAGGTTCGACGCACTAAGCAATAGAGGCCGTTTCGTGTCACGGCAGGTGAGAGATTTGAGTAGTTTCAGCGAACAGCCGCGCAGCAATTGCTCTTGATTTTCCCGGAGACGATGGGACCTCTCCTTTCGGTATATGGCTGCGAACGGAGAAACCGTCGAAGAACACCTCTAGGCATCAACGCGTCGACAACGAAGGATGAAATCGAGCGATAACAACGGGATTTCTCACGCGTTCACGCTGGTCAGGGGGAGCTTAAACTCCTTGGACTTCCCGGGTGCGTTCCGAACGCGTGCCATTCGGGTGAATGACGCGGGACAGATCATTGGCGACTATTTTCTCGCGGGCCAGCACGGCTGCCTGCCAACCCCTAATCCGATCCAGAAGCCCTAGAGAGGAGTTCTCATGGAAGGACAACGATCACGACCTAAGTCATCATTTGGGAGTGTAAGCCTTCCTGATGCTCAAAAGAGTAGCTGGCTCGAAGGACCTCCTTGTATCGGTTCTTCTTCAGGCTGAAGGGAAATTTATCGGGGAGGGCTCTCTGGGAACTGTCGTGGAAGGTCAGGAAATCTGGCTGTCCTTGCCTGGGAGCAGCCGCAGCAACTTTTCGTGACCACTTCCCGGGCTGCGGGAAGCACGCCGATCCTGTCATCCATTCCCTTTGCATCGGCAGGTGTCGCGTACGACGCTGGTCCCTCGGAGTTCTCAAAGGAGAAGGACTTCGCGCTGATTTCGTGTAAGAACAACGCAACCGAAGCTCATGAAAGACAAAAACTGAAAACCCTTTTGACCGTCCGCACAGCAATGCTTGAGGCAAAGTGTATGAAGATAAATGCTGGAGGGGATTAAGCAATCAACGAGAGGAGGGATAGAAATGGCACATCCTGTTCCGTTCGATTGGAAAGGTTGGTTGGGCTGGGTAGCGGCGACCATGGTGGGCGCGGAACTGGTGGTGTTCATTATTTATTTTCTGTTTCCCCATATCGTAAGCGATCCGCTCAGGGGCAGTCTGATTCAGCAGCTGGTGTGGATTGGAATGATCGGAATGCCGGGGCCTACTATTGCCACAGTCCAGTGGATCTGGTTACGCAGGCGCGTGAGGAAAGCAGCATGGTGGATTGTCGCAGCTGTGACCGGCTGGTATGTAGTCCTCGGATTATCCGCCTTGCGGGGTTTACCACTCATTGAGCGATTCACCGCGAAGTTTGAGACCACAACAGACATCATCTCTTTTTGTCTGCTCGGAGCTGCGATGAGTGTGCCCCAGTGGCTCTTGTTGCGACGAAGGTTTTTCGAAGCGGGCTATTGGATAGCAGCTCGCCCGCTCGGATGGCTGGTGGGATTTGGCCTCATCCTTTTGGCTAGAGGACTCCAGGTTGTTCAACTCGACTTATTAGAGGGAACTCAGTTATTTGGCTGGAGCGTTCCGGACTTGGTGGGATGGAGTGTTGTCGCTGAACTGTTTGGTTTTGGGATTGGAGCAGTTACAGGCGCAGCGATCGTTTGGATTCTGAGAAAACCAACAAGCATACTGAATGCGTGACGAAGGAAAGACAATAAACTGCAGCGTATCCCCCAATAATGGAGTGCCGGGCGTAGTTAGTCTTACTCTTTGCGGACGATCGGGTGCTCGCATTTCGTCTCAGAATCGAGAATTACGCCGGACCTTGACGTGTTTGTCTCCTAGCATAAGACCTCTACAGTCCGTCATAGCTGGATGGCGAGATCATAATACACGTAGACAGTACCGACGATGGCGCCCTCATTCCTTCAGAGGCGTCAAGTCAAGGATCGAGGAAATCCATGGCAAGGCGCAGCGGTCAAGCAGGAACACTAGTTGTCAAAGGCGATTAGGAAACTGGGGACTGGAACGCGTGAAAAAATCGACTCTTGGGATTTTCGAGGTGATCCAAAATCTATCCCGGCATCACAAACGTCGCTTAGGCGCCTTCTAAACGGGAAATTCTTGAACGCCGATTCCGCTAAAATCGCGAATCTGCATTTTTTCACACGTTCCGGACGGGACGTTTCCTGATACTTTGTCTAGGGGCTGATTAGGTGAAGGCGTCGAGTTCCAGTTACAGGAGCGAAGAGTGCCGGGCTCCCGACCGGGTCGGAATAAATTCCGCCCAGCGCTACGTTTGGGGATGAAGATGCCGGGCTAAAGCCCGGCGCTACCCTTGGAGATTGCTATGTTTTGTCCGGTATGCAAAGCGGAGTATCGGCAGGGGTTTACGCGGTGCGCGGATTGCGATGTGGAGCTGGTGTACGAGTTGCCGGCCGCGGCCATCGTTGCCCATGCGGCCGACGGTCCCGGCGATTCGGACGAAGATCCGTTCTGCTCCTTTTGGACGGGCGACGATCCACGAATTCATGCGGAGATCTGCGAACTCCTGGAGAAGGAAAGCATTCCTCATAAGACGGTGCGGCGCGAGGACCACCTGTTCCACATCTCGAACTCTCCAGCATTCCAAGTCGGGATTCCTTTTTCGATGTTCGAGCGAGGAGAGGCGGCGGTGAAAGAGGCTTACGGCAGCGATGAGGCGATTGAGCCGGCTTCGCGGCTGCTTCCCATGGAGACGGAGCACATTCCCGGGACGCGATTTGACTCGGGCGGGATGGATGCCGGCGCGGGCTTCTCGAAACAGGATGCGGGAAGTACGGAAGGGACGCGGACGGATGATTCTTCAGAAGATTCAAGTGGACCAAGCGATAACGCGGCCTCCGCGGCGATTGGGGATGACGGAAATTGGGAAGGGGAGGATGCGGGCGCGGAAATCTGGTCCGGCGACGAGCCGGAGATGGCGGAGTTCATCGCCGCTTCGCTGCAAATCAATCAAATTCAATTCCGCCGGGATGTGAACGGAGGCAAGCACGGGGTCTACGTACTGGCGGAAGATGAAAGCCGCGCGCGCGAAATCGTGCGTGAGGTAGTCGAAGGCGTTCCGCCGGAGTGACGCCGAGGTGAGTCTGCTTTGGTTCCCGAACGCGCGGTTTCGCCGCGACTCACGGCTGCGGCGGCTGGCGCAGTACTTGTTCGCCGCGTTTGGATGTATCCTTGCCAGTTGATAGTTTCGCGCGTGGATTGCCGACGGCACGGAGGATCACATGGCGACAGGTTCTGGACCGCAAGGGTCGTTGATAATGTTGTGGGCGGGGGAGGACGCGGCGCTGCACTCGACGCTGATTGAGAAATTGCAAACGGCGGGAATACCTTATATCGATAAGCCGACCGGAGATGATCGAACGGTTCCGTCGGCGGACATCCTTCCGATAGATTGGAAAGCACGATTCGGGTTCGAAGTGGCGGTGCCGTCGTCGAGGCGAGCGGAGGCTGAGAAGATTCTGGAAAAGCTCCTGGACGAAGAGCCCGCGGACATGGAGATTGCAGAGAATGAGTCTTTGGAGCCGACGATCGCGGAGCGGGAACCGTCCAAGGTGGGCGCGGCTATTTGCGCGGTGTGGTCCGGTTCGGATGAAGCGCGCGCGGGATTTTTGGTGCAGGCGCTAAAGGAGAATGAAATTCCGGCGCGGGTTGAGACGCATGGGAGCGAGGCGACGGTATACGTTCCGCCGGAAGAAGAGACGCTGGCGCGGGAGATTATCCGGGAGATCGTGGAAGGCGCGCCGCCGGCGTGACGCTATGTTCTGCCCGCAGTGCAAAGCCGAGTACCGCCCCGGATACCGTCGCTGCGCGGATTGCGACATTGATTTGGTCGATGGATTGCCGTCAGCGGAAGGCGAAGAGTTAGCGCAACGAACCGGGCTTAATGATCCGCGTACGATCTGGATCGGCGACAGCGAAACGGATTGCGTCTCACAATGTCAGCCTCTAAAGGAAGCCGGCATCCCGTACGAAGTTTCCCAGATTGTTAAAGATCGCCGACAGCGCATGCAGGTCATCTGGAGATACGAGCTTGCGGTGTCCGGTGAGGACGAGCGCCGCGCTAAAGAGCTGTTAGAACTAACGGAGACCGCTGTCGAATGCAGCTCCGAGACTACCGAGGAGGATGAAAATCAGGCCCTCCTCGAGTATCCGGAGCACTTCGACTCCGATTTGGATTTGGATGAGGCGCGCAGGCATCGTTTGTATCTGAAGGCCTTTGATCCGGAAGACGCCTGCGTTGAAGTAGGGCGGGTAGCTCCGGGCGAGAGTGCAATCGCATCGTCGCTGAAAGAGAACTATATCCGGGTGCGCGCTGAGCCTCAGCCGGACGGCTCCAGGAAGTTATTTGTTCTGCCGGAAGATGCAGCGGCTGCGCGTGAGATTGTTCGGGAAATCATAAGTGATTCGCCGTATCCGGAGACTTCTTGATTAGAGTTGTTCTGACAGGCACCTTTGTCCTTTGACTTGACCACCGCTATGCGTAGCAGGCATCCTTTACTTCCTTAACCGCCTTTACTTCATTTATTTCATGCGAACGCGGAGGATTTGAACTTGTCTATTGATGCGATCAAGACAGTGGCGGTGCTGGGCGCGGGGACGATGGGGAATGGAATCGCGCATGTGTTTGCGCGGGCGGGTTTTCAAGTGATTTTGCGGGACGTGGAGAAGCGGTTTTTGGAGCGGGGGCTGGAGACGATTGGGAAGAATCTGGACCGGGAGATTAAGAAGGGGAAGTTGGCGGAGGCGGAGAAGGGAAGCGTGCTGGAGCGGATTCAGCCGGTGACAGAGATGGGGGCGATTCGCGGCGCGGATTTTGTGGTGGAGGCAGTGCCGGAGAAGATTGAGATTAAGAGGGCGGTGTTGACGGAGGCGGATGGGATTTTGCGGCCGGAGGTGATTTTGGCGAGCAATACGTCTTCGATTGCGATGACGACCTTGGCGGCGTTGACGAAACGGGCGGACCGGTTTGTGGGCATGCACTTCATGAATCCGGTGCCGGTGATGGTGCTGGTGGAAGTGATTCGTGCGCTGCAGACGAGCGATGCGACGTTTTCCGCGACGATGGAGTTGGGGAATCGGCTGGGGAAGACGCCGGTGGCGGTGAATGATGCGCCGGGGTTTGTGTCGAATCGGGTGCTGATGCCGCTGATTAATGAGGCAGTGTATTGCGTGATGGAGGGCGTGGCTGCGCCGGAAGCGGTGGACGCGGTGATGAAATTAGGAATGAACCATCCGATGGGGCCGCTAGAGTTGGCGGATTTTATTGGGTTGGATGTGTGCGTGGATATCATGCACGTGCTGCATGAGGGGTTGGGGGATCCAAAGTATCGGGCGTGTCCGCTGTTGAAGAAGTATGTGGCGGCGGGGTGGTTGGGGCGGAAGTCGGGGCGGGGATTTTACAATTATTGAATACAGTTAGGACCCCTTAGTACAAATAAGATACTGTCCTGCTCTATTATTCGACTTCAGATGGTTCCTGCCCTATAATGAGAACCTGGAGGTAAGTATCAATGACTCCCTTGGAATCGCAAAACGCTGTCAAGATCCGCGGGAAAGTTCTTGAGTACTTCCAGCCCGAGATGCAGCCAACGTCTCTGAGCGATGTGCTGCAGAAGGTTGAGGACGACATTAAAGACGTTTCGGAGGAAGACATTCGGGATGTGATCCTCCGCCTCATTGCAAGTGGGAAACTCATGTATTCATCAGACATGAGGATTTCCCTTGGCACTTGATTCAGAGGTCGGTGATCCTTCACCTCAAGATCCCAACCAAAGATTTATCGACGAACGTCCCCCAGACAAACGGAGCAATGCGGAGCGGGATAGAGATCGTGTCCTCTATTCCGCTCAATTCGCTCGCTTAGCAGAAATCACCCAGGTTATATCTCCGGAACGCGGATACGTCTTCCATAATAGGCTCACGCATTCATTGAAAGTTGGCCAAATAGCCCGCCGCATCGCGCAGCGTATTTCCGAAGGCGTTAAGGAGAAAGGCGAAGGTCTGCGAGACCTGCCGGATGTAGTGGAGGCAGCGGCGCTGGCTCACGACCTTGGGCATCCCCCTTTTGGGCATGTCGCGGAGGTAGAACTTAACAAACTTGTACAGGACGCGGGGTTAAAAGACGGATTTGAGGGTAATGCTCAATCGTTCCGGATTTTGACGAGGCTCGCGGCGAGCGATGCAGTCACGCTAAACAATCCGGGTAAGGATGATGAATATGAAGAGTCTATCTATGGGTTGAACTGGACCCGTCAGTGCCTCGACTCGGTTCTCAAATATCCTTGGGGCCATGGTGAAAACGCTAAATACCCAGGCAAGTGGGGGTTCTATGAAACAGAAAGAGAGATCTTCCAATGGGTGCGGCAAGGCAGCCTGGAAGTTCGGCGCAGCCTGGGCGCAGAGATAATCGATTGGGCTGATGACATCACGTACGCTATTCATGACCTGTTGGATTTCTTTAGGTCAGGGAATATTCCCTTTGATCGATTGCGCAAAGGAAGTGGCGAATACCTGGAATTCCTCAACGGAATGTTGGGAAGAGAGCAGTCTTGGAAGCCGTTCAAGAAAGAGTACGAAAACGCATTAGCGGACCTTATCTCGAATTTTCCTTTCAGGCCGAGTCGGCGATTCACCGACTCAAGCCAAGACCACATGCGCTTGCATCAGTTCGCCACAGGCCTGATTCGACCTCTCGTTGATTCCATCAAGTACGTCCAAAACGCCGGTCCTACCGAGAGGACTGTACTGATAGATCCCCTTGCCAAAAGACAAGTAGATCTCCTAAAACAGTTCACTTGGCACTACATCATCTTGAATCGAGATCTTTCAATTCTGCAGGCCGGACAACGTAAAGCGATCCGCACAGTGTTTAGGAAGCTTCTCTTGGCCGCTCGGCGAAGCGACTTTCAGATGTTTCCTGACGCTGTTAAACATGAATTCCGGACGGACGACATCAAAAGATTATTGTCGGGTGACGAGCCGAATAGGGTTCGAGTTGTATCAGACTACATCGCAGGACTCACCGAGAAGGAGGTAATGAGAGTCTTTAGAACCATAGAGGGGATTGCCTAGTCGTCCAGAGCGAAGATAAGGCGAAAAATAGTGTTTGCTTTTTATTCGCCTTAATGTTATTTTGCCACTCGCGGATTTCAACAGGTGCGGGATGTGCTCGGCGACGAGGCTGGCGATAAGATGTGCGGAACATGCTAGGCTCGAAAGCGAGTTCATCGAAGCGCGCGACCGGATGCGGGGGCTGGTACGGCTCTGCAAGCTGGAGGCGGGCGAAGAGCGGCAACTGACGGTGCGAGTGGCGATGGCCATTGCACGGCTGAAGGAGCACGTCGCGGAGCACGGTTGCGAACGCCAGGGCTAGCTGCTCTACCGAGTGGCCCTGAATAAAGAAAAAGAAGACGTGGCGGAATGATAAATAAACTGGTAATATTCCGGTTCCGCTATGTCCCCGGGCCACGGCTTTGCGAAGCAAATGAAATTCCCTAATTTCCTCCACCGAGGTGTGAAATGACTGAAGAGAAAGAGAAATTGCTGGCGGCGGCGATCTCGCAGATTGAAAAGGACCACGGCAAGGGCGCGATTATGCGGCTGGGCAGCAAAGATGTGCTGGTGCCTGTGAGCGTGATTCCGAGCGGGTGCTTGTCGATTGATGCGGCGCTGGGCGTCGGCGGTTTTCCGCGCGGGCGCGTGATCGAGATTTACGGGCCGGAATCGGGCGGCAAGACGACGATGACGTTGCACGTGATCGCGGAGGCGCAGAAGCTGGGCGGGCAGGCGGCGTTCATCGACGCAGAGCACGCGCTCGATCCGGTGTACGCGCGGAAGCTGGGCGTGGACGTGGACAATTTGCTGGTGTCGCAGCCGGATAACGGCGAGCAGGCGCTGGAGATTGCGGAGACGCTGATTCGCTCGGGCGGCGTGGATATAGTGGTGGTGGATTCGGTCGCTGCTTTGGTACCCAAGGCGGAACTCGAGGGGGATATGGGCGACCCCCAAATGGGCTTGCAGGCGCGGTTGATGTCGCAAGCGCTGCGGAAGCTCACGGCGATCGTGTCGAAGTCGAGAACTTGCCTGATTTTCATCAACCAGATTCGCGAGAAGATTGGCGTGATGTTCGGCAATCCAGAGACGACGACGGGCGGCCGGGCGCTGAAGTTTTACTCGTCGATGCGCGTGGATATCCGGCGCATTCAGGCGATCAAGGAAGGCGACAAGGTGGTGGGTTCGCGGACGCGCGCGAAGGTGGTGAAGAACAAGGTGGCGGCGCCGTTCCGCGAAGCGGAGTTCGACATCGTGTATGGCGAAGGGATTTCGCGCGAAGGCGACTTGATCGATCTCGGCGTGGACAAGGGTTTGGTCGAGAAGAGCGGCACATGGCTCAGCTATGGCGGGGAGCGCATGGGTCAGGGACGCGAAAACGCGCGGGTCTTCTTGAAGGAAAACAAGGATATCCGCGACAAGCTGGAAAACGCGCTGCGCAAGAAGCTGGAGATCCCGATTCCTGGCGGTTCGAACGCCACGGCTCCGGGCCCGAACGGCCATGCTGGAGCTTCCGCGCACGTCGACAACAAATCACCCATCAAGGCTGCTGCGGCTACTGCGGGCGCAGCCGAGGCCAGCAAAGCTCGTCCATCGCGCTAACAAGCCGACTCGTCCACCGAATCGGCGCGGCGCCTCGCCTTTGAGGAGCCTATGCTAAGATTTTTGGGTGGCGCAACATAACGACGTCATTCGGGAATCGTTCACAACACAAGCCGAGGCCTTTGCGGCTAATCCGTGGGTCACCGACGAAGAGCGCATCCGTCGCTTGGTAGCGGCGGCGCGTCTCACTGGGGACGAGCGCGTGCTTGATATCGCGACGGGACCAGGGTATATCGCCGAAGCCTTGGCTGGCGCAGCTCGAGAAGTAGTCGGCGTGGACCTGACGGATGCGATGCTGGCGATCGCCAAAGAACGGACCAAAGAACGCGGGATTTCCAACGTCACATTCCAAGCGGCTGATGCGCAGAACCTGCCTTTTGAAAATGGTGCGTTCGACGTCGTTGTGTGCAGACTCGCGCTGCATCATTTTCTGAAGCCCCTGCAAGTTCTCCGCGAAATGGCGCGTGTTTGCCTCGCCGGCGGCACGGTCCTGGTGGAAGACATTTATGCCAGCGAACATCCCGAGCGGGCCGCATTTCAGGACCGCTGGGAAAAACTGCGCGATCCTTCGCACGTGCGCACACTTCCAGTCAGCGAACTCCTGCAACTCTTTCGGGACGCTGACCTGGAGACGGACAAGGTGACCACTGCGGACGACCTGACGCCTGAAGTGGAGCGCTGGATGGCGACAACAAGAGTGACGCCAGAGCGCGCGAAGGAAATTCGAAGGCTTCCGGAGGAAGACCGCCTGCACGATCTGAGCGGGACCCGCCCGTTTCAAGATGCGACTGGACACCTTTTGTTCCATGCCCGGACGGCGATTCTGGCCGGGCGCAAGGTCAGCTAGCGCCCACCGCCTGTCCCCACGTTCAGCTATTCAAAACAAAGCACATAGGTGCGTACTGGTGCGCTTTGGCTATTGCGTACTACGAGTGCAGGTGGCTAGAATATGTCTCAACCTGAGAGATGGTGCTTCTCATGGGAACACGGTGAGCGTGCGGCACGGCGCTAAGTGGCATCAAATGAGTGGGTGTCGATTTGGCGATTTGGGTGCATTAGCAAACGTGCCCGCGTGATTGGGTGCGCAGCACGTGTCTTGGTAAAGAATGCGGTGTGTGAATGTTGGTTGACCGCAGGGACGGTATGAGGTAAGTATTCGCCCTCGGGATAGCTCGGGGAATTCGCGGAACAAAGGCGGTTTAGTGAAGAGAGCGGCAAAATCATTTCTCGCAATTTTAGTGACGGCACTTTTTGCCGTGCCAGTTCCTGCTGCGCCTAGCGGAGGCAGGGCCACCGCCCGTTCGCGCAGATACGCTTCACGTTCCCATTATCGAGGTGGGGTACCCACATTTGCGGATTCGAGCAGCACTGACGATTCGACGTACGATGATCCGGTTGTTCGCGAGGCCGCCGTGGAAGCGCTGGGGCGCTACAACGGATCTGTTGTGGCCGTGGATCCAAACACAGGCCGAATTCTGACGGTTGTAAACCAAAAGATTGCTTTTGGTGATGGCTACATTCCGTGCTCGACGATCAAGCCGACCATCGCGATCGCGGCGCTCGAAGAAAATGTCATCACGCGGGACACCATGCTCAAGGTGAGCTACCGCAAGTACATGAATTTGACGGATGCCATGGCGCACTCGAACAATGTTTTTTTTGAAGAACTTGGGCGCCGCATGGGATTTGATACGGTTTCGAAATACGCACGGTTGCTGGGACTTGGTGAGCTCGCGGGTTACAACTTGCCGGAAGAGCATCCCGGCGCATTCCCCAGCGCGCCTCCGGCGCTCGGCGGCGTTGCGCGGATGTCCAGTTTCGGAGAAGGAATTCAGATTACTCCCTTGCAGCTTGCCGCGCTTGCGGCGGCGTTTGCGAATGGCGGCACACTTTACTACCTGCAGTATCCTCGGACGCAAGAGGAGATCAAGGAGTTTGCGCCACGCGTGAAACGAGAGCTCAACATTGCCACGATACTTCCGGAACTTCGCGAGGGCATGCTTGCCGCCGTTCTCTATGGAACGGGCAAGTCCAGCTTCGACCGAGGCGGGGACGAAACGCCCCTGGGCAAGACGGGGACGTGCGACGATCACACCACGCCGTCACACATTGGCTGGTTCGTGAGCTATGCCGACGAAACCCATCCAAAGATCGCGCTGGCTATCCTCCTTCGCGGTAATACGCGGAGAGTCAAGGGTCCTATGGCTGCGGTGATTGCGGGACGGATGTATAAAAGGCTTCGCGAGCAGAATTATTTTGCGGAATCCACTGCCCGGACCACGCCACTTACCCCACTCATTTCCGGCAAGTAAACCGATTCCCCATGAGCCGGTTCAAGAGGGATGCACGGCGCGGAACGCGTCGAGGCACTTGCGAGCGGTGTCCAATTCCGAGAACCTGCTGCCTTCCTGTTCGATGAGGTAGTACTCCAGGCCACCAACACTTTCCGCTGCTTCGAAGATGTGCTTCCAATCGGCCACGCCTTCACCGAATAGGACCGTGTACCCCTTTCCCGGCTCAGGCGACCAGTCCTTCAGATGAAGAGACCGGATTCGTCCGGGATTCGCACGGATCCACGCGACGGGGTCAGAACCAGCCTCGATACAAGTGCCCACATCTAGCTGGAGCATCACGCTCGATTTCGTATTCTTCGCAAGGATTTCGATGGGGCGGATTGCGGCGTCGGGAGTGAATTCCGCCTGATGATTGTGGTAACCGGCTTTCAGCCCGGACGGCTCCAACTGTTCAGCGGCGAAATTCAGGGAGTCTGCGACGGCCTTCCAGCCTTCCAGCCCTGGCTTCGGTTGCGAGCTGGCCATGACCACATATTTGCATCCCAGAATCAGATTCAGATCACGCGCGCGAGAAATTTGATCCGGAGCGAGATAGGAACTGTTGTTATGCGTGGAATAGCAATGGATGCCGAGATCGTCCAGAAGTTTCCTCATTTCCTTCGCCTGGCTCTCGGTCCAATCGAAGTAGGGGGCGTAAAACTCAACACATGTATAACCGATCCCGGCGACGGCGCGGACCGTTCCTGTGAGGTCCTGTTTCAGCGCATTGCGCACGGAATACAGTTCGAGGCCAACAGGGATTCGTGTCGCACCGCGGGCACGAAGAGCCCAAGGGAGTATCGCCGAGAAAGCCAGGAAGGAGCGCCGCGGATAGGTCTTCGAAGGCATCGTTGCATCCTACCTGATATCGCGGGGAATTTCACACGACCGCGAGACTTTCTCCGGGCCGAAAACGGAGAGTGTGGTTTTGGAAGCAGCGAACAAAAACGAAATAGCATCTGAATAGCATTGAGTCTAAAAAGTGAGGTGGGGTAAGCTGCCAAGATGCAGATTACGCGCGGTTCTGCGCGGTGATGTTTGTATCCAAAATTGAATGATGGGACACCGAGTGGCAGGGGGAAGCGTGAATCGTCGGTTTGCGATTGTGCTGGTGATTGTTCTGTGCTTTGGCACAGTCGTGCTCGGATATGTTTTTCGACTCAGGTTAGCGGCCTCCGCCGAGCTTGAACATCAAATCAAACTCGGAGCAGAGGAGGCCGCCTGGATTCACGAGCACGTCACGGTGCCTACTGAAAAAAGAATTCTCGCGCGGGAGAATTTCACGTCCGCGCTTGAAAAGTTTGGGCTGAGCCCCGAGGACGCCACCAACGCCTGCTCGGCTGCCCAGCGCGCGTTTAACCTTCGGCAGGTGCGGGCGGGAAATACGATCACAGTTGGACGGTCGATTGAAGGCGTCCTTCGCGAGATCGATTACAAAATTGATCCCGACCGCATGCTCAAGATTGTGCCCGCAGGGCAAGGCTTTACGGCTGAAGTAAAAGAAATTCCCTCGAAGCTGGTAATCACAGCGGTTTCCGGGCAGGTAGAGGATTCCCTCTTCAATGCTGTGGAGCAAGCCGGCGAGCCCCCCGAAATCGCGATGCGCCTGGCGCAAATCTTTGGTTACGACCTGGATTTCTACACGGATCCGCGCAAGGGCGATACCTTCCGGGTCTTACTCGAGAAAAAGAAATATGCCAACGGCCAGACGGCAGGCTACGGAAACATTTTCGCGGCCGAGTATGACAATGGCGGCAAGAAATACCAGGCGCTTCTTTTCCATGACGAATTCGGCCGGCCCGCCTACTACACGCCTGAGGGCAAATCACTGCAAAAGGCCTTTTTGCGCTCCCCGCTAAAATTTGCCGCGCCGGTTACTTCGCATTTCAGCAAGGCGCGCTATCATCCAATCTTGAAAATTGTGCGTCCGCACATGGGAACGGATTATGGCGCGCCGGTGGGAACTCCAGTGCAAGCAATCGGGAGCGGACGGGTTCTGTTCGCAGGCCGAAAGGGCGGCGAGGGGAATATGGTGCACATTGCCCATTCGAACGGATACGAAACAATGTATCTGCATTTATCGCGCATGTACGTTCGCGCGGGCGAGCACGTGGAAATCGGGAAAATGATCGGATTGGTGGGCAGCACCGGTCTCTCCACGGGGCCGCACCTGGATTTCCGTGTTTTGCAAAAGGGACAGTACAAGAACTTCGAGAAACTCGGCTTACCGCCTTCCGATCCTGTATCGAAGAAGCACCTACCGGAGTTTGCCGCTGACCGGGAGAGATGGCTACCGCTTCTGAAAAATCCTGAGATGTTGCAAGCAGCCATTCCAGGCCCCGCCGGGCGCTGAAAAGCCCGAGTCTAGCCCTTCTTCTCCTGGAATTAGTAGATAACGGGAAGTTTGGAGTAGTCGGCGGTACCCTCGGCCGTCACGCGGAGAACGAGGAGGGTGCGGTCGTCGTGAGGACAAGTGCCAACCCCGCTGTGATCATTCGTGGCGGCGATTATTTTCTCCGAGAGGTCACTCGCGGAGTCCTCAGGGGCGGCATTAGCGAGCAGCGCGTGTAAGCGCTGCGAGCCAAACTCCTCCTGCGCGGCATTTTCCGATTCAAGGATACCGTCGGAGGCAAACAGAACGACGTCTCCAGGTTGAAGATCGGTGGATGTCTCGGCGTACTCGGTGTCGGGGAAGAGGCCCAGCGGAACGCCTTCGATGCGAATCTCCTGGGCGCGGCCGTTGCGTACCAGCAAAGGGTAAGGTCCGCCGGCATTGGCGAGGGTGAGCCGGTTCGCCGCCGCATCATAGACAGCAAAGAGCATGGCGATGAAGCGCGCGTCGAGACGCGCGCCGTGCATCCTGCGATTGAGCATTTGGAGCATGCAGGCTGGATTGCATGTACTGCTGACAACAAGTTCGCGCAGTGTGCCGATGGCCAACGAGCCATAGAGAGCTGCGGCAGTTCCTTTGCCGGACACATCGCCCAACGCCAAAGCGAGTTTGCCCTGACCGTAGGGAAGGAAATCGTAAAAATCACCACCGAGCGCCCGTGCGGGCACGTAGGCGGCAGCGAGATCAAGCCCAGGTATTCCACGCGCGCCATGAGGAAGGAGCTGGCGCTGGATTTCGCGAGCGGTGTTGAGGTCGTCCTGGAGTCGGAGCTGATTTTCGCGCGCCTCTTCATAGAGCCGGGCGTTTTCGAGGGCCACCGCGATATAAGAACCCAACGTCAAAAGCATGCGCTCGTTTTCCGCGGTGAAGGCGCGAGGCTCGGTACTTTCGAGGTCGAGGACCCCGATGAGCCGGTCCTGCAAAAGGAGAGGAACGACAAGTTCGGATCGGGTGTCAAGACCGGTTTCGCAGCGGATGTAGCGCGCATCGCCGAGAACATCGTCCACGCGGACGGCGCGGCGCTCAGCGGCGGCGGTTCCGGTAATACCCTGGCGAAGTGGCAAACGCATGCACGTGGGAATGGAGTCCTCGTACCGCATGCCGAAGGCGCTCTCGAGAAGCTGCGTCGATTCGTTCCAAAGCATGACGCTAAAGACGTGGTAGTTGACGATGCGCTTGACGCGCTGCGCGATGCGGCGGAGTAACTCTTCCCGGTCCAAAATGGCGGTCAATTCTCGGCTCACCTCATAAAGGAGGGTGAGGGTCTTGGCCTGCTCCGGGAACGCGGTCAGCAAGCTCACTGGGACGGGGTCTGCATCGCCAAGGATGGCGTAAGAGGCGAGTTTGGAGAGATCGTCCATATTTGAAGTCACCGCCACGGCTAGTCAATTAGATGTAGCACAAACGAATTGGTTTCAGAAGAGGCAGCGGTCTGACAAAATTGGGCAAAGACGGATGTTAACTCTCAATCGCAGACGCGCTTGACGGGGGCAGACCAGAAACTTACGCTTATAGTGACGGAGGATGGGGGGAGTGTATGGGTGGTGTGATTCTGGGACAGGCAACGGCCTCGCGCCCGTGTGCCTATTGCGGGAAACCGGTACCAGTGCGATTGAATCGCTGCCCGCATTGCCGTGAGGAAGTTCCAGAAGTTCGTCTTTCCTCCCGAGGAGGTAGGGAGGGCCGGCGCGAGATACACCGCGGGCTGATGTACATGCTTCTGGGGGCAGTGATTTATTATTTCGCCGGGGGCAATAGTCCTTTTACCCTCCCCATCCAGCTCAGTCCGTGGGTGAGCATTTATTTGGCTCCGCTGGTGTTTCTAGGGGGCCTAGGAATGTGCCTTTACGGGGTCTTTTTGCGGATTCGTTCCTAGGAGAAGCGAATCAACGCGCAACGCTGAACTTGCACGATTGCTATTCGTTTCGGCAGTAATCCGCGGAATTATCGGATTCTCAGCAGAACCCAATAAATCGAAACCTTAAAAAGTTCCAACAGGGCTTCCCTTGCGGATGCGAGGGCAGATCTCTGTTCAGGCGCGGTAGGGGAAACAGGTGCAGCAAGGTACGTCACTTCCACGTTTGGGTTCAGCAGGGAGCGGCAGCACATACGAATCCGACGCAGATGGATATCGCTGCTGATGAGCAGAACCGAGCGAATGTCTGGATGAGCTGCAAGCCACCGCGCCAATGCCTCGATTTCGGTGAGAGTGCCAAATCGGCCTGGAAAGACATGCTCCACCTGCACCTCTTGCCCCTGAAAGAAAACAAAATAGTGACGCTGGGGGGGAGACGACTCCTGCGCCAGACTTAGGAGATCCAGCGCGACTGGCAAGCCCATTTTGGAGAAACGCCGGATTTCGAAGCGACCTACGCTAAACAAGATTCGTGGGGCGAGGCCTTGGCGGAAAAGTCGCAGGGCGTATTCCTTGCGATGTACTCTGCCGGCGACGACCAAGATCAGGTCGACGCCGCGCGGTGCACCGGCAGGCGCGAGCCAGGCGCGCAGACGAGGCAAGTGCCACCAATGAAGGGTGCGGGTCCGCATGGAATGACCACAATAACCCATTCCGGGTCGAAGTCCGTTCAAGGAGCTACCAGCAGCGGAACCTCTCCGGATTTGCGCGACCCTGTCCAAACGGTCAGCTTGACCGATTGTGGGAGTACCCTACACTCACCCGCTCGCCATGGACAGAACCGCGTGGCCTACTGATTGATGGGACCCATCCGGGTCCCGACAGTCGGGCCTGAAATTGCGATCGGAGGGCAAATGAAAAAGCTAGGGGCAGTATTAGCAATAGCGATCTTGAGCGTTACGTATGGTGCTGGGAGAGCCGTGGCACAGGGGCCGCAGGGGTCGGGAGCGGGATCAGCATCATCGGGGAGTTCAAGCAGTCCGCATTCGCTGAATCCCATCAAGTGGGTGAAAAAGGAACCGAAGTCAGCGAGCGATCGTCTCGATGCAAAGGACGAACAAGACAAGAAACTGACGGCCAGCCTGCAAGCGCAAGGAGTGCTGCCGGCAAGTACGGACGCCAAGAGTGCTTGCGAAAACTTTAAGGCATTGGATGAATGTGTAGCCGCGCTGCACGCAACCAAGAATCTTGGATTGGACTTCAACTGCCTGAAATCGAACCTGACCGGTGTGCAGACCAGCGCGGATATGTCCTCGTGCAAGGGCTCGGCCGGCGATAAGGCGATGAGCCTGAGCAAAGCGATCCGCGCAATGAAGCCGGACGCCGACGCGAAGGCAGAGACGAAGACCGCAGAGAAACAAGCCAAGGATGATCTTAAAGCTTCAGGAGCGTAGTTCCGCAGCTCGAGAAAGCGGACGCGAATTTCGGGTAAGAGGGCAGTTGTGTGAAAGGGCGGGCTGGCCTTAAGTTAGGGCGCCCGCCTTTTTCGTTTGCCGCGGAGAATTGTTAGTCGCCGGCCATGGCGGCCTTGGCCTTATCGGCGCGAACCAGAGGGACATCCACCAAGTGCTCGGCCAGGAACCATACTTGAAGTTCATTTGACCGGATTACGTCTGATACCAGCAAGTCGTTTGTTCCGTCATCACCCGCCTCGCTGGCCAGCTTGGCCATGGCGCGAGCTTCCTTGAGAATGATTTCGTGGGCTTCGAGAAGGCGCGAAATTTGGACGGGTGCTTCTTCCCGGCCACGGGGTGGCCGAGGGATCAAGGTTGTCTCGGCGACATCCGCTGCCATCGCAAGACTTATTCCGCCCAAGATCTGGATACGCTCGGCGACAGAATCGACGAGTTCGTCCTGCTCGGCATGATGCTTGTCGAAAAGCAGATGCAGCTGGTAGAAGGTATGGCCAGCAACCTGCCAGTGGTGCTTTTTGTACATATCACGGAGGGTTATAGTATCCGCGAGAAGCTGGTTGAGATTTTCAGCGCTGGCTGCGCAGACTTTTTCGTCGAGAGCGATGGGCAGCTTGGCGATCTTGCCATACGGTTGGATTTCTGGGGCATGCTGGTGTTGAATCGGTCTGGCTTGTTTTGTTCCTGCTTCGAGCTGATTGTAGCTGGCGCCGTGCTTGTTATTCTTGGGGCTCATGAACATCTCTCCTAGGTTGGGCATTCGCGATAATCGCGAGACCTAATCATACGCTCGTTGGATGCTGGGGACGGCCAAAGGGGTGAAGCTGAAAATGAAAAATCCACGGGCCCAAGCTCACCGAAGCTAGGAGAGCAGTGGGGCTATTTTACTTCCCAAGTGTCGCCCGCGCGGAGAAGTTTTGCGAGATCGCCGGGTCCGCGCTTAGCGATAACGTCCTTGATCTGCTGGTTCAAAATGTCCTCGTAGCGGGGAAGGTCGTCCCACGCGCGAAGGAGGCCGATAGGCGTGGGGAATCCAGGACGATGCTCCATATGGGAAAGCAGGAACGCATAGGAGGCGCGCGGATGGTGAGCGTCGTGGATGATCAGGTCTGACTCCGTAATACCGTTGCCGAGAGCAACCACTTCAATGTCACCATCGCTTTTGCGCCGAATGCCTTTGTCGCGGTTCTTGCCGAAAACCAGCGGCTTGCCGTGCTCTAGCTGGAGGATGTGCTCGCTACGCGCGTCACGCTCGGTGAGGTTAAACCACGCGCCATCGTTGAAGATATTGCAGTTCTGCAGAATTTCGACGAAGGCGGAGCCTTTATGCACCGCAGCGTGTTTCAAAGTTTCTTTGAGGTGCTGCTGGAAGACGTCGACGGAGCGCGCGACAAAGGTGGCCTCCGCGCCGATGGCGAGAGAAATCGGATTGAAGGGGCGGTCGAGCGAACCGAACGGCGTGGACTTGGTTTTCTTGTTGAATTCGGACGTAGGCGAATATTGGCCCTTTGTGAGGCCGTAGATCCGGTTATTGAAGAGCAACACTTTCAGGCCTACGTTTCGGCGCAGCATGTGAATGGTGTGATTGCCGCCGATGGAAAGAGCATCGCCGTCGCCGGTTGCGACCCACACTTCCAGGTCAGGGCGGATGGCTTTGATACCCGTAGCTACGGCAGGCGCGCGGCCGTGGATGGTGTGAAAGCCGAAGGTGTTCATGTAATAGGGGAAGCGGCTGGAGCAGCCGATGCCGGAGACCACGACGAAATTTTCGCGCTTGATCCCGAGTTCCGGAAACACGGATTGAACGGCGGAAAGAATCGCGTAGTCGCCGCAGCCGGGGCACCAGCGAACTTCCTGGTCGGTCTGAAAGTCTTTCTTGGTGAGAGGCGTTATGGGTGGAAGCGTCGCAGTGCTCATTAAGAGTTCTCCCCAAGAATCTCTTCGATTTTTTGCTCGACTTCCACTTGCTTAAACGGCCGGCCCTGTATCTTGTTAAGGCCGATAGCGTCGACGAGATATTTCGCGCGAAGCAACCAAAGAAGCTGGCCCATGTTGAGCTCGGGCACCAGAACCGTCTTGTAGCGTTGCAGCACATCGCCGAGATTTGGAGGCAGCGGATTGAGATAGCGCAGGTGGACGTGTCCTATCTTGCGGCCGTGAGCGCGCTGCGCTTTCAAGGCGGCCGTGATCGCGCCGTGGGTCGAGCCCCAAGCCACAATCAGAAGATCGCCCTCTGGGTCGCCGGCCGGAACCACATCGGGGATGTCTTGAACGATGGCCGCAACCTTGGCGGCTCGGATGCGCACCATGTTTTCATGGTTGAGCGGCTCGTAATTGATGTTGCCGGTAACGTCCTGCTTCTCGAGACCGCCGACGCGGTGCTCGAGCCCCGGAGTGCCGGGAACCGCCCAGGGTCGCGCGAGCGTTTGCGGATCGCGCTTGTAAGGCAAATAGCCATTCGGAGAGTTAACTTCCGTAGCGAATTTCACCGGGAATGCCGGGATTTCATCGACGTTGGGAATCCGCCAGGGCTCAGCGCCGTTTGCAAGATAGCCGTCGGAAAGAACAATTACCGGAACCATGTACTTGATGGCGATGCGGCTGGCTTCGAGAGCGGCCCAGAAGCAATCGCTGGGCGTCGCCGGGGCGATAATGGGAATCGGGGCTTCCGAGTTGCGCCCGAAGAGCGCTTGCAGGAGATCGGCCTGCTCAGTTTTTGTCGGAAGGCCAGTGGATGGGCCCCCGCGCTGAATATCGCAAATGACCAGGGGGATTTCCACGGCGACCGCGAGACCGAGAGCCTCGGTCTTGAGCGCCATGCCGGGCCCAGATGTTGTGGTGATTGCCAGCGCGCCCGCGTAAGCAGCGCCGATGGCACTTGTGATGGCGGCGATTTCATCCTCAGCTTGAAAGGTCATTACGCCGAAATCCTTGTATTGCGCGAGCTCGTGAAGAATGTCCGAGGCGGGGGTAATGGGATAACTGCCCTGGAAGAGGCGCAGGCCCGATTTTTGGGAGGCCGTGACGAAGCCCAGGGCGAGGGCCTGGTTTCCGCTGAGGTTGCGATAGAAACCGGGCGCGAGCTGCGCGGGCGGAATCTCGTAACTAATCTGGAAGGCTTCTGTCGCTTCGCAATAGGAATAGCCGGCCTTCATCGCGAGCTTGTTGGCCTCAACGAGGAGCGGCTTGTTCTTAAATTTTGTGTCGATCCAACGAACGGTCGGTTCCATCGAGCGGTTGTACAGCCAGTAGCACATGCCAAGGGCAAAAAAGTTTTTGCAGCGGCTAATGGATTTGGCGTCCAGGCCGAGATGTTCGAGAGCGGTTCTTGTCAGACGCTCCAGCTCGACAGAGAAGAGACGAAACTTGTCGAGCGAATGATCTTCGAGGGGATTCGACTTCATCTGCGCTTTGCGCAGGTCGTTATCGGTGAAGGCATCGGAATTTACGATCAGTATGCCGTTGGCTTTGAGATCGGCGACATTCATCTTTAGCGCCGCGGGGTTCATGGCAATCAGGACGTCGACAGAGTCGCCCGGCGTGTACACATCGCTCGAAGAAAAATGGAGCTGGTAGCCGCTGACGCCGGGAAGCGTGCCGGCGGGAGCGCGAATCTCCGCGGGAAAGTCAGGGAACGTGGCGATATCGTTGCCATAGAGAGCGACGGTGTTTGTGAACTGACTTCCGGTAATCTGCATGCCGTCGCCGGAGTCGCCGGCGAAGCGAATGACTGCTCGATCAATCACTTCGCGCTTGTGTTTTACCGGCGGTGTTTCAATGAGAGTTGACATAGTAGCCAGGGCTCCGCTGCTTCTAAACTCCCGAACGAATTTCCCCGAGGGAGTGTGGCTCGATATGTTAGATGGGCCATGCGAAAACCAGGTTGGATGCTCAATCCAGCCGCCCGGAGCCGACAGCAAGAGAATACCACACCGGCACGCGACCGGCGGTGAGAGAGGTTGCTGCACGCAAATGTGTCGTTACAGAAAAGACCATCGAGCAGTCCCGCAAGATACGACCAAATTCTCAGCATCAGGCTTCGCGAGCGGAAGCTGCTTCGAGGAAGCGCTCGCGGTAATAGAGCAGCATCACCAAAATCGCGACCCCCAAAACAACTCCGCCAATCATTCCCCATCGGGCAAATTGCGAATAGTCGAGCGGACCATTTAAATCTTGCGGCAAATGCAGGGCCTCATTTATGTTGGTGACCATTGCGTCGAATCTCGCGCTGAATCCGGGCGTCAGCATTGTCACCACTCCGCTTGTCAGCCATAAAAGTTGTAGCCCAATCGTAAGCGAGTAGCTCCAGGGTTTGAGTTTTAAGAGGCCGACTCCTGCAACCGCAATGCTCGCGCAGGCCGCTATGAAGATAACCGTGCCAGCCGGCGGGTCGAACCATTTGCCGAAGAGCAGAGCGGGCGCGCGGAATGGCAAGAGAGGAAGTATGAGGACGTTTGCGGCGGAGGTAATGAAAAACCAGGCGAGAACGGCTATTGGAGCAGGGCAGCGAGGTTTCTGAGAGAGCGAGGGATCAACAGGTGCCGACCGAGTGAACTGTTCTTTAATAGCCTTCCTATTGAAGAGAATCAGCCACCAGATACCCACTGCCAGCGGCAAGCCATAGATAACGAGAAGCATGATGCGGAACATGACTGTAAAATTTTCTGGCAGGGCGGGAGAGTTTGAAGCCCTCGGAACGGACATGAAGAGAGCAATGGGAATGCCAATGAGGCCAAAGAAAAAAGAAATGCCGGCCCAGACCATGGCAGAAATGCGGGCCCAATTGCGGAGAAAAAATAGGCCTATGCCCGTGGCAATTCCGAGTATGGAGCAAACCATCGCAACAGCCATGGTGACGATGCCAACGATCCTGACGAATGGCGGCTGTTCGATCGAAGCTGCCGGCAAGGAAACAAACAAGAACGCAAAGAGGCTCATGCTTGTTCCGAGTAAGATCAACAAGCTTCCGAGTATGGCGATGACCCCGGCGGCGATAATAGAAGCGGACGGTTTTGTGGAAGAGCCCATACCTTGTCTGTATATCATTTCAAGAAGTGAGGCCAGAACGAAGTGAAAGTAACGCGAAAGCAACTTGGCGCTTGACGTTCGCTTTCTTTTCGCCTAAAGTGACTGTGGAAAAGTTGAATTCGCGGAGGCGCCATGGCCCTGACTAAACGCCAAAAAGAAGTCCTGGATTACCTGGTCTCGTTTGACAACAAGCACGGGTACGCCCCAAGTTTTGAAGAGATCGGCAAAGGATTGAAGCTGACATCGCTTGCCACCGTCCACAAGCACATCACGACTCTGGAGAAAAAGGGATTCATCCGGCGCGGGTACAACCAGAGCCGGTCCATTGAAATTCTGCAATTGCCGAAGCCTGTGAAAGAACAGATCAGCGACAGGAGAATTCAAGAATTGCCGCTGGTCGGACGCATCGCCGCAGGCCGGCCATTGGAAGCAGTGGAAGAGCGCGAGACACTCTCATTGGGAGACTTTGCCCGTGGCGGAAATTCGTTTGTGCTTCAAGTGAAGGGAAGCTCCATGATTGAGGATCACATCATGGATGGCGATTACGTGGTGTGCGAACAGACGCAAGTAGCGAACGCGGGCGACATTGTCGTGGCTCTCATCGGCGGGGAAGAAGCGACGCTCAAGAGATTTTACCGCGAGGGAGCAGGTAAGATTCGCCTGCAGCCCGCGAATTCGGAAATGGCGCCGATCATGGTGGCCGCGAATGACCTAAAGATTCAGGGCCGCGTGATCGGAGTACTCAGAAAATACTGAAGTTTGGACTCAGCCCCGCATTCAGGCCGTCCAAGAATAGAGCTTTCGCCCCTATCTGGCGGCGTGTTGATACTAATCCCTACTTGGAAACCGCTTTCAGCACCCGCGATTTTGCTTGCGGACTGGCGACCGTAATGCAGCCTATAGAAATTCCGGTTACTATGTAAATTCTTTGTCACCAGCCGGAGACGCTGCGCGTCAAAGCAAGGAAGTGGGGCCTGGTTCCATTGGCCCGCGAAGGAAAGCAATGGATTTGGCTCCTAAGCGCGAGAAAATCTTGATTGTAGAACCCGACGACGCCCAGCGGCAGCGTCTCGAGGAGGTGCTACGTTCCGCCGGGTACGAAGTTTCGTCCGCGCCTTCCCAGGAGGAGGGATTTGGGTTGGTCCAGACGGGCGCAGTGGACGTATTCCTTCTCTCCGCAGATCTCGCCGATGTGCTCTGTTGTAATTCACTGGCGGAAATTAAAGGACTTGGTTCCACGTCCAACACGCGCGTGATGTTCTTCGCTGGCGGAGGTGCTGCGGAGCGCGCACGGGCCTTGGATCTCGGCGCTGACGACGTGCTCACGCCGCCCTGGGTGCCCGCGGAGCTGCTTGCTCGCGTTCGTGTCCAACTGCGAGAAAAGCACTCCCTGGAGGGGTTGCAGCGCAAATCCCGCCTCGCAGAGGAAGGACAGGAAATTGCGCACAACGCCTTCCAAGCTATAGCGGTTACGGAGAAGATGACGCGGGATGCCTTTTCTCTAGGCCGCGCGCTGAAGATCGGTGTTTCCGCACTCATAGGAGTCGCCGCGCTTATCTCCATCATTTTCCTGCTTTTTTCGCGGCGCGCGGACAAGGAGACCCGGCGCGCCTACTCTGTAATTGCTCAGCTCGAACACGGGGTGCACACCGAAGAGGCCCTGGTGGAGGAAGCCAACAGAGCGCGCAAAGAGTTTGAGCAAACGGACATTATGGAGCAGGAACAGCAGCTCCAAAAGCAGACCGACGATCTTCGCCAGAGGCTCGAAGCCGCGGATGCCAGCGAAGTCTCCGGGTTGCGAAAGGAGTTAGAGGAAACCACCGGCCGCTTGAAGCGAGTGGAAAATCAATCTGACGCCGCCGAAAGAGTCATCCGGGCCAATGCTCCCAGCGTCTGCCTTCTCCACGTCTCGGTATCCTTCCTCGACCAAGACACGCACCGGCCATTGCGGTACGGGGCAATCAATCCGGACGGACAGCCGCTCAAGGATAACGACGGAAACGTGGTCTATAGCCTGGAAGGCCGGGCGCCTGAAGTTCGCCAGGATTATTTCGGCACCGGGTTTATCGTCGGGAACAATAAAATACTGACGAACCATCATGTCGCCCAGCCGTGGTGGAAGAACGAGGAACTCGGCGCTGCCAGCCAACAAGGATTGCAGCCAAGCATTGCTGAGATGACTGCCTACTTTCCCGATGCAACGATCGGCATTCCCTTGAGCTTAATGCAAATCTCAGAGGAAGCCGATTTAGCGGTACTTCAAGGAGACATTTCTGAGCTAAAGCGCCCCACGCTAAAGATTGATGGCCGAAAAGAAGCCGCGATAAGCGGGCAGCCCTTGATTTCCCTGGGTTACGCGACCGGAATAAGCGCCATTCTGGCGCGCGCGGGGGAGGACACGGTCAAAGAAATCGTCAAGGCAAGCGGCGGCGACCCGAAGAAAATCGTGGATGAGCTGGAACAGCGCAAGCTGATACGGCCACTGGTGACGCAAGGGCACATTGGCGACATCTTGCCGGATAAGATTGTCTACGATGCCCAAACCACTTCCGGCGGTTCTGGTGGTCCGTTGATTAACCGCGATGGCCAGGTAATCGGCGTGACATTTGCCGTGGTCAGGGGATTTGGTGGCTCCAACTTTGGTGTGCCCATACGCTATGCGCAACCGTTGCTCACGCGCTAATGTAATCCGCTCTCTCGCCGTCCGCATCTAAATAGCTTGTCCCGCGAATCGAAATAAGTGTTTCAGCCGCACCCGCGTGAAAGAATGTGGGGTTTCGCGTAAGCTTCTTGCCGGCGCCGTGATGAAGAAGAACAAGCCCATTCGAAAATTGCTGGCTGCAAATCGCAGCGAGATTGCGATACGGATTTTCCGTGCCGCGACTGAGCTTGGTCTGCGTACGGTCGGGATCTATTCGCAGGAAGACCGCCTCGCTCTCCACCGTTTCAAGGCTGACGAAGCCTACCAGGTCGGCGCAGGCAAGGGCCCAGTCGAAGCCTATCTCGATATTACGGGAATTGTTGCGCTCGCCAAGGAAAAGGGCGTAGAGGCTATCCACCCTGGTTACGGATTCTTATCCGAAAATCCCGCATTTGCGCGGGCCTGCGAAAAAGCAGGAATTGCCTTCATCGGGCCGACGCCCGAATTGCTTGCCCTCCTGGGCGATAAAACGGCTGCAAGACGGCTCGCGCGTTCGGCCGGAGTGCCGGTGCTTCCGGGCACGGAGGAACCGGTCAAGTCTGCAAGCGAAGCGCGCAAATTTGCTGGGAAGATCGGCTATCCAGTCATCGTAAAGGCTTCGATGGGTGGTGGCGGACGTGGAATGCGCGTGGTGCGCCACGCAACTGAGCTGGAACCCCGGCTTGAGGAAGCGCAGGGTGAGGCAAGGTCAGCGTTCGGCGACGCCAGTGTTTTTCTGGAGAAATATTTGCCGCGTGCGCGCCATCTCGAAGTGCAGATTCTCGGCGACAATCACGGCAATTTGCTTCACCTCTACGAACGCGACTGCTCCGTGCAGCGGCGTCATCAAAAAGTCGTAGAAGTCGCGCCCGCCTCGAATTTGTCGGCTTCTATACGCACGGAACTCTGCGATGCCGCGGTCCGCCTGGCACGCAAAGCTAGCTATCGCAACGCAGGCACGGTCGAGTTTCTTTACGACGTCGATGCGCAGAACTGGTACTTCATCGAAGTCAATCCGCGGATCCAGGTGGAACACACGGTCACAGAGATGGTTACGGGCATCGACTTGGTGCGCTCGCAGATTCTGGTGGCGCAGGGTCACAAGCTGCATGATGAACCGTTGGCACTGCCGCCACAGGAAAGTGTGCCGCTCTATGGCACGGCGCTACAGTGCCGTGTCACTACGGAAGATCCCGAAAAGAATTTCGCGCCCGATTACGGAAAGCTCACAACTTATAGGTCACCGGCGGGGTTTGGGATTCGCCTCGATGGCGGCACTGCGTATGCCGGTGCCGTGCTCGCCGCGTACTACGATTCGCTCCTCGTGAAAGTCACGGCTTGGGGCACGAAACTCCCGGAAGCCTGCCAGCGCATGGACCGTGCCCTGCGTGAGTTTCGCATTCGCGGCGTCAAGACCAACATTCCGTTTCTCGAAAATGTCGTCAATCATCTGCGCTTTCGCGAAGGTAAAGTCACCACCTCTTTCCTCGATGAATCGCCAGAGTTATTTCGTATGCACAGCAAGGGCGATCGTGCGACGAAGCTGCTCTCCTATCTCGGCGACGTGATTCTCAACGGCAATCCCGAAGTAAAAGGCAAGCCTGTCCCAAGTGTTCTGGAAATGGCTGCTCTCCCTGTTGTTCCCGGCATTGAGCCGCCCGCGGGAACGCGGCAAATTCTGCAAAAGCTAGGACCTAAGAAATTTGCGGCGTGGGCTAGGAAAGAAAAGAGGTTGCTGATCACGGATACGACTTTCCGCGATGCCCACCAATCATTGATGGCTACGCGCGTGCGCACTTATGATTTGCTGGCCGCCGCCGCCGCCGTCGCTCAGCGTCTGCCGAACTTGTTCAGTCTTGAAATGTGGGGCGGCGCCACGTTCGACACGGCCATGCGCTTCCTTCATGAAGATCCCTGGCAGCGCCTTCGCGAGCTGCGCGAACGCGTTCCCAACATCTGCTTTCAGATGTTGCTCCGCGGCGCGAACGCTGTCGGCTACACCTCTTATCCCGACAACGTGATCGTGGAATTCGTCCGCGAGGCCCACGCGCAAGGCATCGACATGTTTCGCGTTTTCGATTCGCTCAACTCAGTCGAAAACATGAGCGTCTCGATTGACGCTGTACTGGAGACCGGCGCTGTCTGCGAGACGGCCATTTGTTACACCGGAGACATATTTGATAAAGCCAGGCCGAAGTACTCGCTCAAGTATTACGTCTCCATGGCCAAACAACTCGAAAAACTCGGCGCACACTTTCTTGCGATCAAGGACATGGCGGGTCTCTGCAAACCTTATGCGACTTACGAACTCGTGAGAACGCTCCGCGAAGAAATTGCCATTCCGGTACATTTTCACACGCACGACACCAGCGGCATCAATTCCGCCTCGGTCCTGAGAGCCGCGGACGCTGGCGCCGATGTCGTCGACGTCGCGTTAGCCGCAATGAGTGGTGGCACAAGCCAACCCAATCTCAATTCTATCGTCGAGGCCCTACGCCACACGCCGCGTGACACGAAGCTCGACATCGAAGCGCTTAACGAATGCTCCGATTATTGGGAAACTGTTCGGACCTATTATTTGCCCTTTGATTCCGGCCCGAAGGCTGGCTCCGCGAGGCTCTATCAGCACGAAATTCCCGGCGGTCAATTCACGAATCTTCGCGAACAAGCTGCCGCCATGGGATTGGGACACCGCTGGCGCGAAGTGGAAAAAATGTATGCCGACGTGAATCAGCTATTCGGTGACATTGTAAAAGTCACTCCTTCGAGCAAGGTCGTCGGCGACATGGCGCTGTTTCTCTTGGCCAACGAGCTCCGGCCGTCCGATGTGCTCAAGCTGGACGAAAAGCACGATCTTTCTCTGCCGAATTCAGTCGTGGAAATGCTTTCGGGTGTCCTCGGCGTTCCGCCAGGCGGATGGCCGCGTAAGTTGCAAAAAATAATCCTGCGCGGCGCAGCGCCTCTTAAAGGCCGTCCTGGCGCCAGCCTCCAAGCTGTAGATTTTGCCGATACATCCGCCACCTTGGAAAAAAAAATAGGCCACTCCGTGCGCCGCGATGACCTGTTGAGCTATCTTCTTTATCCGAATGTGTTCGTAAAGTATGACAAATTCCGCGAGACCTATGCGGATGTCGGCGTCCTTCCAACCCCTGCGTTTTATTATGGCTTAAGCTCCGGCGAAGAGATTACGGTTGAGATCGAACCGGGCAAGACGCTCATTATCAAGTTCCTGACGGCCAGCGATCCACACCCCGATGGAACGCGCACTTTGTTCTTTGAATTGAACGGGCAACCGCGAGAAGTAAACGTGAGAGATCGTGCGTTGCGAGTCGTCGAGCGCGCGCACCCTAAAGCCGACCCGGCGGATGCGGGACAAGTGGCCGCCCCCACGGCCGGTGTGATCAGCGGGATTGCCGTGCAAGTGAATCATCCTGTCGTACGCGGAGCTAAACTCTTGACGCTGGAAGCGATGAAGATGCAATCGAATATTTATGCCCCCATCGCCGGGCGCGTGTTAAAGCTTCTGGTAATGCCCGGCCAGCACGTCGAGGCTAAAGATCTGCTGGTGACCATCGCGCCGTGAACAGTCCGAATCTCCGCAAGCACGAAGGTTTTCGCTCACGCTTCCTCCGGAACCAGCGCGACCTGATCGTTTATCTCCCGCCTGGTTACGACGGGCACTCCTCGCGCCATTACCCAGTTTTGTATCTTCACGACGGCCAAAATCTCTTTGACGGTTCGACTTCTTTCATTCCCGGCATGGATTGGAACGTCGGCCAAACTGCAGACCAATCCATCACCGCCGGGGCGGTTGAGCCGCTCATTATCGTCGGCATCTACAACACCGGCAAGCAGCGAATTCGCGAATACACGCCGACTCGCGTTCCCAAACTCGGCGGTGGCCGCGCGGATCGTTACGCAAGGTTTCTGATCGAGGAGTTAAGGCTCTTCATGGAGCGCGAGTACCGCACTCTTTCCGGCCCCGAAAATACTGGCATCGGCGGCTCCTCGCTCGGCGGCTTAGTTTCTCTTTACTTAGGCCTAAAGCTTCCGCACGTCTTCGGAAAAGTTGCCGCGCTTTCTCCTTCCGTTTGGTGGAACCAGCAAGTGATGCATCGTTTCGCGCAAGCCGCTGACGTCAACCCGCGCCCGCGCATCTGGCTTGACATCGGCACGCGGGAAGGCCCGCGCATCGTCCATGACGTCGAACAATTCCGCGATGTGCTTTTGCAAAAAGGCTGGCGTCTCGGCCACGATCTACATTATGAACGTGTCGAAGGTGGCGAACACAACGAGGCCGCCTGGGCCCAGCGCGTCGGCCCTTTTCTGCAATTTTTGTTACCGGCCCGCAAGTGCGAAGTATAATCCGCCCTTCCTCGCTCGTTGTGCACGGGCGATATCGCACAAGGATCGCGCGGAATTTAGGAGTCATTCGATGCCAGAGAGCCGTCCTCTCACCATCCTCTGTGTCAGCTCCTACGAAAAAGGCCAGGAATTCCTGCGTACGTGCAAAGCGATGGGTTGCCGCGTGCTTCTTCTCACCGTCGAGAAATTGCGGCACGCGGACTGGCCCGGCGAGTCCATCGACGAAATGTTCTTTATGCCCGAAGAACTGCCGGTGCAAGATCTAATCGATGCCGTGAGCTTCGCTGCGCGCTCGCAGCCTATCGACCGGATTGTCGCTCTAGACGAATTCGACATGGAAAATGTGTCGGCTCTTCGCGAGCACCTGCGCATTCCCGGCATGGGCTTGACCACGGTCCGTTACTTCCGCGACAAACTAGCGATGCGCGCTCGCGCCAAAGAAGCAGGCATCCCCGTCCCGGAATTCGTCCACGTCTTGAATTACGCTGCCTTGAGCGAGTTCATGGCACGAGTTCCCGCACCCTGGCTGCTGAAACCGCGCTCGCAAGCCTCGGGCATCGGTATGAAGAAAATTCACGAGCCCGCGGAACTCTGGCCCTGGCTCGAACAGCTCGGCGACCGGCAATCCACCTATTTGCTCGAGCAATTCATTCCCGGCAGAGTCTACCACGTAGACAGCGTGGCCACGGAACACGAGGTGGTCCTTGCGGAAGTCCACGCGTACGGTGCGCCCCCGCTGGAAACCTCCCATCAGGGGGGCGTATTTACAACACGCACGCTCCCGCGGGAGTCCGCGGAATCGACAACACTTCTCGAAATCAATCGCAAGGTTCTCGAAGAATTGGATTTTTTGCGCGGTGTCACGCATGCCGAATATCTGAGGTCAAACTCCGATGGAAAGAATTATTTCCTCGAAGTGGCCGCGCGCGTGGGCGGGGCCTATATCTCGAATGTCATCGAAGCCGCCACTGGCATCAACTTATGGCGCGAGTGGGCGCGCCTCGAAGTCGGAGCCGGCAAGCAGCCCTATCAGATGCCGAAACCGCGCCAAGATTACGCCGGAGCGATTGTGTCACTCGCGCGGCAGGAACATCCCGACACTTCCGCTTACAATGATCCGGAAATTGTTTACCGCATCGAAAAATACCATCACGCTGGATTCGTTCTTAAATCCGCCACGCCCGAGCGCATCGAGGAGCTCCTCAAAAATTACTCAGCTAGATTTCAAGCCGATTTTCTGGCCACGCAGCCGGTTCCCGAAAAACCTAGCAACTGAAGATTCATTGCGTTACACTCTCTTCGCCCCCCCTCCGTCGTTACAAAGGATTCACGGAAAATTGAGCTGAGAGCCGAGACGGCCACTGGCCATAGGTCTAGTAACTTTCAGGAACGGCCACGCAAGACTGCATTTGCCGTCTGCCCTGCTCAGGACTAGAGTTTGCAATACCCCAAGCGAAATTCCGCGTGGGGTGGTGCTACTCCTTTGGGAGGATCGATGTGGGGCAATAAGAAACCGGAAACGCCGCAATCCGCGCAACCGGAGCTAAAAAATTTTCCAACGAATCAGTCGTCGAAGCCCGCTCCGACGACTTGGGAGGGAACTACCGCAATGAGTACAGATGCCATGCGTCCATTGGGTGCAACCGCAGACCGCGCTAGTGCGCGGCTCGGGGCCAGCCTGCACGTGAAAGGCGAGATCTCCGGCAACGAAGATCTGCTGATCGATGGTTCGGTCGAAGGACTGATCCAGCTTGATGAGCGGAAGCTGACCGTCGGAACTACCGCTAAAGTCACTGCCGATATCATCGCCCGCGAGGTGGTGGTCTACGGCACCGTGAAGGGAAATCTTCGCGCCAAGGACCGAATTGAAATTAAGAAGGACGGGTCCGTGAATGGTGATCTCACGACCGCCCGCATCATGATCGAAGACGGCGCCTACTTCAAAGGTTCTATCGAGATCGATAAGAGCTCGGAGAAGGATTCCAGTCACAACGCTTTTGCCAAGAGTTCGAACGCGTCGGCAGTCGCGCCGGCAGCCAAAACAATCTAAGTCATCGTCATATTGTCGGTCTTCCTCAAGGGCGGCGCGGACCTTCGGTCCTGGCCGCCCTTCGATTTTTCTCTCCTTCCTCTCCTGTCACGAGAAAATTTCTCAACTTGACAATTAACCTATGTGGATTAAAGTGTTGCATGGCAATCCTCTCAAGTCCGGGAGTCCCGGCGTTTGCCGGATCTTTCTACCGGTATGGATTCTTCAACCTGGAGCGCGCAAGAAAAGTGGGGTCGTTCGATGGGACGGCGAAGACGCGGCGCCCCTCGCTTGTTACTGGGCCTGCTTCTGCTTACATTTAGTGGTTGCGGCGGCGGTTCGCCCACCGTTCAGCAACAACCACCCCCGCCTCCTCCTACTCCCGATTTCTCAATCGCATTCTCCACAAACGCAGTTTCCGTCCAGCAAGCCGCCACTGGCCCGCCAGTCAACTTGTTCATTGGCGCGCTCAATGGCTTTACGGGCACGGTCCAGGTGACGTTAGCAGGCTTACCCTCCGGCGTCGTCTCGAATCCAGCCAGTCCATTCAGCATCGCCGCCGGCTCGAGCACGCCCGTTCTTTTCTCTGCCGCAGCCAACACTGCAACAGGGAACTTCACCATCATGGCCTCGGGCACTAGCGGCTCTCTTTCTCACCCTGCCAACCTCGGTATCACTATTCAGAGCGGCGTCACTGCAAGTCTTCCTCGAACGAGCTATGCGCGCACCGACTCAACTCCCGCGATGGACGATCCAGCGGGCGAGCCTCACCATAGGCATATCTCTTACGATCCGGCCCACCAGCTCGTCTTCGCGGCCAACCGCGCCATGAATCGCGTTGAGATATTCTCGTCAACAGCCGCTTTAGGCGTCGCCCAGGTCGCCATTGCCGGCGCGAGCAGCACCGACCTTTCCCCGGACGGCTCAACCATTTGGGTTGGAACCGCGACCGAGCAAGTGGCCGCGATCGATACCACCTCGCTCCAAGTCAAAACGCGCTTCGAAATAGCCGGCTTGCAACCGCTTCCGAACACTCTGTTCGATCGCCCGGAAGAGTTGCTCACGCTTTCCAACGGTAATTTGATGATGCGGCTGCGGCAATCTCAAGCAGGCCGGGCGTTGCTCGCGCTGTGGAATCCTTTGTCAAATACGCTGATGAATCTGACTTCCACCGAGCCGCAACTTTTTCAAAATGGCCTGGGGGCGATGGCCCGCACGGGCGACCATGCGAAACTCTTGGTCGCAGCCAGTGATGCGAGCGGCGAAGTCGCGGTCTACGATGCAAACGGCAATGTTCTTTCCGGCCCTCGAGGTCTTGGGACGGGCACGATCCCCCTCATCGCTGCCAATCCCGATGGCTCGAGGTTCGCCGTTGTTTTCGCTTCGAATGGCGCTTCGCAGGTACTGCTTCTGGACGGCTCTTTGAATCAAGTCGGCTCTCGCGCAACATCCTTCGTGAACGGCATCGTGTTTTCTCGCGACGGCCAGTTCTTGTATTTAAGCGAAAATGCCGGGACCCCTCCCGTCATCACCGTGCTGGATGGACATAACCTCGGCATGATTGGCCAACTGGCCGATTTGTGGCTCGGCGGAAGGCGGACGGAAATCGAAGATGTGGATGCCACGAACTTTATATTCGGAGTTGCCAACCGCGGTCTTGCTCTTATCGATGCCGCAACTCATGCTTCACTTCCCACAACCGTCCCCAGCTTCACCGCTCCGCCGAGTGTGCAGCCTTCAGAGGGATTGAACGCAGGCGGAACGGCTACCGCGCTCTCGGGGCAGAATTTCGCAACGTCGGTGCAATTAAAGTTCGGCACCCAGATGGCAAGCAATGCGAGCGTGGCCAGCAGCACCGTGATTAATGCAACCTCACCGCCAAACGCCGCAAGCGGCGCAGTGAATGTGACTGCCTATTTCCCCAATGGATGGCTCGCGCTCGCTCCGGATGCGTTCGGTTACGGCCCACAAGTTCTGCAAATCTTGCCCAATGCTGGAACGCCTGCGGGTGGCGACATCGTCCAAATTTACGGCTATGGCTTCGGCGGGGATGCCACAAAAGTAAGCGTCACAATTGGCGGTGCCAGCGCCATCGTCCAAAAAACCGAAAACGTGACATCCATCGCATCGTCTTTGGGCCTCGACGCAAGCTATCCCTTTCCGCTGGAGCGCATCACTCTGGTCACACCCACTGGAACAGCCGGGAAAGCTGACGTCGCTATCACCTCGCCTGCCGGCTCTATCAGCTCCTCGAAGGCGTTCCAATATTTGCAGAGCGAGAATTTCTACGCCAAGCCCGCTTTCGATAAATTTATACTTTACGACAAGTCTCGCCAGTGGCTTTATCTCAGCAACATCGATCACATCGATGTCTTCGATTTGACCACTGGCCTTTTCCATGCGAACGGCCTTGAGCCACCCGGCGGTCCTCCTCCCAGTTCGGAGCTCCGCGGGCTCGCTTTGACTCCGGATGGGACTCAACTCGTCGCCGCCGATTTCAGCGCTCAGAACCTCTATCTGATCGATCCAGACAACGGCGCGGGCACGAGTGTTGCTGTCGGTGGCGTTGCGGGTTTCACAAATTCCGGTCCAGCCCGCGTGGCGGCCACGAGCATGCAGTCTGTCTTCGTCGGCCTGACCGCGGAGTCGAGCGCTTCCGGCGGGTGTACGTCTTGCCTTGGACAACTGAACTTGATGGCCAGCCCCCTAGTGATTCAACCTGCCTCGCAACCGGAAATCACAAACCTCACCGGAGCGCCTCTCGTGCAATCCAATGGCATGGGCAATCAGGTGTTCGTTGCGTTTGCCGCCGCGCCGGGCGGACCCCTCGCTGTCTGGAATGCATCCTCTCCTAACCAATTTTCCACCTTTACCGCCAATGACTCCGCCCTGGACATTGGGTTGGCCGCCGATGGAACCGTGGTCGCCTTGCACGCGAACGGCACGACAGAAATTCGCGGCGCTGATTTTTCGCTCGCGCGGTCCCCGCAAACCCAGAACTCCTGCAAATTCCCGGCCGCGTTCAAGTGCCAGGAGTAACGCTTCATTCCAGCGGCTCTCTCCTTTACCTGCCGTTTCTCACTGGCCCTGCAGGGAATTCTGGCGTCCGCGGTGGCGTGGACATCCTCGATGCACATTCCGGCGCTCTTCGCCTTCGAATCTTGCTAGCCCAACAATTCATGACCGACGTCGACGGATTGCACGGCAGCTTTTTCACCATCGACGAGAATGGACAACGATTGTTCGCTATTACGTCGATCGACGGTACCGCCCTGAGCGCGGGCGTCACTGTCGTTACACTCTCCAGGGTTCCACTCGGGATTGGAACGCTAATCCCCGCAAGTGGGCCCGCCGCCGGAGGAACTCAGATCATAGTTCGCGGCAGCGGCTTTCAGAGTGGCGCCACTGTCACCATCGGCGGCAAGACTGCCACCGTAACTTTCAAGGACATGAACACTCTCAAGGTGCTGACGCCGGGCCTGTCCGTCGGCGCGCAACGGGTCACTATTACAAATCCCGATGGCGAAACCATCTCATGGGACGCCGCCTTCACCGCCAACTGACTCCAAGGCTCTTTTCTTCGTCAGCTCCCCACCGTCCCACCTAACCAATCCGTTCATTTTTTCATCACATGGAATGTAGAATTCAGAGTGCATCAAATTACGGTCGACATTCGCAATCCACCATTCTATCTAAATGCGAAAAGAGGAGTTATGGAAACACGCAGGCTCGGAAATTCCGATTTGCAGATTACGCCCGTTGGCTTCGGCGCATGGGCGATCGGAGGAAGCGGCTGGGATTTTGCCTGGGGACACCAGGACGACGGGGATTCTATCGCCGCAATTCATCGCTCGCTGGAGCTCGGCGTGAACTGGATTGACACCGCTGCCGTCTACGGCGTAGGACACTCGGAAGAAATGGTCGCTAGAGCTCTGGAAGACTGGCGCGGTACTCGCCCGTACGTTTTCACGAAGTGCGTTCTCCGCTGGGACGAGAAAGGCCACGTTAGCCAGAACCACCACGCCGATTCCATTCGCCAGGAGTGCGAGGAGAGCCTCCGCCGCCTGCAAATCGATGTCATCGATTTATATCAGATGCACTGGCCGCCATCGGATAATGGCTCCGGCCTTGAAGAAGCTTGGCAAACCATGCTCGCCTTGCAAAAGTCGGGAAAAGTTCGCTGGATTGGCGTTTCGAACTTCAACGTCGAGCAACTCAAGCGTGCGGACAAGATTGCTGCGGTCACGTCTCTCCAGCCGCCGTATTCGCTGATTCGTCGTGCCATTGAGCCGGAGATTCTGCCGTACTGTCAGCAGCGCGGCATCGGCGTCATTTCTTACGCTCCAATGGCTTCCGGCCTGCTCACGGGTGCCATGACCCGGGAACGCGCAGCAGCTCTCCCGCCTGACGATTTCCGGAGCAAGAGCTCCGAGTTTCGCGAGCCGCGCCTTTCCAAGAATATTGAGCTTGTCGAGCGTCTGCGCAAAGTCGGCGCGAGGCACGGCCGCGAGCCCGGCGAAGTCGCCATCGCATGGGTGCTCAGCAATCCCGCTGTCACGGGAGCCATCGTCGGCGCTCGAAACGCTAAACAAGTTGATGGCATTATGCGCGCGGGCGAGCTAAGGCTATCGCCGGAAGAAGTCGCGGAGATCGAAGGCGCAGCAGCCGTTGCAGTGGCTCGATGAATCGTGTGAATTGAATTTGTAAAGTGGAGAATCAAGCGCGGGCGAAGTCTGGCCGCCACGTCTTGATCAATTGCTTGATCGCCTTGCGATCGTTCAGTTTTTCGTCCAACACTCTTCGCGCAAGTTCCGGCAACTCCGCGTTGCTTGCAAATCGCAAACCCACGCACTGCTCAATGGTAAATTCACCGATCCGCGGCTGCATGTCCGCTGGAAGCACGCGTTCTAGCCGCAGCCTCTCCTCGATTCGAATCACCCGATCTTGAATCTTCATTGCCATCACGCGGACCATTACGAATCCAGTCAAAATCGCCGCAGCGACGAGCACGGAAAGCATACTGCTCACTGTAAATCCTGCTTTCACGCACCAATAAATTGAAAACCCAAAATTGATGAGCAACACCGGCAACACAAAGAAATGGAATGGGGGCACCCATTTGGCGTGACTTTGGAAACTCTGTTCGGCCATCTCGATCCTCCTGCCAGCGTGCCGATTCTAACAGAAGCGGCCCCTTGAGCGCGCTTTCGGGCTATTCCTTCGCAGCTCTCGCAACAAATCCGTATTTCGAGTCCCCTCATTTAATGAACCGTTTCCGCTTCGTCCGCATCCAAAGTACGTGTGGGCTCATTTCGCTCGCTCGAAAGAGCGGTTGACGAGCAAGAGAGGCAAACATCGTGGCTAAAGCTATCTGGGGCGGCAAGGTGATCGCCGAAAGCAACGACACCGTGATCGTCGAAGGCAATCAATACTTTTCACCGGACGCGGTTACCAAACAATTCCTGAAGTCGAGCACGCACACCTCCATCTGCCCTTGGAAAGGAACCGCGCATTACTATCATGTTGAGGTGGATGGCCTGAAAAACGAGAACGCCGCCTGGTACTACCCTGAACCGACACCCGCCGCACACGAAATCAAAGGCAGGATCGCCTTTTGGAAAGGTGTCCGCGTCGAAGCCTAAGTAAGCCCATCGTCCGCTTCGCCCGCGGCCATGAAGTTCCGACAAAGGCTCTCCATAATAGCCCTTTTTATTTTGTCAGCTCATTCTTGAAAACCGACCCATTGTGCATTACAAAATGAACGCGCTCGAGTTCGCCCACGTCCTTCAGCGGGTCTCCAGAAACCGCAATGATATCTGCAAAGGCTCCTGCTGCCACGACGCCGATCTCGCCCTTCATCTCCAGTAACTCGCTCGCGCGTACCGTCGCCGATTGGATCGCGTCCATCGGGCTCATCCCCAGCGAGACCATTCGCTTGAATTCCTGCGCCATCGGTTCCGTCCAGGGGATTCCTCCCATGTCCGTCCCATAAGCAATCTTCAGGTGCGCCTGCATGGCTTTTCGAAACGAAATTTCGTGTACTGCAGCCCGCGCCCGGTCCCGCTTTCCGCCTGGCGTGTCCGCCGGCGCCCAATCATCGTAGTACGGCGAGAGTGTCGGGCAATACCACGTGCCCTGTCGCTGCATTTGCGAAATCTGTGCGTCCGAGATCTCCAGTCCATGTTCGATGGAATCACATCCTCCATCGAGCGCTCGCTGTAAACCAATGCCGTTGTATGCGTGGCACGCGACCTTCTTCCCCCAGCCATGCGTTTCGTCCACAACTGCTTTCAATTCTTCGACGGTCATCGTGGGTTGCGAGACAAGCTTCCCGTCCTTGTCCACCCACGACCGGTGCGTCATGTACACCTTGATCCAATCGGCGCCATGCTCCAGTTGCTGACGTGCAGCTTTGCGCGCCTCCACCGGTCCGTCGACCAGTTGCGCTCCTTTCGGCATATCGAGTTCCGGCGCGTAATCTTCCAAATTGTAACCGCCCGTCGTGGAAATCGCGCGCGTCGCGCAGAATAGCCGCGGCCCGGGAATCGTACCCTCTTCGATTGCTTGTTTGATTTCGACGTCGCCGTATCCCGCGCCTTCCGTCTCCAAGTCGCGCAGCGTCGTAAATCCCTGTTCGAGTGCGCGTCGCGTCGCAAACGTCGCGCGGGCGGCTCGCAGCGCGATCCCAGCTTTCAAAATGTTTACGTCGTACCCGCCCTTGGCGGGCTCTTCGCCCCACAAAAAAATGTGTGTATGCGAATCAATCAGGCCGGGCAGTACAGTTGCCCCGGAAAGGTCGATGACCTTCGCGTCCGGCGGAATTGAGGCGGCCGCATCAGTCACTTTCTCGATGTGTTCGCCGCGCACAAAAATAAGTCGATTCCTCCGCGGCGTATCGCTCGCGCCGTCAATCAACGTTCCCGCGCGAATCACGGTCAACGAAGCCGCGGACGTCTCGGCAGTTTGCGCACACAAATTCCCCGCGCACAGGACCAGCACTCCAAATAATTTGAAAAATGCCTTTTTCAAGGACCACCCCTCACCAGCGGACCGTAGCTTGCCCCAAACTCGCAGTCTGTTGCAAGCCGTCTCGCAGGTATACGGCTATGGAATTGGTTCGCGGCTAATTCAGGTCAGCTCCCAAGAAGGTTTGGCTGGAGCCGGCTGTATCCATTCTCTTGCGCCCACATCGTCAGAGGAATCGCCGAGAGATCGTCCACGACCGGCACTGCATGACCGTCCTTCGTGAGGTCGATTGTTCGAACGCAGAACTTGCAAGTTTCGCAAACCTCAACGCGAATGTGGGGAAATTGCTCAGCAACATAAACGGGAAGTTTATTTTCTTCAACTTCGCCGCAAGCGGGGCACAGGATCCGCTGGAAATTCCACTCATATCCGCAAAAAGAACACACCATCGAGCGCTTTCCCCCGTCGCCCTCAAGGCGCAGCACTCCCAGCAGTGGCCGCGCCTCACATAGCGGGCACACCAACGGCGTTGTCAACACGGGTGGCACCGCTACCCGCCCCGCGACGTAAGAAACATAGGGCTGCAGAAACGCCCGGGAGAAAAACTGCTCAAAAGCCTCAGTTTGCTTCTTGAATCGTCCACCATTCTCCCAATACGCCGCCAGCATAGAGATCCAAGAGTCGGAAGGCAGGCCCGCGATGTCGCGTGCTGCTGCGGCAAGGGCGTTCGGTGCGTGCTGTTCAACGAGCGAAAGAAAACCGCGAAAGTGCGGAAGCAGCAGCGTAAGATCCAGCCCGTCCCGCACGGACCCAAACTGTTGAAGATTCTGCTGTTGCTTGCCGTCAGCAGCAATTTGCGCCAGAAGACTTTTTTGAAACCTGGCGATCCGGACGTAGAACAAGAGCAGTTGGCTGGCAGATGATTTTTCCGCAATGAGCTTCTCAGCGCGCCTGATCCGCTCATCGAACTCGGTGCTCATAACCTGCAGAGGGGTCATTTTTTCGGCGAGGTCGCCTGTCCGGTAATCTCTTCATACCATCGAGGATGGTAGCGTTTTGCGAAGGTCAAGGAGACGTCGCCGCGAATGATCGAACCGAAAGCGCCGCGCTCGGCAAAAACACTCATGTAAATGTGAATCAGGAATAGTCCGATCGTCAAAAGTGCTGCTGCCGGATGAATCAACACGGCAAGGTAGCGTAGGAACCGAAGGTTCCATGGCACGTACTCGGGAAACCAGAGAATGACACCTGAGAGGAGCAGCAACACACCACAAGTGATAAATCCCCAAAATAGAAGCTTCTGCCCTGCGTTGTAACGTCCCGCCGCAGGCATTTTGTCGTCTTCATTCCGGATGTAGTACCCGATGGAGTCCCACCACTTCTTGTCCGCTTCCGTCGAGCGCATCTGCGTGGACCACATGCTGTACATCTTGAGAACCGCGCCGGTGAAAATCAGGCCAGCCCAAGGATGTAGCATCCGCGAAACCTGTCCGCCGCCGAGGATCACTGCGAGCCAGATGCACCACGGAGACCAGAACGCCAGACCCGTGAGCAGCAAATAGATGTACGAGCCCGCAGCGATCCAATGCGTCAGCCGTTCGTGAAAGGCGTACCGCAAGATGCGCCCGTGAGGAAGAATTTGGTCGGAGGGACTCACGATTTGCCCCCTTCCGTATTGATGTTTTCATCGTCACGGTCCTTCGGGCCGAAACGCAGGTAGTGGACGAAGAGCCCAATCAGTCCGCCAACCATTGCGACGTTGCCGAGCCATTTCAGCGGGCCCTTCCACAGTTTCACCGACCACGGAACATGAGGATCGGCCGGCAACCCGCCATACAGCTCTGGCTTCGTGGCGTCATGCAACACGTAGACAACTCCAGTGCCGCCCACTCCCGCTGGATCATAAACTCCGGCTTGCGGAAAGTCATAGTGTTCACGAAGCTGCCTCGCGCGTTTTTCCGCGAGGTCCTTCATGTCGTCCTTACTTCCGAAGTGTAAGCAGCCGGTCGGACACGACTTGATGCACGCCGGTTCGAGTCCTTCACTGACCCGATCGGAACATAGCGTGCATTTGAAGACCCGATTCGTCTTTGGGTTCATCTTCGGAATGTCAAACGGACAGCCCGTGATGCAATACCCGCAACCAATGCAGTTAGCTTGCTGAAAATCCACAATGCCGTTGGCGTATTGCACGATGGCGCCGTCGGCGGGGCATGCCGCCAGGCAGCCCGGCTCCGCGCAGTGCATGCACTGATTCTTCCGCATCAGCCACATCAGCGAGCCGTCTTCCTTCTCATGCTCGTTGAAGAGAATCAGGTTCCAATAATTCCAACGCGTTTCCGGCATCGTTTGGTAGGTGTTGTCGAAGACGGTTTCGCCAAACGGCAAATCGTTCCACTCCATGCAGGCCACTTCGCAAGCTTTGCAGCCGATGCAGGTGGTTGTGTCGATTAGTTTGCAGACGGTAAATTCGCGCTGGGCGTCTTCGCCGGCGACAGGGCCCGCGTGTCCGGAAATTTTTTGAACGCGTAATGTGGCTTGGCTCATACGCGTCTCCTAAACCTTCTCGACTTTCACGAGGAAGCCCTTAAACTCAGGCGTATGCGCGTTTGGATCGATGATCGTGGAGGTTAGGGCGTTTGTCAGCATCCGGGAAGTCTTACCTTCATCCTCGGCGATGCCTCGGTATCCCCAGTGAAAGGGAATCCCAATCTGATAGGTTTTCTTTCCATCGATCATCATCGGTTTGATGCGCTTAGTGACCATGGCCTTGGCGACGTACTCCCCGCGCGCACTCGAGACCTTCACCCTTTCTCCTCCGCGGATGCCCATTTCGTCCGCCATTTCCGCGGCCATCTCAATGAAGGGCTCGGGCACGAGCTGCACATTCATGGGATTGTTCTTCGTCCAGTAGTGGTAATGCTCGGTTAGGCGGAACGTGGTGCACACGACGTTGAATCCGTCCTTGCTGGTCCCCAATTTGTCGTCCGCCGTCTTGAAGGCTTTTACTACTGGATTCGTTGATTGTTCCGGATGAAACGGATTTTGAATCGGGCTCTCGAAGGGCTCGTAATATTCCGGGAACGGGCCATCGGCGAAGGCCGCCAGCGGCGCAAAGATCCGGCCAACTCCTTCCGGATTCATAATGAATGGCCCCATGTGATCCTTTGGTTTGGAGTCGGCCTTGAAATCCGGCACGTCGTTGCCGACCCATTTCTCCAAGCCCTCATTCCACCAGACTTGCTTCCGAGACGCATCCCATGGTTTGCCGTCCACATCGCAGGAGGCGCGGTTATACAGAACGCGGCGATTCGCAGGCCACGACCAGCCCCAGCCGGCGTGCACTCCCATGTCGGACGGATCGGAAGGATCTCGTCGTGCGGTCTGATTGCCCGCTTCCGTGTAGGAACCTGAATACAGCCAGTTGCCGCAAGCGGTGGTTCCGTCGTCCTTCAGCCAGCCAAACCCCGGTACCTGCTGGCCCTTCTTGATTTGCACTTTTGTCGCGGGGTCTTCCAGGTCCGCCAACGCCTTGCCGTTAAGTTCCTTCAAAACCTCGGCCAAAGACGGATTCATGGGATCCGTGTAACTCCACGAGAGCTTGAGGATGGGGTCGGGAAACTTGCCTCCGTCTTTTTTGTACAGCTCCCGCACCCTAAGGAATATCTGCGCGAGGATGGCTTGGTCCAGTCGGGCATCTCCCGGAGTTGGAACCGCCGTATTTTTCCAAACCAACCACCGCGCCGAATTAGTGAATGAGCCGTCCTTCTCCGCAAATCCTGCGCACGGCAAGCGGTAAACCGTGGTCTGAATCTGCTTCATCTCGTCTTGCGTAACGCCGGGCGACTTCCAGAACTCGCTCGTTTCGTCCGCGTAAATTTCTCCGACCACAAGGAATTCCGTTTTCTTCAGCGCGTCGATATTTTTCTTGGAGTCCGGCCCTATGGCTACGCCGTTCATGCCAAAGGTCAGCAAACCTTTGACGACCCCGTTGTACATGTTGTTCCACAGATTTACCCATGAATAGTCCCGATCCACTTTCGGCAAGTAGTCGAACGCCCACTCGTTCTGCTTCGTGGCTCCGTCGCCGTACATCATCTTCATCAAGCTGACCATGAACTTCGGTGTGTTGCTCCAGTAGTTGAAGGATTCCCACTGTGCGGGTTTGGAGGAAGTCGGGGTAATGCGCTTCATCCAGGCCTCGAACGAGGCATCGGCCGGCGTCGGCACTTTCAAATAGCCCGGCAGGCTGTCATAGAGTCCGGCCATATCCGTGGCGCCTTGGATGTTGGAGTGCCCGCGTAGCGCGTTTACGCCCCCGCCGGCACGCCCCACGTTGCCTAGCAGCAGCTGTAACATCGCCGCCGTCCGAATGATCTGCGTCCCGAAACTGTGCTGCGTCCATCCCACGGCGTATATAATCGTCCCGGCCTTCTTCATGTCGCCGTCTTTGCGAATCGAGGTGTAAAGATCCGCGGCTTTGACGAATTGCTCCTTGGGGATTCCAGTGACGCGCTCCACCATCTCCGGCGTGTATCGCGAATAATGTTTTTTCAGCAGCTGAAATACGCAATTTGGATTTTGCAACGAAGGATCGAAATCGACTTTTTCCGGCAACGGAGGCAAGGGCGGTGGCGCGCCATTCTGTCCCGCGCTCGGCGCCGATTTTCCGCCGGCATAATTCCAGCTCGCACGGTTGTAGCTTTGCTTTTCCGCATCAAAGCCGGAGAAAACCCCATCCGTGTCCGAGGGCAATTTGAAACCGCCATCAACGACGAACGCGGCATTCGTGTAGTTGATGATGTAGTCTTTGGCGTAGCGATTGTTTTCGATCGCGTAGTTGATCACGCCGCCGAGGAAAGCAATGTCAGTGCCGGCGCGAATCTGGCAGAAGTGATCGGCGACCGAAGACGTGCGCGTAAAGCGCGGGTCCACGGAAATCAGTTTTGCGTTCCGCGTTCGTTTCGCTTCAATCGCCCACTTGAATCCGCACGGATGATTTTCGGCTGGGTTCCCGCCCATGATCAGCATCATGTCGGTATTCTTGATATCGATCCAGCCATTCGTCATTGCGCCCCGGCCAAACGTTGGTCCCAAACTTGAGACCGTGGGGCCGTGTCAAACCCTGGCCTGGTTTTCTAAATGCACGACCCCCAGGGCGCGCATTGATTTTACGACTAGAAAGTTAAACTCGTTTGTGTCCGTGCAGCCGCCTGTGAAAGCGAGCGATTCCAACCGGTTGACCTTGATTCCCTTGGCATCCCTTTCAATAAAGGTTTCGTCGCGCGTTTTCTTAATCCTCTGCGCGATCTCAGTAAGCGCGTCATCCCAGGAGATGTCTTGCCATTCTGTCCCCCCCGGCCTGCGCACTTGCGGCTTCAGGAGCCTGCGATCATTCAGGATATCTTGTTCAAGCGAAGCACCCTTAGGACAAAGCGTGCCGCGGTTGGTGGGATGGTCGGGGTCGCCCTCCACGTGAACCACCTGAGGAGTGACATTTTTCGCCCGGTCTCCAATCGTGTAAATGATCGTGCCACAACCTACCGCGCAGTAAGGACAAATCGAGCGCGTTTCATTGGCGCGTGCCATTTTGAGAGTGCGCAGTTGTGCGTAAGCGGGCTGAAGATCAAAACCAAAAACGGCAGCAGCAGCCCCGCCTATCGTAGTGAGCTTGAGGAAGTCTCTTCGGGTAGGCTGCACGGTACCCCCTGGAGTAGAGAGGAGCAGAATAAGCGAACGCCCACTTATTAATGCTGAATCCATGTGAAGTCAAGACTATGACGAAAAATTAATATTTGGGGAGACGAAATTTTATCCGAATATCGCACACACGCGGATTAGAAGAGCATAAACAGAAAAAATCGGGGATTTTGGGTGCACCCTGGTGCACGCGCGGAAAACGCGCGATGAGTTGATCTGAAAAGGATTGCTCTGTTCCCCTATTCCCCAGGAGGCGGGAAGTATAAGAAAATAAATAACATAAAGCGGATCAGAGGGCTTCGTCAAAAGAAAACTAGGTGGAGATGGATTGAGTGGCGGGCGCGGCATCGGTGTCGGTACCCGTTTGAGCTCTCGAAGATCGATAGCGGACGATTAGGAGGGTCAGGTCGTCGGCTTGGCTGGCACCACGCGCGAAGTTTTCCACTGCTTCCAGAACACATTTTTGGAGTTGATCGAGTGGACACTCCGTCTGCCCCGTCAGGACTTCGCGCAAACGCGGTACTCCGAACAATTGTTCATCGGGGTCCATGGCCTCTGTTACACCGTCGCTGAAGAGTACGATAGTGTCACCGGGCTCGAGGGTGAGACGTGCCACCGCATATTCCGCTTCCGGAACAAGTCCGACCGGGTAGGAGCCTTCGCTGAACGGTTCCTGAGCCACTCCATGGCGAATCAGGAATGGAGAAGGATGGCCGGCGTTAATGAACTCCAGGTGGCCGTCATTGTCCAAAATACCAAAGAACATGGTGGCGTAGCGGCCGACTTCGGCGTGATCGCACAGAAAGCGATTGACGTGAGTGAATACGCGAGCGGGATCGGTCCCAAGAGTCATGGCGGAAAGCGCGCCTTGCAACATGGTGGTTAGAAGCGCCGCACCAAGACCTTTGCCGGAAACGTCGGCAATCAGAAAAGCAGTGCGATTGTTGTCCAGCGGAAATACATCGAAATAATCTCCTCCGACAGCAAGGCAGGGAAAATTGCAGCCAGCCACGGCCAGATGCGGGTGGTCAGGGAAATTCCGCGGCAGGAGCGCCTGCTGGATGCCCCGCGCGATGTCGATTTGCTCTTCCATGCGCTGCCGCTCGCGCTCGCGGATAACCAGTCGGGCATTGTCCAAAATGCTGGCGGCGTCGGCGGCGAGGGCGTCCAGAATTTGACGGTCAAGTTTGGAGAAAGCGGCGGGGCGGCGGGAATCGAGATAAAGTACCCCGAGAGAATGTTCAAACACCGGCGCAGAGCTGGAATCCGGCGAACTCGCCCGGTGCACTGCGAACAAAGGAATAACGACCACGGCCCGCAAGCGTTGAGCAATGATGCTTTGAGCCGACTGCAAGTCCATATCGGCGCGCTCGATGTCTTCAGTCACTACAGGTGATTGCTGCCGGAGCGCGAGCTGAATGGCAGTTTGGCTTGGAGCAATACTCTCCGGCGAAAGCCGCTGACCGCCTGTGCGGCGAGCAAGGCGGACTTTAAGGGTGCCGGTGGCGTCAGCCTCCAAAAGCATACCCCGGTCTGCATCCGTGACAGACACGGCATGATCGAGCATGGTGCCGAGCACCGAATCGAGAGGAAGCTGTGAGTGCAATAGAGTGGTGGCTTCCAGGAGCAAGTTGAGCTTGCGGAGACCGCCGCCCACCGGTTCAGAACTAGTGATGTGCTCGATGCGGGTGAGCAGGTTGGGTATGGATTCCTCGCCACTGGAAGTGCCCGAACGGAAAACGATTTCGTAGGAGTCCTCGAGTCCAAAGGTGATGGAGTCGCCGTCGCTGAGGGCCCGGCTTTCAACTTTTTCTCCATTAACGAAAAGGCCGCGCCGCTGGCCGCGGTCTTCGATGTATAGACGGCCTCCTTCAAGAACGAGCGCGGTGCAATTGCGAGAGATCCGGCGGTCCGAAAGCTGGAGATGGTTGCCCGTTTCCGCGCCACGTCCGATCAGGAACGGCGTTTGCGTGACGCGCACGTAGCGACGCGCGCCGTCTGGGGAGACGACTTCGAGAACTGCTCCCCCCATCGCGATGGAAGCTGTGTCGGGCATTGGGATACTCGCGACGGAATTGTAGCATGCAGCCCTGTCATTCGTGCCGCAACGCTTCCACGGGGTCTAGTTTTGAGGCGCGCAGAGCCGGCAGGTAGCTCGCTGCCAGGGCGACCACTGCGAGGCTGACTGTGGCAATAATAAGCGTGCCGGCGTCATGGGGCTTCAAGCCAAACAGCAGGGCGGCGGCGGCGCTCGATACGGCGAGAGCGAGTGTTACACCCATGGCCAGTCCAATCGAAAGCAGCAGGATGGACTCACGCAACACCAGAGAAATGATGGAGCGTCGGTCCGCGCCGAGAGTCATGCGAATGCCAATCTCATTGCGACGCCGCGCGACCATATACGAAATCACGCCGTAGAGACCAATCACTGCGAGAAGCACGGCGAGGATGCCAAAAAATCCGGACAGGCGCGCCATCAAGCGATCACGTTTCAATCCATCGTCAATCATTTTGTGAAGGTTGTAGAAGGTGATATCCGCGTCGGGATCGGCTTGCATCGCGGTGCTTTTCACACCGGACAGAATGCCCGCCAGAGGCGCGCTCGAGCGCAGCAGAATCAGCGCGTCGTTGCCGGCTTCCTCATTCTGCGCTTGTGGCGAATACGCGATAATCTCTCGGTTCTCCCGCAGATCCATGTACTTCGTGTCCTTAACCACCCCTATAATTTGATACGGCGCGGACGTCTTCATCAGTCGCCGTACCCGGAACTTGAAGTCCAGCGGATTCTTTCCTTGGGCAAATTTTTCCACGAACGCCTGGTTGACAATGGCCACGTTTGGAGCGCCTACTCGGTCGCGCTCGTCGAAATCGTGTCCTGCGAGGAATGGCGTCTGCAACGTCTCGAAGTATCCCGGGCTCACATAATTGAATGCCGCTACAGGGACATCGTCCGGCGATTCGCCGGTCGCTCCCACAAGGATATCGTGCCCGATGCCGTCTCCGCTCAGGGGCACAATCGCAGCCGTGGCGGCCGCGTCCACTCCGGCAATCCCGCGCACGCGCCGCAGAAGTTCGTCGGAAAATGCCCGCCGCGCTTCGTTGGGAAGATGCCGAGCCGTAAAGTCGATGTCCACCACGAGAACGCCATCGCGGTGGAATCCCGGATCGAGCGTCGCGAGATTCTTCAGGCTGCGAGCGAAGAGCAGTGCTCCCACCAGCAAGGTAAGAGACAGCGCAATTTGCGACACCACGAGAATGCGTCGCAATCCGAACCGCGAGCGTCCCTGCGTTGTTCCACGGCCGCCTTCCTTCAAGGCCACGCCGGGAGATACACTGGTGGCGCGCAGCGCTGGAGCAAGCCCGAACAGAACGCACGTAAATAGAGCCAGGGCGGAAGTGAATCCAAGCACGCGCCAATCCGTATGCAGAGCCACGAACAGCGGAGCTTGTTCCGTGCTCATCGAGGCCACCAGCACTTGGCTTAAATTGCGCGCCAACAACGCGCCGAGCCCGGCCCCGATTACCGCGAGCAACAGGCTTTCGACGAGCAATTGCCGGATCAGCCTGCCTCGTCCCGCGCCCACGGCCATGCGCATCGCCATTTCCTTCTCGCGTACACTCGCGCGAGCCAGCATCAGGTTCGCGAGATTCGCCGAAGCAATCAGCAACACCAGGCCTGCTAGCGCCAGCAGCAGCCCAAGCGGCTCCGCGTAGCTTTCCCGCAGGTCCGAGACACCGGCACCGCCCGGTATGGCCACAAGTTTGGCCGCCAGCAATGACTTTGCGTTGGATGCGTTGTACTCCGACGGCATCGCCGCTTCGAAAATCCTCTGCGAAACGGCCCGCAATTGCGCCGACGCGCGTTCCGCTGTCCAGCCCGGCTTCAGTCTGCCCATCACCGACAGCCACCAGCCAATCCTGCTTTTCAGTTGGCTGTTTTCGCCATTGATGAGGGGTTCAGCGCAGACCGGTATCGCGACCGCGAAGTTCCGTCCGACTTCTACGCCGTAAAATTCGCGTTCTGCCACGCCCATGATCGGAACCGGATGCCGGTTGATCGTAACCTTTTCACCGGCCATATCTGTGCGCCCGCCATATTCCTCCTGCCAATACCAATAGCTCAGGACCGCTCCAGTCGATGCGCACGCAGGCTGATCGTCCGCCGTGCTCAGCAGGCGGCCCAGCGCGGGCTTCACGCCCAGCGTCTCAAAAAATTCGCCGCTCACAAAAAGTCCCTGCACGTTGTGTACTTCGCCCGCCGGGGAAACGTTGAACGGCACCGGCGCCCAGGCATATACGCTTGAAAAACCCTCCTGCTTCTCGCGAATCTGTTCCCAGATGGCGTACGTGAAGTCGGGGTACCTCGTGCTGAAATTGCCGCTCCTCGACCCACGCCGCTCAAAAACTACGCGCGCGATTTCCTCCGAATTTTTCACTGGCAAGCTGCGCAGCCGTACCGCGTCGAGTAATTGAAAGATGGCCGTGTTCGCGCCGATGCCAAGCGCCAGGGAGAGAATGGCGGCTCCCGCGAAGACGGGATTGAAACGCAGCAACCGCGCGCCGAAGCGCAGATCCGCCCATAGAGTTTCCACGTGCGTTTCCCAGCTTGCCGAACGCACGCCTTCTTTTACTGCTTCCACCCCGCCCATTTCCATTCGCGCCGCGCGATGGGCCGCTTCACGACTCATTCCGGAACGCATTTTCTCGCCGATGGACTTGTCCAGATAATCGTGCAACTCATCGTCGAGCTCCTGCTCGGCCTCCCTCTTGCGGAATAGGCCGCGGAGCCCGGCGGAAAGACTTGTCCAGATTCCCATCGTGCCCTCCTACGAAGCCGTCTGCAGAATTCTTGCGATTGCCGCAACCTGGCGTTCCCACTCTCTGGTTTCACTCCGCAATTTTTGGCGGCCGGCTTTTGTAAGCGAGTAGTATTTCGCTCGGCGATTATTCTCCGAGGTCCGCCACTGGCACTCCATCAGCCCTGCCCGCTCCAGGCGGCGGAACGCGGGGAACAGCGAGCCGGGATTTACCTCGAACACCCCGCGGCTGAGTTGTTGAATTCTTTGTGAAATGCCCCAGCCGTGAAGCGGCTCAAGAGCGAGCGTTTTCAGAATAAGCATGTCCAGCGTGCCTTGCACCAGCGTCGCGGAAGTGTCGGTCATCGTCCCTCCTCCCACTGCTTCTCTGGGGATTCTAGAGGAGTATACGGCGCTTCTCTCGATTGTCAAGAGAAGCTGGCCGATACCGAATAGACGCTCGAAAACGAAAAGCGTTTCTGCTATTCAGGATTTTCTAGGAATGCTTCCGATCAGTGGGAAGCGGCGGCCAGGCGGCGCGTCACGTAGTCCGCGACATAGGCGTCGAAGAGCTCATTGAGCTGCTGCGTCACGGGGCCGGGAGCTGTGGCAATTTTGTGCCCGGCGACCTCACCGACTCCGATGAGATTGCGATTTGTCGACGTCATGAAGATTTCGTCCGCGGAGTAGAGATCCTCGGGGCGAAGAGCTTGCTCAATGACGGCGACGCCCGCTTCGGGAGCAATCTCAAAGAGAATGCCCCGCGTGACACCTTCGAGGCATCCGGAATTCAGTGGCGGCGTGAAGACCTTGCCGTTTTTCACCGCAAAAATGTTTGCGGCCGTGCATTCGGCAATCTCACCCCGTTCGTTAAGCAGAACCACTTCATCGAATCCTTCTTTTTGCGCCTCCGCCACCGCCCAGACATTTTGCAGCCAGGAAGTTGTCTTGACCCCGGCAAGCGGCGAAGCAGCGTGCCGGCCATGCTCGCGGAGAGATAGGCGGACTGGCTCTCGGTATTGCGGCAGCGGTGCCGTGTAAATAATCAGATCGACCTCGGGCTGCTTTTCATCGCTCTGCCAGAAGCCGACTTGGTTGTAGATCAGATAAATGCGCGCGCATCCTTCCGTCACCTGATTGGCCCGGATGACTTCGTGGAGATGGATGCGGACTTTGGCCGAAGTGTATGGCATGGGCAGGTGAACGACGCCTGCGTCTTTTTCCAGCCGGCGCCAGTGTCGCTCATAGGCGAAGGCTTCGCCGTGATAAATGCGTAGCGTCGTAAAGAGCCCCCACCCGCAAATGAGCCCGGCCTGCCCTGGCGAAAGCCGGACGTTTTCAATGGGCAGCAGGCTTTCGTTGTGGAAGATGTTCTTGTGAATCACCTAACCCTCGATGTGTTTGTTGGAGGCTCCTTTCTATTGTATCCGAAAAGGGAGAGTCGAGCCGCGCGACGGCGAATCCGTAACGTCGATTTTCCTTTGCTGCAGTCCCCGCCATTCGAATGGAACGAATGGAATGAACAGCGAAGCGAAGGCTTGATTAACCAATCAAAAAAACGAGGGCGAGCCGAAGCCCGCCCTCGCCGGTAGCAGGGTTGATAGCCGCTCAGAAGATCAGCTTCAAAGCAAACTGGATCTGTCTAGCCGACCCGAAATCCCCCGTGGGGAACCGGGTGTTTTGGATGTGTCCAAAGGAGCTGCTGTTCGTGGCAACAAGCGATGGATTACCAAAGTTTGGATGATTGAACACGTCAAACATCTCAGTTCGGAACTGCAGATTGAACCTCTCGGTCAGCTTCGTATTCTTTGTCACCGAGAAATCCGTATTGAGGAAGCCCGGACCTGTAATCGCGTTTCTTCCCAAGCTGCCCGGATGACAAGTGCCTGCGATGACCGGATACACCTTGCCACCAGGTGCGGTGGGCACATCGCTGAACGTGCAGGGTATTGCGAACGCAGCGTTGGGCGTTGCGGCGCAATCTGGAATCGCGGGGGCTCCGCCTTGCAGCGCGCCGTTGAAGTGCTGGCATAGGACTGCATTAGAGAAATATTGGCTGGGATTTCCGGTGCCGGTCACCTGCTTAAGCAAATCCGGACGGACCGTGAGCGAGATACCCGGTCCCGGCCCTACAGCCAGGTTAGGATTCACAGGATTGCCGCTCTGCACCTGGTTGAAGACACCGAATTGCCATCCGGATACAAGCCGGTTGGCCTTGAACGGCAACTCGTAGAATCCGCTCAACGAGAATCGCTGCCGAGCATCAAACTCCGAGAGACCGTAGTCACCACGCGGGTTATACGCGTTCTGGATGACCAAAGACTCTCCCGTCGAGAGTGAGTTGTAATCCAGTGACTTTGAATAGGTATAGGAACTCCGGAACTCCAAACCATGAGAGAAATGTTTGGTGACCGTGACCCACAGCGCATTGTAATTGGAATTGCTCCCGCTGTTTACCTGGTTGATGTTGTTCAGCCCGCAGAGTGGAAACGGGGGCTGGCAAAAAGAGGGGATGATCGAGCTGGTCAGCGGAAGCGTGGGGAATGGTTTTGTCGTCCCATAGAATCCGTTGGTAACAAATGGTTGGTTGATGTTTTGATTGAGCTGAAGGTGCGTGGCTTTGAGCCCCACGTACGCCACTTCCAGGCCGAGCGTGGTAGTGAGCTGGCGCTGGACCGTCAAGTTCCAGTCCTGAGCGTACATATCCTGAAAGTTTGGATTGATCGCGAACGGGCCAATACTGACGCTGCTGATGGATCCGGATGGGTTTTCCAGTGTAATGTTGTTGGACGCCGAACTCGCAGAAACAGGCAATGCAAAGGGTGGATTGGAGCTAAGACCAGTCACGATATTGGTCGTCGGGGCCTGCGTCATAATCGCATAAGAACCGCGAACAGATGTCTTGCCATCTTTGAAGGGATCCCACGCGAAACCCACGCGTGGCTGGAAGTTTTTGTTGTTGGTTTTGTACGGCTTCGGTGCGGATATCAGCGTGCCGGTCGATGCATCGAAGTTGGTAAAACTACCGGTAGCCTCGGATGGCGACGAATTCCACGCATATCGCAAGCCGATGTTCAAGGTCAAATTGGATTTCAACTTGAAACTGTCCTGCGCGAAGACGTCGTAAGACGGTTGCAAGATCTTGTCATTGCCGCTTCCCAGCTGGTCCGTGACATTGTTCGCTCCGTCTGCGAGGAAATTTGCCAGCGTGGCAAATGTGAAGCTTCCGATGTTTTCTGAGATATTGTTATTGTAAGCCCGCCGGATTTCGCCGCCAAAGGCGAAGGTATGCCGTCCGCGTAGCCAGCTAAGCGTGTCATTCAACACGCCGGTTGTGTCTCCGCGGCCCTGCGGCTCGCCTGTGGGGCCACCAAAACCCAATCCGCCTCCCACGTTGAGGAAGGGCAGGCCTGATGCTACCGGAGAGCCGGCCGGTAAGTTGATTCCGAAATCCGCAGGGTTGAGGAGTTGATTCGGTAGAAAGGTCAGATGGATGCGGTTGAAACCGAGACGCACGGTATTTGCGAGTGATGGGCTGAAGGTATGGTCCTCACTGACGGTCATCAGGTGGCGGAAACCGTCGCGTGTGTCACCATATCCCGGAAGGTTTGCGTTGATCGCTCCTCCAGCCGTCGGCTCTTGCCTGTGGTCCTTTTGAACCACGTAATACCCATGGAGCCGATCCTTCGAAGTCATTTCGTAATCAATGTCGGCAGACCCCTGGTTTATCGCCACATTCGCGACCGTCCCGCCTGTAAACCCATTGAAGGTATTCGGGTCAGCTGCGTTTCCGCTGCCAACCAGATTGGCCGCGGGAATCAGCTTTAGTAAGTTCTTAACGGCTGTGGATGTAACTGTCGCCCGGTCATTCACGCTGGGAACGGTGCTTGTGACTGTAATGCTCTGATGTTGCTGAATTCCTTCGTAAGCAAGGAAGAAGAACAACTTGTTCTTGATGATCGGGCCGCCAAAATCTGCGCCGAAATCATTGCGATTGAAGGGCGACTGCAGCAAGGGTTTCCCATTCGAGTCGACTTTTGAGTTGAAGAAATTGCGAGCATCCAAATCGTTGTTGCGGAAAAACTCAAACATTTCACCGTGATATTCATTCGTGCCGGAGCGCGTGGCCAAGTTCACAATGGCCCCCGAGTTTCGCCCGTATTCCGCGGGGAAGGCGGAGTTGTCAATTTTGTACTCGGCGAGTGTATCGATTGGTGGTTGAAACGTGATTTGGTTCTGAACGTTATCATTCAGATTGATTCCGTTAACCAGCCAGTTGGTCGTATCTTCCCGCTGACCTGCAGTGTTGATTCCGAAAGATCCCTGGCCGCGCAGCGGGGCGGAAAGAAAACCGTTGGCCGGAGGCGTCATCGTGCCGGGTGTGAGCAGACTAAGATCTGTAAAGTGCCGCCCATTCAATGGGAGTTCCTGAACCGTCTTTTCATTGATGACCTGGCCCATGCTGTTCGTCGTGGTTTCGATGATCGCAGCATCAGCAACGATCTCGACAGTTTCCGTCGCTTGGCCGACTTTCAACTGCACGTTTTGAGTTACGGAGGTCGCCACCTCAAGTTTCAAGCTAGAGATCGCGGCCGTCTGGAAACTGGATGCGGTGACCTCCAGGCGGTACGTGCCAATCGGCAATGCGGGGAAAAGATATGCGCCTGCCGCATCAGTTTGCGTAGCCGATGCGATGCCGGTAGCTTGGTTCGTCGCAACTACTTTGGCACCTGGAATCGCCGCTCCTGTTGGATCCGTGACGGTGCCGTTGAGTGATGCGGTAGATTGAGCGTGTGCGAGGCCGCCGAGCGCAAACGAAATCAAGAGCAGCGCCAGCCGCAGCCAAACAGTTCGAACTGGAAAAGTACCTCCACGTGCGACTTCCATTTTTCTATTCCTCCTCAGAATTCCTCTTACTAGCAATTTTCATCCTTCTTCTTGATCTACCTTCGAGGTCTAGCCCACTCCCCCGCGACCTTTGAATTGTGTCTCTCCTGTGGCACCCGCTTCGTAGACTCCCAGCGCAAGTTTTGATGCCAACGCATAAATTGCATGGTAGTGCTTCTCGCTAGCGCAATCGAGTGACCAGAAACCCGAGAATCTGCTTTCTTCCTAAGACATTTAAAATAAGCACATTACATAGGAATTACACTGGGAGAGAGGGGCTCGCCGGATTCCGTGATATGAGATTTGGAAGGCTGCTATCAAATACGGTAGTAAGTTTATGACCTCTTTACATGATTTAGAAGGCTGATAACCCTGAAGCGCCGGGGATGTAGCATTTTTTGGGTGATTTTTGTGGTTCGTCTAGGGGCTGCAGCTAGAGGGAATGACCAGCTCCTGGTTTTCGAAGATGAGATTGGGATCAGAAATCGCTGGATTGGCTGCCGCCAGACAGGGCCAGGAGGAGGAACGGCCGAGGCTAGTCTTGGCCAAATTCCACAAGGTATCGCCCTTGTGCACGATAATTGTAGGGTTCACGTTGCCGTTTGCTTCACTTGTGGAAACGGAAGTTGCAGCGGCAACCGGAAGATTGAGCCGCGCGCCGGCGCGAATCTGGTTGGGGTTGCCGATCCAGCGATTGGCGGCGAGGAGTTCCGGCCAACGACTACCGCGGCCCAAGATTTGTCGCGTCAATTTCCAAAGAGAATCGCCGTGCCGCACGCTCACGGTTTTTTGCGTGGCGTCCGTGGTGGCCGGCAGCGCGCGCCGCAGTTGTAGCGGGCGAACCGCCACGACTGGCGCCACAGGTTGCGCGGGCTGGACGAGAAAGAGTGGCGGCGCGGACCGGGGAAATACGTTTGGCGGGGCGGGAACAATCATCTGGCCGTGAAGGTGAAAATTGGGACGGACATCTTTGTGAAAGTCAGTGGGTACATTGGAAGGAGGATATGGACCATCGCTTTGACGTGCGTCTTTATGAATGTTCGTGCGAACATTTCTACTGGGAGTTGAACGGATAATTCCACGGGCGTCGGGGGCAAGTTCGGGACGCGGACTCGCCGGAACGTGCGGGCGAAGAGGCACTGCTGAAAATGGATCGCGCCGGAAAACATGCGCAGGCATATTGGAATGCAAAGCCGGTTGAACCGGAGGACGAATCGAAGGACGCTCCGGCAAGATCGGAGAGGCGAGCGCGGGAGTTTCCATGGAGAGATGGAACGGTTCAGATCGTTTCGGTTTCAACGCTTGCAATTCTTTTTGCTTGCGGAGCTGGCGGGCGATTTCGCCGAGAGAAGGCTGCTGATGTTGTGAGTTCGCGTCGAGAACATCCGGAGAATGTTGCGAAGCGCCCGGTGCGCAATTATTTTTCTGCGCGCATTCATTTCGCTTCGCTTCGACTTGAGCGCGATCCTCGGGAGTCAGGATGTTGGGATGCTTGAGATCTTCTCCGGTATAAACATGCTTGGCGCGCTTCCGAAGTTCTTGTTTGCGGGCGCGTTCCTGACGCGCGGCTTCGGCGATGCTTTGGTGTTGTTGGTCTTGCGCGCGTGAAACGATTGCGCCGAAACTCGCGAAGCTCAAAAAAATAATAGCGGGCGCGGCGAATCGGGTGATACGCGAGATTCTCCCCAAGCCTGGGCGACGCGGCTGCAGGGACATGGGGCCGTTTAGGTCAGTCAGCAACATAGCAAACCGACTACGGGGGGACTCCGCGTAAAAAGGATTGTAGCTGAATCGGGGCGATAGGAAAATATTTTCTATTCCAGTTTCCTCAGCGCAAACGGCTGGAGATACAGATTTTATGCGGCAAGAGAGCATCGTTTGGCGTACTATCTGTGCGTTTTCTTTGCTTGGGAAAAGGCGAGGAACTGAAATGGGAAAATTCACTGAAAGTGAGAGTAAAGATGTAGCGACCAGCGCGGCCAAAGGCGCGAGAACTCGCGCTGAGCAAAAACGGGGCGAACCAGCGGCTGCAGAACGGCGCAGATTTTTGCAGGCAGGATTGTTGGGGGGAGCGGCGGCCGCGGCAGGTCCTCTTTTGGAGCCGGTATTTGGAAAGCCCCCTGGAAACGGGGCTGCGGCGAAGGCTGCAGAGGCTCCTGCGTTTGAGTTCGATGAAATCACGATTGGCGAACTGCAAGAGGGGATGAAGTCTGGAAAGTACAGCGCGCGCTCGATCGCAGAAAAATATCTCGAACGCATCGCGGCGATCGACAAAAGTGGGCCGGGGGTGAACAGCGTCATCGAAACAAATCCGGACGCGCTGGAAATTGCGGAAGCGCTGGACAAGGAGCGCAAAGAAAAAGGGCCGCGCGGACCGCTGCATGGAATTCCCATCCTGATCAAAGACAACGTCGCGACTGCCGATCGCATGCAAACGACGGCGGGATCGCTGGCGCTGGTGGGATCGAAGCCGCCGGCGGATGCGTTCATCGCGAAGAAGTTGCGCGATGCGGGCGCGGTAATTTTGGGGAAAACAAACTTGAGCGAGTGGGCGAATATTCGCTCGAACCATTCGATCAGCGGATGGAGCGGACGCGGGGGACAGACGAAAAATCCGTACACGCTGGACCGGAATCCTTGCGGATCGAGTTCGGGAACGGGCGCGGGCATTTCGTCGAACCTGGCGGCGATCGGAATCGGAACGGAAACGGATGGATCGATCGTGTGCCCATCTTCGGCGAACGGACTTGCGGGGATAAAACCAACGGTTGGTCTCGTGAGCCGGCGCCATATCATTCCGATATCGCATACGCAAGACACCGCGGGACCGATGTGCCGCACGGTGCGCGACGCAGCCATTTTGCTTGGGGCGCTCACGGGCGTTGACCCGAACGACAGCGCGACGACAGCGAGCGAGGGAAAGTCGTTCAAGGACTACACACAATTTCTGAATACGGATGGCTTGCGCGGAGCGCGTATTGGCGTATTACGAAAAGCGTTCGGCTTCAATCCGGCGGTGGACAAATTGATGGAGAGTGCGCTGGAGGTGATGAAGAAGCAAGGGGCGACGCTGGTTGATCCGGTGGAGATTGAGACGTCCGGCAAGTTCGGCGACACGGAATTTCTCGGATTCATGTACGAGCTGAAGGCGGACTTGAATGCATACCTCGCGTGGCTTGGACCAAACGCGCCGGTGAAAACGCTGAAGGAGATTATCGAGTTCAACGAGAAAAATTCGGTGAAGGAGATGCCGTATTTCGGGCAAGAGAATTTCTTGAAGGCCGAGGAAAAAGGGCCGCTGACGACACCCGAATATGTGGAGGCCATCAAGAAGAACCACGAACTGGCCGGTAAAGAGGGCATCGATGCGACGATGGACAAACTCAAACTGGATGCCATCGTGGCGCCGACAGGGGGACCGGCGTGGCTGACGGACATTGTGAATGGAGACTCCTTTGGAGGAGGAAGCTCGGAGTTTGCGGCGGTAGCGGGATATCCCAATATAAATGTGGTGGCGGGGTTCGATTTTGGTCTGCCGGTGGGCATTTCGTTTTTCGGGCGGGCGTGGAGCGAACCGGTCTTGATCAAGCTGGCGTACGGATTCGAGCAGGCCACAAAATTCCGCAAGGCGCCGCGATTCCTGGCACACGTCGAAGGGTAGGGGCTCTGGAAGCGGAGGCTCGATTTGAGGATCGAAATGCGTTTTCCGTGACCCGCGATTGGTGATCCGTGGTTCACAATAGGAGGCACCCCGCCCCCACCCCCGGTTTTTTCGTAAGTGTTCATTCTAAAGAGTTTTAAGTCCTGAGTTTTGGAAGCGCGGATTCTAAACGGGCTACAGACACATTTTTCGTAAGTGCGGATTCTAAAGGGGATAGCTTGGGCGCGCGTTGAAAGGTAGGAATGTTGAAAGGTTTGAAGATTTCGCAAGGACGCCAGGGACGAAAACTGGCTGGATTGCGACGAGAACATAGGGAAGGGTAGCATCTCGTTGGCGGACAGGTAAAGTATTTTACATGGAATGGTAGAAATTCGGGGTTGAACGGCGTTTTTGGGGTGGTGAACGGTTAGCCTTCGAGCTGGCAGTCGATAGCGGCGAGATGCAACGGGCAGGGAAATGTCCCGTCTGTCCCCGGCTCCCGCCCCCGGTTCCTCCAGCATAACCTCCGGTTTGCCCGTGACTCGGGCGCAATTCTAAGAGGCGTCCGTAAAGGGGCATCTCCCGATGTCCCAGGTTTACCCAACAATTTCAGCCGAAGGCCACGTAGCATTTAGGGCGTACACTCAGTTACGCGCCAGCCGAGCGCTGCGCTGTGGGTATAGCTGTGCCGTTCAACGCATTGTTAGGAACCGCATTGCCTCCAGGCTTGCTGGCAGCGTGTATAGCGACAATGCCCAGCGATAGCCTTTCATAAGTCACTTCCTGGAACCCGTGATCGCCGATTTCTGCGGCTAGTGCCTCGGCCGATGGGAACTCGCGAATGCCATGCAGGAGGTACTTGTACGCGGAGGAATCGCCGCCGGTAACTAGCCAGGAAAAAACTGGCATGCAAACAGACATATAAGCCAGATACGCCCAGTGCAAAGGCAAGCACGGAATGTTAGAGGTCTCAAGAATGATGAGCCTTCCACCCGGCCGAAGGACGCGATACGCCTCCTTTAGCGCGCTGCCGCGATTGCAGATCTTCAAGCCGAAGGACATTGAGTATGCATCCACGCTACTGTCTGCAACGGTTGGCATACTCTCTGCGTCAAGTTGTCTAAGCTGCACTTCGTCACCGAGCGTGGCCAGTTTGCGCTGGGCGATAGCAAGCATCGTTCTGCTAACGTCGGACGCAACCACCGTTCTACCTAGGACAGCTTTGTGCGCCAGCAGTCGAGTGATAATGTCCCCTGTCCCTGTGGCTCCGTCCAGCAGCGTTGCCCAATGTTCACTCGCGATTAGCTGTGCCACGCGGCGCCTCCACAATCGGTGGAAGCCGAGGCTAAAAACATCGCACAAGAGGTCGTATCGCGCCGCGATGCGACCAAATACGTCATCGTGCTGCCACGCGAAGTCGGCGGCATTGTCCAATGTTGGGTAGGTTGGAGGCCTCACTGCGGTACCTCACATTTGTTTAGGCCGAGCTGGATAATGGCTCTGTGTCGTTCCGAACCAAGGACCTGCGCGCCGCACGGAAGTCGTCCGAAAGCGATCACGCCCAGGTGCTTCTTACAACCAGGTCATCATCGCCGGGGAGCGTAGAAGTAGTAGTCGGCGGTGTATCGAACGAGCGCTAGCTTACCCACGTCGGCGGAAGCGGAGCAGCCAGTAGCCGGAGCCGATCCCCCGTTGGTGTTTAAGCGTTGGATGAAGGTGGTTCGGCTCAGGCGCGTACCGCCCCAAGGCCCTGTTTTCGACCCGATTGTCTGCAGTAAGAGGCAGGGAATCGCGCCGGTATTCGGGCAACTCGGGTCGGAACCGGAGGCAACGGGTGGTGTCAGCGCTTTGCCCCAGACGACGCTGCTATCCAAGGAGCTCTGCCAGGTCGGGCTACCCACGGGCAGCGGGTTTGGGGCCTGCTCGTTGGAGTTAGTGTCAGGGCTGAGGAAGTGGGTGACGATTTGGCGATTCTGTCCCGAGAAGAGAGTGGCTTCGGGGCGACTGCCGTTTACGGTCCAAGAAGCGCCTGTGCTAGTGGGCAGGCAAACATAGCCTTGAGTACCCACCGCGTGACCCACCAGGAATGCAGAGTTTCCCGCCGGTGGCGTAATAGCGGCAGGAGTAGTTGGGGGGTTGACTTTCTGCGCCGCCGCATAGCTGCCCGTGCCAAGCATATAACCGAGCACTAGAGCGCATACGCGCAGGCTCCGAAATCGATTAGTCTTGTTCAGTTGCTGACCACGGTTTTGTCTCATTTGTTCCTCCTGTAGACATAAACGAGATCTCGGGAGGATTTGCTTTTCGTCGAGGCGGCATCATTCGTGGCGAGGAAGCATGACGTTTACGATCGTGTGGAAGGAGGGGTTCCGCGCGGTGTCTCCCTGCCGCCACCATGAGCGCCAGCGATTGTTTATGTTTATGACTGGTTACTGCAATGCGGGCTCAGTACGTAAAGGAGTCGGCGTCTGGCTTAGATCGCGGTCTCTCATAGGGGCATGGCAAACCATGCAGGATCGCTGAGTGCTGTTTCCTTCCTGGGAAACCAGGGCGTAAGTCCGCCCGCGCAGCGACCAAGTAACAACCTTGTAGCCATCAACCATGCGGTAGTGGAAACTCACCTTCTTGAAATGGACTTTGACTCCTCCTGAGGCGACAGCCACGGAATCGGGCGCCACCATCAGGCTCGCTAGGCCTGTTTCCAGCTGATAAGCGATGTACACGGCACTCTTGCTGCCGACTTGCACCAGTCGCGCGCCTTCCAGGCGGTAAGGCCGCTCCTCGCCAGGCGTTGCAGGGGACGCTGGCAAAGCCAGGGAAAACGGCGACTTCGCTTTAAACCATTCATTGAGCGTCTGCTGCGAGTCCGAGCGAACATCAAGCGCAAGGTTTCCCTGAGCATACTGCCGGTGAGTCTTGACGGCGAATTCGGCATACTCCGCGCCGGAGAGTGGCGCCGGTGATGCCAGCCGTATCGTTACTAACACTCCGACAACCAGAATCGGCGCCATCGCTGGAACCAGCCACCTCATGATCCGCCGAGGTGATTGAGGCGGCGGCACGCGTTCAGGGGTGAGATCTGGCCGCGACGGCGCTTTCAACTCTGCCAGCAGCTTTTCTTCCTGGGGAGTCGGGTCGTCGTCCACGTTCGTAGCAGCACGAAGCAAGGGGCCGCAGTGGTCGCAGAGCGCGGCATGCATGATCAACTGCTTCGCCTTCAACTCCGGCCACAGTCCGGCGGCCACTTCATACCAGTCGACATCCTTATCCTTGGGACAGTCAGCTCCCGGTGGTGCGACTTCCGACACCACTACATTCGATGACCGGTTCACGAGTTCCCGGTATTTCGATACCTTCCTGCTGCAATCCCCGCATGACTCAACGTGACGTTCGGCCTCGCGAACGGAGTCCCGAGAAAGCGCATGCGGTTTTTGCCCGGTGTCCGCAGACGGGGCAACGAGAGCGTTAAGTTCCTCGTTATCAATATGTTTGTTCACTGGACGTCCCAAATTCTCACCCTCCCCATACATACACTACGAGTTCCGGAGGGAGTTTGCTTTTGGCTCTACTCCCGGTCCCCGGTCATCGTTGCAATCAGAACGGGATCCAACAATTTGCTCCCGAATGTCATGCTTCAGCCGTTCAATGACGCTTCCAACACCCTTGGCGCTAAGTCCGATCGTCGGCAGGGAGGCAGTTTCTTTGGTGCTCATTCCCTGCCGGAAGTAGAGCCAGAAAATCGTACGATCGCGCTCCCGGTCGGGACCTGTTAAGCAAAGCTTCAGGTGTTCATCGATTTCCTTGAAAAAGATTTCGAAAGCGATTCTTTCTTGGCTCCCATGAACCTCTTTCCCCGCCTCGGGGTCGACATCGCTCGTGGAAACATGGGGTTTGTCGCCGCCGCGCGTTTGACTTCGAAGCTGCTTGAAATAGTCACGGGTAGTATTGGCGGCAGTTATCTTTGTGTATCCCAAAATTGCGTTCGGATGCTGCATAGCGAAGTCGCGCAGGTGGCGACAGCCGTCTTCCAAGAGTTTGCGGTAAGTTTCTTGGACCAGGTCTTCCACCCGCGACCGAGAAGGCTTCTCCCACCGGCGGGCCGTGCGCATAATGGTGAGGCTAATGGGCCTTCCCGCCCGGGAAACGAATTCCTCCCATGCCTCGTCATCACGAGGCCCGGCGCAGAGACAGACCACGTCTTTCAGTGATAATGACGAATAGCGCATCGGTCTAGGGCTGCCCGGCGCGTCCGTTGAGTTCCGTATTTCGCCGTCCCCCTCCTCACCTCCTGACCCTCACTAGATATAACGAGATCCCGGGGGAGTTTCCTTTTCGTAGACGCAAATTTATTCGTGGCGCAGTAGGGCATCACGATCACAAGCGGCAATCGCCCAGCTTGATTGAATCCATGAAAATACTGAGAAGCGGTTAGCTAATGTGATTCCGCGCGCATAATAAACCCAAATGCCATCTTTGACACGGTCTATCCTCCGCCAGCCGGGTAAGTCTTGATAACGCGTTGCCCGTAGAAGTGACCCTTTCGCGTACCGATTCGAGCCGGGACGCGAGATAGCTCTCGGATGGTCGGCTATCCGGAAGTTGGCCGGGGACGGGGTTCGAGGAAATTATCGAAGCAAGCCGTCGCGGTTCTCGGATGATGAGCGAGCTAGCGGACAAATGGATTCGCACGCCGCCAGTTCGATCCATTCAGATAGGAACTTTGCAAACTTGGGAGTGCGACGCTAGAGTACCTCCGCAGGCAATCCACATTGGGCCAAGGGCCACCTTCAGAAAATAAGTCGAGGAAAAGAGAAGCGAAATGGAATATACCAACCGACGTTTGATGTGGCATGGGATGTTCTTGTTTCTAATTGGCCTGCTAACGGGCTTTGCGGAGCAGCATTTTTCCAACATACGGATGGGACTTGCCGCACACCTGGAGGGTGTGATGAACGGTACGTTCCTGCTTGCACTGGGAGCCGGTTGGAACGAAGTGAGATTATCGACGAGGACAAAGGCGATCGCGTATTGGACTGCGCTTTGCGGCACGTACGGGAATTGGTTTGTAACGACGCTCGCGGCTGTTTTTGGTACCGCGGCCCTTTCTCCCATCACCGGAGCGGGGCATAGCGGCCAGCCATGGCAGGAGAGCGTTGTGACGATTAGTTTCCTTTTTGTGGGCACCACGATCATCGCGGCCGCAGTGCTTGTCCTCCGGGGCTTTCGAGCCAAAGGGATGCCTTGAAGCCGCACAATCCCGCCCACTGGATTGGCGAAAAAAATTGTAGAGCCAACGCTCGAGGGCAGATCTCCCATTCCCCGCGATGCGCTTCAACCTGCCAAGCAAGGTGTTTCCGGAGCGGCGAGGCGAATTCGGTGCGGGAGCCTAAAAACGTTACGAAGGAGCAAAAGCCGGACAAGACGCGGAGCATCATTTTTTAATCATTTCGACTTCGTAGTGGATTTTATCGACGCTGCCATCGTGGAGGTGCATCTCGGAGTCTAGAGAGAATTTCACGGGGCAGCCCTGCGAGGTGACCCAAGCTGTTCCTTTTTCGAAGCCTCCCGGCCCTAGCGTGCTCTGATAGAGAGTGCTCTCTGCGCCGGAAGCACGGGCGGTGTCAATGGAATAGCGGATGGCGTCGTAGCCGTTCATTTTCTCGGAGCCTTCGCGGACCATCGCAGAGCTGTGGTTCACCAGCGCGACGGTGCTGGACATTCCCGCGATCCCCATCAAGCCAGACCACGCCGTTTGCCAGCTATCCTTGTCGGAGCGCACGCCGTGAACGGGGCTAGAGATGGAATTATTCTTGAAGGAGCCATCGATGGTCTGGGGGGTGATATCCGCTTCGTTGTCGACGAAATTGGGACCGTCTTTCTTATAGGAATAGTGGAAGGCTTCCGTGGGATTCTGAATATGGTCCATAACGCAGTTGAGGTCTATATCAGGGTTTGTGAAGTTTTGCGCCCGCGAGGAGGAATTCTGTTCCGCGGATTTCTCTTGGGTCCTTTTTAATGATGGCTTGGAATTACAAGCGGCTGCAGCGAACAACACGAATGCTGTTGCCGGGTGAATCCACCACTTTGAGAGAAATTTGCGTTTTGGGTTCATCATTGCCTCCATGCCAGCCTTCGTGCCGCAAGAGATAGCCTGGCAAAATCGAGGGTTCGCCATTCAATCTAGCTTGAAATTTTCCAGCGCACCGTCACGGGGCATTCTTGGCGAGAGGCCGAGTCAGTGTCGGGCCTCCATTTGCCCACGTATAGCTTAGCGCACCATTTTCTCTGCGAACCTTCCTAAACCCCGGTACGTCTGGTCCCGTAAAATCGTTAGCCAGCTTGTAGGAGCTTTCATATTTCTCGAAGACCCAATAGCGATTCTCGTTGGCTCTGGGAATCTCAACGGAAAACATTGCCAAGATGCTTCCGTCCGGCTGGGGTGATTCGCCAAGCGAGCCAAGTCCGTAGCCTGGAAACTTGATTTCGAAGATGGCCCGCACTAATTCATTACGATCCGCAAACTGATGAGCGATGGGAGCTTCCCTGACCAGTCGGGCAACGCGCGCACTTTCAGATGGATCGATGTTATCGGGGTCGTCTTTGTAGTCCTCAAAACTTAGATAGTACTTCGAGAGCTTGATTTTTTGACCTTGGTACTCAATGTCGCTGGGAATATGTCTGCGGACTACTTTCCAAGAAGCTGCGGCTGCTACGATGAACGCTGTAATGGAGATTATGAGAGGGAGCCGTCTCACGACTGGGATGTACCCTTGCCTTTCAGAGACCATTCTCGCTGATTGAAATTTAAACTGGATTGTAGGCGTTGAATAGCGGGACGGAATGGAGTGGTTACGAATTTGCTACCCATCCCGTGGCACTCGAAGGAGGCAGTATCGGCCGAATATGTCGAGGGAATCGCGTTGACAGGAGAATGGAGGTACTTTAAGATTGGGGTTTGTCTCTACAGGGAAAGGTGTGACTGAGCGCAATGAGGACGTACGTAGCCAAGGGAGAAGAAGCGGAAGCGCTGAAAGTGGGCGCGAACTGGTTTGTGGTGGATGCCACAGACCAAGTGCTGGGGCGTCTGGCGACCAAGGTGGCGCGGATGCTAATCGGCAAGGATAAGCCGAGTTTTACGCCGTACCTGGATTCGGGCGATCATGTGGTGGTGATCAACGCGGACAAGGTTCGGATGACAGGTAACAAGGTCGAGCAGAAGATTTATTACTCGCACAGCGGGTATCCGGGCGGATTGAAGGCGGTTCCAGCGAAGCGGGTGCGCGAGACGAAGCCGGAATGGATGATTCGCGAGGCTGTTCTGGGCATGTTACCGAAGAACAAGCTGCGCGCGCGGCGAGCAAAAAAATTGCGGATTTACCGGGATGCGGCGGGTTTGGCGCGGCATGCCGGGCAGAGGCCTCAGGCGGTTGGGGCCTAGCATTGGTGGGAAAGACAGACTGAACGTCTGTCCCACTGCCGGGCAGTAGCAGGGAGCACAGACTAAAGTCGGTGCCACTGGTTTCCGCACGTTGCTGTTCCTTGAAAAGTGTGGCCGCGTAGTGGTCACCTCTAAGTGGTGCCTTAGGCAGGGAGCAAATCGGCGTGGAGTTCGATGACTCCGTGGTGTCTGGAGTCAGGCAGCTTGAGGAGGAACGTTGAGTTCTACTGGTACGCCCCTAGCGGGCACACAAACGTGGTTTCTGGGCACGGGCCGCCGCAAAGAGTCGGTAGCTCGTGTGTTCCTGCGGGCAGGAAGCGGCAAGTTCACGGTGAACGGCCGCGAGGTCGAGAATTATTTTCCGAATCATGCCTGGAAGCATGATGCGACGGAGCCGTTGAAGTTCACGAGCCTGGCGGATCAAGTGGATGTGAAAGTGACGGTGCACGGCGGCGGCGTTGGCGGGCAGGCCGGAGCGGTGCGCATGGGATTGTCGCGAGCGATCTCGCGGTTCAATCCGGAACTGCGGCCGGCGTTGCGGAAGAACGGATTTTTGACGCGCGATTCGCGTATGAAGGAACGCAAGAAGTACGGGCAGAAGGGCGCGCGGAAACGCTTCCAGTTTACGAAGCGCTAGCTTTCGCGGCCTCGGCAGCGCCGGGGCGGCAACGAACTCCAGCAGGTTTGCGAAAGTGAGCCCGCTGAGATCACGGCCGGCAAGAAGCCGGCAATAGGCTGTTCTGTGGTTTGTTTTGCCTTGAGGATGCCGGGCTAAAGCCCGGCGCTACGGGGGCAAGAAGCGAGCCACTGCAAACAGCTATCCTATTAGGAGGGAACTTGGCAGTAGAAATTACGATGAAAGAATTGCTGGAGGCCGGAGTTCATTTCGGTCACCAGACGCGGCGATGGAATCCGAAGATGAAGGAATATATTTTCGGAGAACGCAACGGCATCCACATTATTGATCTGCAGAAAACCCTCAAAATGTTCCGCGAGGCGAGCCGCTTCGTGAGCGATCTTTCCGCGCAAGGAAAAGCGGTCTTATTTGTTGGCACCAAGCGGCAGGCCCAGGAAGCAGTCGCCGAGGAATCGAAGCGCTGCGGCGCCTTCTTCGTGAACAATCGCTGGCTGGGCGGCACGCTGACGAATTGGGCGACGCTGCAGAAATCGATCAAGAGGCTGAAGCTGCTGAAGGCCATGACGGAAGACGGCCGGATCAACGAGCTTTCGAAGAAAGAAAAAGCGCGGCTGGGCCGCGAAATGAAGCACCTAAACCAGAACCTCGAAGGCATCGAGAACATGTCGCAGCTTCCTGACGCGATGTTCGTGATCGATTCGAATGCGGAAGAGATTGCTGTGAAAGAAGCGCGGCGCATGGGCGTGCCGGTGGTATCGGTGGTGGATACGAATTGCGATCCGGACGTGGTGGACTGGATTATCCCCGGGAATGACGATGCGTTGCGGGCGATCCGGCTGTTCACGACGAAGATTGCGGATTCCGTGCTGGAAGGGCATACAGCATACCAGCAATCGCAAGTGGCGGATCAGAAGGCTGCGGAAGATCAGGCGCTGGTGGATGGAGTGGAGTACGTGGATACCAGCGCTTACGAGCAGTATGAGAAGCAAGAGGGAGACTTCGTCGAGGGAGCTGACGTAACAACTCCAGCGGATACAGCGTTGGAGGCGGCCGCCGGCGCGGAGGCTACTGTGCCACCGGACGAAGAGGAACGATAAGCGCGGAACTGGTAGACAAAGATTCACGAGGCCCGCTCCAAGCGGCTCGGAGCGGGCCTTTTTGCAAGTATTCACACAATCATTGACATTCTGAGTTAGCAGAGAGAAAAAAGGATGAGCACACAACAGCCAGCAATGCAGATACCGGCGCAACTCGTGAAGGAGCTGCGCGAGCGCACCGGAGCGGGATTCAGCGATTGCCGCGCGGCGCTCGTGGAAGCGAACGGCGTGATCGATAAGGCCATCGAGATATTGCGGAAGAAAGGTCAGGCGGCGGCGGCGAAAAAAGCGCAACGCGAGGCGAGCGAAGGGCTTGTGGGAAGTTATATTCACGCGGGCGGGAAGATTGGTGTGCTCGTGGAAATTAATTGCGAGTCGGATTTCGTGGCGCGCACGGAAGCGTTTCAGCAGCTTAGCCATGACATCGCGATGCACATCGCGGCGCTCGATCCGCGCTACGTGCGGCGGGAAGAAGTGACGCCGGAAATGCTGGCGACGGAGCGGGATATTTACAAGGCGCAAGCGCTGGCAACGGGCAAGCCAGAAAACGTGGTCGATAAAATTGTCAACGGGAAGATGGAAAAGTTCTATGAGGAAAACTGCTTGTACGAGCAGCACTACATCAAGGACGAGAGCGTCACGATTGGCGAGATGATAACGCAAGCGGTCGCCAAGCTGGGCGAGAACATTTCGATCCGGCGGTTCGTGCGATTCAAGGTGGGCGAGATCGGCGGGCCGGGCGGGGCAGGACCAGAAACGGCGCCAGTTCCGGCGCCTGTCAGCGAGTAACGAGAGAGCTGGAGAAAACGTTTCAAAGCGCCCCGACTTCGTCGGGGCGTTTTTTTTGTGTGGAGAGTTCGGAAGACTTAGAAACATCCTGACTGAGAGGGAGTCGTTTTAGAATGCAGCTTGGTGGCCGCATTCCACAATGTGCGGGGGCAGGGATTGTTTGTTACAATTCCGAGGATTTTAGAGGACGCTGACCGGGGGGTCATGGCCGCACAGAAGAAGGCTGCAAAGAGGACCGCCAAGAAAACGCCGAGGTACGCGCAATTGGCTTACCGGCGCATATTGCTGAAGCTTTCTGGAGAATCGCTGCAGGGTCCGCAGGGATTCGGCATTCATGGCGAGACGATTCAGGCCATCGCGCAGGAGCTGAAGGAGGTGCACAACCTCGGCGTTGAGATCGCCATCATGGTCGGAGGGGGCAATATTTTCCGGGGCGGGCGCCAGAAAGGGTTCGAGATTGACCGTTCGACGGGCGACTACATGGGCATGCTGGCTACGGTGATCAATGCGCTGGCGTTGCAGGATGCGCTCGAAAAAGAGGGTGTGTTTACGCGCGTGTTGAGCGCGATCGAGATGCGCCAGGTTTCGGAGCCGTTTATCCGGCGGCGCGCCATGCGCCACTTGGAAAAGGGGCGCGTAGTAATTTTTGCCGCGGGGACGGGCAATCCTTATTTTTCGACGGATACGGCGGCGGCGCTGCGCGCCATGGAGATCAAGGCCGACGTGATCCTGAAAGCGACGAGAGTGGACGGAATTTTCGACGCCGATCCCGAGAAAGTTTCCGGTGCGAAATTTTTTGCGGAGATCACCTACCGCGACGTGCTGAACCAGAATTTGAAGGTCATGGATGCGACGGCAATTTCCCTGTGCATGGACAACGGGATGCCCATCGTGGTGTTCAACATGAACCATCATGGAAACATCAAGCGGGTGGTACTCGGCGAGCGGGTAGGGTCTTCGGTGACACCGGCTTAGACCCTGGCGCACGCCGCCACTTCTAGTTTTCTTCACCGCCAGGAGAAACTAGGAATCAAATCCGGAAGGACTCGGAACGAGGTATTAGAGTCGAGGACGCTATGACGACGATTGGAAACACGAAGGACGCGACGGCAGCGGCCAGGACGCGCATGGAAAAGGCGGTGGACGATTTCCGCAAGGAAGCCGCGACGATCCGCACAGGCCGCGCGAATGCGACGCTGCTGGACAATGTGCGCGTGGACTATCACGGAACGCCCATGCCGCTGAATCAGCTCGGCAGCATGACCGTGCCGGACCCGACAATGATCGTGATTTCGCCGTGGGACCCGAGCGCCGTGGCGCTGATCGACAAAGCCATTCGCACTTCGGATTTAGGATTGAATCCCACGAACGACGGCAAAGTCGTGCGCGTGCCGATCCCTTCGCTGACGGAGGAGCGACGCAAGGATTTGGTGAAGCAGCTTCACAAGGTGCTCGAAAACCACCGGACGGCAGTGCGAAATATTCGCCGGGACATAAAAGAAGCGATCGAAAAACTCGAAAAAGAAAAAAAGATCAGCGAAGATGAGAAGAAGCGCTCACTTGAAGAGTTGGAAAAACTCTCCCATTCCGAAACAAAGAAGGTTGAAGATCTTTCCGCCGCGAAAGAAAAGGAAATCCTCGGGATCAAGTAGCAGCAGACCACAGCTATTCATCCTGTTCCGGCAGGTTCAATTCCCACTCACGGTATTTGTGGCTTAGTCGCGGTCGCTTCAGCATGTTCCAGCTGGAAGACTTGCGATTCGTCGTTTTGTACAGCTTGCTGGAAGGCGTTGTAATCGGCAGCGCGATCCGCGGGGATTTCCCTCAAAATAAAATTGAGATGGCGCGAAGCGGTGAGTGTCGCATCCTTCGCGGAGTATTGCGAAGAGTAGGTGGCGAAGTCGCGCGCAACGGAAGTACCCGTGGGAATGCGCGCGGTTGTGCCGGGAGGAAGATGAACCGTGGCGCTCACTTCGACATCGAGCGGCGTGCCCAGATCGATGGGAGCGGCGGCCGCGCCCGGCGCGGGTTTCGTTGGCGGATCAGGAAGGCCGAGGAGCGGCAACAGCGCGGGGATTCGCACCGGTTTCTTCGACCAATCCACAAATTTTAGTTGGGTGATTTCGTATTCGACAGTGAACGGATCATGCGTTTCGTAGGGATCTGAGGCATTCACATTCGTGATCTGCCCACGGAAGCCATCAGAGAGCGCCAATAGCTGGGCGACACTTTTCCAATTTTCTTTCGGCGCCTGGTGAAACGCGAGGCGAAGGACAAGCTCGTTGTCGCCTCTCATAACGTACTTAACTTTCGCTTTCAGCTCACCCTCAGAGCTCAGAAGCGAGCTGATTGCCACTTTCTGGCTTGCCCGAAAAGGGAGGCTCTCAGGGATCTCGGTGAAGGAGTCATCCGCATCTCGCGATAACCCGCTGATGATGAGAGCCTTTTTTCCGCGCAGATTGGCCGGAACCAAGCCGAAAGGCGCTACACCCAGGTCGGAATCCAAGAAAAAGGTCTGCGCTTTTTCATGGAGTACAAGCAAGGCACCGGAAAGCAATGTTGGGCGCGGAAGTTGCTCCTCAAGTGAAACTCCCCGCCCGTACATGATCAGCTTTATGTGCCTTGCGTCGCTATTTTGGATAATCAGATCCTGGAGTAATGTCGCTTTCTCCAGGGTGGTCCCGTAGCCAGACTTCAAAATTTGCGACGCATCCCGGTGGACACCACTGGAGGAATCCAACGATACGTCCACGGTCGCGATCTTCTGCGATACGAATTTGTAGAGGACACTCGGAGGGACGGGCTCATGAGGAGCGCCTATGCTCGTCATGGCATCGGACCAGAGCTGGGTCGAGAATCCCGGCGAGACTACTTGTTGGACACGCTCGGAAAGACTAGCCCAGGAGGCAAAAGTGGTGACCTCCACGTCAGGATGGGAGACATTGGGGCTTGTCGAGGCAGCCTCCTTAGATTCGAGTTCCCAGCGATAGAAACGCCGCGCAAATTCTCCCTCGCCAGATTTTTCCTTTTTGATTGCAGGAGTCTTCTCGTTGATATGAATTCGTAATCGAGGAAGTGGAACGTCGAGTTCGAAGATTTCGTGAGAGACGACTCCGTTGCGGTCGAAGGTGTGGTCGAGCCAGAAATCGGGGGCGAGCGGGGCGTGGGAAGTTGTGGAGATGACGCGGTATTCGAGGGTGTCGCCGGGTTCGAGGCCAAAGATGCGTACGGATTTAACGCGGACGTCTTGGTAGGCCGGGGCGTTGACGACGGCGGGATTAGGAGTGTCGGTGATGGCGCTTGGCAGGACGTCGGCGATGCCACCGCTTGGATGCGTAATGCGCACGAGCGGAATTTCTACGTTCTGGAAGGAGCGATTGAAGTCGAAACTGAGGCGGGCGAATTGGCGTACGCCGAGTTCGTCGTTGATCTTGACGCGCGCGTGGACTTCCTTGTGGCTCCCGCCGTCCGCTTCAAAACGAATTCGCGTCTCTAGCAGTTCGATTTCTGCCGGAAGTTTGGCGGGGGCCTTTGTTGCAGGTCCTCCCTTCGTGTTCTCCTGAACCCTTTCGGTGCCTTTTTCAGCGGGTTTTTGCGATGCACCTTGCGCTAGCCATGACCTGGCACCAGGCGTGCCAAAAAGAAAGGCCCCCGCGGCGACAAGGATCACCGAGCAAAGAACACGATTAGATTTCACAATGGCCTCGCAGGCAGTTTAGGGCGAGAGGCAAGCCGGGTAAAGCAAACGCTTAGCCGCCGTTGCCGGCCAAACACGGGCAGGAATCGGTCGGTGGACAGGTGCCGTCGGCTTGCCGAAACCGTTTTGAGCTTTGTCCGTCTGTGGCATGGTAGAGTCTTGTGCGCTAAATTGTGTAACCCTTGAGGAGATCAGCGAATGCGAAAGCTTTTCGGAGGGATTGTAATCACCGTGCTGGTTGCCGCTCTGGCCGTGCGGGCCGAGGACAAGACCGCAGCCAAGGGGCCAAATGACGACGGAACGAAGCCCGCTCTCGTCAAAATTGCAGGCGAAGGGCTGCTGGATTCTCGCGCGTTCCAATACCTCACCGAATTGAGCGATGACGTCGGCGCGCGTGTGACCGGCTCGCCGCAAGCGCAAAAGGCCGTCGAGTGGGGCCAGGCGAAAATGCGGGCGATGGGGCTCGAAAATGTACACGCGGAGAAATGGCAACTCTGGCGCGGGTGGACTCGAGGCACGGCGCAGGCGGAGCTGTTAATGCCGATACGCCGCCCGCTGCACGTCGACGCGATGGGCTGGACAGGCTCGACGCCCGTGGGCGGCGCGGAGGGAGACGTGGTCGAGGTAAACATGTTCGACCTCGACAGTGAAATAAAAAACATCTCGCGGCTCAGGGGCAAAATTGCGCTGGTAGTATCACGCGGCGAGCCAAACAAGAGCTTCGTTCAATTGTTCGCGCAGTTCGGCGATTTTCTGAAGGCCGCAGGCAAAGCAGGAGCGATCGCGGTGATCGGAGGACAAGGCGGTGGGAAGGCGCAGGGAATGAACCTGACCCACACCGGAATCCTTGGCTTCGACGCGGATTTTGCGGTTCCCGTGGTCTCCATGACCGCCGAGGATCAAGGCCAGTTGGAACGGTACATCGCGCGCGGATTGACGCCGCGGGTGCGCTTTAACGTGCAGAATACTTTTTCCACCGGCCCGGTTGAGAGCGCCAATGTGGTGGGCGAGATTCGCGGGCGCGAAAATCCGGAGCAAGTGTTGGTTGTGGGCGGACATCTGGATTCGTGGGATCTCTCCGAAGGAACGACGGACAACGGGATGGGCTCCAGTTGCGCGCTAGGAGCAGCGGACGCGATAATGCGCAGCGGCATGAAACCACGACGAACCATCCGGTTCGTCTTGTTCACGGGAGAGGAGCAAGGGCTCAATGGCTCGTTCGCTTACGTGAAGCAGCATCAGGCGGAGATAGCGAATCATCTGGGCAGCTTGATTCTCGATAATGGTCAAGGACCTGTGAGGGCATTTCAACTCGGAGGCCGTGACGATTTGGTGGAGGCGTTCAAACCGTTCGCCGCCGCGCTGAAAGACATTCGCGTGGTGAAAGTGGACGATAAAGTGGAGGATGGAACGGATACTCTGCCGTTTTCGGTGGTAGGGTTGCCTGGCATCAACATGGATCAGGATTCGCCTGAGTACAAGTACACACACCACTCGGCAGCAGATGCACTCGATGCGGTAAAACCCGATGTTTTGGCACAAGACACCACGCTGATGGCTCTCGCCGCGTATTGGATTGCCGACCGACCTGAGCGCTTAGCTTCGCCGTGGCCTGCTGAGAAATCGGTTAAGATGCTTGTGGGGCAGCATCAGGACGAAATGCTGAAGGCATTTGGGCTGTGGCCAAAGGCATTTGAGGAGATCGAGAAAAGAGAGGCGCCTTCAAATTAAGGCTATTGTTTACAACAGTTTATGGGAGTTGAAAGTCGTTTCGTCCTCGGGTTGCCGTTTTGAGCCTCGATTTGGCGCGTGGAGGGCGTTGACGCAAACCGTCCCTCAGCCTGTTGAGATGGAAGAGGGTCGATTCGGTGGGAAGCACCCAAGTCCTTGATTTCCACAGAGTTTTCCACTCTGGGCCGAAGAAAGAAATTAGGGAAGCCTACCCACATCGTATCCCCCTGAGTTGTCGAGGTAATAATCCAGAAACACGGGTGGAAGCAAGCAGAGTTCGAGCGGGGAACGAGGTGCGAGGCGCTCGATGATTTGCCATGGAGTGAGGTTTTCCTTGTG
>DATLVZ010000027.1:0-44334 GCA_035576885.1 Candidatus Acidiferrum sp. | reverse complement strand
GCGAGGCGCTCGATGATTTGCCATGGAGTGAGGTTTTCCTTGTGAGAATTGGGACGTGCGATGTTGAAGTAGAGTTGGTAGGTGTGGACTTTGGCGAGGAAATCGCCGCGGCCTGCGAAGTCTTCGAGATCGAAGAACTCGTCTTCTTCGAGGCGATGGATGGTTTCGACGTCGCTCTGATAGGTGTGGGCAGCGGGGGGAATGCGGACGTGCTGACTGTCGCCGAGAGCGGCGGGAAAAGCACCTTTGAATTCGCCGCCGTTGTCGGTTTGCCAGACCAGATCCCGGAGGGAGACGCCGTAGCGATGGAGGTGTTGCTGAATGCGAGAAGCGAACACCGCGCTGGCGGCGGCACTGCGTTTTTCAGCGAAGGACCAGAACAGGAGACCGCTGCGGATTTCTCGGGCGGTGTACTGGATGAGCGGCAAGTGCAGACGCTGAGCCTGCTGCCAGTAGCGTGGGATATCGTCGAGATCTTTGGTATCCGCGCTGATTTGCTGGAATAAAGCCCACTGGGCTTTGATGTGCGCGAGATCCTGCTTGCGTTGATATTTTCTGCGGCGTTTTTCGATCAGGCCGTGTTCATGCCAGATGCGCTCCAGGGCGCGATGGCTGATGGGCAAATCGAACTCGCGGATGAGTCGGCGGGAGCCAAAAGTGGGAAGGGTTTTGCGCAGTTCGAGCAGCCGGGCCTCGGTGGCGGGAGGAGTTTTTTGAGACTGGTGATGACGAACGCGGGGAAGAGCGACCAAGGCAGAAGGACCGTGCTGCTGAAAGCGCCGCAGCCACTTGCGGACGGTGGGCACGGTGGTGCCAAAGAGACGCGCGGTGGGCTTGATGCCGCGCTGCTTGGCGCTCTCGACGAGCCGCAGACGATGGTTGTAGGCGTCTTTCAATTCACGCACCAAATCGAAATAACGAGCGGCGGTTCCCATGAGGCGAGCATTCTAAGCGTCGTGCGCCCAGAGAATGGCTGTGGAAAAGCTGGGAATCCCGCAGACAACGCGGGATTCCCACTTTCCCACAGCCACAACAACAAGCCCCGCTCACGTCCTGCGCTCCAAGCAAACCACCAACTCCAAACGCCGCTTCTCACTCAAACACTTCAAACCCGCCAGGGGGATACGATGTGAGTAGGCTCTTCCATGGAGAAACGGTGGTTGACGCAGATGGTCGCGTCGTCAACAATGTTTGGACTATGAAGCAAAAACTTACGGACAGGCGGCTGGCAGTTTTGGGGACCGGGAAGCTCGGCGGAATTTTGCTGCGGGCGTACTTGAAGCAGGGATTGTTTTCCGCGAAGCGCGTGACGGCAACCGTGAAGCACACGGAAAAGGCCTCGGCGCTGGCGAAAGAGTTGGGAGTGGCGGCGACCACGGAAAATCGGAAAGCCGTACACGACGCGGACATCGTGCTTTTGGGAGTGAAGCCGCAAGTGGTGGGCGAAGTGTTGAAGGAAATCGCGCCGGAGCTGAGCGAAAAAACGCTGGTAATATCCGTGGTAGCTTCCGTGCCGACGAGCTACATCGAGCAGAACATTGCTGCAAATGGGGGCGGGAAGGTGCCGGTGGTGCGGGCGATGCCGAACACTTGTTCCGCGGTGGGCTGCGGGATGACGGGAATCTGCCGGGGCGCGCACGCGGGCGCAGAACATCTAGAGATGGCGCGGGCGATGTTTGACGCAGTGGGACGCACGGTTGTTGTCGATGAAAAGAATATGGATGCGGTGACGGGGCTTTCGGCGAGCGGGCCGGCGTTTGCGTACATCATTCTGGAATCGTTCGCAGAGGCCGGCGTGAAAGTCGGTTTGCCGCGCGATGTGTCGACGCTGCTGGCGGCGCAGATGATGAAGGGCGCGGCGAGCGTGGTGCTGGAGACGGGCGACCATCCGGCGCTGCTGAAAGATGCTGTCACGACACCGGCGGGGTGCACGATTGACGGAATCCTCGAGCTGGAGGAAGGCAAGTTGCGTGTCACGCTGATCAAGGCCGTGGTGAAGGCGACGCATCGCGCGGGAGAACTGCTGTTCGAAAAGTAATGACAAACGCGCCTCGGATTTCCGACTGTCTCCTTAAGCCGAACCTTCCTTCCGAATGATTCACACCCTCATAAATGCAGTGCGCGGCTTTCTCAGCGGAGATGGAGCGCTCATTCTCCCGGAGATGGAGCTGGTTCTGTTTGCGTGCGGGATCTTGCTGATCGACCGGTGGCTTGCTTCGAACGAAAAATACTGGAACGCCGCGCTTGCGCTCGCAGGGACAGCTTTTAGCGGATTCACGTTGTACGTGCAGCACGGAAAGATGGGGGCCATGCGGGAAGCGAATCCTGAGTCGCCTGGACTTTTGGGGTTTCACCAGAGTGTGCTGGTCGATCCATTCTTTCTTTACTTCGCTGCGTTATTTCTCGCTATCACCGCGCTGGTCATATTGCTTTCGGTGCGCTATCTGGAAATCACGGGGGCAAAGCGCGGAGCCTATTACGCGCTGCTTCTGTTCGGATGCGTGGGAATGATGCTCATGGTTTCCGGAGTCGATCTGATTGTCGTAATGCTTGGTCTGGAGGCCATGGGGCTGAGCTGTTACGCGCTCACCAGATTTTCGACCGACGAGCAGCGCGCGAAAGCTGCGGCGCGGGAATACGCTCCGCTGTGGGTGTGCAGCTCGGCGGCACTGACGTTCGGTTTTGCGATTCTCTGCGGAGTGTTTCGAACGACGAATCTCGGGCGGATGGGTGCGGTCCTCGAGGTGCGTCTGGAGAATAACGTACCTTTTGGCGGGCTTACGGCCTGGCCGGCTGTGCTGGCGCTTGTTTTCGTCATTATCGGCGTGTTCTTTCTGATTGATGCCGGGCTTTTTCAATGGTTCGCGCCGGGCAATATCGAATCCGCTCCAACACCCCTCGCCGCATTCTTGAACACGACTGCGAAGCTGGCGGGTTTCGCACTGCTGCTCCGATGTTTTTCATTTCTGTTTGTGTTCGCCCATCAGAAATGGATCCACGTGTGGGGCGGGGTGGCGATTATGTCGCTTCTTTGGGGCAATATCGCGGCAATGCGGCAGAAAAAGGTGAAGCGGCTGCTTGCGTACGGATCCGTTGCGCACACTGGATTTATTTTGCTCGGGCTGGTGGCGGGGAACGCGCCCGGATTCAGCGGCATGATGTACTACTTGGCCGTTTATATTTTCATAAGCGCCGGGGCATTTGGAATTCTGATATTGCTGGAGCAGTGTGGGCGGGCCGCAACAGAGCTTTCCGATCTAAATGGTTTGTACCGGCAGAGCCCCGCTGCAGCAGTTCTTTTGCTGGTTTTTATGATGGCGCTCGCGGGACTACCGTTCACTGCGGGGTTTATGGCCAAGTATTACATCGTAAAAGCTTTGATCCGCGCGCCGCATCCCGAGCTTGCGGCATTTGCGGTCGTCAACGCGCTGCTGGGCGTGTACTACTACGGGGGGATCGCGGCGCATGCCTGGAAAAAGCCAGCGGCCGAGGCGACCCAGCTCGGGGCGCCAGCCCTGACGATCAGCAGCGCCCAAACGGTGGCGCTAACCGTGGCCGCATTTGTGTCGATTGCGGCGGGGTTGTATCCTGAGCCATTCCTGCGCATAGCGCGCTACGCCTTTGGACAATAATTCAAAGCAGACGGACACGCCACCCTCTTCCGCGGGAAAGGGGAAGGGCTTCAGCACGCAATTTGGGCTGGCGATGGAGCTGCCATTCGTTCTGTTTGGGGCGATTGCTCTGGGCGGATTGGTGGGATATTTTCTTGACCACTGGCTGCATACCAAATTCATCTTCCTGTTTATTTTCGGCGGCCTGGGGTTTTTCGCGGGGTTGCGCGACATTTTGCGGCGAATGCCTGTCAACGGCGATGGAAAGGGCTGAACATTCCTCAGCCGAGGCAAACACCGCAGCGAGCAGCGCGGCACAGCTGGCGGCTTACGCGCGCGCAGAGCGGCGGATCGCCTGGCTGACACTGATTTTGGGAGGAACTGCCGCTATTGTGGTGGCATTTCTAGGACACCGGCCCTGGGCGGAGGGCCTGGCAATCGGGACGGCGCTAGCGTGGCTGAATTTCCGCTGGCTGAAGCGTGGTTTGGACGCGCTGGTGGTGGCAGCCACGGCTCAGGAAGGCGTGCCAAAGCCGCGGATTCCGGTGGGGACGTGGTTCCGGTTGACGTTCCGCTACGGCTTGATAGCCTTCTGCGTGTATGTTATTTTTGAGTATCTGAAAGTTCCCCTTGCGAGCATGGTAGTGGGCTTGTGTGCTTTAGGAGCCGCGACAATCGTGACGAGTGTGTATGAAATCCTGCGTCCTGTGGAATAGGGAATGGAACAACACGTAAGCTGGCTTACACAGTTTGTAAATCACTACCTGGGCTCGCTGGCTCTGACGCTGCTTTCGGCGCTGCACATCTCGCCGAGCCATCCGGAAACGCCCATCCCCGAGCATGTGGTGATGGCGCTGATGGTGTTGGTTGTGGGCACGGTGCTGGCGCTTTTGTTGAGGTCGCGCTTGTCCGTCGAGCGGCCGGGAGCCTCGCAGCAGATCGCGGAATTGCTGCTTACAAACCCGATGGGTTTTGGGATCAACGACGTCCTGTCGGAAAACGCGGGGCATGACTGGCAGCGATACGTTCCGATGGTCGGCTCCGTCGCGTTATTCGTTCTACTATCCAATTTGTTCGGCGCCTTTCCGCTCTTCACGTCGCCAACCGCTGTTTATTCCGTACCGCTGGCCTGCGCGATATTCGCGTTCATTTACTTCAACTGGCAGGGGATTCGGCACCACGGCCCGCTGGGGTACGTGAAAACCTTTACTGGCGGCGTGCATTGGTCGCTCTGGCCCCTCATCTTTCCCGTCGAGCTCCTGAGCACAGGCGCGCGGCTACTGTCTCTCTCCGTCCGTTTGTGGGCCAACATTTTTGCGAGCGATCTTATCTATGGATTGTTCCTTGGCCTGTTCACGGGGCCGGTCGCCTGGGGCTGGACGAAGTCGCCGGTGGTTGGCGTTGTATTGGGCGTGCTTCCGGCGTTGGTGCCAATCGCTTTTCTGCTTCTGCACGTTTTCGTTTCGGTGGTGCAGACCTATGTGTTCACGATTCTGCCCGCGGTCTACATCGGCTTAGCGACGGCGGACGAACATTAAAACGTTTTGTTGAGCCGCTCCAGTGTGAGCCCGGCTGCACGGTGTCCGGGAACCACCTCCTGGCGGTAAATTCAAGAGGAGGAAGTTATGAAGAAAGCAGCAGTGGTAATGCTTGCGCTGGTGGCTGTGCTGATGGTTGCGCCGGCGGCGTTCGCACAAGCAGCACCAGAAGCGGCCAAGCCACCGGTAAACATGACCACGCTTGTGATCGCGATTGGATTCGGCGTGGCAGTCGCGGCGTTCGGCGGAGGTTTGGGACAGGGCCGGATCGCGGCGGCGGCCTGCGAAGGCATCGCGCGGAACCCGGGAGCGGCCGGCGGTGTTCGAGCGGCCATGATTCTGGGCCTCGTGTTCGTCGAGACGCTGACCCTATTCACGTTTGCGCTGGGATTTCTCCTCTACTTGAAGATGTAATCGAGATACTCTCGAAAATGTGAAAGCCCGGAGGCGAGAGCTTCCGGGCCTTCTTTTTGCCCCTACCTCCCCCACCCCCTTTTTTCGTAAGTGCTGATTCTAAAGAGCTTAACGATTTCAGTAAGTCCTTTAAAATGAACACTTGTGGAGATTTCCTGGAAGTGTTCATTTTAATGGGGTTGCGAGGCCAGAAAAGCCGGTAAAACACGGTGTTTCTCGATCGATTCATTCTAAAAGACTTAGCTGAACGACAGGCAGGGCGCCCAAAAATGAAAAAAGCGGCAGGGGGTCTGCCGCGCAACATACGCAAAACTATACGTCACTAAGAATACCACAAAATGAAAAAAAAGCAAGGGAAATCGTCCAGTGGACGTGGGCCAGCTGTCGGGTTAGCGTTAATCGGGATTTGACGGGCTTTACTCGAATTTTTTCAAGGTAAACGGCAAACCTAAAAGTTAGTTGGAATATACTGTCCCCGATGTTGGAGGTTGATATGCACGTCCGCCGGTTTGTTCTCACCCTCAGCATGCTGCAGTTTACGTTTGTGTTTGCGACAAATGCTCAGACTAAGTCGCAGTCTGGCGTCGTCCGCGTCCCAGACGGAGGTACAAGCGGTCGCATGGAGAGCATATTCATCCCGCCTAAGGCGGGCGCTCCTTTCAGCCTCACACTGGTCACTGAGTGGTCGCGCTCCCTTGGCAATGGCGGCACCTTTACTCTCACAAATCAGCGGCGGATTGTGCGCGACAGCCGGGGACGGATCTACCAGGAGCGCTGGATTCTTGTGCCCAAGGGCGGCGATGTCAAATCCCATATGGACGTTTTCCAGATCACGGACCCTGAGCAACACACCTGGTACAACTGCGGGACGGCAACCAAGGTCTGCGAACTGCTCAAATACCATCTCACCACCGAGGACAACTTCCAGCCAGCGATCGGGACTTCAGGTCCGCTACCAAACGGCAAAGGATCTCGCCAGCACGAGGATCTTGGTATGAGCAGCACTGATGGCGTGGATACACACGGCTACCGCGAGACGGTGACCATCAATCCCGACGTCATGGGCAATGACAAGCCTATGGTAACGACGCGGGAATTCTGGTATTCGCCAGAGCTAGCCATCAATGTAATCTCGATCGTTGATTCTCCTCAAAGCGGAAAGCAGATCTTCATAGCGAAGGATCTGGCGACCTCAGAGCCTGAGCCTAGCCTCTTCGTTGTTCCGGATGAGTACAAAATCGTTGACCGGCGGGATGAGTAAGACTTTGTGGAATAGTGCGCTGGGTGCCAAATTCACGGTCATGCTCTCTCCGCAGTTTGCTCCGTCAACCCCTGATTCCTTAGCTTACCGGTAACTTAGGTACTTAGGGTCTAGGTGAATAGATCGGGGCCGGGGTGCCAGGCACCGTCGGCGGTTCCATAAGGGCTGGCGACCACGACGGAGTAGCCGTCTAGATCGCGCATCCAGCACTCCCAGTGATTGGGCCCACCGTCGCCGTCGGGGGGATTGCGATAGCGGGGCAACAGGATCTCGACGCCCATTTCGGCGGCCCGCTGCATGACCGCGTCGAAGTCATCCACCTCGAACCAGAGCAGCACACCATTCCCGTAGGGTCTGCCGGCGCGATTGCCGATGAGGCCGTGATGATGTTCGACGTCAAAGCTGTGCAATTGCAGGACGAGCCGGCCATCCTTCACCCGTTGCTCATAGTGCCCGCCGCCATGAGCTTCGCGGCAGCCCAGCAGGCGCTGGTACCACCGGCTGCTGGCTTCGAGATCCGTTACACAGATGAGAGGCTGGGCGCGCATGGGCCCGGCCCGAACAGAACTCCTGCTTTGGCGAGCGGAGACAAAGAAATTTCAGAAACAGCAGACTAACGGTTGAGGAGATTGGCTTGGAGGAGGAAGTTCAGCATTCGGCTGGGGAAGAGTCCGAAGTAGACGGCACCGATAGCGGTGATGGTCAAAACCACGTTGACCGACAAGGGGAAGCGAGAGGGAGCAGAGGCGGCAATTTCCGCGCTGGGCTCACGCATGTACATGACGACGATAACGCGGATGTAGTAGTAGGCACCAATAATGCTGTTGATGGCCATGAGTACGGCGAGCCAGATCAAATGAGAATCCACGGCGGCCTTGAAAATGTAAAATTTTCCGAGGAAGCCGGCTGTGACCGGCAGGCCTAGAAGGGAAAGCAAGAAAAGCGAGAGGATGGCCGCCACCCAGGGCTGGCGCTCGCCGAGCCCAGCGAAGTCGTCGAGCTGTAGGTGCTTTTCACCGGCGCCGCCGAACTGCGAAACGATGGTGAACGCGCCGACTTTCACGAGCGCGTAGGTCAACAGATAGAAAAGAATTGCCGCGTAAGCAGGGCTCGCTCCGATTTCCGTGTCTTTGAGGCTCGTTACCGCGGCGAACGCGACGAGGATGTACCCCGCGTGCGCGATCGAACTGTAGGCCAGGAGGCGCTTGACGTTGGTCTGCAGCAGCGCGCCAAGATTTCCCGCGAACATCGTCAAGACGGCGAGAATCCAAAACGCATAGAACCAGAATTGCGTGGCCGCTGGCACGTCGGCAAAGATGCGCAGCAACAGCGCGAACGCCGCGGCCTTCGGTCCCGCGGAAAAGAGCGCCGTGACTGGCGTCGGAGCACCTTCATACACGTCCGGGGTCCAGATCTGAAAGGGCGCAGCGGCGACCTTGAAGCCGAGACCAATGAGGATCAGTGCAAGGCCGAGCTTCAGAAGCGTGCTCGTGGGATCAGCGGCATCCATTTTCAAGAGATTCGTCGTGCCAGTGACGCCGTAAACCAGCGCGATGCCGTATAGAAAAAAGGCCGTGGCAAACGAGCCAAGGAGAAAATACTTCATCGAGGATTCGCCGGACTTCAGTGTGTCGCGGCGATAGCCCGCGAGGATGTAGCTGGAGATAGAGCTCAGCTCGAGACCGATAAATGCCGTGAGCAATTCTTGGGCGGAGGCGAGCACGCCCATTCCGGCGGTGGCGAAGAGCACGAGGGCATAAAACTCCGCGTCAGCCAGGCGTTCACGCTCCAGATAAGGAGCCGCGGTAAGAATGACGAGTACGGCGACCAGTCCAACGAGATGACTGAAGAAGATGCTGAACGGATCGGCGGCGACAAGGCCGGAAAAGGCGGGGCCGGGATTATGCACCGCATAAAAGTTGCCGACGATTCCGCCAAGCGCTCCGATAACGGCAACAGTGGTTAAAACTTGCCGGCTTTTGACGAGCGGCTGAAGAAGCATCAGAAGCGCGCCAAAGCCGCACCAAATCAGTTCCGGCAATACGCGAAGCACATCTGAAGTATTGGGGAACATTTAGCGGGTTCCGAGCCTTTCGAGTGAGTTCTGTTTTTGCGTAAAGCTCGCAGTGCCACTCGGTAGCTTTCCTGGTTGGGGAGCGGGCTTCACCGGCACTTGCGCGTCATAGGCGCGTGGCGGGCGGGCCATCTGGTCGAGGACGGACTGGCTCGCCGCCGCCGTACGCCCGGTGATGAAGACTGAACCGATGCCCATCCACAGCGTGATCACGACCATGGTGGCGAGAATCACGCGCTCGCGCGCGGAAACGTCCGGCAGCGTCTTGTTTTTTTCGACGGTAATTTCGCCGAAGAACACGCGCTGGTAGGACCAAAGCAAGTAGCAAGCTGAGAGAATGACGCCGATCGCGGCCCAGGCGGCCCAGTTCCAATGCACCTGATACGTGCCAAGCAAGATCAGAAATTCGCCGACGAAACCATTAAGCATGGGCAAGCCCAGCGAAGAGAGCGCCACAAACAGGAAAAACGCAGCCAGTCGAGGCATGGGCGTGGCCAAACCGCCGAACTGGGACATCTCGAATGTATGGCGGCGGTCGTAGAGCATGCCGACGAGCAAGAAGAGCCCGCCGGTGGAGATGCCGTGGGCGAGCATCTGAAAAACCGCGCCCTGCATGGAAACAAGGTGAAAAGCAAAGATGCCGAGCACGACAAAACCGAGGTGGCTAACGCTCGAGTACGCAACGAGTTTTTTCAGATTAGGCTGGACGAGGGCAACAAGCGCGCCATAGATGATGCCTATGATTGCCAGCACCGCGATGGCGGGCGCAAAACGACGAGAGGCGTCAGGGAAGAGGGGCAAGCAGAAGCGGATCATGCCGTAGGTGCCCATTTTGAGGAGCACGCCTGCAAGCATCACGGAGCCGGCTGTGGGAGCTTCCACGTGTGCGTCGGGCAGCCATGTGTGAAACGGGAAGAGCGGCACTTTAATGGCGAAAGCCACAAAGAAGGCGAGGAAGAGAAGCGTTTCTGTGCCGCGAGGAAGAGCCAGAGCGCCGGTTTGGAGCGCGTTCTGAATCGTTGGCAAGTCGAATGTTCCTGTGGCGTTGTAGAGCCACAGGATGCCGACGAGCATGAGAATGGAGCCGGCCATTGTGTAAAGCACGAATTTAATGGCGGCGTAAATGCGCCGCTCGTGACCCCAAATGCCGATGAGGAAGTACATGGGAATGAGCATCACTTCCCAGAAAAGGAAGAAGAGGAAGAGATCGAGCGAGAGGAAGACGCCGACGACCCCGACTTCCAATAGCAAGATCATGATGAAAAATTCTTTGACGCGCTTTTCGATGCTCTTCCACGAGCAGAGAATGGAGACGACGGTCAGAAACGTCGTCAAGATGACGAGAAAAAGGCTGATGCCGTCGGCGCCGAGATGATAGTTGATGAAAGTTTGCGATGCGGAGCCGTGCGGCCCGAGACTAATCCACTTATGAAATTCTTCCAGCCGGTAGCCCGCGCTGCCCAGCGGGACGCCGCGGAGGAGCCACCAGAGCGACAGTATAAACTCGGCGAGCGAGACGGCGAACGCAAGACGGCGAATCCATTCGTGATCATCGCTGCGAAGGCACAGCAATGCAAGAGCGCCCAGCGCGGGCAGGAAGATCAGAATCGAGAGCAGCGGTCCGGCAGGCATCAGCGCCCCATCCCAGAGACTGGCGCCGCGGCGGGCCAGAAGAATATAACGGCGATAACGACCAGCGCCCCAATGACGACCCAAACGGCATAGCTGCGCGTATTGCCGGACTGCGTATGGCGAACGGTGTCGCCGAGGGAAGTAGCGCTGCTCGCGATGCCGTTGACGGTGCCATCGATCCCGGCCACGTCGACGAATTTCCAGAGCACGTTCGTCGAAACCCACATCAGCGGCTTGACGACTGTGGCGGCGTAGAATTCATCGACGTAGTATTTGTTCAGCAACGTGGTGTAGATGCCGCGCATGGACTTGGCGAGCGCTTCGGGCTTACCGGGCCGGCGAATATACAGCCAGAAGGCGATACCGAACCCAATCAGAGCCGTGACGACCGCGACGAGAGCCAGGGTCAACTCCAAAGAATGGGCCGCGGCTTCCGTCGCCGCTGATTCGGCGCCGCCGCCGAAGACCGGCCCGAGGAAATTCGTGAAGTAATCCGGACCTCCCCAGAATGTGGGCGCGGCAAACCATCCACCAACAATGGAAAGCACGGCGAGAATTACGAGCGGACCGAGCATGCTCCACGGGGACTCGTGCACGTGAATGTGGTGCTCGTCGTAGCGCTGCTTGCCAAAAAAAGTCAAGAACACCAGGCGGAACATATAGAAAGATGTCAGTAGGGCTGTCAGTAAGCCGATGCCATAGAGGATGCGCCCGGTATTGGGGCCACCGTTTTCGCTTTGGAAGGCGCTGAACAGGATGGAGTCCTTGCTGAAGAATCCCGCGAGCGGAGGAAAGCCCGCGATGGCTAGCGTTGCCGTCAGCATCGTGGCGTAGGTCCACTTGATTTTCTTGCTGAGGCCGCCCATATGGCGCATGTCCTGCTCGCCGCCCATCGCGTGGATCACGCTGCCCGCGGCGAGGAAGAGGAGCGCCTTGAAGAATGCGTGCGTCATCAAATGGAAAATGCCCGCGGAGAAAGCGCCCACGCCGCAAGCCAGGAACATGTAGCCGAGTTGGCTGACGGTGGAATATGCGAGAACTTTTTTGATGTCGGTTTGGACGAGGCCGATGGTCGCGGCGAAGATCGCGGTGGCGCAGCCGACGACGGCGACCACGAGCATGGCCGTCGGGGCATGCGTAAAGAGAACGTGCGAGCGAGCCACGACGTAAACGCCGGCGGTCACCATCGTTGCAGCATGGATCAAGGCGCTAACGGGAGTGGGGCCTTCCATGGCGTCCGGCAGCCAGACGTACAGGGGAAGCTGCGCCGATTTGCCCGTGGCGCCCATAAAGAGCAGGAGGCACGCGACGGTTAAGGTCCCGAATTGTCCCATCGCATCCGCCTGCAACGGGCCGGCCTTCGAAAAGACAGTTACGAAATCCAGCGTTCCGAACGTGCGGAAGAGCAGAAACATCCCGAGCATAAATCCGAAGTCGCCGATGCGATTGACGATGAACGCTTTTTTGCCCGCGTCGGCGGCCGACTTTTTCAGAAAATAGAACCCGATGAGCAGGTAGCTGCAAAGGCCGACGCCTTCCCACCCCACGAAAAGCAACACGTAATTCGCCGCCATCACCAGGATGAGCATGAAGAACATGAAGAGATTGAGGTAGGAGAAGAAACGGTAGTAGCCGCCTTCGTGCGCCATGTAACCGGTGGAGTAGATGTGGATCAGGAAGCCCACGCCGGTGACGACCATCAGCATGACCACGGTGAGCTGATCGATTTGCAGAGCAAAGTCCGCGCGGAAGGCTCCTGCGGCAATCCACGTGAAGTACTTCTGCACCCAGGGAATCTGTTCGGGCGGCAAGTGCACGAATTCACGTACGGCTTCAACCGCAAAGAGGAAGGAGAGGCCCGTTGCGCCGAGAGCAACGCTATTGACGATTTTATTCGGCCACTTGCCGCCCAGCAGGCCGTTGACGGCCGAGCCGAGCAGCGGCAGCAGCGGAATTATCCACAGATGGTCGAGTATGGGCATTAGAGTTTGAGCAAATCCACGCGCTCGACGTTCAAGGATTGCCGGTTGCGCGCCGTAAGAATAATGATTCCCAGCCCGACAGCCGCCTCCGCCGCTGCTACCACGATCACGAACAAAACGAAAACCTGGCCGTCCGATTGATGCCGCGCTTGGCTGAACGCCACGAACGCCAGGTTGACGGCGTTCAGCATCAACTCGATGGACATGAAAATTGTGATGACGTTGCGCCTGAATACAAAAGCGACGACACCCAGGCCGAACAGGATGGCGCTGAGAATCAGGTAGTAACTCGTCGCGACCATCTTCAGCTTTTCTCCCGCTGCGCCAGAACGATCGCGCCGAGGATCGCCACGAGAATGAGGAACGAAGTCAGTTCGAACGGATAAACAAATTCCCGAAAGAGCATGGTCGAAATTTCTTTGGTATTGGCCAGCGTGCCGGTCTGCAAACCTGCTTGCGCGCTTTCGTTTGAGCGGGCGATCGCCGCGGCTAGAAAGCCGAGGAGCGCAACCGCCAGCGGGATGCCCGCGACGCCCGCAAGTTTCGAGACATTGGTGCGCTCTTCCACCCCGGCATTCAAAAGCATGATGACGAACACGAAAAGCACCATGATCGCTCCGCCATAGACGATGATCTGAACCGCGGCGACGAATTCCGCGCCCATCAGGAGGTAAAGTCCCGCAAGAGCGATCATCACTACGATGAGAGAAAGCGCGCTGTGAATCGGATGGCGCTGAAGGATGAGGCTCAGCGCGCCGAGCACCGCAAGCGCCGCGAGTACAAAGAAAATGGCAAGCTGCGGCGTCACTTCGCACCCCGCATGAGCATGACGAAAGCGGTGATTACAACGTTGGCGATCGAAACCGGAAGGAGTAATTTCCAGCCAAAGGCCATGAGCTGGTCGTACCGGAATCGCGGAAGCGTCCCACGCATCCAGACGTACACAAAAAGGAAGACAAATATTTTCGCCAGCAGCCAGAACGGTCCTTGAATGAATTCGTTCACAGGGGGGAAGGCAATGAGCACGGCGCCGATGACTGCGATGGCGGTGCCGACGCCGGGAAGTATGATCTTGCCAAAAATTGTTTCGTAGCGGATGCCGTCCCAAATGACCCACAACCCAAACGGAATCAAAATCACCGACGGCAGATAGTGTGCGAACGTCCAGCTAGCTGGGAAGGGAGAGAGCCATCCGCCGAAAAACATGATCGTGCAAAGGCACGAGACAGTGATCATGCTGGTGTACTCAGCGATAAAAAACATGGCGAACTTGAAGCTCGCATATTCCGTGTGGAAACCGGCAACGAGTTCGGATTCCGCCTCGGGAAGATCAAACGGGACGCGATTGGTTTCCGCGACTGCCGCCACAAAAAAGCAGAAAAATCCCAAAATTTGCGGCCAAATATTCCATCCCAAGATGCCCCACTCAGGATGGTGTGCCTGCGCGTTGATGATATCGCGCAGATTGAAGCTGCCCGCGAGCAGGAGCACGCCAACGACAGACATGGTCAGCGCGAGTTCGTAGCTGACCATCTGCGCCGAGCTGCGAAGGCCGCCGAGCAGCGGATATTTGCTGTTGGAAGACCAGCCAGCAAGTGCGACACCGTAAACGCTCAGAGCCGTGATGGCAAAAAGCGCGAGGATGCCGATATTCAGATCAGCGATGCCGAGAGTGATGTCGTGTCCGAAGAGGTGCAGTGGCTGTGGGCCGAAGGGAATGATGGCTATCGATGTAAGCGCGAGCGCCAGCGCCATCAGCGGTGCCAGAAAATATGTGAATTTGTCTACACCCGCCGGCGTCGGATCTTCTTTTAATAGAAATTTTGCGCCGTCAGCCAAAGGCTGCAGCAGGCCGTGCGGCCCGACGCGATGCGGTCCCCAACGCGATTGCATATGCGCCACAACTTTGCGTTCGAACCAGGTGAGATAGGCATTGACGGTCAGAACGATAAATAGCAAAAGCGCAATCTTGACGAGAATGATGATCAGGTTGACGTTGGCGGATAAGAAGGCGCTCACGGCTTGGCTTCCGCCTCCGGCAGGGATTCCATCATGGTGCAGAAGCGGCCAAGCGTGCCGCTGGTGAAGAGCGTGTCGTGCGCGGAGCGAATCAGACCAGTCGGAACGTCATAAGGCGCGTGGCCGTTCTTCGCGACATGCACGCGCGTGGCTTCCGCGCCGCCGGTCAGCAATCCCGCGGGCAGCACGTCATAACCCGGAACCGCCTTGCGAATTTCCTCGAAGACCGCAGCCGGCGACTTGTAGTGGAACGCTTTGCCCAAGCCCAGTTTTTCCAACTGGTGCGACAAAATGCGCAACAGGTCAAAGTCAGTGCGTGGGCCCATCACTTCGGCAGCTTTGTGCAGAAGTTGAATTTCGCCGGAAGTATTCGTAACGCTGCCCTCTTTTTCGTAAGCCGAGGCGGCGGGGAAAACAATGTCAGCAACTTTCGCGGTGTCCGTCAAAAACATTTCGTGAACGATCAGCAATTCAAGTTTGCCGCGTCCAAAACCAAGCGTGCCAAAGTGCGCCAGCGGATTCGCGCCCATGACATAGAGCGCTTTGAGTTTTCCAGTTTGTGCCGCTTCCACCATGGCCGGTGTGGTCTGCCCCGGCTTCGCAGGAAGAACAGCGTCCCACAACCGTTCAAGTGCCTCGCGCGCTGCGGAATCGTCGACGTGCGCGTAACCCGGTAGCCGGTCCGGCAGCAGCCCCATGTCGGCGGCTCCGCGCGAATTCGCGTAGTCGCCCAGGGCCATATAGCGAACTTTGCCGTGCAGTTTTGACCCGAACGCAACGAGTTGCGCAATCGCCGCGCCCGTCACTTCCGCGCCGAAGACAATGGCCACGTCGGGCTCGGCATCGAGGGCCGCCTTCAATTGAACGAGTTGCTCAACCAGATTGCTTGGGAGTTGCCCCTCTTCGTGCGCCATCCAGCGGATGGCGGCCGCTTCCTGGCCCGCGGCGAGCTTGACGAATTGCGCTGCCTTGCGCTTCAGCTTAATCTCATGGGCATTCAGAATGAAAAGCTTCGCGGCAATGTGGCGAATTCCTTTGCGAATCTGCCAGGCGGCTAAGGGATTCTGATCTGTCGGATCGTTGCCAACCAAAAGCACGGCTTTTGCTTCTGCGAGCTGCTGCATCGTTAGCAGGGAATCCCCGGCACGGTCGCCCAGCGCCGTCATGAGGCCGGTGTAGTCCGCGGTGCGGTGATGGTCAATGTCGTTGGTGCCAAACGTGGCGCGAGCCAGCCGCTGAAAAAGATAGTTCTCTTCGTTCGAGGTACGGTTCGAGCCGATAAAGCCGATGGAATCCTTGCCGCCGGCATCGTGAATCTTTTTCAATCTCGTGGCGGCGGTCTGCGCAGCTTCTTCCCATGAGACGGGATAGAGCTTGTCGCCCTTGCGCAACATGGGCTGGCGCAGACGCTCCGGGTGTTTGGTGAAATCAAAGCCGAAGCGGCCTTTGACGCATAGAAAATCCTCGTTGATTCCCGAGAGATCGCGGTTATTCGCCCGCATGATTTCGTGATTCCGCACGCTCAGCGTCGTTTTGCATCCGTTCGAACAGTGCGTGCAAACGGTCGAGACGTAGGTCATCTCCCACGGCCGCGTCTTGTAGCGGTACGTGCCGCTCGTCAATGCGCCGACCGGGCAGATGTCAATGCACATGCCGCACTCTTCGCACTCGAGATGATCTTCGCGGTTCGGAATAATGATGCTGTTCGCACCGCGCATCCCCACGCCGAGCGCTTTCACGTCCATCCCTTCGTCGCACACGCGCACGCAACGGAAGCAAAGAATGCAGCGCGGGGCGTCGTAATAAACGAGCTCCGACCATTTTTCTTCCGGGCGATGAATCTTTTCTTCGACGAACCGGCTGGTATCCGCGCCGTAGCGGAACACCATGTCTTGCAGCTCGCACTCGCCGCCTTTGTCACACACCGGGCAATCGAGCGGATGATTCGTCAGCAAGAACTCAAGCATCGCCTTGCGCGCGGCGCGAACTTGGTCTGTGTTCGTTCGAACGACCATGCCTTCGGTAGCTACCAGCGTGCATGCCGTCTGCAGCTTCGGCATTTTTTCCACTTCTACGAGGCACATGCGGCAGGCGGCTTGCAACGAAAGTCCGGGGTAATAGCAGAAGGAAGGCACTTCCGTTGCTATTCGGCGCGTCGCTTCGATCACCAGCGTGCCCTGCGGCACCTGCACATCGCGGTCGTTAATCTTCAGCGTAACCAGCTTCGTCTCTGCCATGGATTCCTAACGCGAGCCTACGAGCGCTTCCGCGGATTTGTATGCGCATCTTCCATTCAAGTGATCTTCAAATTCGTTGCGCCACTTCTGCACGATGCTGATCGTCGGGAGCGCGGCGGCATCGCCGAGCGGGCAGAACGTCCGGCCCAGCATGTTTTTCGCCAGCTCACCTGTGAGGTCAATATCTTCAGGACGGCCGAAGCCCGCGTGGAACCGATCCAGCATCTTCTTAAGCCAGGACGTGCCTTCACGGCACGGTATGCACCAGCCGCAGGACTCGTGCGCGTAAAAGTGCATGATGCGCCGCGCCATGTCCACCATGCAGGTCGTTTCATCCATCACCACCATACCCCCGGAGCCAAGCATCGAGCCGGCTTTGGCCACGGAATCGTAGTCCATCGCGATGTCGACTTCGTCGGCGCTCATAATGGGGCACGAACTTCCGCCAGGGATCACGGCCTTCAACTTTTTTCCGCCAGGAATCCCGCCGGCCATTTCGTAGATGAACTTCTTCATGTTCATCCCCAGAGGAATTTCGTAAATCCCCGGCTTCGAGATGTGGCCGGAGACGCAGAGCAGACGCGTGCCGCCATTCTTTGGAGTGCCGCGCTTGGCGTAGGCCTCGCCGCCTTCCAAAATGATGGCCGGCACGGAACTAAGCGTTTCGACATTGTTGATAATCGTTGGGCAGCCGTACAAGCCGACCACAGCAGGGAAGGGCGGCTTGATGCGCGGATAACCCCGCTTGCCTTCGAGAGATTCCATCAATGCGGATTCTTCGCCGCATTCGTAAGCGCCCGCGCCGGTGTGGGTGAGCAAGTCGAAATCGAAGCCGGAACCGAGAATGTCCTTGCCCAGGTAGCCATTCGCGTACGCTTCATCCACCGCCGTTTGCACGATATCCAGGACGTAGCGATATTCGCCACGAACGTAAATAAATCCTCTATGCGCCCCAAAGGCGCGCCCCGCGATGATCATGCCCTCAATCATCTGATGGGGATCCATCTCCATCAGCGGACGATCCTTGCACGTGCCGGGTTCCGATTCGTCGGCGTTGCAAATCAAATATTTCGGTTTCGGGGAATCCTTGGGCACGAACGACCACTTCATTCCCGTCGGAAACCCCGCACCGCCGCGCCCTCGTAGGCTGGATTTTTTCACTTCGTCGATGATGGATTCCGGCGTCATCTCCCGCAGCGCTTTTTCGAGCGCTTTATACCCGTCGTGCTTCAAATAAACATCGATCTTCTGCGAATCCTTAACCCCAAAGAGCTTGCTGATGAGCGGCGTCTCTCCAGGCTCCCGCGCGTGAACCGCTCCTGCGGTGACCGGTTCCGGTGGTGGCACTTTCCCGGCATCCAGTTGCTCGATGATTCGGTCAAACTTCAGCAGCGTCAGATTTTCATGAAAGTCATAATTCACTTGCATGGCAGGCGCGCCGGTGCAGGCGCCGATGCACTCGACTTCTTCGAGGGAAAAGATGCCATCCTCGGTCACTTCTTTGTGGCCGATTACGAGGCGCTTTTTCGCACGTTCCAGGATTTCCTTGCCGCCGCGCAGCATGCACGCCACGTTCGTGCACACCTGAACGTGATATTTTCCCATCGGTTTGCGATGCAGCATCGAGTAATACTCGAGCGTTTCCTCGACTTGAACGTGGTTCAGATCCAGCCGACGCCCGATCTCCGCAATCATTTCGTCGCTCACGCACCCATACTCGTCCTGCGCGTACATCATCATGGGAATCAGCGCGCTGCGCTTGAACGGATACGCCGTCTGCAACTTCTCGAATTTCGCCGCGAGTTGTGGACTCAGTTCCATTCCGTTGTCAGCTTCCCTCTGGCTCTTCCGCTTTCTAGTTGTTTCTTTTCTTGATTACTTCATTACGTCCTTGTTTTTTCTTTCGTCTTACCTGTCCACATCTCCCAGCACAATATCAATCGTCCCGATGCACGCCACCACGTCGGATATCAACTGGCCGGAGATCAGCTTCGGCAACGCCTGCAGATTAATATAGGAAGGCGAGCGAAAATGCACGCGCAGCGGTTTCGGCGAGCCGTCGCTGGCCACGAAGCAGCCCAATTCGCCGCGCGGCGATTCGACCGTCACGAATGCCTCGCCCGGAGCCGGCGAAAATCCTTCCGTGAAAATCTTGAAGTGGTAGATCAGCGCTTCCATCTCCGTCTTCATTTTCTCGCGGGCCGGCGGCACGATTCCCGGCGCTTCCGTGCGGATCGGGCCGTCGTTGGTTATCTTGGCCATCGCCTGCCGGACGATCTTCAAGCTTTCGCGCATCTCGGCCACGCGAACCATGTACCGCCCGAAGCAGTCGGAATCCGTCCGCGTGGGCACGTCAAATTCGAATTCTTCATAACTTGAATAGGGAAACAGTTTGCGGTTGTCGTAAGGCACTCCCGCTGCGCGCAGCGTCGGGCCCGTCATGCTCAGGGCCACCGCGTCTTCCGCGGAAATATACCCAACGCCCTGCGTGCGCCCCATCCAAATGCGGTTTCCGGTCAGCAGCGATTCATAATCATCTATGCGGCTGGGCATCATTTTCAGAAAGCGGTCGACCGCCGCCTTCCAGCCCGTCGGAGGTTCCAGCGCGATGCCCCCGATGCGGATGTAACTTGTCATCATCCGCTGTCCGGCGAACATCTCGAAAATTTTCAGAATCTCTTCGCGCTCGCGGAAGCAATAAAGAAAAACGGACATCGCTCCGAGGTCGATCGCATGCGTTCCCAGCCACACCAGGTGTGAAGAAATGCGTTGCAGCTCCACCAGCATCACGCGAACATACTGCGCCCGCTTCGGAACTTCGAGCCCCAACAACTTTTCCACGGCCATGCAGTACACAAGGTTGTTCCCCAGCGGATTGAGATAATCCATCCGGTCGGTCAGCGTAATCGCCTGCGAATACGTCTTGTCTTCGCAGCTCTTCTCAATGCCCGTGTGCAGGTATCCCAGATCCGGGATGGCCTTTATCACCGTTTCGCCTTCCAGCTCCAGCAGCACGCGCAGCACGCCGTGCGTCGAGGGATGCTGCGGGCCCATATTAAGGACCATCGTTTTCGTTGCGCCCGCTGCCGTTTCGACCGTCGTCATACAGAGCTCTTTCTGAATCCGGGAACCATCGGAACGTCGCGATACCCTTCGACGGGAAAGTCCTTGCGCAGCGGATGCCCTTCGAAATCGTCTGGCAGCAGGATTCGCCGCAAATCCGGATGGCCCGTGAAGCGAATTCCCATCAGGTCGAAAATCTCGCGCTCCAGCCAATTCGCGCCCGGCCAGACAGGGACGAGCGTGTCCACGACCGCGTCCGATCCTGCCAGACGAACTTTGAGGCAAATCTTGTCGCGCCGGGAGATCGAAACGAGATGGTAATTCAGTTCGAAGCGCGGCTCGTGCGGAAACCGGTCCACGCAAGTCGCATCGGTGAGCAAATTGAATTTCAGATCCGCGTGGTCACGACAGCGTTCGGCCACGGCTCGCAATATTTTCCGCGCCAGAACGATCGTCGTCTCCCCGCGGAATTCAATCACTTCCTCGATGGCGTTCGGATTCCACGCGCGCAGGTGCTCGACGACAACATTAGCTTTTTGGCTGGTATTCTCTGTCACTGTTTCCAAACCCTCAGGAGCAGGCTAATACTTATGCCAGTCCAGCGCGCCTTTTTTCCACAGATAGAAGTACCCGACCAAGAGGATGGCGATATAAACCATCATCTCTGCAAACCCGTACAAGCCGATGCTCGGAGACATTTTTATAAAGTCTCGATAAATATAGGCCCATGGATACAAAAAAATGGCTTCCACGTCGAAAAGTATAAAAACCATCGCGACGAGATAAAATCTCACCGAAATAGGCGCGCGCGCGTCCCCGGTCGGCTCCATGCCGCATTCGTAGGGCTGCTGTTTGGCGCGGCTGGGGCGGCGCCACCCCACCAGCACCGAGGCAGCTGTCAGCGCTCCGGCGAGTGCCGTCGCAATCAGCAGGTGTAAGAGAAGCGGAGTGTACGCTTGTAACCCTGAATCGGTCATAGGCGAAGCGCTATAATATCCATTCACAAGCCAGTCGGTCAAATGGCACGAGAAAAATCTGGCGGCTTACAGTGACAAATTCATCGACATCCTCGCCGCAGAGGAAGTGGACCTAAAATGCTCTTCGGGCATAACTCGGATGTAAAAGTGGGGGAGACGGTCTTTCACGTGCAGACCGAAGACCGCGGCACCGCGAATGCGCTGATCGACACCACCGTCTATTGCCGCGGCCGGGTTTTGCACCGTCGCACCAATAATTATTTTGATTTGCTGCCGCTCGGCTCGGAACATGAGAATCTGCTGCGGAAGCGGATTGACGATCAGCATCGCACCGTGGTCGAAGAAATTCGAACTGGTGCTCTGCACCTTGTTCCGCCTCCCTTACCCGTTCAGGAAAGTACTGCCTCGAAGAAGCAAGCTGATTCCGCGGGACATCCGGCTGTCTCTCACTCTCCGGCGCTTGCACTGGAGTTGATTAATGCGAAAAGCTGGCTCGCCGGCAAGCGTGCGAATTTGCATCTCGCAGTCCGGAAAAAGCAAAATGGAGCAGGCGTTCCCGGTGCTCTCGTAACTGCCCGTGTTGACGGCGCGGCGAACATCACGGAACATTCGACGGAGACCGGCGCCGATGGCCAGGCGCGGCTCGAGTTCGACATGCCCAAGCTCGCCGGAGCCGACCCCGCGTTAGTGATTGAGGCGACCCAAGGGGACTCGAAAGGCCAGTTGAAATTCCAGTTGCGCGCACGGCCGCGTATACCGACAGCCTGAGCCTCTTTCTCACAGGAATAGCATTGCTGCGGGAATAAAATGGAAACTGTAATCTCGATTTTCGTGAATGGCGAACAGCGCGCCGCGAATGCAGGGGCGATGGTTAGCGATTTGCTCGTCGCGCTGGGCCTGGATTCCGGCCGTGTGGCCATCGAGCGAAATCTCGAAATCCTTCCTCGACCTGCCTGGGCGCAAACCCCAGTGGAACCCGGCGACCGCTACGAAATCGTTCAATTCGTCGGCGGCGGATAACGCCGCAATTCAAGAAAACTGCAGAGCCTGGCCGCGACAATTCCTTTGCGTGAAGAAAGTACTGATAGTTTCCCTACGATCTTTTCCTCAATTCCAGATATTTCTTCCAGGGCTTCCAGTAGTATTTCAGCCAGCCATTCCGCACACCCTCTTGGTCGTGTTGCGGCACGCCCACGTGAACGAGGTCCACGATTGAACCGCCGGGGACTTTCTCAAAAGTCAGAATCAAGACGGAGCTCTCTCCCTTTTCCCAGTGAGTGGCGCGCCATGCCTGAACAATCTTCTGCTCGGGAATAATGAGCAGGTTTTTGCCGCCGATGGCCCCGCCATGTGCGTGCCATGCGCCGCCCACTTTGCGGCTCAACTTGGCGGGTGCGCCGGTCGCGGCAGAGTGCTTCTTGGAGTCCATGTACATCTCGAAAAGCATTTTCGGGGATGCAAGAAACTTGACGCGCTGCAGGATGGACGGAGTCATGGTTTTGAATCCTCAGAGGCCGTCGAGCAGATGGCCCATCTTACTTTTCTTCGTCTGGAGATAGGCCCTGGAGATTTTCGACACGCGCGGCTGGCATGCCACTCGCTGAACCACGCGAATTCCGGAGCGTTCGAGTTGGCGAACTTTTTCCGGATTATTCGAGAGTAAGCGGATCTTCTGGGTGCCCAGTTCTTTCAGAATTTGCGCGGAGAAATCGTAGTCTCGCGCGTCGGCGGCGAATCCCAGTGTCTCGTTGGCCTCGACTGTGTCCATCCCACCGTCCTGCAGCTCATAGGCTCGAAGCTTGTTCAACAATCCGATCCCGCGGCCCTCTTGGGGCAAATAGAGCAAGATTCCGGATCCAGCCCTCCCGATTTTCCGCAGCGATAGCTCGAGCTGCGCGCGGCAATCGCAACGCAGCGAAGCCAGAACGTCCCCGGTAAGGCATTGCGAATGGACACGCACTAGCGGCGCCGTTTTTCCGTTAAGTTTGCCGCGCACCAGTGCGATAGCCTCCTCTTGCGGACCCCGCCCTTTGAAGCCGTAGATCGTAAAACGGCCGTAGCGTGTGGGAAGTGCGGCCCTGGCGACGAGACTTACTGTTGCGGCTTTCTTCGATGGCTTGCTTCTGCGCGAATCCGTTGGCATATGGAACGAGCAGTATAACAGGTACACTACGGAGCGCTTTACATCGCGCCTGCGATTGGCTAGCGTTAGCCAAGACGGCCTCGTAATCCGATTATGGACACGGCTACGGCAGTTCGCGACCTCCTCTTCACCTTGCTGCTGAAGGTGGGCGTAGCCTCCTCTATCGCCGCATTGCTGGCGCGCTGGAATACCTTCCGCCGCGTCCTGTTTACGGAAGAGCGCGACCCCGACCAAAAACTCAAGCTGATGCTGTTCATGACGCCGCCTCTCATTGTCGGAGTAACGCTGCGGCTTGTGAATCCTCAGTACCGCTTCGCGGACCTTTCGCTCGAAGGCGCCTTTCTGATGGGTTTGCTGGGCGGCCGCGTGGTTGGCCCCATCGGCGGCGCAATAATCACCATTCCCGCGCTGATTTCTCACGAGTGGCTGGCGATGCCAGCCGCCTCCACGGCAGGGTTGCTGGGCGGATTAATCCGTCAAGCGATTCCCAATAAAGAAGATCTTTGGAACTTCGGGCCTTTCACGTTTCTGAACATTCCGAAAGCCGCGGTTCGCCTGCTGAAAAAAGCGCAGTTGTCCTGGGAAATGGCTCCGCTCGGCGTGTGCGTCGCGCTCGAACTGGGCCGCGTTGCCCTTGTGCACGCCACCAAGCCAAAGTGGCTTTTCGCCATTCATCCGCAGTGGGACTGGTGGCTGGTATTGACGGTAATTGCGACGCTCATGTCCGTCGCCGCGCCGCTCAAAATTTGGAACAACACGCGCATCGAGATGAACCTCGAGCGCCACCAGCAACTTTTGCTAAAGGCGCGCATGGACGCTCTCTCCCGCCAAATCAACCCGCACTTTCTTTTCAACACCCTCAACACCGTTTCCGCTCTGATCCGCTTCGATCCGGATAACGCACGCGGCGTGGTGCTTAAGCTCAGCAATATTTTACGCCGGCTCCTGCGCAAACACGAAACCTTCGTGCCGCTGCGCGAGGAACTCGAGTTTATCGACGACTATCTCGACATCGAAGTGGCCCGGTTCGGCCACGACAATCTGGACATCATCAAACACATTGAGGAAGAAACGCTCGAAGCCTTTGTGCCCAGCATGCTTCTGCAACCCATCGTCGAGAATTGCCTGAAACACGGACTCGCGCCAAAGCTCGACGGTGGAAAAATTCAGCTGCGAACCACCAATCGCGATGGACGGCTGCAGATCGAAATCGAGGACAACGGCGTGGGCATCTCCGAAGAAAAAATGCCCCATGTCTACGTCGAGGGCATCGGATTGAGTAATGTCCGCGAGCGCCTCCGCGTGCTCTACGGCGCGGATTTTCATCTGCAAATCGAAAGCCGCGCCGGCCTTGGAACCCTGATCAAGATCGACATCCCGGAACTGGTCTCCACGATGCAGCCGGTCGGATGAACGGCAAAAACCAAACTGGGAAGTTCATACAGAGCCGTCATCCGATCCATCTAATTGAGACTGTTGCGGAACCGATGGCGTTTTGCCCAACTCCACTGCGCGCAGCAGGAAACTGCGGCCAGCATCTGTAATGGCAATTGCGCGCCCTTAGCTCAATTGGATGGAGCATCCGCTTTCTGGCCAGAGTGTCGGGAATTTTGTTCTCTCCGTTCGCTCTAGACTTTGCGATATTCTCTGTTCTGAAGCTAAGCAACCACTTTCAATCGAGCGGGAGCAGGTATCCGGGCGTTCCGCCCAATCGGCCCCCAAGGGCTTGGGCGTCCAGCACAGCCATATCCCATGCGGTCCACGAATCGGGCGTGAGTCGTATCGTGACGTCATCAAACGATGCAAACACAGGCCCAACGTGGGGATCGGACAGGGCACCAGCGCTCAAATACCGGCTGTGTATCCGCAGATTTGTTTCTCGGGACAGGTCGCCTGAAATCAATTCCGCTCTTCCTGCGGCAGTGACACCGCGCTCTGTTCCCGGCCTTCGCAGGTCCACCATCAACGAAGCCTTCGGCCGCGCCGCCAGATTACGTGCTTTTCGGCTCTTGGAAGACGTCGCAACGAACAGACAGCCGTACTCGAAGAGATACCATACTGCTGTCAGGTGGATGGTCCCATCCTCGTTCTCCGTCCCGAGTGTTGCGATGTGGCGTCCTCGCAGGAATTCTTGGAGAGTCGGGTCCAGTGTTTGAGTCGGCATTTCTCCTCCGCAGCGCCCGCCTGATTCGGCGGAGGCTGGATTCTCTCACCTCTCCCGGAACTGCGGATCGCCCGCTCCGCAATTATTTATGACAGCACGGATGGCACAGGGAGACAACGCATTTTCCGTGTTGCGAGAAATTTCGAACCGTGGAGGAATCTCTCGGCCGCCTCGACCACACTCGGGCCGCGGCGCATTGAAAAGACTGTCATAATGCCTGCCGCCGAGTTCTCAGCTCGAAAGGAAACCGGGCTTTTTTTTGCTGTTGGACGAGTTCGCATGAAAGCTGCCGTCTTACATGAATTAGGAAATCCTCCGCGATGCGAAGAGTTTACCGAGCCCGCAGCAGGGCAAGAGGAAGTTATCGTGAGGGTGCGCGCGGCGTCGCTGAAAGCCGTGGACAAGCAGCTGGCCAGCGGCTCGCACTTCGCCAGTCCGCGCGAACTCCCCGTAATTTGCGGAACGGATGGTGTTGGCGACCTCGCCGATGGAACCAGGGTCTTTTTTGGCGGGTCGCGTCGTCCCTTTGGCGCCATGGCCCAGCGTACGGTAGTGCCCGCTGCGTTTTGTTTTCCCCTGCCGGATAGCCTGGATGACGCGACGGCTGCGGCGCTTCCCAATCCGGGCGTTTCTGCTTGGCTGGTGCTTAGCCAGCGCGCAAAGGTAGCAAAGGGCGAGACCGTGCTCATACTTGGCGCCACGGGCGTAACAGGGAGGTTGGCTGTTCAGGTCGCAAAACTGCTGGGAGCGGGGCGAGTGATTGCTTCCGGCCGCAACGCGAAGGCATTGGAACAACTGCCCCGACTAGGAGCAGATGCAATCATCCAGCTCAACCAGCCCGATGACGACCTGAGAAAAGCTTTTGCCCAGGAAGCAGGCGAGGGCGGATTCAACGTCGTCATCGACTATGTTTGGGGCCGGCCCACGGAAGTGCTCCTTGCTGCGATCACGCGTCCGGAATTTGCCGTGATTAATTCAGAGACGCGCCTTGTCCAAGTGGGCGAAAGCGCAGGCCCAACCATCGCGCTTCCCGCGGCGGCGCTCAGAAGCACCGCGCTGACCATCCTCGGAACCGCCGGGATCCCCTCGCGCGAAGTTCTCATTTCTGCGATGAAACAAGTCATGGAGTGGGGCGCGAAAGGCGCTCTCCAAATCGAAACCGAATCCGTCGCCCTCGCCGAGATTGAAAACGTTTGGCAGCGGCCGGAATCCGGTGGCCGCCGCCTCGTCGTCATTCCCTAGATCTCTGCTCACGTCTTGAGTTTCCATGGATATCAAGAACAAATCGCTCTTCACCGATGAACCGCATCATTCCTTAGCGCGGATATTTTGCCCGCATTTTCTATCTACTGCTTCGGTCGGTCCGCGGCGGTTCGCGGCGCGGTCGCCGGTAACGACTGCTGCGACGAAGATTTGGCCGCATGCCATGCGATTCCGTGTTGCTGTAATAAGGCAATCGCGTAACGAATGGGAATCGCCGCGCCGGGCGTGTTGGTCGGTAGCGCTGCCGGCCGAGCTGATGACAGAGTAACCCCGCGCAGCCACAGCCCTTCGACCAGGCCGACGGCGGCGTGCGACTTAAGCGCCAGAACCGGCGAACCGCTCTGCCCCTTCTCCACTGGATGACTCAGCAAGAATACATCCGCGGGAGGGCTCGAGTGGTCCAGTCGTGTGGATTCGTAGGAGAGAACAGTTCCGGTCGAAGCATCCTCCCGCTCGTACTCGAAACTTTGTGCGTCCTGCAGCCTTTTTGGATGCAGCGACAACGCAAGCACCGCCTCGCCGCGAGCGGCAAGCTCAGATGCGAGCGGCACGAATGCGACAGCGTATTTGCCCGCGAAAGGATTGGGTGAAGCGCGAAGAAAGGCCACATCGTGCTGCAAGTCCTTGGCAATCACCGTGACTTTCAGAAGCCGGGACGGTGCATCCGGGCGATTCACGAGAATGTACGGCTGGCCACCATCGCGAAAGTTCTCGAGGACATGCGCGACGGTAAGCAGATAGCCCTGCTCATTGATGAAGAATGCGTTGCCGAAAAAACTGTAGTGGTAGCCGCGCGAAGAGGGCGTCTGATCGTCCGGATAAACGACGGGGCAGAGAGCCGCGTTGGCGGATGCGCTAACGGAGTCGCCACCGGAGTAGGACTGCGATTCCGCGTGCGTTTTGGGGAGAGTACAGAAGCTTAAAATGCCGGCAAAGCCTCCCAGCGCAACGATAGCTGCTGTGCGAATGCCTGTTCTTGCGAAGCTAGATCCCACGACATCCTCGCTGGCAACAGATTGACAAAGGAAGAGGGGCGTGTAAATGGCGGGGAAGGGAGGAAAAAGGACAGGTGCGACGATTTTCTACCTCCGCCTTTGCCGCACCGGAGGGCTGAAAAAAGGACTTGACAAATCGCTGTCTCTACGGTAATTTCTGTACAGAGAGAACAAACAGAAATGACAGACACTACAAAAGCAACGCTCACGCCCGTAGCCCAGAAATTCATCCTCCATTGGGGCGAAATGGGCACCCGCTGGGGCATCAACCGCACCGTGGCGCAAGTGCATGCGCTGCTGTTTCTTTCGCCGGTACCCATGCCCGCGGACGAGATCTCCACGACGCTGGCCGTGGCGCGCTCGAACGTGAGCACTTGCCTGCGCGAGCTGCAGGGCTGGGGCATCGTGCGCGTCGTCCATGTGCTGGGCGACCGGCGCGACCACTTCGAGTCCATCAAGGATGTTTGGGAGATATTCCGCATCGTGAGCGAGGAGCGCAAGCGACGCGAGATTGATCCGACGCTGCGCGTGCTGGCGGAGTGCGTCGCGGAGTCCAAGGCAGAAGCGCACGGCGATGCGTACACGCGAGAGCGGCTGGAGAGCATGCTGGAGTTCCTGAAGGTGATGACCGGGCTGTTTGACGAAGTGCTGCGCATGCCCGTTTCGGCGCTCAAGGGAGTCGGGAGGTTGAGAGGGAAAGTGGTGACGCTGCTCGGGAAGAAAGCGGCGAACGGCTGAGAGCACGGAGAAGAAGTGGCGAGTGGTGAGTGAAGAAAGAGAAAGGAGACAGACAGGAATGTCTGTCCCACACAGATGATTTCGTTGACCTCGGAGTATACGGACGGAAAAGGGCGGCACGCGCGAGGCTGGTTGTTTTTTGACGCGGATTGCGCGTTTTGCACGCGGATTGCGCGGTGGCTGGCGCCGATTCTGGAGCGGCGGGGGATGGCCGTCGCGCCGCTGCAAGATCCTCGCGTCGGAGCGCTGTTGGGAATGTCGCGCGAGGAATTGTTGCGCCAAATCCGGCTATTGCTTTCCGACGGGCAACAGTTTGGTGGAGCAGATGCGTGCCTTGCGCTGGCGCACGAGATTTGGTGGGCGCGGCCGCTGGTATGGCTCGCCAGGATTCCCGGAATGATCGAGATCCTGCGTTCTTGGTACCGGCGAATCGCGATGCACCGGAATTGCGCGGCGCACGCGTGCCCGGCACCCGAACCGACGCGGCAAAACTAGCGACATATTGGATTTCGAGGTAGAGGCCATGAGAGTCCTGGAAGATCAGATCAAGACAACTGAATCTGAACTGGTGGGTGCAGCGGCGCTTCGCATCGTGATCGCCGGCGGAACCGGCCAAGTGGGAAATATTCTGGGCCGATACTTTCATGCGCGAGGGCATTCGGTCGTCGCGCTGTCGCGGACTACGGTTCCATCTCCGTGGCGGGTTGTTGCCTGGGATGGTGAGAATCTGCGCGATTGGGCGAATGAGCTGGACGGGGCGGACGCGGTCATCAATCTTGCAGGACGAAGCGTGAATTGCCGGTACAACTCGGCGAACCGGCGCGAAATCTTAGAATCGCGCGTGAAGAGCACACGGTTGCTAGGCCTAGCCATCGCGAAGCTCAAGCAGCCGCCGCGAGTTTGGTTGAACGCAAGCACAGCGACGATTTACCGGAATGCGTTGGACCGGCCGATGGACGAGATCACCGGAGAGATTGGAGGCCATGAAGCGAATGCGCCTGCGACGTGGAAGTTCAGCATCGACGTGGCGACTCGATGGGAAGAAAGCTTTTTCGCTGCGTTCACGCCGCAGACGCGGAAAGTGGCGCTGCGAAGCGCGATGACCATGAGCCCGGATCGTGGCGGAATCTTCGACACGCTCCTGCGGCTTGTACGCTTCGGCCTCGGCGGGACGGCCGGGTCCGGGAAACAATTCGTGTCCTGGATCCATGAGGAAGATTTTGCACGCGCGATTGAGTTCTTGCTAGCGCATGAAGAACTCGAGGGCGCGGTGAACCTTGCGGCGCCCGAGCCGCTCCCGAATGGCGAATTTATGCGCGCGCTGCGGGAGGCGTGGGGCACGAGAATCGGCCTGCCCGCCAACGAGAGGATGCTGGAGGCCGGGGCGATTTTCTTGCGCACGGAAACGGAACTCATTTTGAAGAGCCGGAGAGTGGTTCCCAGCCGGTTGCTTGCCGCTAGGTTCCAGTTTCATTTTCCGAGTTGGCCCGCGGCCTCGGCGGATCTCGTGCGACGGTGGAAATGCGAGCAAGGCAAGTAGCCGGCGGAATTGGGCAGTTCGGAGTCAGGGAGATCCCTTGTAGCGTTCTTGTCGATGTTGAGGGCGGCACAGACTTCAGCTAGTGCCACGGGAGTTGCGCGATGGCCAGGCGATTTGCAGAGATGTGGAAATGGCAGGGAACGGTTGGCCGCAGGACTTACGCTGCGGTGGGAGTGAGCGCCCTGGCGTTGAAGTTTTTGCTGGATCGGGGTGTGGCAGGGGCCGTGTTTCATCGCGAGTGGCTGCCGTGGAATTATCTGTTTCCGCTGGGGCCGCAGATGCAATCGAGCACGGCGAGGGCGGCGGGCGATCCGGCGTTTGCCGCAACGATGTTGGCGATCGCGCTACCGTTCATCTGGCTGGGCGTCACGTTGACGGTGCAGAGGCTGCGCGATGCGGGGCAGCCACTGTGGCTGGTCGTGCTGTTTTTCGTACCAGTAGTCAACGTGCTGTTTTTTCTCCTGCTGTGCGCGCTCGGCACGCATCCGCGCGCAGAATTGAAAGAAGCGGCGCCCTGGCCGCAGACGAAACCGCTCGATGGGTTAATTCCGCGCAGCAAACTGGGAGCGGGGTTGACCGCGATTCTGGTCACCGCGGCGGTGGGGCTGCTGTTTACGCTCTTCAGCACACAGGCGATGAGGAGCTATGGAGCGGGGCTCTTCGTGGCGGCGCCATTTTGTCTCGGATTGTTTTCGGTGCTGGTGTACAGCTACCACGAGCCGAGAAGCTATCGCAGTTGCTTTGCCGTTTCGCTGATCCCCCTGGCGATTCTAGGCGCAGTGCTGATGGTCGTCGCCATTGAAGGGCTGATTTGCATTTTGATGGCGGCGCCGTTCGCCGTAATCCTGGCGGCGCTGGGGGGCACGCTGGGCTATTCGATCCAGGCAGGTTACTGGAAGGCGAAGGATGCGCCGGCAGTGCTTTCCATGGTGCTGCTGTTCGCGCCGTCGTTTATCGGCGTGGAGCGGGTCGCGAACCTGAAGCCGGAGACGTTCGTGGTGAAGTCGGCGATTGAGATCAACGCGCCTCCGGAAGCGGTGTGGAAAGAAGTCGTGGCGTTCCGGGAGATTCCGCCGCCTAAGGAAATGATATTTCGGGCGGGAATTGCGTATCCGCGCTGCGCGGAGATTAGCGGGCATGGAGTTGGCGCGGTCCGACACTGTGAGTTTTCTACAGGGTCGTTTGTCGAGCCGATTGAAGTGTGGGATGAGCCGCGGCTGTTGAAATTCAGCGTGACGGAGAACCCGGCGCCGATGCGGGAGATTACGCCGTATGCGAACATCCAGCCGCCTCACCTGCATGGGTATTTTTTGTCGCATCAGGGGCAATTCCTGCTGACGCCCTTGGCGGGAGGCCGAACGCGGCTTGAAGGCACAACCTGGTACAACCACACGATTCGTCCGGAGACGTATTGGCATTTGTGGTCGGACTACATCATTCACCGGATACATATGCGCGTGCTGGAGCACATTCGGACGGAAGTAGAGAGCCGACAGTAGCTGGTTGGGCGGATGTGAGGACGCTGGGGGCGAATGGTTTTGCCCCCACGAAACGTCGTTCGTGACTCGTGACTCGTGACTCGTGACTGGCGATTTTGACTTGCCGAGGTTCGTGAGGACCCTCCCCCGTGATTTTCGTAAGTGTTGATTATAAAAGATTTAGGCTTCGTGTAAGTTGTTTAGAATCAATAGTTACGCCGGAGTTCGTAAGTGTTGATTGTGAATGGCTTACGGGCAGATGAGAAGAGGGTAGTTTGAGTCGAAACGGACGGCGCGGAAATCGGGGCTGCGAGCACTGCGTTGCTGCCGTCGCCCGACGAAACTGAGAGAGCACATAGAAGTCTCCTTAGTTTGAGTTTTGGGATTACGGATGGAAAGTGCCGGGCTAAAGCCCGGCGCTACAAAAGGAAACGCCACCAAGGGGCGAGGCGCAATGCTAACCGAAGAGAGTATACCGGACCAGTAATAGAGGTGTCAAGCACTGGAAGGCCCAAAACCCGCAGCCTTAGAAGGCATGACTTAGGAATAGACAGCGTAAAACCGAAGGATGGGGGGCGCGCCCGGCAGGCTCCGTACAAGTTGCCGCGGGCGGCGCGGGAGACGTTCCTGTACTGTATTGAACTGCGCGAGAGGGCCACTTTGTAGGAAAATCCTGCCAATTCGTAATCGTGCTTGTAGTCTCCCGGAATTTTGTCGGCGAGCCTGTTAGCGGATGCCGCGGCAGGACTGCCAGCATTAGATGCACAAGATTCTCACCCCTAGAAGCATGACGGACATGGAGTCCGTCGCGCTTCCGTCCTATGCGGCCGCAGGCCACCCTGCGGTGGTTTCGGCGCATTAGTTTGAAGCGAAAATCGGAGATTCTACTTGAGAGCAGCTAGAGGTGCAATCTTGCAATTCGTCAGGAAGCTGGTCTCGCCGTTGCCCAAGTTTCAACCGCTTGTGATCCCCCTGGCTCTATTGGCTCTTTTTTGCGCCGCACCGCCAGGAATCGTCCTCAGCCAAAATCCTCCGGCCAAAGACAACCTGGAGGACGCGGTCCAGACGCAGATGCGCAACGTTACGTTTCGCTTTTCGGACAACGTGGCGGTGGAAATAAAATCACTAAACGGCGTGCTGGTGCCGCTCGGCAAGAATGAATTTCCCAACTTCGACGACAAAGATTCGTTCAAACTGCGCGTAAGCACGGGGGAAATCGCCATGGAATCGTCAGACCTGGCGAACGTTCTCAATTCTTATGTTTTTGCGCGCCCCCATTCGCCCTTAACGGAGCTATCCATCCGCGTGGAGAAGGGGCACTTGAGAGTGAAGGGAAAGCTGCATGACAAAGGAGACATGCCGTTCGAGACGGAGGGAAGCCTGATTCCCACCGCAGACGGAAAAATCCGGCTGCACAGCGAGAAGATAAAGGCCATGCATTTGCCGGTAAAGGGTTTAATGGATCTATTCGGAATCGATCTAGGCAGTTTGATCAAAGAGGGCAAGGTTCCCGGCGTGGAGGCTCAAGAAGACGATCTGGTTCTTGATCTCGAACAGATTCTGCCGCCTCCCCATATTGAAGGGAAGGTCGTCTCGATACGAATGGAGGGCGAAAAAATCGTTCAGACTTTCGGGGGTTCGGATGTGAAGCCGATGAAGAATATTCTCATCCGAAATTACATGGCTTTCAAGAACAATCGTATCCGCCTGGGCAAGCTGGTGATGAACGATACGGATTTGGTGCTCATCGACATGGATCCGAATGATCCACTCGATTTTTATCTGGATCACTACAAAGAACAGCTTGCGGCAGGGTATTCAAAACTTACGCTGGACTCCGGCTTACGCGTGCATATAAAAGACTATAACAAGCTGCATCCGGCAAAAGCGTCTCCGGTCGGCGATAAAACGAAATGATGTCCTTTGGGACTGCAGAATTCATCAAGCGCCGCGCAGGATTTTTCGCGCGCTGAACGTCCTTCCATGATAATTCTCGACAGACCGAAAACCAGCCAGCTTCCCGCCAATTTCTGATCGAGTCGCGCACGAAATCGCTAAAGCAACGCTCACGCCCTCCGATTCAGGGCTTCAGCGCCGTGGCGCTCGGCTGTTAGCGGCTGGCCGTTCACTAAGCGATGCCAAAAACTGCTACCATTCGAAAAGCGAAAGTATGCCGAACGACTGCGAGTTGAAAATGAACGACATGGCACGCCCCAGCCATACAGCCGCCCGGAGCAAGGCGTCTCGGCGGAGACCTGCAACCGCTCTGCAAGATGTTTGCCGACAGTTCCGTCGTTCCCAGCGCGCGGCGAGATGGGCTTGCCTGCTGGGAGTTCTATTCCTGGCTGCCGCGACGATTTCCGCCGGATTTAGAGATACTGCTACAGAGCGGATGCTCTTGCCGATCGAAGTATTGAGCGTGGATGGCACGACGGCGAGCAGGACCGTCGAACTGCGGGCGGGAGAGGCGGAATCGGCGCAATCGCTGTGGCTGCAGGTCCATGGGCTGAGGTATGCAGATCAAGCCAGCGTCCAGGTCAACGCCAGCGCCTGGATTCCTCTCAACAACAACACAGTGACAATCGCAGAGCCCGGCAAAAGTTTCGGCGGCATCGGCGGTGGGTTTTCTACGCTCATGATGACGTTCCCATTGCTGAAGGGGACGGTTGTGGCGGGCGCGAACACGATCCGCTTCCGGTTCAATCAGACCGACGGATTCACGAGCGCGTATCGGGTCCTTGCGTGGAATTTCTTAACTGGCGAGGGAAAGAAAATTCTGCCGCCGGAGGATTTTGCCGAGGACACACCTGAGAGCTGGAAACCGCCGCTGCCAGACGCGGCTTCCATCCAAGCTGGGCGGGAACTGTGGCATTCCGCTTCCCTGGTGGCGAGCAACAGACCGAATAGTCCAAGTATTCGGGCGCGCTGCGCGGACTGCCATGCGCAGGATGGGCGCGACCTGAAGTACTTCAACTTCTCAAATGAAAGCATCATTGACCGCTCGCGGTTCCATGCGCTTTCCAAATTGCAGGGCGAGGAGATTGCCAGCTACATCCGCAGCATGAATTTTCCTAGTCCTGGCCGGCCATGGAACCCACCTTATCAACCGGGACCTGGAGTGGACAAACGACCGGTCTCGGAATGGGCCGCGGGGGCTGGACTCGGTTGGGTGTTGGAGCGAGATACGGATGCGCTGCCGTTTTTGGTGAGCCAGCAGAGCGCCTCCGCGAGCAAGACGGCAGTAGAGCGGCCGCAAAATGCTGCGAGTCTGGCGGATCTTGCGGGGCACATTACTCCGGAAATGTTTCGTCCCGACGGCAACCTAAATCCGCGTGAGATTCCCATCGCTTTGCAATTGCCGGATTGGAGCCAATGGCTTCCGCGCGTACATCCCAAGGACGCATGGGGAGCAGCCTTCACGCAGAGCGAATTCGCGGCACTCTACGACGGGGAGACGACACCGGGAAGTAAAAGCAAAGCGGGAGCGAGCGCTTCGCTGCGCAGGTTGCTGGCGACTGCTCAGCCTGCGGAGCACGACATGCGCCCGATTGTTGCCGGCTTTGCGCAGTGGGCGCAGGCGCGGCGCGTATTTCTGAAGCGCACTGTCGAAGGAAAAACGGCGTGGTCTCCGAGCTTGACCGACAAGGTTTACTCGACACAGCTGTGGCAACTGGTGAAGACGTGGGAGATGATGCAGGAATTTGGGCTTGAAGGACGCGGGAGCGACTTTTTTGGGCCGACCGCGGATTCCCGCACGTGGTTCAACAGCACTCCGGCGGAGACCGCCCCTTCGACTACGCAGATCCCGGATGGAGTGGCTGGGGTGGGGGGCAGCGCGCTGACGAACGAATATTTCTCGGCATCGTGGTATGAGTTGCAGATCATCTTGAATAGCGGAAACCATCAACATCGGGATCGCGGTCCGGTGGATTGGGTGTATGTGGTTGGCAGGTACCGAGACCTTTACGAGCAGACGCACCAACCGGAACCGGCGCGGCTTCTTGTGGCTGTAATCAAAGCGTTGCAATCCACGGATCCCCGCGTGGGCCCCGAAGACGTCAGCAAGGGTTGGCGGCCGGACCAAAATGTCGATCCGCGGATTATGATCAGTTTCGATTGGGAGCCCATTTTTAGACCGTTGCCGATGGAAGTGCATCGGGTGCTGACCGCGTCGTTGCTTGCCGCATGGATGGACAAGAACCAGCAATATGCGATTGCGAAGTACTTGCCGATGGGCGCGACAAAGAGCGCTTACGCCGCACCGCGGACGTATGGCGAGATCACTGGCGGGAAGGTCTGGGAGTCTGCAAAAGAGTTTCGCGACGCCGGGGTGGCGCCCGAACTGGTGCAGCGATTGCAGCAATGGGGAATTTCGTACCACGAGCGAGCAGTGCGGATCCAATACTGAGTTCGTGCGCTACTTTCGCCCAAGAAGAAGCGGAATTCGCGGAGGCGAGCAGCAAACAGGAGATCGATCGTAAGGCTTGGACCGCGCGGAAAATTCCTGAAAAAGGATTAGGCGCGGGCGGCGGAGGATTGTTCGAGGACGCGGCGGTAGTAGGCTTCGTAGGCGGGGATGACGTCGTTGGCGCAGAATTTGCGTTTGGCGTCGATGCGGGCGCGCTGGCCCATTTCGCGGCCGCGGTCGGAGCGCGAGAGGATTTCAATGGCACGGGCGGCGGCGGATTTGACGTCGCCGGGCTCGACGAGGTAGCCGTCCACGCCGTCCTCGACGACTTCGGGGACGCCGCCAACGTTTGTGGCGATTACGGGGACTTCGCAGGCCATGGCTTCAAGAGCGGCGAGGCCGAAAGACTCAAGCTGCGAGGGCATCAGGAATAGATCGGCCGCGGCTAGCTTTTCGTAGACACCGTTTTGCTTCCCCAGGAAGATCACATCTTTTTGCAGGCGTTTTTTGCGGACGAGATATTCCGCGGCGCCGCGGTCTGGGCCATCGCCGATGAGGATGAGCTTGGCGGGCATTTTGGCGCGAACGATGGCGAAGATTTCGACGGTGTCGGTGAGGCGTTTGACGGGGCGGAAATTCGAGAGGTGCATGAGGATGGGCTCGCCGTTGGGCGCCCATTGTTCGCGGATGGCGGGCTGGGGTTTACGGGTGTATAGATCGCAATTCACGAAATTGGGGATGACTTCGATGGGGCGCTTGATGTCGAACTCTTTTAGAGTTTGCTGGAGAAGATATTGAGAGATGGCGGTGACGCCGTCGCTTTGCTCGATGGAAAATTTCGTGATGGGGAGATAGCTGCGATTGCTGCCGACGAGAGTGATGTCGGTGCCATGAAGCGTGGTGATGAAAGGCAGGCGGCGCGGGGCGGCCATGGAACGGGCGAGGAGCGCGCTAACGGAGTGAGGAATGGCGTAGTGGACGTGGAGGAGGTCGAGGGATTCGGCTTCAAAAACTTCAAGCATTTTGGTGGCTAGAGCTAGGGTGTAGGGCGGGTGATCGAAGAGCGGATAGCTGGCGACTTCGACCTCGTGAAAATGGATGTGGGGGTCGTTGAGATTCATACGGATGGGGGGAGCATAGCTGATGAAATGGATGTCGTGGCCGCGGGCGGCGAGTTCCTGGCCGAGCTCGGTGGCCACGACGCCGGAGCCGCCGTAGGTGGGGTAACAGGTGATGCCAATCTTCATGAACGAGGAACTCCGTGGTCCTCAGTTGTTTCCCGCGGACAGATAGGGCAGCATTCTACCGGCAAACGGCGCCCGTGCGAGGCTTAGAAATCTTTAACGTAAGCCGTCTAAACAGGATTTAGATCTAGCCGCAAGGGCACTCCATTAGACGCGGGAGGTGGCAAAACCGTGACACGACTTGCGGGTAAGGTAGCACTGATTACGGGCGGAGGAACAGGCATAGGGAGGGCGGTTGCTCTGGCATTCGCGCGGGAAGGGGCGAAAGTCGCGGTGGCTGGGCGTCGAAAAGAGAAGCTGGAAGAGACGCTGCGTGAGCTGGAAAAACATGGGGGAGAAGGGCTGGCGATTGTTTGCGATGTTGCGAAGGCAAAGGATGCCCAGCGGGCGGTGAGGGAGACGACAAAGAGGTTCGGCAAATTGAATGTGCTGGTAAATAATGCCGGGGTCCTGCACGCGTCGACGATAGAGGGCATCAGCGAAGACGAGTGGGACAAGCTCATGACGATAAATTTGAAAGGGCCGTTCCTGATGTGCCGAGCGGCGCTGCCGGAATTTCGCAAGGCCGGAGGCGGCGCGATTGTGAATGTGGGCTCGGTGCTGGGGCTGGTGGCGATGAAGGACCGGGCGGCATATTGCGCTTCGAAGGGCGGGGTAACGCTGCTAACGAAAGCGATGGCGCTGGACCACGCGCATGAGAATGTGCGGTCGAACTGCATCTGTCCATCGATAGTTGAAACAGATTTGGTGCAGGGACTTTTCGCGGCCTCGGAGGCGGGAAAAGCTCTGCGCAAGGCGAGGATTGGGCAGATTCCGCTGGGGCGGATGGGCCGTCCCGAAGACGTGGCGGAAATGGCAGTATTTCTTGCGTCGGAAGAATCGAGCTGGCTGACGGGCGCGGCGATTCCGCTGGATGGCGGACTTTCCGCATATTGAGAGGAGCACGGCGACTTCATGGCCTCGGAATTATTCAGTGACCTGAAAAAGTACGAAGCAGCGCTGCGCCGCAGAACCAACGAGACTGGGGCCACCTCGCTGCTGGGCCTCTCGCTGGAGAGTTTGGAGAAGGGGCATGTCGTTTTCAGCATGAGGGTGAAGCCGAGGCACAAACAGCTTCACGGCGTGGTGCACGGCGGAGTTCTCGCCACAGTGGCGGACACAGTAGCAGCAATAGCGGCCTTTACGACTGTTCCGAAAGGGACGCAAATCGCCACCGTAGAATTGAAAATAAACTTTCTAGAGCCAGTGCCGGGCGGGCGCATTAAGGCTGTAGGCCGGGTTTTGCGGACCGGGCGCAATTTCGTGGTGACGGAATGCGAAATCTATAAAGAGGACGGCACATTAGCGGCCAAAGCGCTGCTTACGTTTGGAGCGGCCCGCGGGCACTCCATCAGCCCGCAATAGAGCCGGCATGAGGTAAGAAACTACTCGTCGCCGCCGGCTGCGGCCTCTTCGCCGTCCTTGTGGACGTACTTGATAACGCGCTTGAAAATGAGCAAATTGGGGCTGCCCTGGCGGGTGAGCTTGATGCAATCGCGATCGTACCACTCGACCGTGCCGCGAAGGGATTCACCATTGTCGAGCACCACGACCATCGGGGTGTGGCTTTGCATCTGCTTGACCCAATAGAAGTTTTCGGCGTGGGTGGTCTCCGGAGGCGCAGGCTTCTTGCTTGGTACCGGCCCGTTGTGCGGGATACGCTGCGGCGGTTGTTCCTTCACGTCGACAAATCCGGGGCGAAACATCCTGCGGTTGACCATGACTTCTCCTTGCGGCTAACGGTGGGGTGAGTTCATTTTGTGAGATGCATGCGCGAGGCCCTGGGTTACAGCAGGAAGAAAATTTATTGAAGGCGCCGGAGGCGCCCAAATGCTCGCGCCGGGCTGAGAAACGTCAAAGTTCCGGCCGGAGCGAGGCAGCTAGCGCATCCAAGCCAAGCTGACGATTCAAATTGCGCCGAGCTCCTGTGTAAAGCTCGTCAAAACCAGCGATGGCACGCATGACCCAACGCGAATCAACCAGGTTCGCCAGCGTATTAAGCTCTTTGGACAACGGAACATTTCGCAGGGCTGGTTGCTCCACTCCCGATGTGAGCTCCAGGAGATCGCAAAGTAGCCCATAGAAGACGCTGATTTGATTCTCAAAGGTAGAATCACGGTCTTTGGCGAGGGCAGAGGTATCAGCGAAAAGCTGCGCGAAACCCTGGCCATGTGCGGCGCGCTCAAGGATGCGCAGCGCGTTCCGACGTCGTTTCTCAGTTTCTTCCACATTCATCTCGATGGCAAGACCCGGGCTTCCCTCAGCGAGTTGCGCAGCCAGCTTTAGTTCTGGTGTCTTTCGTTTTGTTTTTTCCTTGAGAATGTTTTCGACGTCCGGTTGCGAGAGCGGCGCGAAATGAAATTGCAGGCACCGGGAAACAATGGTGGGGAGCAGCGCGTAAGGAGAGGGCGCACTCAGAATAAGAGTCGCCGAGCCGGGCGGTTCTTCCAGGATTTTCAAGAATACGTTAGCGACATCCCAGCGCATGGTCTCCGCGCCATCCAGAATGAAAACACGGCGTCGGCCCATGGGATGGAAGTAGGCAGCGCGCTGAACCGCGCGGAGCTGGCCAATTCGCAACATGGGGCGCGCGACTGGACTTTTCAAACGGACCGGGTCAGGCACGAGGGCCCACACATCCGGATGCGTTTGGAGGACGAGAGGGATACGTTCGACGGTGGCGGCGTCGGCGCTTTCGCCGCGTTCGGCGAGTCCTTGTTCGATGAGCTTTTTAGGGTCGGCGAGTAATGCGATGCGCTTGCAAGTTTCGCATTCGCCACAAAAGTCGTCTTTCATCCGCTCGCAATTCGCGGCTTGCGCAAACATCCTCGCCAGAGTGTACTTGCCAAGTCCGCGGGGGCCGCTGAATAGCAGGGCGTGCGGAACGCGGTCGCTGCGCAAAGCGCCGCGCAGCGCAGCGACGATGCGATCGTTACCGAGAAATTCGGAGAAGCCCATGTCTCAGCGGCCCTCCTTTGCCGATGGTCGCGCGACCACTTGCAAAACGGCGGCGAGGATTTCCGTGGCGATGTCTTTTTGTGGGCGCATAGCCCTGCGTTTCTCATCGAAGCATGGAATGGTGGCCCAGTTGGGCCGGCGCGAGAGCTGATCGTACATCGCTGCAGCGTCTTCGAGATGGCTAAGGCTGGCCTCCTGCAGATCCTGCTTGACCCTCGTATAGCTACGAGCAGACTTGCGCTCCACCAACAGCTGAGCTTCCCGAGGCGGGACCCGGAGATAGAGGACAAGCGCTTCTCGCGGCAGATTGTAAATGTTGTATTCCAAATGCTCGATCCAGGAAACAAATGCAGGGCGGTCGACGGCAGGGGCGCGTGCGGTCTGATGTGCGAGGTTCGAGCCGATGTACCGGTCGGCGAGTACGATTTTGCCTTGGTTCAGTGCTGTTTCCAGGCGGAATCTGGCTTCAAAGCGATCGCCCGCATAGAGCAGGGCACTGAAGTGCGGGTCAACCGATTCGAGCGCGCCAAAATCGCCGTTCAGGAATTGCCCGACCATTTTGCCGAACCACGAATCGTATTGAGGGAATCCGGTCGAATAAACGGCATATCCGGCTGCGGCCAGTGCCTTTTCCAACAGCTCGACTTGCGTGCGCTTGCCGCTGCCGTCTATCCCCTCGATGGCAATGAGTCTTCCCGGTGGAGTCATGTGCGAAGGCCAGTCTAACCGCAGACTCTCAACACTGCAACGCCGTGCATGCTACGATTTAAATTTGAACATGGCGCCGACCTCGATACGGGAAAACCTTTTGCGAGTGCAGGAGCGGATTCTTGCTGCCGCGCAGCGAGCCGGCCGCCGCGCCGCTGATGTTACTTTGATCGGAGTTTCGAAGACGCATCCAGCGGAGGCCATTCGCGAGGCCTATGATGCGGGGCTGCGGCATTTCGGTGAAAACCGCGTGCAGGAGTGGGAACGGAAGCACCTCAGCATTCAGGGTTTAAGCGCCACGTGGCATCTCATCGGGCATTTGCAGAGCAATAAGGCCGCGAGGGCGGCAAAGCTCTTCCATGCGATCGATTCGGTGGATGACTTTGCGCTGGCACAACGGCTGGACCGTGCATGGTTCGAAGCTGGTGCGCCTGGGAAATTGCGCGTGCTGATCGAGGTGCACATCGCAAGAGAAGAGGCGAAGAGCGGCGCAGAGGTAGAAGAGCTTCCAGCGTTGGCTGAAAGAGTCGTTGCGCTAGCTGGGCTGGAACTCGCCGGGCTCATGTGCATTCCGCCCTTCGCTGAGAATGCGGAGCAGGCGAGACCGTACTTCACGCGATTGCGCAAACTGCGCGACGGCTTGACGAAGCAATTCGGCCGTGCGCTCCCAGTGCTATCGATGGGTATGTCCCACGATTTTGAAGTGGCGATCGAAGAAGGTGCGACTGAGGTGCGCGTGGGGACGGCGTTGTTCGGAACCCGCGGGGCGAAATAAGCAGGCGGGCGAGGCGATATGCTGGATATTCAAGACACGGTCGGCGGGCTAATTTTTATGGTGCGTGTGCAACCGCGCGCGAGCAAGGACGAAATCACGGGCGTAATTGGCGGCGCATTGAAAATTCGGCTGCAAGCGCCTGCCGTGGAGAACCGGGCCAATGAGGCGCTGGTCGAATTTCTTGCACTTCTTTTGAAAACACCCAAGTCGGCTGTTAGAATTCTTTCCGGTGATCGCAGCCGCACAAAGCGCATCGAAGTTCACGGCGTGACAAAGCAGCAAGTGCTGGGACTCCTGATGCACGACGCGTGATAAACCGTTTGCTGCAACTAAGGCAAATGGCAAGGACACCCTGTGAATATGAGCGCTGATATTAACGGGATACAGAGCGATTTGCGGGCCGCGAAGCTGGACGGCTGGCTGTTTTACGATTTTCGCGGACGCGACCCGATTGCCCAGGGGATTCTGCAACTTCCGCCGGGGATGCGCACGCGCCGATGGTATTACTTCGTGCCAGCGAAGGGGACGCCGCGAAAATTAGTGCACAAAATCGAAGCGGAATCGCTCGCGGCACTGCCCGGCGAGACGCTGTTCTTTGCCAGCCAGGATGAATTGAGGAAAAACCTCGGTAAACTCTTGGGACGTGCAAGAAATGTCGCGATGCAGTACTCGCCGAAGAACGCCATCCCTTATGTGGCGATGGTTGACGCGGGAACGGTGGAGCTTGTGCGAAGCGTTGGAGCGAAGGTAGTGAGTTCCGCGGACCTAGTGCAAAAATATGAAGCCTGCTGGAGCGACGCGCAGCTTGAATCTCACCTGGCAGCAGGCGCGGTGATCGACCGCGTCGTGCGCGAGGCTTTTCAACTTGCGGCAAAAACCATCCTGGAGAAGCGGACGATCACGGAATACGACTTGAAGCAGTGGATTTTGAAGGAATTTGAAAATGGCGGCATCGCGGCGGACCAGGGGCCGGACATTGCCGTAGGGCCCCACGCCAGCGATCCCCACTACGGCCCTACCCTGGAAACGGCGTCGCCGATTCGCGAGGGAGATTTGTTGCTGCTAGATGTTTGGGGAAAGACAAAAGCGGCGGGGAGCGTCTACTACGACATCACCTGGGTCGGGTATCTCGGCGCGAAGGTTCCGGAAAAGATGGCGAAGATCTTTGGAATTGTGCGCGAAGCGCGGGACAAGGCCGTTGAGTTGATTCGTTCAAGCGTGGCGGCAGGTGCGCCGCTGCAGGGATGGCAAGTGGATAAAGCGGCACGCAAAGTTATCGAAAAGGCGGGTTACGGCAAATACTTCTTCCATCGCACCGGCCACAACATTGGCCAAACGGTGCACGGCAACGGCGTCAACATGGACGGGTTGGAAACGTACGACGTGCGACACTTGATTCCCAGGACCTGCAATTCGATCGAGCCGGGAGTCTATCTTCCGGAGTTTGGCATCCGAAGCGAAGTGAACGTGTATGTTGGGGAAAGAGAAGCGCGCGTAACGGGAGCCGTGCAAAACGAAGTTCTAGCTTTGCTGGCCTAAGCAAAGCTGACCACTACGAAGGGAATCAAATATTGAGGAAAAATGTCTGACGAACTGAGCACGGACACGACGACGAGCGCGGCGACGATTCCGACAACGACCTCGGTAACGTCCGTGGCACCGTCTGAGCACCAGAAGAAATCTGAACTGGGGGCAATCGCCATCGGCGTTGCGGGCTGGCTGGTTCCAGGGCTGGGCCACGGGTTGCAAAAAATGTGGGGACGCGCGGCAGGATGCTTCCTGACAGTAGCCGCGCTGGTTTTTCTCGGCGTTGGGATGCGTGGCAATGTATTCAGTTCCGAAGGGGGCGACGCGTTCGGAATGCTGGGATATATCGCCGATCTCGGCACTGGGTCTTTCTATTTCGCCGCACGAGCGCTTGAAACAGGTGGCTCCGACGTCGCACATGCCGAAGGCGACTATGGCACGAGATTTCTCGCAGCCGCCGGAGTTCTGAATCTGTTGGCGGCACTGCACGCCTATGAAGCGGCGCGAGGGCGAAAAGCGTGATCGCCGCGATCGGGTTTCGGCTGACGCATTTTCAATCGATGACGCTCTTCGCGCTGATCATCTCGATCGCATTTGGGTTTTTGAGCCGCCGCCGCACGAACGATCGCGTAAAGTACATCCTCTGGTCCCTGTTTCTGTTCCTTCTGATCGGCGTGGGGATCGGCTGGGCGATGTATCCTTTCTCGCGGTAAGAGAATGCAATTACGGCGGTTCAATTGACACAAATTTTGCGCGAATGCTATTGTCAAAGGACGAGCCGAGGTAGCTCAGTGGTAGAGCAGCCGATTCGTAATCGGCAGGTCGCGAGTTCAACTCTCGCCCTCGGCTCCATTCTCTGCTTTCGAATCAGGAAACTATTAGCGTGGAAACCGCGGATTCCGCGAAAGCGTTGTCAGGTCGTTGTAAGTTTGCGATTTCCGGTTTGTCGCTGAGCCACTGATGGCCGGGTACAACACCGTAACCACATTTTTTGGTGAGAGTGAAAAATTCAAAGACCATCAGGTCATCTCGTTTGGCGGAGTGGCCGCCTTTAATGAGAATATTCAGAACTTTGTCGATGAGTGGGGCCACTTGCCACGGAGCAATGGCCCTCAAGCATTGAGCGCCAATCTGCCTTAAATCCGCGAAGACCTCTGAGTCAGAAGAATGCGCGAGTCGGAATCAAGGAACGAATCGATGATCTCGTTCCATTCATTGCCTGCATTCGAAAGCATCTCCAGGTTGTTGCAGACATGACCATCGATGCCCGAGCTTTCAAGAAACTACCCACGCATTTGTTTCAATCGAATGGCAACGACCCGATCTTTGTTGCCTTCGCCTGATCGTTGCTAAGAATAGTGGAGTTCACCCCTGACCGGGATAAAGTCAGCTTTATTTGCGACGACGTAGAATTTGGTTGGCTCAGTTATGTCCGGCGGCGTCGACCAGGTAGAGCACGGCATCGCCGCTGAAGGGTGTGGTAAACGACTGCGTGCTTCCGCCGGTGATGTTGGCTCCCGTTACCGTCGTTCCGGTCGCCGGGTTC
>DATLVZ010000026.1:0-80732 GCA_035576885.1 Candidatus Acidiferrum sp. | reverse complement strand
GGCGTGGCAAACGGCCACGCGGCCCTGCTCCATGGAAGTAGAGGCCAGCGCTGGAAATCCGATTACATCGCCTGCGGCATAGATATTCGGTACGGAGGTTTGATAGTTGTCGTTAACGGGAATGTGGCCACGGTCGTTGATAGCAAGACCTGCTTTATCCAGAGCGAGGCCGTCAATCGCGGCGCGGCGGCCCGCGGCAAACAGTGCGGCATCGGTCTCGAGTGTTCTGCCGCTCTTCATCGAGAGGCGCACGCCAGCCACCGAGTTCTCTACTTTTATAGGGCGTTCATTGAAAAGAAAGCGCATGCCCAGAGCCGTAAGGCGGTCGCGAAGCCGATCGGATATTTCTCCGTCGAGAAACGGCAGGAGGCGGTCACGGCCATCGACCAGCGTGACCGCAACTCCCAGCGCAATGAATATCGAAGCGTACTCGCATCCGATAACACCGCCGCCGATGACCGCGAGGCTCTTCGGAATGCGTGCCATCTGCAGAAAAGTGTCCGAATCAAATGTGTGAACATCGTCGAATGCGATCTCAGAGGGACGATGAGGCTTTGATCCGGTGGCGACGAGAATGATTTCGCCGCGAAGATGACGCGTGGTGTTTGCGCCGGCGACCGCAATGGTGTGCGCGTCTTCGAACGCCGCCTGGCCGCGAACCAGTTCGATGTGATGCAGCTCGAGATTTTTAAGGATGCGGCGGCGCTCCATTTCCACGACGGCGCGTTCGTGGTGCATGAAATCCTGCACGGTAAGATTTTCTTTGAGCGAATAATCGATGCCATAGAGGCCGCGCTGCTTAAGTCCTGAAAAATAGAGCGCGGATTCGCGCAGGGTTTTGCTCGGGACAGTGCCCGTATTGATGCAGCTTCCGCCGACGTCCGGTGCGCGCTCAATGACAGCGACGCGCTTGCCAAAATAGGCGGCTTGCGCGCCGGCTTTTTCTCCAGCCGGGCCGCAGCCGATCACGATCAGATCGAAGCTTTCGCTTGTTGCCACACAAACCTCCTGCAGCACGCTGCCGGAGCTCTCAACATGTAGAGCCAGCCAAAATGTGCCAGTCGGATCAAAACCAGTTGGATCACAGAGAGTGTAGAAGAAGTGCCTCACAGGGAAGGCAAATTCCTGCTGAGACTGTGCTGAAACGTGTCTAGCCGCCAACATCTGCCAGGGGGCACAGCACATTAAGGTGCCATTCGTTCAATGTTCAAAATGCAAGAATACCGATACTATGTTGGAGCTTGACAGCAGGGTCGAGAGGACGCAGTCAGAAGGTTCGCATGGCCATCGACGAAATACCCATCATCTACCGCCTCCGTTTTGACAAAGACCACGCCAATGTGAAGGTAACTTACGACCTCACCGTTCCGGCCGGGGGTCCCGCGCTGATCGCAGACTTTCAAGCCACCGTTGAGGGAACGGATCTGATCAGCGGCTTCCTTCCGGGCCAGACTGCCTTCAAGGGCGCTAAGTTTCACATGCTGGCCGATCCAAATAAAAGCGCTACTGTTTCCTTCTCCATTTCTTCAAACCAGGGCTGGACCGCCAGCGGCGAGGACGTACTGCGCGGCGATAAGGTTTTTGATGATGTTGAGTTCTCAAATTAGCAGAGCGGACGATCCAGGCGACTTCCAGGGTGGTTGAGGCTTAGCTGGCGAAGCTCAATTCCAGTCGGATTGTCCCTCCATGATTGTGATGTATCGATCGATGGGGAGACTCGTGAGCCTTTGCACGAATCCGCTTGGTTGAGGCCATTTGATTTCGAGCCAGTCTACTTTCTCATGCTTGCCGAGACCGAGAACGATGCGCGGGTCGTGAGAAGAGAGATAGCTGCCGCCTCCCACCTTGAATCGCGTCTGCTTCAAGTCACCCGCTTGATACGAAATGTGCGCACCGATAGCATCTCGGTTGCATTTCTTCCCGATGAGATGGAGACCAAGCCAGTGGTTCTGGCGTCCGGCATTGTTGCGGAGCAGAACGGGCGAACCGTCGTTGACCGAGATTAAGACATCGACTGCGCCATCATTATCAAAATCTCCGACAGCAAGACCACGTGCGGATAGCTGGCGGGAAAAAAGCGAGCCGCTTTCGCCGCTGATATTCTTCAGCTCGGAGCCTGTGTTTTGAAAAAGAAGTAGGGGCTCGCTATACGTCACGCCGGGACTGATCTTATCGATCAAATCGTCCGGGTGACCGTTGGCGACGAAGAGGTCCAGCAGGCCATCGTTGTCGAAATCGAAGAACTTAGCGCCCCATCCGCTCATCATTTGCGTCGCGCGGGCGATGCCCGAAGGCCCGGCGATGTCGTCGAAGGATTCATCGCGCTTGTTTTGGTATAACCCATAGAATTCGTGGTCCAAGTTGGTGACAAACAGATCCATCCAGCCGTCCTGATTGAAATCTGCGGAATCCACTCCCATCCCTGAGCGCCCCTTTCCGCCGGGTCCGTAGGCAACCCCGGCGGTGAAGCCGATTTCTTCGAACTTTTTGCCTTTGCGATTGGCGAAAAGGAAATTGGCGGTGGTGTCGTTGGCGACGAAGAGGTCGAGATAGCCGTCGTTGTTGATGTCGGTGGCGACGACGCCCCAGGATTTGCCTGGGTTATCAGTGATTCCCATTTTCTGGCTGACGTCGGTGAAGGTGCCATCACCATTGTTATGGAAAAGCCAGCTGGGCATGGGGTTGAAGATGCGCGGATAGCAGTACTCGTTGATGCCGGAAAGAGCCGGAATGTTGGGGGCATTACATACGTGATGTGTGAGCTTTGTGAAGTCTACGAAGCGGCAGACGAAGAGGTCGAGGCGGCCGTCATTGTCGTAGTCGAACCAGACCGCGCTGGAGGCCCAACCGGGAGCCGCCACGCCAGCTTTTTCCGTGACATCCGTGAAGGTGCCATTGCCGTTATTGTGATAGAGGATGCTGCGGCCGTACTGCGTGACGTAGAGATCGGGGAACCCGTCACCGTTGTAGTCGCCGACCGCAACACCCATGCCATAGCCGCCGCCAGGGACACACGCCTTCTCGGTGACGTCGGTGAAGGTTCCGTCGCGATTGTTGCGGAAGAGCGCGTTGCGGAGCGTCGCGGGTGGAGTCCAAAAATCGCAGGGGCCGCTGTTGACGAGGTAGATGTCCATCCAGCCATCGTTGTCGAAATCGAGGAAAGCACAGCCGGCACCCGTGGATTCGGGAAGATATTTTTGCGACGACTTTCCGCTGGTATGGACGAACTTGATACCAGACGCAGGCGGAAGAACTTCCGAAAAAGGGAAATTGGGCCTGGCCGTGCCAATCGCGCCAAGGAACGATGGAAAATTCGCCGCTGCTGCCGAGCCTGCCAGGAAATGGAGAAAATCACGCCGTAGATAGAGACCGAAACTCATGGAATTATTCTGGAAACATGAAGTTCGGAGTGGCGATGAGTTTCAACCCATCCATGAACCTTGCCTGAAAAATGGGAGTTGCGGTTTTCACTGCGGCGGCTTTTGATTCTCGAGGCCTTCGGCTACTCGGCGTTTGAGCTGCTCGAGAGATCTGGCGGTTTCGCGCTGCAAGGCGGCTTCGCGGTTGGCGTCTTCCTTCCGTCCCACACCGTTGTAGGCGAGAGCTAGCTGAAAGTGTCCCGTGGGACTGTCGGGCGCCAGCTTTTCATAGGTTTCGAGAGGCGGGATGGCGTTGCCGAATTGCTTGTTCGCCACTTCCGCGGAACCTAGACCAAGATACGCCTCCGCAAAACCAGCGTCTATTTTTGTCGCGCGAGTGAAGTGTGAGATGGCAGAGGATAAATCGCCGTCCCGATTTGCGAGGTCGCCCAAAACATATTCCGCGGTGGCATTGTTCGGATCGATCTCAAGTTCATCCTCGAAGGATTTCCTGGCTCTTGCTACGACTTCGGGCGAAGGCTGTGGAGCCGAGAGCAGAGCCCGGCCCATTCTGCTGTGGATGCCCGGGAGCATGGGATTGATGTCGATAATCTTCTGATATTCGGCGGCGGCCTCTTGCCATCTGCCTTGAGTTTCGAGAGCTTCGGCGTTTAGCTCGTGAACCTGATAAGAAAAAGGGGCTTCGCGAACGAGGTCCTGGGAAGCGCGGAGAGAGAGATCAGAAAAGGCGTGTGCGGTGGCGTAAAGAACTTCAGGATCGCGGGGGAATTCACGATCAAGGAATGCTAGAAAATCCAATGACTCGTGTGGCTGGTTGTGGGTCATTGAACAATTCAAGCCAAGGAGGCCTATGCGCTTTTTAAGGTCGCGATCCGTGGCCTGATGCATGACTTTCTTGAGAAGCGGGATCGCTTCGGAGCATTTACCTGCTTGCGCAAGAGTAACGGCGTGTTGCGTGGTGGATTGCGACTGCGCTGGCGGAGCGGGGTTCTTCGAGGGAACTTGAGCAGCGGCACTGAACCCGAGGAGGGACGAGCCCAAAGCGCCGAAGCACATCTGAAATATTCGAGTCATGGAGAAATTGTACATCCAACCAGCACCGAGAAAACTGTTAGGAAGAGAAATGGCAGGCGCTGAAACGCCTGCCATTTCCCTGGGGTGTTGAGGTGGAAAGTTAGAATATGAACTTCAGGGCAAGCTGAATGTTGCGAGCACCCTGAGAGCCGGTAATATTACCGAAGTTGCCGTTGCTGGTGCCGACGCTGGGATGGGCCGGATCGGGGCCTATCACCGGGGTCCCCGGATCGAACGATCCACCTGCCGGGCCGCCCGAGAAGGTCAAGAGATGACTATTGAAAGCGTTTATGGCTTCCAATCGAAACTCTAAGCGCTTCCTCTCGGTGATGGGGAACTCTTTGTGAAGGCTGAAATCCAGCTCGGCGAGGCCGGGACCGCGGCCATTACCCACAGAGCAAGTTCCGAAGGTATTCGGCGCAGCGTGCGAAACTACGCTGGTATCAAACCATTGTATATACGCTGGTGTCTGAGTGGCAGGGTCAGCCGGCACAAATTTGTCCACTTTGCGAAGCGGCCCGCTGCAGCTAGGCCGCTCGCTTAAGAAGTAATTGCCGATTCCATTGGTTCCGGAAGCGTCGCCGTTGAATGCCCCCCATCCTCCGAATTCATTTAGGGTGAGAGCGTTGCCAGTGTGGAGGGTGATGATTCCTCCGACTTCCCAGTTGCCCACGATCTGGTTAAGAACTGGATTTAGGTCGCGGCCAAACCGCTTGCCTCGGCCAATAGGCAGCTGGTAGGTCACGTAGCTACTAAGGATGTGCTTCTGATCAAAGTAACAGGGGCCCCAATCAGAACGGGGGTCATAGATATTCTGCCAGCCAGGTTGACCGCCGGAGCTCATCGCCCGACTGCTTCCCCAACCCGTACCGAAGTAGCCGGGGGAATTGCTGAGGCACTTGGAATATGTGTAAGCGACCTGGCCTTGCAGGCCGTTGGCCATCCGTTTCTGCAGGACTGCTTGGAGCGCATCGTAGCGCTGGTTGGCATCGGACCGATTTGTCCCGGCGATGTTACCTGTCAAATAGAGCGATCCAGGAGTTCCGCCGCCGAGGAAGGGCCCTGGAACCGTTTTGACAATCAACTCTCCCGGTTTTGCAATCTTGCCCGCGGCGTCAAGTCCCTCGAGCTGTTTGATTTGCGCAAAGTTCAGCAAGTGCGTCCCATGTTGACCGACATAGCCGATCTGTGCGGTCAACGAGTTGCTGAGTTGATACTGCAGTGTGAGGTTCCACTGCTGCGCCAGTGCTGGCCGGAAATTCGGATCGGTCACCCTGAGTCTGTTGCCTGCATAGCATGCGAAATTGATGGCAGCGCAGGGCGGTATTGAGGGACCGAAGCCCGCGCCGATATTGACGGTTCCGGCCGGAGCGGCCTCTGTGGCACCGAAGAACGGTGGGTTTTGCGTGAGCGCCTCGTTGGCCCCGCTCCCTTCCATATACTCGGAGATGGCGTAACCAGCGCGAGCCACGAACTTGCCCCGCAATGCCGCAGGTGACCAAGCTAGTCCAATGCGAGGCAGCCAATCACCGCGGCCCAAGTAATTGTTGTACAGCGCTCGATTGTGGCCTCCCTGGCCGGGCAATTCGATTGCTCCGGTGTACAGGTCAAAGTTGACCATGCGGTCTTTAATTTCATAAAAGGGCGTGTGGTCCTCGAAGCGCCCTCCAAGGTTTAGTGTGAGGGTCGGCGTGATGCGCCAGTCGTCCTGGACATAGAAACTAAAAACATTGCCACGAAGACCGAAGAGTGTGTTGGTATTGCCATCGCGGAAGCCGCCACCCACGTTGCCGAGCCAGAAATCCGCAACTCCTGCTCCAGTCAAGCTGCTGATGCTGAGCGCTCCCAGTTCGCCATTGTTGCCGCCGTAGTCGTAATTCTGGCGTTCGCGCCAGTACTGGAAACCGGACTTGATGGTGTGGCGGCCGCGGCTGTAAACGACGTTATCTTCCACCTGCCCCTCGGTAGTGTGGAATATCTGCACGGCGCCGATGTTTCCAAGCGAGGCGCTGCTGCCTACGCCAGTGCCTCCGATTTGCAGATTCAGCAACCCAGGAGCTAAGTCGTTTGCTCCTGAAATGCCCAGAGCCGCGCCGAATTTACCAAGCACGTCAGTCGAGGTTCCTGTCTGAGTGAAGTGCACGGCGCTGAAGCCGACGCGCGCTTCGTTCAGCAGGTTTCTGCCGAAACTGTGGGTCCAGTTGAGAGCGGCGTTTCTGACCGGCTCCCCGATGTTGGCGCCACTGCCGGCCGCGGCGACGGGGAGGCCGGTAAAAGAAGGATTACGCAAGTTCATTTGGGACCAGCGGAAGAAGACGCGATCCTTGGCGGACATGACGTAGTCGATTTTCAGGTCGCCCTGATCGTTGTCGAGTCTGTTTCCGCTGTTGTAAAAATAATTGTTAGAAGTGACGCTGTCGATCTGCGGCAGAGGATAGTTCTTGGAATTGAACAACGTCTGAGCAACTGGGCTGATCGAATCAGGAGTGTTGGCAAAATTATTGAAGGGAATTTTGGCGTTTCCATGGAGCGGGTCCACGAGCTGAATCCCCGATGCACCTGCGCCGTTGATGCAATTGCCAGAAACGTCAAAAGACCCCCCAAAAGCAGTGCAGATCTGGCCAAAGTCTCCGGCGCGCTCTTTCGAGGTTAAGACTTGCGAGCCAGTCGCCCCAGCGTTTACCAGACGCTGCCCTTGATAATCGGCGAAGAAGAAAAGCTTGTCTTTCATGATCGGTCCACCGATGGTTCCGCCGAACACGTTGTAACGCATTTCGGGGATGCTGGTAGAGCCATCCGCGTTATGGCCTAAAAGTTTAGCGAAACTGGTAAGGCCTGATGTCCAGGTATTTGCCCATTGATTGCTGTTGAGGGCGTTATTGCGGAAAAACTCGAAAACGTCGCCGTGGAAGCTGTTCGTCCCCGACTTGATGGAGGCACTGATGACTCCTCCCTGGTAGTTGCCAAATTCGGCTGAAGCGTTCTGCGTGATCAGGTTGAATTCCTGGATGGCGTCCACGCTGGGAGTGTAGCCAATTTCGTTGTTCTTGCTCTCGCCGTTGAGGATCCCATCAAGTAGAAATTCATTGGCTTGCTCCCGGTTTCCGTTGATGTACGGTCGGCCCGCCCCGATCATGTTTTGCGGATACTGCAAAGAAGTTGGATCGACGTGGGTTGCGCCCGGAGATAGCAGCGTTAACTGAACGTAGTTACGCGCTGCCAGTGGTAGTGAAGTAGCTGTGTTGGCGTCAATGAGCGTGCTGACTTCAGTGCTCTGCGTCTGGAGAAGTGGGGCCGCGCCGGTGACCTCCACTGTGGCGGAAACCGCGCCGATGGTCATGGCCACGTCGATGCGCGCCGTCTGGTTGAGGACGAGGTTGAAAGGCGCGTGAAGCGCTGTCTGGAATCCTTTCGCTTCCACTTTGAGATCATAGTTTCCAACGGGAACACGAATGATATTGTAGATCCCGGCTTCGTTCGTCACAGAGGTCCAGGCGGTTCCACGATCGGCATCGTGGGCCGTCACGGTGGCGCCGACGATAGGCGCGCCGCTGGGATCGGTGATGGTTCCTGTAATTGTCGCGGTAACCTCCTGGGCCCACGCCATATTCGCGCCGCACAGAAGCGCGAGCAGCGTTACGCACAAAATTACCAACCCCACATACTGCAGCTTTTTCATGTTAATTCCTCCGAGGCGAGACTTCGGCCATCGCTCAGTCTCTCCTCCTCTTTCGAACTCTTCGCCACTGCAACCAGCACCCCTGAACCGCTATATGGCCGAATGGTGGATAGCTATATAGCACGATTTTGGACTTGTCAAGCGAAAAGTAATGCTTTATAAGGATTATGCGTGCAGGCATATATAGCGGCCTGAGGCAGTGATGTATAGCAGTCTAGGAGCGCGCTCTATATCGCTGAACATAGCGAGTGGCTGCCCGGCAGCCGCCTTGCTAGGCTACCTCGCGCGGATCTCTGCCCCTGAAGGAGTGACTTGCAAACGACAATGGGGGGAGGTCTTGAAGTGCGGAAACCCCACAAGGGACAAGAGTTCCCGTTTTTTCACGGTGCAGCAGCTGCGAGATTGCAACGTTTCGTTGTAGGCTATTCCTAAATTCCAGGAGCAAGAATGCCTCCTAAAACTAGAAGTAATGGGTTGCCTGCTTACCAGAGAATTCAAGGCAGCCTCCGGAAGCGGATCGAGGCCGGAGACTTGCGCACCGGGGACGCAGTACCTTCCGAACGCGACTTGGCCAAGATTCACCAAGTCAGTTTGATGACCGCGCGTCACGCTCTGGCCTCGCTCGAGCGGGAAGGCGTCGTGGAGCGTCGCCGGGGAATCGGCACGTTTGTCTCGGCCCCGAAGATTCATTTCAACAAACTGATGAGCTACACCGAGCAAATGGCCAGCCGCAGCTTGAAGGCAGCATCGAAGGTGCTCTTCGCAAGAATAATCGATGATGAGCAGGAAGCTAACGCCCGACTCTCCCTATCTCCCAAAAGCGGGGTCATTAAACTCGAGCGCCTGCGGCACGCCGCAGGCGAGCCCTTTGCGCTCGAGACCTGCTACCTTTCAGCAGCTCAGTTTCCTGGCTTGCTCTCGGCTCCGCTCCACAGGGAATCGCTGTTCGGCATACTCGAGAGCGATTACAAGATTGAAATCGGATACGCGGACGAAGAGGTGGACGCCACTGCAGCAGATCCCCGTACTGCGGATCTTCTGGATGTACCGAGGCGAGAGCCGCTTCTGCGAATCCGTCAGGTCATCTTTTCCACCAACGGAAAGGCAGTTTTGTACGTTTTGGGTTTCTACCGTTCGGACCGCCACAATCTGGTGATTCGGCGATTCCGGTAGGACGAAAGTTCAATAAGTGCGGGATGCATCCGGCATGTTAGGCTCTTTTCAGGGAGTTAAGTTGCAGTGAATTGTTGGCTCACGGCCACCGAGCTGGTTTGCTGATGAACTGGTGGCCGCCGAAAGGGCGGAATGATTTTCGCGGGAGACATTGGCGGCACTAAGTGCAATCTTGCTTTGTTCCAAGAGCACGGACCTTCTTTGCATCTTGTCGTGCAGCGCCGCTACGCTACGGTTGAATTTGCCAGTCTCGAAGATTTGATGGAACGGTTCTTTCGTGAATGTGCAGCGGAGAAGGATACGGCCCCCAAGGTCACTATTTCTGCCGCTGGATTCGGTGTTGCCGGCGCTATGGTGGAGGGCCGCTTAGTATCGAACAATATCCCCTGGGAACTTACGACTTCCACGTTGGCCGACAGGCTATCCCTTAATCACGAGCAATTGGTGTTGATCAATGATCTGGTAGCAACCGCTTATGGTTTGGTGCACCTCCCTCCTCAGGATTTTCTGGTCCTAAATCCGGGTGCTCCCCAATTCAATGGAAACCAGGCGTTGATCGCCGCAGGTACAGGGCTCGGCGAGGCCATGATCATCTGGGACGGCCAGAAGCACCGCGCTTCTCCCTCAGAAGGCGGCTCCGCCGATTTTGCCCCGCGGACCGACCGCGAAATTAAGCTTTTGCAATTTCTCAAGACCCGTCTACCACGAGTTTCCTGCGAAGAAATATTTTCCGGACGGGGTTTTCGGAAGCTGCATGAATTCATCGACCCGGCCGTTGTTCATCGTACGTTTCACGAACCGGAGGCCTCTTCTGCCAGTGAAATCACGCAGAACGCCTTGTCGGAAACTTGTCCAGTCTGTGTCGAAGTGCTCGATTGGTGGATCGACGCGTTTGGTGCGGAGGCCGGAAATCTGGCGCTGCGGGTCCTCGCGTATGGCGGCGTTTACTTTGCAGGCGGAATCGTTCTTAAAATACTTTCGAAATTACAGCAGAGCAGCTTCTGCCGGTCGTTCGCGGATAAAGGCCGGCTGAGCTCTGTGCTTTCGAACATCCCGATCTCTGTCGTCTTGAATGAAGACACCCCGCTGTTGGGAGCCGCCCATCAAGCGCTTGCCACGGTGCCCGCCTCGCGACATGAGCGGCACGAAATCTTGTTCGACCTACACCCGGAGCGCGAGGGTCTAACCCGCTAGCACGATCCGCATCAAGCTGATGAATATAAATGGTGCCCGGGGTGGGAGTCGAACCCACATGAGGAAAAATCCCCGGAGGATTTTAAGTCCTCAGCGTCTGCCATTCCGCCACCCGGGCCGGGCAGATACAAGAAAGTAGCATTTATGGGGGCTACGCTCAACGTTGCTAGCGTTGCGGATATGCCTCGCGGAAAACTTGGATGCGTTTCCTTCCAAGTCATCCTTCAGATGCTTCGTAACTTGGTTGACAAGCCGTGGGGGGCGCGGTAATTTTTCTTCCTCTCCTTGTGGGGCCGCCCACCACTGAGGAGGACCTAGCAAGCTCGCACAGGATCTCCAAGAAGTGGTTGAACGCGCGAGCGAGCGCCCGCTTTCAGTTTGGCGTAAAATCATTTCACCCGTTCCGCAACCTGGTGCATCAAATCCATCGAAAGGTCCGCGGGGCCGTCTCTGTCCGCCACAGGAGCCAAAGTGAGCCAGCCGAAGAGTCAGCTTGACATGGATCAGCTGAGCATCAACACCATCCGCACGCTGGCGATCGATGCCGTGCAGCAGGCCAATTCCGGCCACCCTGGAGCGCCCATGGGTTTGGCGCCTGTCGTCTACGCGCTCTGGCAGAAGTACCTGCGCTACGATCCCGCCGATCCCATGTGGCCCAATCGCGACCGCTTCGTGCTTTCCGCCGGCCACGCATCCATGCTCCTCTATGCCACACTGCATCTCGCTGGCGTGAAGGAAGCCAGCAAAGACGGCAAAATCCTGGACTCTCTCGCCGTTTCCATGGACGAGATCAAGCGCTTCCGCCAACTTGGCAGCAAAACTCCTGGCCATCCCGAATCGCACATCACGACCGGCGTCGAAACCACGACCGGCCCGCTCGGACAAGGCGCAGGCAATAGCGTCGGAATGGCCATCGCCAGCAAGTGGCTCGGAGACAATTTCAACAAGCCTGGGTTCGACATTTTTGACTTCAAAGTGTACACCGTTTGCGGAGACGGCGACCTTATGGAGGGCGTGTCGAGCGAAGCCGCTTCGCTGGCCGGCCATTTGAAGCTTTCGAACCTTTGCTGGATTTATGACAACAATCACGTAACGCTCGATGGTCCCGCGGATTGGTCCTTCAGCGAAGATGTGATGACGCGTTTTTTGGGCTATGGCTGGAGCGTTACGCACGTTGCCGATGCGAACGATCTGGCTACGCTTGGTCGAGCCTACGAGGTTTTCCAGCACACTGTCGGCCGTCCCACACTCATCGTGGTCGATAGCCACATTGGGTACGGCTCTCCGCACAAACAAGACACTTATGAAGCACATGGCGAACCGCTCGGCGAAGCCGAAGTGAAATTGGTCAAGAAAAATTACGGGTGGCCGGAAGACGCGAAGTTCCTGGTTCCTGACGGCGTCTACGATCAATTCAAGAATGGCATCGGCATACGCGGCGCCGAAGCCCATTCCGCGTGGAACGCGAAATTCGCGGAGTACAAGAAACAGTTTCCGCAGCTCGCGGATCAACTGAGCTGCATGCAGAATGGCCAGCTTCCCGACGGCTGGGACAAGAATCTTCCCTCCTTTCCGGCTGACCCAAAAGGCATGGCCACGCGCGAAAGCTCCGGCAGAACGCTGAACGCGCTCGCGGCGAATATTCCGTGGCTCATCGGCGGCTCGGCGGACCTGGCCAAATCCAATAAAACGAATCTCACCTTCGAAGGCGCGGGCGATTTTTTCCCGGACGCCTATCACGGCCGCAACATTCACTTCGGCGTGCGCGAACACGCCATGGGAGCGATTGTCAACGGCATGACGTTGTCCAAGCTTCGTGCCTTCAGCGCCACCTTTTTCAATTTCAGCGACTACATGCGCCCGAGCATGCGTCTCGGCGCTTTAATGGAAATTCCAGCGTTGTATATTTTCACCCACGACTCGATTGGCGTTGGCGAAGACGGGCCTACGCACCAGCCCGTCGAACAACTGGCTTCGTATCGCGCCATGCCCAACATGCTCGTCTTTCGTCCGGGCGACGCCAACGAAGTCGTCGAAACCTACAAAGTGGCCCTGCAGCATACACACGGCCCCTCGACGCTGGTCTTCACGCGCCAGGCCATGCCCACTTTCGATCGCACAAAGTACGCGCCCGCATCCGGGGTGACCAAGGGCGCGTATGTCCTCGCCGATGCCCCAGGCGGAAAACCCGATGTCATCTTGCTGGCCAGTGGAAGCGAAGTCAGCCTATGCGTTTCGGCCTGGGAAAAACTTAGCGCGGAAGGCATAAAAGCTCGCGTCGTCAGCATGCCGTGTTGGGCGATTTTCGAACAGCAGGACTCCGCCTACAAGGAAAGCGTTTTGCCAGTGAACGTAACGGCGCGCGTTTCCGTGGAAATGGAATCTGTGTTCGGTTGGGACCGCTACGTCGGCGCCAAAGGCAAAATCATTGGCATGCACACTTTTGGAGCGTCTGCTCCCCTCAAGGACTTGCTCAAGAAATTCGGCTTTGAAGTCGAAAACATCGTGGCCGCAGTCAAGGAAGTTCTTGGAAAGTGAGCCTTGCATGAAAGTTGTGATTGGTTCCGACCACGCCGGCTTTCAGCTCAAGAACGCCATGGGCGACCTGCTGAGATCAATGGGCAACGACGTCCTCGACGTCGGCGCTTTCAATGAGAACCCATCGGACTATCCCGATTTCGCCGAAGCCGTGGGCCGGGCGGTTCTCGACGGCAAGGCCGAACGCGGCGTTCTCGTCTGCGGAAGCGGCGTCGGCGCCAGCGTGGCCGCCAACAAGCTCCCCGGCATTCGCGCGGGCATGTGCCACGATACTTACTCGGCGCATCAGGGCGTCGAGCACGATGATATCAACGTGATCGTGCTGGGCTCGCGAGTTGTTGGCGTAGCACTTGCCCAGGATTTGGTCCGCGCCTTCATGGGAGCGAAATTCTCCAACGAAGAACGACATGTGCGACGGCTCGGCAAGGTAAAGGCCCTTGAAGCGAAGTACTGCAAGGGTTCCTGAGCCCTGGCAGATCCAGGCCAGTGAGCCGCCGGCCGGTACACCGGTATGGCTTGCCTTCCGAGGAGTACAATAGAATTTAAGTGATTTGTCACAAGCGAGGAGAATCAGCATGACTACCACAATCCCAAGTGTCGGCGCGGCGCAAGGCACAAATCCGTTAAAAGCTCTGCTGTCTTTCGGCCAATCCCCCTGGATGGACTACATCCGCAGAGATCTGCTCACCGGCGGCGAATTGAAAAAATACATCGACAACGACGGCCTGCGTGGCATGACTTCCAACCCCGCCATTTTCGAAAAAGCGATTGTCGGAAGCAATTTATACTCCGATATTCTCACTTCGCCGGAAGCCAAGAATCTCAGCGCTAAGGGTCTCTTCGATAAAATCGCCATTCGCGACGTTCAAGAAGCTTGCGACATTTTCAAGCCCATTTATTCCCAGACGAATGGCCGCGATGGTTACGTCAGTCACGAAGTTTCTCCCGATCTCGCCAATGACACCAAAGCCACCATCGAAGAAGCTCGCCGCCTCTGGAAATTGGTCAATCGTCCCAATGTCATGATTAAGATTCCAGCCACGCCGGAAGGCATTCCCGCGATTCGCCAGACTCTCGAGGAAGGTCTGAACATCAATATCACTCTGCTCTTCGCGCAGTCCGCCTACGAGACGGTCGCTGAAGCTTTCCTCGCCGCTTTGGAGGCCCGCTCGGCCAAGGGCCAGGACATCAGCCGCATCGCCAGCGTCGCAAGCTTTTTTGTCAGCCGCATCGACACTCTGGTCGACAGCAAAGTCGACGAAAAGCTTAAATCCGCTACTGACGCCCGGCAAAAGACGCTCCTTGAGAGCCTTCGGGGGAAAATTGCCATCGCCAATGCCAAGCTCACCTACAAGAAATACCAGGAGCTTTTTGGCAACGCGCGCTGGAAGGCCTTGGCTGCCAAAGGCGCGCAAACGCAGCGCCTGCTCTGGGCCAGCACGAGTACAAAGAACCCCAAATACCGCGACGTCCTCTATGTCGAAGAACTGATTGGTGCCGATACCGTGGACACGATTCCGCCCGCCACATTCGATGCTTTCCGCGACCACGGCAAGCTCCGCGCAAGCTTGACGGAGGACGTCGATGCCGCTCGCAAGACCATGGAAGATCTCGCCAACGCCGGCCTTTCCATGAGAGAAGTGACGGACAAACTCCTGCTGGACGGCGTCAATCTCTTCGCGGATGCTTTCAAAAAGCTTTTGGATGCGGCGGGTAAAAGCGCTGGAGTGAATGCGTGAGCCTCAATCGGCAAACCTACACTCTCCCGGACAATCTCGCGGAGCATGTCAATGCTTCGCTTCAGGATTGGAAAAAGAACGGTAAAGTCCAGCGGCTTTGGCAGAAGGATGCTTCGCTCTGGACAGATGCGGACGAAGGCAAATGGCTGGGCTGGCTTGATATTACGCAGCAGCAAATCGAAGACGTAGACAAGCTGAAGCAAATCGCCGCCGACATCAAAAAAGCAGCCTTCAAAAGCGCTTTACTTCTCGGAATGGGCGGCTCGAGTCTCTGCCCGGAAGTCCTCCGCATGACTTTTGGCAACGCCTCCGGTTATCCGGACCTTCATGTTTTGGATTCCACCGATCCTGCTCAGATCAAATCGATCGAAGCGCAACTGGACCTCGCCAGCACCATCTGCATCGTCTCCAGCAAATCCGGCAGCACTCTCGAGCCCAACATTTACAAGCAATACTTTTTCGATCGCGTGAAAGCGAAGGTCGGTGAAAAAGAAGTAGGCAACCGCTTTATTGCCATCACCGATCCCGGTTCCAAGCTTCAGCGCATGGCGGAAAAGGACAAGTTCCGAAAAATCTTGATGGGAGTGCCCAGCATCGGCGGGCGCTACTCGGCTCTTTCTAATTTCGGCATGGTCCCCGCCGCCGTTATAGGCATTGATGTTTTGAAGTTTCTGAAGCACACGAAACAAATGGTGGACGCTTGTGCCCCGGATACGGATGCAGCCACCAATCCTGGCGTTGTCCTTGGAACGATCCTCGGAATTGCCGCCGATCAAGGCCGCGACAAGCTGACGATTGTCACTTCCAAGGGAATTTTTGATCTTGGCGCTTGGCTCGAACAGTTGATCGCCGAGTCCACCGGAAAATCTGGAAAGGGCATCATTCCGGTCGATCGCGAACGCTTGTCTAAACCGGACACTTACGGGACGGATCGCGTGTTCGCGTATCTTCGACTGGAGTCGGACGCTGACAAGGAACAAGCCGCAGCTATCGACGCTTTGGCAAAGGCCGGGAATCCGGTCGTCCGCATCGTGTTGCCTGACGTCTACTACCTCGGTCAGGAGTTCTTCCGCTGGGAAATCGCTACTGCCGTAGCCGGCTCTCTCATCGGCATCAACGCCTTCAATCAGCCTGATGTCGAGGCTAGCAAGGTGGAGACCCGCAAGTTGACTTCTGAATACGAATCAAGCGGCAAGCTGCCGCCTGAATCTCCTTTCTTCACGGGCGATGGCTGCAAACTCTACACAGATCGGACTAACATCGCCGCGCTAAAGGGTGGTACGACGCTCGCGGCCATTTTGAAGAAACACCTTGCCCGCATAAGAGCAGGTGATTATTTTGCGGTGCTTGGCTACCTCACCATGAACGAGGCCAATGAAGAAGCCCTCCAGACTATCCGTCTCGCCGTTCGCGACAATAAGAAAGTGGCGACGGTGCTTGGCTTTGGACCGCGCTTCCTTCATTCCACGGGACAAGCCTACAAGGGCGGCCCCAACTCCGGCGTTTTCCTGCAGATTACTTGCGACGACGCCGTTGACCTCCTGGTCCCCGGCCAGAATTACACTTTTGGCGTGGTAAAAGCAGCCCAGGCACGCGGCGACTTTGCTGTTCTCGCTGAGCGTAACCGCCGCGCTTTGCGCGTCCATCTCAACAAAGATGTCGCGGCCGGACTGGCGACGCTGACGGAAGCCGTCCATCAAGCGCTCGCGTAAAAGTCAATCGCTCGACATTTTCGTAACGAAGACAGAAAGCACAGGAGCAATCGCGATGCAACTTGGCATGATCGGGCTAGGAAGAATGGGCGCCAACATGGTCCGTCGCTTGCAAAAGAGTGGCCACAAGTGCGTCGTATACGACCGAAGCCCAGACGCGGTGAAGCAACTTGCCGGAGAGGGCGCGACCGGCACGGACTCGCTCGACGATTTCGTCAAGAAACTGCAGAAGCCCCGCGCGATATGGCTTATGGTCCCGGCAGCTGTGGTGGATGCGACTCTGCGCGAATTAACAAGCAAGCTCGAATCCGGTGACATCGTGATCGACGGCGGAAACTCCTATTACATCGACGATATCCGCCGTGCCAAAGAACTTTCTGCCAAGGGAATTCATTATTGCGACGTCGGCACCAGCGGCGGTGTCTGGGGCCTCGAGCGCGGATATTGTGAAATGATTGGCGGCGAACTCGACATCGTCAAACACCTCGACCCCATTTTCAAAACGCTGGCCCCTGGCCGCGGAAACGCCGATCGCACTCCTGGCCGCGAAAAAGCTGGCGGAACTGCGGAAGAGGGCTATCTCCACTGCGGCCCGTCCGGTGCCGGGCATTTCGTCAAGATGGTCCACAACGGTATCGAATACGGCCTGATGGCTGCCTATGCCGAAGGGCTCAACATCCTGAAGCATGCAAACGCAGGAAAATCCCATCGCGAGACGGATGCCGAGACCACGCCTCTCCGCAATCCCGAACACTACCAATATGATTTCAATCTCGCAGACGTGACAGAGGTCTGGCGCCGCGGCAGTGTAATCGCCTCGTGGTTGCTGGACCTGACCGCCATATCCCTTTTGGAACAGCCAACCTTGGATAGGTTCTCTGGCCGAGTTTCGGATTCCGGCGAGGGCCGGTGGACCATTCTCGCGGCGATCGAAGCCACGGCGCCTGCGCCTGTGCTCACCGCCTCTCTCTTCGAGCGTTTCTCGTCCCGGGGCGAAGCCGACTTTGCGGCTAAGGTCCTATCCGCGATGCGTTTTCAATTCGGCGGCCACATCGAGAAAAAATCCGGACACTAGGACGATTTAGAACCAGTATCCGCTAATACAGGACAGCCTCCATGAACGCAGACCACATCGAACCCGGTTCCCCCGCCTCCCCCTGTGTCATGGTGATTTTCGGGGCCAGCGGCGACCTTACCAAACGCAAACTCCTCCCTGCTTTGGCCAACCTTGCGCAGGAAGGCCTTCTCTCCAAGCAATTCGCCATAGTCGGTTTTGCGTTCGATCAGTTCACCACCGAATCCTTTCGTGCTCACCTCAGCGAAGATATCAAGCAATTTGAAGAGCACCATATTGATTCAGTCATGTGGCAGTGGTTCCTCGACCGCATCTATTACGTCCAGGGCGACTTTAAAGATCCCGCTGCCTATCTGCGTCTCAAGGAACAGATCGCGGAGGCGGAGAAAAAACACGGCACGCAGGGCAACCTCTTCCACTATCTCGCTGTGTCTTTTAACTTTTTCTCGCTAATCGTCCAAAAGCTGGGCGAGATCGGGCTCACTAAGGAAGAAAACGGCAAATGGACCCGCGTTATCGTCGAGAAACCCTTCGGTCACGACCTCGAATCCGCAAGGCAATTGAACAAAGAACTTAAGCAGATATTGACCGAAAAACAGATTTTCCGCATCGACCACTACCTCGGCAAGGAAACTGTTCAAAACTTGATGGTCTTTCGTTTCGCCAACAGCATGATCGAACCGCTTTGGAATCGCACTTACATCGACCACGTGCAAATCACTGCCGCTGAAGCCGTCGGCGTCGAGCACCGCGGCGCCTTCTACGAAACCGCGGGAGCCCTTAAGGACATGGTGCCGAATCACCTTTTCCAGTTGCTCACTCTCACAGCCATGGAACCGCCTATCTCTTTCGAAGCCGATGCCGTCCGCGACAAACAAGCCGAAATCCTCCACGCTCTGCAAATCCTCACTCCCGAGGATGTTCTGCACAATACTGTCCGCGGCCAGTACGCCGAAGGCGCGGAATCCGGCGAAAAAGTTCTCGCCTACCGCAATGAGCCCAACGTCTCCCCAAATTCCAATACTGAGACGTTTGTCGCGCTCAAGCTAAAAATCGACAACTGGCGATGGGGCGACGTGCCCTTTTACCTGCGCACTGGAAAGCGTCTCGCCAAGCGTGTCACCGAAATCGCTATCCAATTTCGCAGAACGCCTTTCATGTTGTTTCGAAAGACTCCCATCAAGGACCCGCGCACCAACCGCATGGTGATCCACATCCAGCCCGACGAAGGCATCTCCTGGCGGTTTGCCGCCAAGGTTCCCGGTTCAGTCATGAAGTTAGGCCTCGTAAATATGGATTTCGACTACGCGCGCGATTTTGGCACCTCCCACAGTACTGGCTATGAACGCCTTCTCTACGACTGCATGCTCGGCGACGCCACTCTTTTCCAGCGCGCGGACATGGTCGAAGCCGGCTGGGCTGCCATCGAACCGGTCATCGACGTTTGGAAGGCCCTCCCCGCTCGCGGCTTTCCAAATTACGCCGCCGGCTCCTGGGGACCGAAGGAAGCCGACGAACTCATGGCCCGCGACGGCCGGGCCTGGCGAATGATCGGAGCAGAAGAGGAAGACGCGAGAAGTTCTGCGACGGCCACGGAAAACCTGAAGACTGCTGGAGCGATGAATAAGTAGAGCGTGAGCGAATGACGGGAAACACATCGAGCGCGGAAGTTCGCATTTTGCCGGATGGCCCGGCAATTGCCCGCCGCTGCGCCCAAAGATTTGTCGAGATCGCGGCCGCCGCCGTAAAGCAGAAGGGCTCATTCGAAGTTGTCCTGGCGGGCGGTGCCACTCCCAAAACACTCTACAGTCTGCTGGTAAACGATCCCGTCCTCCGCCCACAAGTCCCTTGGGATAAAATGCATCTGTTCTTCGGCGACGAGCGTCATGTCGGGCCTGACGACCCGCAAAGCAACTTTTGCATGGCCAGGGAGACTCTGATTTCGCACTCGCCGCTAAAGCCGGAAAGGGTCACCCGCATCAAAGGCGAGTACCCAGAAGCCGCGGATGCCGCCAGGGAATACGAACAGTATGTCCGAACGTTTTACAAGCTGTCAGAGGGCCAGTTTCCGCGGTTTGACCTGGTTTTGCTCGGCATGGGCAGCGAGGGACACACGCTCTCGCTTTTTCCGGGCACCAAAGCCTTGCGCGAAAATCGCCGCATTGCGGTGCATAATTGGGTAGGCAAAGTCCTTATGGACCGCATCACGCTCACGGCTCCGGCCGTCAACAACGCCGCTAACGTCATCTTCATGATCACCGGTGCTGATAAGGCGCCGGCCTTGACCGCGGTCCTCGAACGCTTTTACGAGCCGGATCAGTTGCCCGCTCAGTTGATTCAACCGGTGAACGGCACCTTGCTTTGGTTGGTCGATACCCCCGCCGGCAGCATGCTCACGCGGGCAATTCGCGAATAACTTAGGAGACCCACATGGCAACCATCACAAGCTCTGGAAAAATTGAATCTTATCTCGGTGCGAAGGCGGAGTTTTTTCTCGGATTCAAAGCCCCGAAAATTTCGAAAGAGCGCCTGCATCTGCCCGGCCCCGATTTTGTCGATCGCATCTACGCTGCGTCCAACCGCAGTGTCCGTGTGCTTACAAACCTCCAGCGCATTTTTGACCATGGCCGTCTCGGCCGCACTGGCTACCTCTCGATCCTTCCTGTTGATCAGGGCATCGAGCACTCCGCGGGCGCCAGCTTCGCCAAGAATCCCGATTATTTCGACGCGGAGAACATCGTCAAGCTGGCCATCGAGGGCCAATGCAACGCCGTAGCCTCCACCTTCGGCGTCCTCGGCGCCGTCACCCACAAATTCGCCCACAAGATTCCTTTCATTGTGAAGTTGAATCACAACGAACTGCTCACCTTCCCCAACAAGTTCGACCAAATATTCTTCGGCACGGTGCGCGAAGCCTGGGACTTGGGCGCTGCCGCCGTCGGAGCGACCATTTATTTCGGTTCCGACCAGGCCGATCGCCAGATCGTCGAAGTCAGCCGCGCCTTCGCCGAAGCTCACGAACTCGGCATGGCCACTGTCCTCTGGTGCTACCTTCGCAACAACGCCTTCAAGAAAGACAAGGACTATCACCTGGCCGCCGACCTCACCGGCCAAGCCAATCATCTCGGCGTCACCATTCAGGCCGACATCATCAAGCAGAAAATGGCGGAAAATAACGGCGGCTACATGGCCCTCAACATGGGCGACTCCAGCTACGGAAAATTCGACAAGCGCATTTACACCGACCTCTGCAGCGATCATCCCATCGACCTCTGCCGCTACCAGGTCGCCAACTGCTTCATGGGCCGCTCCGGCATGATCAACAGCGGCGGCGCTTCCGGCGCCAACGATTTCGAGGACGCCGTCACCACCGCCGTCATCAACAAGCGCGCCGGCGGCACCGGCCTCATCTCCGGCCGCAAAGCCTTCCAGCGCCCCATGTCCGAAGGCGTCCAGCTCCTCAACACCATCCAGGACGTCTACCTCAGCCCCGACGTCACCGTCGCTTAACTCGCGCTTCTCCTTCGCAAGGCCACACAAGCGGCCTTGCGGCAATTCTTTCTAGCGTTTCTCTCGACCTAATTTCCAATACCCGCGCCGCCTCGCCAAATTTGTTTTATCCTTTATGATGTGAGCGCTTCTTCGACACAAAATGTGCCCGCTTCAGCTGCAAGCAGCCTCGACTCGCAATCCAAAGAACACGCGCGCAAAGTTCGCGCTCTCTTGTTCGTATCTTTCGGCTGGCTGCTCACTCTCTTGATCGGCGCGGGCGTGGATGCCCTTTTCTCCTTGCGCCAATTGGACACCGTGGAGCAGCAGGTCAGCCGCCGCTTTTCCGCCCGCAGCCAGGCTCTCTCCACCATCGTGGTCTCCGTGCACGTTTATGACGACCAGCTCGAGCACTTTCTCTTGCAGGATCAACTTCCAGCGCCAAACTCCAACCCTAACATGATCGCCAAAAAGATCGCCGAGATCCGCGATGCGCTCCTCCGCTTCCCTCCCGATCAGTTCCCGGAAGAGCAAGTCCTGCTCGCTGAAATGCAAAACCTGCTCTCGGACCAGCAAAACTCGTTTGCCACAATCTTGACCTGGGATCCCGAAGCCCGCCAGCAGCGGGCTCAACAATTCATCGGAGAACAACTCCTGCCGTGGCGCGCCCGCATCCTTGAAATTTCGCAACAAATCTCCAGCGTCGATGGAGATCGGCTCGCCGACGAAAACCTGGCCCTCGCCCTGAGATTCCAATCCATGGAAGATCGGCTCGTCTGGCTCGTCGCTCTCGCACTGATTGCCGGCGTCCTGATGTCGCTTATCTGTGGCTGGTACATCCTCCGCCTCGAGCGCCAAGGCCGTCAGCGCTACCAGGCGTTGGCCCGCAGCCGTCTCGAACTCGAAGCCCTATCCGCCCGTCTCGTCCAGGCCCAGGAAGAGGAGCGCCGCTCGATTTCCCGCGAGCTTCACGACGAGGTGGGCCAGTCGCTTGGCGCCCTCCTCGTCGAAGTAGGCCAGCTCTCCAAGCTTGTTCCCTCGGAAGACCGGGTCACCCAAGTGCAAATCACGCACATAAAATCCGTCGCCGAAAGCGCCGTCAAATCCATCCGCGACATCGCTCTTCTTCTTCGCCCGCCCATGCTCGACGATCTCGGCCTGGTTCCCGCTCTCGAATGGCAAGCTCGCGAAATTTCCCGCCGCAGCGATATGGAAGTGGAAGTCCACTCCCAAAGCGTCTCCGAAGATCTCGGCGACGAAACCAAGGTCACGATCTACCGTCTGGTCCAGGAAGCTTTAAACAACGCCGCCACTCACGCCTCCGCCAAAAATGCCATGGTCACCGTCGTTCAGGGTCCGGATAAAATCACAGTCGGCGTCGCAGATGATGGCGATGGGTTCGACCCCGGCCGCAAGCGCGGCATGGGCATTCTCGGCATGGAAGAGCGCGTTCGCCGCCTCGGCGGCGCCTTCACCATCCAATCCACGCCCGGAAAAGGCGCTACCGTCACCGCGGAACTTCCGCTCCGTCCCGTCGAGTCCCTTGTGAACCAGCCGTGAGAAAAATTCGCATTCTCCTCGCCGATGATCACAAGCTCATCCGCGGCGGGCTGCGTCTGCTCGTCGAGCAGCAAGCCGATCTCAATGTCGTCGGCGAAGCCAACGACGGTCGCGAGGCTGTCTCGCTTGCAAGATCGCTGAAGCCCGACGTAGTCGTCATGGACATCGGCATGCCCAGTCTCAATGGCGTCGAGGCCGCCCTCCAAATCACGCAAGCCAATCCCGATATTTCCGTGGTCATGCTCAGCATGCATTCCGATGAAAGCTACGTCCTGCGCGCCCTGAAATCCGGCGCCAAGGGCTACTTGCTAAAAGATTCCGCCGAATCCGATCTCATTAGGGCGGTCCACGCCGTCGCGGAAGGCAAATCTTTTTTCAGCCCCGCGGTCAGCAAGGTCCTGCTCGATGACTATGTCCGCAAGCTCAAACGCAGCGGCGCGGAAGACGCCTACGACCTGCTCACTCCTCGCGAACGCGAAATCCTTCAACTCATCGCCGAGGGCAAATCCAACAAAGACGTCGCCAGTCTCTTGAATCTCAGCGTCTACACCGTCGAGACTCATCGCTCCAACATTATGGAAAAATTAAATCTGCGCGGCATCCCTGAGCTAATTCTGTTTGCCGTTCGCAGAGGAATCATCTCCTAGACCTTTTCTGGTAGGGTTCGCTTTCTGAGGCAGACCGCTCTAAACGCTTTCCATCCCCCTGCTCATTTAGGACCAAACTCGCGCCCTACCCAATCGTCGGCCCTCAATATCCCACCTGCCAGGGAGGATCGTCTCCCTCCCCCGCAGCGTCTTACTAAGTGGAACCGCAACAGCAGCAACCACACAACAGGTCGGTTGCAGCGAATCGCATTTGAAACAAGAGAGGAAACATGAATTCAATTACAACCCTGCTGAGATCCAAGCCAGCAGTTCTTGCACTTGGTTTTGTATTGGGCGCGGCGGGCTTAGGCCTGGCTCACACGACGGAAAAATCGCTCTCCGCCAATCCCCCGGCCACATTAAAACTGGCCAACCCCAGCGAAGGCCCCAGCAAGAGCAGTTTTGCTCCGCTCGTCAAAGCAGTCTTGCCATCCGTCGTCAACATCTCTACCTCGAAAGTTGTGCATAACCGCATGAGTTCCGAAGAAATGCCCATGGATCCATTCTTCCGCCAGTTTTTTGGCGACGACGGAAATGGCCGCTCTAACGTCCCCAGAGATTCTCGTGAGAACGCTCTAGGATCGGGCGTCATCGTGAGCCCCGAGGGCTATATCCTCACCAACAATCACGTCGTCGACGGCGCCACCGACATTCGCGTAACTCTTTCTGATAAGCGCGAGTTCCAGGGGCATGTCGTCGGCACGGATCCAAAAACCGATATCGCTGTTCTTCGAATCGACGCCCGGAACCTCGCTCCCATAACCATCGGCGACTCCTCAAAAGTTCAAGTCGGAGACGTCGCTCTGGCCATCGGCGATCCTTTCGGCGTCGGCCAGACCGTCACCAAGGGCATCATCAGCGCCACTGGCCGCGGCAATCTCGGCATCGAAGATTACGAAGATTTTCTTCAGACCGACGCTCCGATCAATCCCGGAAATTCCGGCGGCGCCCTCATCAATGACCGCGGAGAACTAGTCGGCATCAACACCGCCATCCTTTCTCATGGTTCCGGCGGCAGCCAAGGCATTGGCTTTGCCGTCCCCTCCGATCTCGCCCGCCAGGTCATGAATGAAATTCTGAAAAACGGCCACGTCACTCGCGCGTATCTCGGCATCTATCCGCAAGATGTAACTCCTGCGATGGCCAAGGCCTTCGGCGAAAAACAGTCCGAAGGAATCGTAGTCGGCGACGTCTCACCCGGCAGCCCTGCGCATGCAGCCGGCATTCAACGCGGCGACATCATTCTTGACGTCAACGGCAAGCCGGTCGCTAGCAGCAATCAGCTCCGCATGAGCATCTCCATGATGCAGCCGGGGACGGAAGTCACACTCAAGTTCCTCCGCGACGGCGATCTGCGCGATGCCAACGTCAAGCTCGCGGAAATGCCCGCAGATGCCGCTCAAAGCAATTCGAGTCAGAACGAAGGCGGCAGCAGCGCGTTGAGTGGCGTTGAGGTTTCCAACCTCACTCCCGACATCGCGCAGCAGCTTGGCATCTCCGAGGCCACTAAGGGCGTCGTCGTCAACAATATCGACCCCGCCAGCAAAATGGCCGATTCTGGATTGCAGAAGGGCGATGTCATTCAAGAGGTCAATCATCAGCCCATCCAAAACGTCTCCCAATTCGAGAGCGCCCTCCGCAAGTCGGGGGACAATCCTCTGCTCCTCGTAAATCGCGGCGGCAGAACGCTCTTCATCGCTTCCTGATCCATGCTTCCCTCCTGCGTCCCGATGCCCGCCGGCAATGGCGGGCGTCGGGTCAGGAGCGGATGCCAGAGAACCTGCTGCCGGAGGCACAACTCCTTTCGCAACAACTTGTCTTTCGCCTGCAGAAAATCAACCTGTTAGAATCGGCGCTCGATCGAGCGCCGTCGCCTTGGTAATCCATGATCATGCAACCGAACGGTTGCATTTCACCCTCGGCTGCGATAATATGCAACCCGGAGGTTGCACATGGACACCGATTGCATCGTCAAGAAGATTTTCTTACGCGCTCCGCGTAAGCGCGTCTGGCGCGCGCTGGCGGACTCCGCCGAATTCGGCATGTGGTTCGGCGTAAAATTTGACGGTCAGTTCTCGCCCGGTGCCGCCGTGCACGGGGTGATCGTCGGTTCCCAGGTCAACCTGGAAGTCGCTAAAGCTCAGAAAGCACACGAAGGAACGCCTTTCGACATCACTATCGACCGTATGGATCCGGAGCGGCTCTTCTCTTTCCGCTGGCATCCCTTTGCCGTTGACCGCGCCATAGATTATTCCGCCGAGCCCACCACTCTCATCGAATTTGCTCTTGAGGAGACCCCCGGCGGCGTCCTTCTGACCGTCACGGAGTCCGGGTTCGACCAAATTCCCCTCGCGCGCCGCGCCGAGGCATTCAAGGCCAACGAGGGCGGCTGGGCCATCATGATCAGAGTGATCGAGGAATTCCTTGCCCAGAAGCCTTAGTCGGAATGCTGCTCCAATTCCAAATGAGTCCGTGCTTCTTTTCGCAGCCTTGGGAGACAAGACGCGCCTGCGGCTTGTATCACGTTTGTGCGAGGACGGACCGCTGTCCATCACCATGCTGACCACGGGCGCAAGAATCTCTCGTCAAGCGGTCACCAAACATCTCCGCGTGTTGCAGGGCGCAGGTCTCGTTCGCAGCAAACGCCACGGCCGCGAGAGACTATGGCAGCTGCATCACCAGCGTCTCGCGGAAGCCCGCCGCTACTTGGCTCAAATCTCCAGCCAGTGGGACGACGCTCTTGCGCGTCTTCGCAAACACGTGGAGGAATGACGCTCATCAAGCCCGGCCCATCATTCCCACTCTTGCGCAGCATGCATCACATTCCTCTTGGCAGACGCGTCTTCTGCTCCCCAGGCCCAAGCATGTTCTTGCAGACCACAAGCGTCGCGTGTTGGGTGTTTTCCACAGATATCCACAACCGCATCCGACCTCTTAACACCGCTCCAAGTCCTTTTAACTTGGCAACTTCCGTCCCTCGCAGGCGGATCCGTCTCTGTCATTCGAATGAACAAGCAGTGACTTCATTAACTGATAGACAATCACTGCTTGACATGCTAACATGACCCATGATTCGCCCGCGTTCTCCGCTGTCATGCCTCGCCTTTAGGCCGGTCCCGCTTCCGTTCGCGACCTCCTCCGCCTTTCCACCCTTTTTCGACCGGCCTCCCGAGCACTTATCTATCCCCTTTAGAATCCGCACTTGCAAAACACAGGACTTAAAACCCTTTAGAATCAACACTTACAAAAAAACCGGGGGTGGGGGCGCCTGCCTGCCTTTAACACTGCGTCCGCCACGTTTCCGAGGCATCCAAGTGTTACGCTCAATTGCATTCAGTCGTGGGAGGGCATTCTTGGGATTGGAGGCATCCCTGTGTCAAAGCGCTTAGAAGGCAAAGTAGTCGCCATCACCGGCGGCAATCAAGGAATCGGCTTGGGAATTGCCGAGCGGTTCATCCAGGACGGGGCATCCGTCTCGATCTGCTATCTCTCGGACGCGGCAGGCACCGAGAAAGTCGTCGAGGACTTGCGCAAAATGTCAGCCGGCGGAAAAGCCGTCGCCATTCAGGCCGACGTCTCGAAGCTCGGCGACGGCCAGCGCTTCATCTCCCAAACCGTCTCTCAGCTCGGCGAACTGGACATTCTGGTCAACAACGCTGGCGTCGAAAAACGCGCCAGTTTTTGGGATGTCACCGAAGCTGATTACGATTTCGTCCTGAACGTGAATTTGAAAGGCCTGTTTTTCATGACCCAAGCCATGGTCCGCTACCTGATGCAGGCCAAGCGCACCGGAAAAATTATCAACATCAGCTCCGTTCACGAAGAACTTCCCTTCCCCCATTTTTCTTCTTACTGCGTCAGCAAGGGCGGCTTGAAAATGCTGATGCGCGATCTTTCCGTCGAGCTTGCCCCGTACGGGATCACCGTCAACAACATCGCTCCCGGCGCGATTGAAACGCCCATCAACAAAAACTTATTGAACGATCCAGTAAAGTTGAAGGGACTTCTGGCAAATATCCCGCTGCGCCGGCTCGGAAAACCGGAAGATGTCGCTTCCGTCGCCGCGTTCCTGGCGTCCGATGAATCCAGTTATGTCACGGGCACTACGTTCGTCGTCGATGGAGGTCTGACTTGGAACTACCAGGAGCAGTAGCAACTCGGCTGAGCCTTGGCGCCGGCCGTTGTAGGGTCCACCTTCTGAGGTGGACCGCTTCCGCCGTTCAAGCTGTCATCATCGTGGCAGCACGCGCAGCCTGCAATAGCTTGCGCGCATTTTCGCGAATATCGCCGCGGGAAAACACGGCATTCCCGGCAACAAGAATTTCCGCGCCGGCTCGAACGATGTCGCCCACCGTATCGAGTGCCACGCCGCCATCAATCTCGATGCGGAATCCCAAGCGCCGGGATTCGCGAATCCGAGTGAGCGTTTCGACTTTCTTGAGCGAATTGGGAATGAAGTGCTGCGCGCCGAATCCGGGATTCACGGACATGATCAGGACGTGGTGCACGATTTCCAAAACTTCGTCGAGCATGTGCACCGGCGTCGCCGGATTAATCACCACGCCGGGCTTGCAACCGTGCGCTTCGATCAAATGCAGCGTCCGGTCCAGATGGACGCACGCCTCTTGATGAACCGAAATCCACTTCGCTCCTGCTTCCGCAAATGCGGCAATGAACTCATCCGGGTTTTCAATCATCAAGTGGCAATCGAACGTCGCGTCCGGAAGAGTCTTTCGGAGCGAAGCAACGACAGGTGGCCCGATGGTGATATTCGGCACGAAGTGGCCGTCCATCACGTCAAGATGCAAAACCGTGCCGCCGCCCTCAAGCGCGGCTTTCGCGTCGGCGCCCAATTGCGCGAAGTTCGCGGACAAGATGGAGGGTGCCAATTCGACGACTGCAGCCACGCTAGCGCTCCTCCCACTCTCTTACAATTCGATTATACGCGAGAGCCGCTCGTTCCTTCCGCAAATCGATCCCATCACGCAACTGGCCGTCAATGGCGGGCCGCAAGCGGCGGCTGCTCATTTTTCGGCGGACACGGCAATCGTGCGGCGCTCCTTTCTGCTCTGCCGCGCCAATTCCAGCAGGCGCATCACGTCCAGCGCCCATTCCGGAGTCACGGCCAGCGCCGCATTGCCGAGGAGGGCGTCGCGCAAGTTGGCGTAGAAATCGCGGTAGTCGCAATTCACCGAGGGAACTCGGCGCTGGGCGAGCGTGCCGTTCTCGGAAAGGGTCAATAATCCCCAATTCTCTTCCGGCTCCGCGCCCCACGCTGTGTCCGTGGGAATATGACCGTTTCGCAGATTGTTCTCCTGCGGATCAAACGTTTGCTTCACGAACGCTCCTTGCGTTCCGTGCAAAAGAAACCGGGGCCGAGTCGTTGCTGCAAGAATGGAAGAACGCAAGTCCGCGCGCAGGCCGCGGGGATAGTGAAACGCGAGGTCGAACGCATCATCGGCAACGGCCCCTTCGCGCTCGATGCGAATATCGGCGGTCAGCGCTTCGGGCATTCCAAGAAGCAGCAGCGCGTGGTCGATGAGGTGCGGCGCAAGGTCAAAAAAAATGCCGCTCCCAGCTGCGGAGCGCTCGCGCCAGGCGCCCGGCCGAAGCTGCGGGCGATAACGGTCGTAGTTCGATTCAAAACGGACGATGCGTCCCAGCGCACCGCTCGCCACGAGTTTCACGATGGCCTGAAAATCGCCATCGTAGCGGCGATTCTGGTAAACGGTGATGAGCCGCCCCTGCTTCTTTGCGAACTGGACGAGCGCGGCGGCCTTTTCCAGCGTGGTCGTGAAGGGTTTGTCCACCAGCACATCGCGCCCGGCGGCCAGGCACCGGTGGGCGAGCGGATAATGCGAATCGTTTGGCGTGGCGATGACCACGAGGCGAATTTCCGAAATGGAAAGCAGCTCGACCAGTGTGCGCACGATGCGGACACCCGGATATTGCGTGGCGGCTTCGTTGCCGTTGCGCTGCACAATCGCTGCCAACCTCAATCCGGGCACGGCGCGAATCACCGGCGCGTGAAAGGAGCGCCCTGCAAGTCCAAATCCGACGAGGCCAACATCGATCATGAATGCATCCCAGAAGGAATCATAAAAGCATGCTAAAGGCGCTTCATACTATCGCATCGCTAAACGGAGAGGACTAAGTTTTGAAATCTAAAGGACGAGGCTGTGGAATGGTAAGGAGAAGGACTTGAAATTGGACGGATTCAATTTTGCGCTAATACAAAAGGCGCACACTCAAGTCTGGGTTGCTCGCAGCGCCATCGTCCTGCAAAATGGTTGCTAACAAGTGAGCACACAAACGATCGCACTCAATGCCGCGGCACGCCAGCGCTACTTGCTAGTGCTGCTCTTCGCCGGATTCGTCCTGACCGGTCTCGAGATCACGCTCTCGGGTCCGATGCTGCCGCTGTTCATTTCGCGCTGGTCGCTTAATGATTCGCAAGCCGGCATTTTCTTTGCCGTTGAGTTTTCTGGCTCGCTTGGCGGTGTCTGGCTATCCAGCTTAATCACTCATTATCTCGGCAGCAAAACACCTCTCGTTCTTGGTTACGCGCTGATGACCACGGGGCTCGCGACAATCAACGCCTCCTCGATGACAGTGGTTCTTTTCGCGCTGGCGGCATTGGGAATAGGCTATGGACTGGTGGTGCCGCCAACAAATTTAGCGGTAGCTGAAATTGGCGGGGCGCGCAGCGCTTCGCTGGTCAGCCTTGTGAATCTGGCCTGGGGAGCGGGAGCCGTCTCTTGCTCTCCGCTCGTGATGCTCGCTCTCAAGTTCGGATTTCTAACGCGCCTGCTCTACGTTTTCGCCGCGCTCGGTGCTCTGCTGGCGTTTTCCATCCTCTTCGCGGAAATGCCGGAAGGAAGGCACACCACATCCGAGGAAGCGACAAAGCCGGCGCAGAACAGCCCCGGCACGGTCATCACCGTCGCTCTCGCGGCGTTGTTTTTCCTGTACGTGGGAATTGAAGTCAGCCTGGGAAGTTGGGCCGCCGCGCATGCCAGACGTCTCTCCGGAGGCGGCACTTTCTGGGCCACGCTTGCTCCCATGTTTTTCTATGGCGGGCTTTTGGCCGGCCGGGCGTCAGCGCCATTTATTCTCGCGCGTGTCCGCGAATACCGGCTGGTGATGAACGCCCTGCTCCTGGTTATTGTTGGAAACACGCTGTTGGTCCTGGTAACGCGGCAAGACTTGGCGTTTGCGACCATGACTATTGCGGGCTTGGGCTGCGCGACGATTTTCCCAATTTGCGTCGCCTGGCTCTCCCGCTGGTACGGAGCAAGAGCGGTGCGACTGGGCGGGCTGATGTTTTCCATGTCATCGATCGGATCCGCGGTCGGGCCGTGGTTTGTGGGATTTGTTTCCGCGCATGCAGGAAGCTTGCGGATCGGTTTGCTCGTGCCGCTGTTCTCCGCCGTGGGGATGATTATTCTGCTGCTCCTCGTGCGTCGCCAAGCAGCCGCCTGAGGTATCCTCTCTCCGTGCAACCGCCTGCGCAACGCTCGCCGACCATGGGTCTACTTCTCGGACTGATCATTACTCTTGCCGCGGTTGTCGCCTATTCGTTTTACATTCGGGTGCAACTGTCCGGCTTGCGAAAATTGCAGAGCGAAATGGTGGACCGGAACCGCAAGGATTCGCTGCAACTGCTCCGCGTGCAGAATGATCTGAACTCGATTGGGCTGGCGATGAGGGACATGCTGGACGCGAGCGAGCCGTATCCGCTCAGCGCGTGGACGGCGCAATTCGAACGCATTCGCGAAGACCTGGATGTGGCGCTGCATGTAGAAGAACAATTAGCCAGTGCGAATCGCACTACCGAGCAACGAAAGTATCTCAGCCAATCGGTGGCGCAATTCTGGGACGCAGTCACGCGCATGTTTGCGCTGGCGGCCGGCGGAAAAGAAGCGGAAGCGCGCGAGCAAATACGGCTGACGTTGCAAGCCCGGCAGGAATCCTTGAGCACGGCGGTTTCCCGGTTGCTGGTGCAAAACAACGAAGGCGAAGAGCAGGCGGCGGGGCGCATTGCGCAAATTTACGACGGCGTGCAGCGCCAGCTGTATTTATTCTTAGGCGCGACACTGATCGCGATTGTGCTGACGAGTCTGTATCTGATTCGAACGAACCGGATTATTTTCGCCAGGCTGGCGGCGCTTTCCGAGCAGCGCAGCGAGCTGGCACAAAAACTGATCACGACGCAAGAATCCACACTGCGGCATATTTCGCGCGAGCTGCACGATGAATTCGGGCAAGTACTGACGGCGATCGGGTCGCTGTTGGGCCGCGCAGGGAGCCACCTGCCGGAAGGCTCGAAAGTGCGAGAAGAGGTGCAGGAGGTGCGCGAAATCGCGCAATCGACGCTCGATAATATTCGCAGCCTGTCGCAAGCGCTGCACCCCGTGCTGCTTGAGGAAGCTGGACTCGTGAGCACGCTGGACTGGTATATCCCGACAGTGGAGCGCCAATCGGGAATCGCCTTGCACTATGAGAAGTCCGGGACAGCTTTTCCGCTCGATGGAGGCGCGAGCGTACACGTCTACCGCGTTTTGCAGGAAGCGCTGAATAATGTAAGCCGGCATTCCGGAGCGAAAGAAGCCTGGGCGCGGCTGAAGTTCTTGCCAGATGCGCTGGAACTGGAGATCGAGGATCACGGGAAAGGAATCCTGCCGGAGAAAAATGGCCGAGGGATTGGATTAGTGGCGATGCGCGAACGAGCAGAGTTAATCGGAGGAAAACTGGAATTTCTGCAGCCCGCGGAGGGAGGCACGATGGTGCGACTGCGCATCGAGCGTCAGAAAGTTGAGGCACATGCGGGATAAGCTAACGGTGTTGCTGGTGGACGATCACGCGCTGGTGCGCCGTGGATTCCGGCGCATCCTGGAAGACGATGCGGAGATCGAAGTCGTCGGCGAGGCGAGCGACGGAGAAGAAGCGGTGCGACTGGCGGCGAAGGAGCGGCCGGAAGTGATTGTGATGGACTGCGCTATGCCGGGAATGAACGGGCTCGAAGCCACGCGGCGAATTCTGGAAGCCAGGCCGGAAGCGGCGATTTTGATGCTGAGCATGCACTCGGAAGACACGCTCGTGAGGCAGGCACTGGACGCCGGGGCCCGCGGATACATATTGAAAAACGCAATGGACCTCGATCTGGCCAACGCGGTCAAACGCGTGGCCAAAGGTGAAAAAGTTCTCGATCCGCAGGTGGCGCATCCAACCACGCTGAAAGGCGAACGTGAAGGCGGGCTGACGCCCCGGGAACTCGAAGTGCTGCAGCGCATCGTGGCCGGCAAATCGAACAAGGAGATCGCCGCGGAGCTGAATTTAAGCGCGAATACTGTATCCGTGCACCGCGCGAACATCATGGACGCGCTGGGAATTCACAAGACTGCGGAACTGGTGGTCTACGCAATCCGAAACGGCTTGGTGAGCTTGCCTTGAGGAGGCGCGATTTACTTTTGGGCGGATGCGCAGCGGGCTTGGGGGCCGCGTTTGCACCCGGACGGATGTTTGCGCGAACGGGAGACGATATTGGCTTTCAGTTTGCGAATGTAACCGACGCAGCGGGGATTCAGTTTCAACACAACAGCGGAGCTTATGGCGGAAAGCTCTTGCCAGAAACGCTCGGATCCGGTTGCGCATTTCTGGATTACGACCGAGACGGGTGGCAGGACATTTTGCTGATCAACGGAATGGACTGGCCGGGGCACCGGCGGCAGCGGTCGACGCTGAAGCTTTATCGAAACAACCGCAACGGGACATTCAGCGAAGTGACGCGGGCCGCTGGGTTGGATGTCGAGCTCTACGGAATGGGAGTAGCAGCAGGCGACTACAACAACGACGGTTTCCCGGATATTTTTATCAGTTGCGTTGGACAGAGCCGGCTCTTTCGCAACACCGGCAAGGGCACATTTATTGACGAAACGAAAGCGAGCGGTTTGCTGCAACGGCAAGGATTCAGTACCTCCGCGCTTTGGTTTGACTACGACCGCGATGGCTTGCTGGATCTTTTCGTGTGCAACTACGTCCGGTGGTCACCCGAGCATGATGTGTTTTGCAGCCTGGACGGAGCGCACAAATCCTACTGTACGCCGGAGGCGTATCGCGGGGACACCTGCTGGCTTTTTCACAATCGCGGAAATGGAACATTCGAGGACGTGACGGCGACGAGCGGAATTTTTGACAGCAGCTCGAAGTCGCTAGGCGTAGCCATGTTTGACTACGATCGGGACGGCTGGCCAGACTTGCTGGTGGCCAACGACACGCAACCCAATAAGCTGTACAAAAATCTGAGGAATGGAAAATTCAAGGATGTAGGCGTTGAGGCAGGGCTGGCCTTCAGCACGGATGGAAAAGCCAGAGCCGGGATGGGAATCGACACCGGAGATTTTGAAAATACGGACCAGCCCGGCGTGGCGATCACCAACTTCGATAATGAAATGATCGGCCTGTACCGTTTCGCGGGCGCAGGATCCGCGGGGCCCGGCACATACGATGATATTGCGATGCCCGCTGGGCTGGGCGCGCCTTCACGGAGCACGCTGGGGTTTGGCTGCGCTTTTATTGACGTCAACCTGGATGGCTGGCTGGACCTGGCGGTGGCGAATGGACACATCGACGAGACGGTGCGAAACATTCGCGGCAATGTGGGCTATGCACAATCGCCGCAACTTTTCCTGAATGAAAGAGACGGAAAATTCCGCGACGTCGCGCGGCAACTTGGCGGCGGCTTTGCAACTCCGATCGTGGGGCGCGGCCTCGCCTATGGAGACTTCGACCACGACGGGGACCTGGATTTGCTGGTGACGACGAATAACGGGCCAGCGTATTTGTATCGGAATGATCTAAAGAGAGGAAACCGCAGTATCCGATTTCTGCTTGTGGGAACAAAATCAAATCGCGACGCGATTGGAGCGGTCGTTCACATCTTCCACAGCGGACAAAGCCAGTCGAGAATTGTGCGGGGAGGGTCGAGTTACTTGTCGCAATCCGAACTGCCTGTGACCTTTGGCGTTGGAAAGAGCGAGAAGATTGAGCGATTGACCATCGACTGGCCCAGCGGGAGGAGCGAGGAATACAAGGATTTGCCCACCGGAAAGTCTTACGAAATCATTGAAACAAAAGGAATTAAGAATTAAATCGCGTGCTAATCGTTTTGCATTATTGCCAGAATCCTGAAGGCTCGCTATAAAACGCACAACAAGTAGTTTGCTTCCTACCTTTCCGATTTTATGGCGACGTGGAGGCACCCCAAAGCACCCGCGGCCGGACGCCCGCACAGCGCCGGCCGCCTCTATTTGCGGCGGTGAGTTTGCAAGATTGAATTTTTTCCAGTGGCGAGAGGCCCAATGAGCCAGTGGCGTTCGCGCAGCGTGATAGCTTTGGCTGCGAGCGCCGTGTATTTGTACGGGTTCCCTTCGGCAAATATTCCATACATTGTTGTGGTTCTGTTCCATGTGGCTGCTGGAATTTTCCTGACAGCGCTCCTATTGCCATTTCTTGTGAAATTACTGCGAACGAGCGCGCTGGGCGCGCGTTTTGGATGGTCCTTGCTAGCAGCGGGCGCGGTGCTGGGCGTGTTGCTGATCTTCAAGGGCACATCCTTGCCGATGAAGAACTTGCTTTATGCGCACATTTTTGCGTGCTTGCTGGGTGTGACATTTCTGGCCGGCTCGTGGCTAGCATCGCGCGGGTGGCTGGCTGCGGGAGGGGTGCAACAAATTTTGCGGTCCACGGCGCTGGTCGCCGTTGTGGCGGGAATTTCGGCGGGCGCATGGTGGTATCGCACGGTGGCGTGGAACGACGCGTTCCGAATCTCGAATCCGGCGATCTCTCCGGCTACGATGGACAACGAAGGAGACGGGCCGCAAGGGAAATTTTTTCCGAGCTCGGCGCAGACCAAGGGCGGCGTCAACATCCCAGCAAAATATTTCATGCAGTCGCAGGCGTGCGAGCGCTGCCACGAGGATATTTACAAGGAGTGGTACAGCTCGATGCACCATTTTTCCTCGTTCAACAATCAGTGGTACCGAAAAAGCATCGAGTACATGCAAGACGTGGTGGGCGTGAAGCCTTCGAGGTGGTGCGCAGGTTGCCACGACCCGTCGTTGCTATTCAGCGGGATGTTCGATACGCCCATCCGGCAAATCGAAAATACGCCGGCGGCAAATGCCGGGCTGAGCTGCCTGATGTGCCACAGCATCGTGCACGTAAAGAGCACGATGGGGCAGGGGGACTACACGCTGGAGTATCCGAAGCTGCATGCGCTGGCGGCGAGCGACAATCCGCTGGTGCGGCGGTTGCACGATTTTGTGGTGAACTTGAATCCCGAACCGCACCGGCGGACGTTCTTGAAGCCGTTCATGCGAACGCAAGTAGCGGAATTTTGCTCGGCGTGCCACAAGGTGCATCTGGACGTGCCTGTGAATCATTACAGGTGGGTGCGCGGGTTCAACGAATATGACAACTGGCAGGCCAGCGGCGTCTCCGGACAGGGCGCGCGGTCGTTCTACTATCCAGCCAATCCCCAAATGTGCGCGGATTGCCACATGCCACTGGTGCCGTCGAAAGACGCGGGGAACGTGAATGGGTTTGTGCACTCGCACCGCTTCCCCGGGGCCAACACGGCTTTGCCGACAGCGAATGAAGACGCGCAGCAGCTCGAGACAAGCACGCACTTTCTGCAGGATAAGCAAGTGACCGTGGATATTTTTGCGGTGTCGCCTGCCGGAAAAGAGAGTAAAGAAGCGGCGGTGGGCGGAGGGATGCGGCCGGAACTTTCCACATCCTTTGCGGTGGGAGAGGAAGCGGAAGTATTAACGCCGACGGGAGCAATGGGCGAAGTGCGGCCAATTACGGCGCCACTGGGCGTCGTGGATGCGGCGGTGCGGCGCGGCGATGACGAGTTGGTGGATGTGGTGGTGAGGACTAGAAAAGTGGGGCACTTCTTTCCTGGCGGGACGGTCGATGCTTTTGATGTGTGGCTGGAGCTGAAGGCCGTGGACGACAAAGGCCAGACGGTGTTCTGGAGCGGGAAAGTCGAGGACGACGGCAAAGGGCCGGTGGAAAAGGGCGCTCACTTCTATAAGTCACTGCAGATCGATGAGCACGGGAATCCCATCAACAAACGAAACGCGTGGGCAAACCGGGCGACGATGTATGTGCACTTGATTCCGCCCGGCGCGGCGGACACCGCGCACTTCCGGCTGCACATTCCGGACAATGCGGGGGAGAAGATCACGCTGTACGCGAAGCTGAACTACCGGAAGTTCATGTGGTGGAACACGCAGTTTTCGTACGCAGGCGTGGAAGATGTGAGCAAACCGCAGGGACTATTTACGCCGGATTATGACGACAGGAAAGTGGCTTTCACGGGGGATAGTTCGCAAGTCGTAGGCGAGGTGAAACATATTCCCAGACTGCCGATTATCACGATCGCGGAAGATACGAAGAGTTTGCGCGTTTTGCCGCGAAGCGCCGCAGCGCCGAAACCTGAAGTGAAGCTAGCGAAAGGCGACTGGACGCGGTGGAACGATTACGGCATCGGTCTGTTTTTGCAGGGAGATCTGAAGGGAGCTGCCGCGGCGTTTGAGAAAATCACGGAGATTGATCCGCAGAATGCGGATGGATGGGTGAATATCGGACGCTGCCTCGTGCAAGAAGGCGATATGGCCGGTGCACAGAAAGTCTTGGACAAGGCGCTGGCGGTTGCGCCAAAGCTGGCGAGGGCAAATTTCTTCTATGCGCGAGTGCTGAGAGAGGAAGGAAAGTACGACGAGGCGAAGGGGTATCTGCGAAACGTGCTGGCGCAATACCCGCGAGACCGAGTGACGCTTGACGAATTGGGGCGGATTTTATTCTTGCAGAAGCAATATGCAGAGGCTGTGAAAACTTTCCAGCAGACACTTGCGATTGATCCGGAAGATTTGCAGGCGAACTATAACTTGATGCTTTGCTATAACGGACTTGGGGACGAGACAAGAGCTAACGAACACAAAAAACGGTATCTGCGGTTCAAGGCGGACGAGGCGTCTCAAACGATCACTGGTGCTTACCGGCAGGCACATCCCGAAGACAACAACGAACGGCAGTTGATTCACGAACATGTTTCCGTAACGCTGGACACCGGCACGCCGAAAAAGACTGCCATCGCACGCAAAGCGGTGGATAGCCGAACAAGTATGGAAGCAAGAAGGAAGGTGGAGGCACCGACAAAGGCTGGCGGCGGGTCGCGATAATTTTTGAACGGAACTTTTGGGGGCCTTAGCGCATGACTTGGATCAAGACAGTTCGAATGGAAGACGACGCGAGCGTCAAAAAGGCGATTGAGGACGAGCGCAAACTTTATCCGGCGGAATACGCCACACCGGTGGCCACTGTTTTCGCCGGAGTTGATGCAAGCATTGTCGGCTCGCATTCGCTTTTCCCCGATGTGCTTTTTCATGCCTTCAGCACGTTTGGCGCTTTGCTGTCGCCGGAGTTGCCTTTGAAGCGGCATCAGCACGAAATGATCGCGACGATGGTTTCGGTTACCAACCGGTGCCACTATTGAATCGAATCTCACGCAGAGTTTCTGCGGCGGGTGACGTTGAATGATGAGATGGTGGAGGCGCTGAAGAGGGATTACCGGACGGCACCGATCAGCGAACAGGACCGTACGATGCTGGACTACGTGGTGAAGCTGACGAAGGACGCGACGAAGGTTTTCCCCGAAGACCACACAAAGCTGCGGGCCGCGGGATTTGACGACCGCGGCATCTTGCAGATCACGCTTATTGCGTCGTGGTTCAACTACATCAATCGAGTGGCCGATGCGCTGGGCGTGGGGCGCGATGGGAACGCGGTGGCGAAGTGAAGGAGCCGGCGGGGGCTTTGCTGGCGGTCGCGGTGGCTTTGTTCTTCGCGGCAGTTGCGGGAACGAGCGCACCAACTCCCGCGAGTCCGCCGGACGTGACGTTTCGTGACGTCACGCAAAAGGCCGGAATCCACTTTGTCCACAACAATGGGGCGTTCGGAAAAAAATACCTGCCGGAGACGCTCGGACCTGGCGTTGCGTTCATCGATTACGACAACGACGGCTGGCCGGACATTTTTTTGGCGAATGGAATGGACTGGCCAGGACATACGAGAAAACACTCGATGCCAAAGCTGTATCACAACAATCACGACGGCACGTTTACCGACGTGACGCACAAAGCGGGGCTTGATGCGGAAGAAATGTTCGGCATGGGAGTGGCCGTCGGTGATTTTGATAATGATGGCTACGACGATTTGTTCGTGACGGCTTACGGGCAGAGCCGTCTTTTTCACAACAACGGGAACGGAACGTTTACGGATGTGACGCAGAAGGCCGGGCTCGGGGGCGTGAAGGAATTTAGCACGGGCGCCGCGTGGGTTGACTACGACGAGGATGGGCGGCTCGATCTGGTTGTCGCGAATTATGTGCAGTGGAGCCCGGAGACGGATCTTTACTGCACGCTCGATGGAAAGAGTAAATCGTACTGCACACCGGAATCCTACAAGGGCACGGCGGTGAGGCTGTGGCACAACCGCGGCAACGGCAGGTTTGAGGACACCACGAAAAAAGCGGGCCTTGGAGATCCGACTTCAAAATCGCTGGGGATCGCACTGCTCGATTACGATGGCGACGGCTGGCCTGACCTTTTGCTTTCGAATGACACGCAGCCAAACAAGCTTTATCGCAACAATGGAAATGGAACGTTCACGGAGAAAGCCGTGCTCGCGGGAGTGGCGTTCAGCGAAGACGGGGTGGCGCGCGCGGGCATGGGTGTGGACGCTGCGGATTACGATCGCTCCGGGCATCCAAGCCTTTTGATCACGAACTTTTCCAATCAAATGCTTTCGCTTTACCACAATGAAGGCACCGGACTGTTCGTCGATGAGGCTCCGCAATCCGATATCGGCCGCGCGTCCTTGCTCACGTTGGGATTCGGGTGTTTCTTTTTCGATTACGATTTGGACGGCTGGCCAGATATTTTCGTGGCCAACGGACATATCGATCCGGACATCCAGCATGTGCAAGCAAACGTGAAATATGCGATGCCGCCACATCTCTTTCGAAACATGGGGAAAGGAAACTTTGAGGAAGTAACGAAATCGCTGGGAGCCGCGTTTGATACGCCGCGGGTGGCGCGTGGGGCCGCTTATGCCGATGTTTACAACGACGGCAGGCTCGACATCCTGATGGCCACGAACGGCGGGCCGCCGGCGTTGTTTCGCAACGAGGCCACTGGCGCGGCGGCGAATCGCAGTTTGCGCGTCAAACTCATCGGCACAAAATCCAATCGCGACGGTATCGGGGCCACTATACGGGTTACGGCGGAAGGCGGAACCGAAACGCAAATGATGCGCAGCGGTTCCAGCTATCTTTCGGCGAGCGAACTGGTCGTGACGTTCGGGCTTGGACAGCAGGACAAGGCGGAGCGAGTGGAAATTTTGTGGCCCAGCGGACAAGTCGACCACCTGACAAATGTGGCTGCGGGCCAGACGATCGTTGTGACCGAGGGCAAAGGCATCACGGCCAGCAGGCGCTACGAAAAAAGCGCTCGCTAGCCCCTCGCGATTACGCTGCGGCTGTTGCGAACGAAGTCTGCGCGACACGCGTGCCCGAGGGCAACGACCCCAGGCTACGACGGGGTTTCGGCGGCGATGGCACGAATCTTAAAACGCGCAGCGACGCCGCTTTCCTCCAGCCACTGCCCCGTGGCGGTATGCGCCAGACCGTGCTGTAAGAGAGCACGCAGGTCGGCTTCATCGTCGACGTCCATTTCCAGCCGCGGATTTCGCCGGACAATTATGTTCGCTCTTGCCCGTTCGGCCTCGGCGAGATGTTTTGCGAAGCTGTGCGGTCCGAAATGCGAGGGGAAAAGCGCGGGGGGCGTGCGAAGAATCGCATTTGTGCCCGTGCCATCGCGCGAAGGGACCAGGATGGTGGCCGGGGCGCTGCATTCCGTGGCCAGAAGGTCATCGATGTCGCAGGACTGGACGAGCGGAAGATCGAGTGGCAAGCGTAAGAGCTCCGTGATTCCGCGTTCCCCGCAAAGCCGCGATGCCAAATCGACAGACGCACTTTCCGAAACCTGTTGCTCCTCATGCAGGACTTCCCAGCCATATTTTGCGGCGGCCTCCATCGCGGGTTGGTAGTTGGTTATGACAAAAATCTTGTGAGCGAGCTGTGCGCCGCGAGCCGCGCGAAGGGTGTCCGCAAGCATTGCGTGGGCCAGGCCAAAACGCTCCTCCGGCAACAACACATCTGCAAGGCGTTTTTTTGCATTCCGTAGGTCCTTGATGGGCAAGAGCAGCGCGCGGGATTCACGACGCGGACCTTTGCCCTGTTCGGAAGCGGATCGCCTAGAGTCTTCCCGGTCAGTACTTTCCATCGTTGGACCGTCGGATTGCATGGTATCGTTTGCTCTCGTCCGTCTTCCGCGCACTGGAGAAGCCAAGGCTAGGGCCATAGTACCAGAGCCGAAGGACGGGAGCGGCCGGGAAGGCAGTTCTTCTTGTCTCAGGAGCGCGAAAAAATCGCTGAGCGAGGCAGATTTGCGATGACTCGAAAAGTTGGCATCTTGGGCGGCACCGGGCCGGAAGGATCGGGCCTCGCTTACCGGTGGGCAAAGGCCGGCGAAGAGATTGTAATTGGTTCGCGTGACGCGCAGCGCGCTGCGGAAACGGCCACGCAACTGCGAGAACGCATCGGCGCTTCAGCAAGAATCGAAAGCGCAGACAACGCTACGGCTGCCGCGCGATGCGACGTTGTCGTGCTGACGGTTCCTTTTTTGGGGCATGCGACTCTCTTGAAACAGTTGAAGGGCGTTTGGAAGCCGGGAACCGTGGTGATCGACACGACAGTGCCTCTGGCGGCGACGGTTGGAGGAGCTGCGACGCGCATGCTTGGCGTCTGGCAAGGATCAGCGGCGGAACAGGGCAAGGAATTGCTCCCTGCCGGAGTGAGTGTGGCAGCGGCGTTTCAAAACCTTGGCGCGGAACTGCTCTCAAAGGATGAGCCTGTCGATTGCGACATCCTGGTATGCAGCGACGACGAGAGAGCCAAGCAAATCGCGTCCGAGTTGGCCGAGAAGATTCCGGGCGCGCGCGCACTGAACGGCGGAAAGCTCGAGAACGCTCGAATCGTGGAGTCGCTCACCGCATTGCTGGTGGGGATAAATATTCGTTATAAGGTTCATAGCGCTGGGATTCGCTTTACCGGCTTGCCGATCAAGGAGTAGCCACTCCGACCGCCCATTACGACAAACGCAGCGGGTTTTGATAACATCTGCAGGTCTCTTGCGTTGAAGGAATCTCGATGAAACTTGTTACATTCCATTCCCAGCAGCGGACTAACCGAATCGGAGCGCTCACGGCCGACGGGCAGATCCTGGACCTCAACGCCGCGTATGCGTTGTACCTGCGCGACAAGCAGCAAGAGGGCGTGTTTTACGCGCTCGCGGACGCGCGCCTTCCCGCAGACATGCGAGGACTCTTTGCAAATGGCGACCGCGGCCTGGAGGCAGCACGGATTGCCGTTGAGTATGCGCTTAAGGAAGGACCGGAAGTGAAAGGCGCGTCGGGCGAGCCGATTTTCTTTCGCAGAGACCAGATTCAGATCAAAGCGCCCATCAGCCCCAGGAAATTTTTCCACACCGCCGGGAATTTCCGTGAACACCACGAGGAAGCGCAGAAATCCGGGTTTTCGCATCCCGTGCTTCCCTGGATCGTGTTTTTTCAGAATGTGGACGCCATTATCGGGCCGGACGAAGAGATCGTTTATCCAGAGCATCTGACAGAAGAACTGGATTATGAGCTCGAGCTTGCGGTGGTGCTAAAGAAATCCGGCAAACATTTTGCCGCCGAGCGCGCGCACGATTACATCGGCGGCTACGTCATCTTCAATGACGTGACTGCGCGCGATATCCAGCGGACAGAGATGAAATCCGGCGTTTTCAGTTTTTGCAAGGGGATCGACACATTTTGCCCGCTTGGCCCGCACATCGTGACGGCGGATGAGATTCCCAATCCAAACAACTTAGCGATGGAGCTGCGGGTGAACGGAAAAGTGCGGCAGCAATCGCATTCGAGCAAAATGTCCGTAACCATTCCGCAAATCATCGCGCATTATTCTGCGATGGGCTATTCCGCCGGCGACGTGCTTTCCACGGGAACGGTAAGCGGAGTGGCGGCCTTTAGCGGAGATCCGAAGTCCCTTTATCTGAAACCCGGGGACGTGGTGGAATGCGAGATTGAAAAAATCGGTGTGTTGCGGAATCCCGTGGTTTCCTACAGGGAAAAATACCGGAGCGAATCGGCTGCAGCGGACTGATTGCTCTTCGCTTGCAACTGAATACCGTTATTTCTTTTGGAAATGCGGCAAGACTTTTTCACCGAAGAGCCGCGCCTGTTCCAGCCGATCATCACCCCACAATTCCAGCAAGATGTGCGTGCAACCCGCGGCGCGGTACTCTTCGAGGCGCTCGATGCATTGCTTTGGAGTGCCGGCAATCGGGCACACCTTATTGAGGACAGCGTCTGTGACTACGCGTGCGGCAGCTTTGCGACCGCCACTCTCCATGGCGACAGCGATGGGACGAATCTCGTCAAAATTGAGACCGGCGCATTCGAGGAGCGTGTCCGCGGAGCCTCGGATGTTCTGGACTTTGTTGGCAAGGTACATGGCGGCCATTTCGCGCGCGCCTTCTCGCGCGGTTTTTGGATCTTCGCCGACGCTGCCGACGATGACGGAGCCGAGATCGAGTTTCGCGGGATCCTTGCCCGCTTTGCGCGCGCCCTCTTCCATCATCCTTCGCGAATACTGAACGAATTTTGGCGTAGTGATACTTGCCGTCAACAATCCGTCTGAGTGCGAGCCAGCCAGACGCTGCAGCACCGGCCCGGTCGCCCCAACGTATATCGGCACGCGCCAGCGAGGCACATGCGCGTCGGGCTTCAACGCGGGCGAAAATGCTTGAAAGGCTTTTCCCTCATACTTCACTTCCTGGCCTGCGAGCATGGCTTCGATGATTTCGATGCTTTCGCGCATGACCGTTGCAGGGCCGACTTCTTTTCCCTTTTCGCCTTCGCCAATTTCCTTCATAAAGATTTTTGACGCGCCGAGGCCAAGAAGAAAGCGATCTTTGCCCGCCGATTCCTGAAGGACACGCGCCTCCATGGCGATCTGGACGGGGTGGCGTGTGTACGGAGAGATGATGCCCCAGCCGATGACAATCTTTTTGGTTTCGCGCGCGGCAATGGCCGTGACTGCCGTGGAAGAACGCGCTTCCATGGAGTGTTTGCGCCACCAGGGGTAGGCTTCCGCGAGCCAGAAGGTGTCGAATCCCGCGGCATCGCAGGCTTGCGCCATTTTGACGGTTTCGTCCAGCGGCTCCATGCTGAGCTGCAAGACTCCAATTTTGAAAGGCATACTCATCGATTTATTTTTCTCCGCGGACGGCCGCTGGGCTTTGTGGACTAAACCGGATCAGTCCAGGAATGTTCAAGTCCTTTTGTGAGCTGCCAAAGCGCGCGATTGAGCGGAGTGGGCACGCCCAGCTTTTCGCCCCAGTCGGCGATCGCGCCGTTCATAAAATCCACTTCGGTCTGGCGTTTGGCAAGAATATCTTGAAGCATGCTCGCTTTGTGCTTGCCCGGAGCATTTGCGCCTTTTTGCACCAAGGCTCGCGGATCGCCATGGAGCTCGATTCCCAAAGCCTTTGCGACGGCTTCGCCTTCGGCAATGAGAGCGTTAAAAAGCGCGTCGGTCGGCGGAAAGCGCGTCGCTGCACCGTGATGCAGCAATGTAAGCGCCCCAACGGGATTTGTCGACGCGTTGAAAACGAGCTTGGTCCACTGGGCGCCGCGGGCGTCGCGGAGGGGGATTACGCGCATTCCAGCGCGGTTGAGAAGTTCGGCGAGTTGTTCTACGAGGGCGAATGGCGTGTTCGTCGGTTCGAATGGGCCGATCCAGGTATCGCCGTTGATGTCGAAGCCTGCGTGGCCGGGCTCGACAACGTGTCCAGCGGGAAAAGTGGTGCCACGTATGACGTAACGCACATGCTGGGCAAGAATCTCTTCGTTACCAACACCATTCTGAACAGAGCAGACGGCGCCATTCTCGCTGAAAATGTGAGCGGTTTGTTCAATGGCGGCGCGCGTGTGCGTGCTTTTTGTGGCAATAATTCCGAAATCGCATTGCGGAATTTCGTGGGCGTCGGAAGTTGCGTGCAGGCGCGCAGTGAAATCGGCGGCGCCACTTATGCGCAGGCCGTGCCCGTTGATCGCGTCAGTGTGCTCTTTCCAGACGTCGTAGGCGTGGACCTCGACGTCTTCGAGGCGGGCCAGATGCGCGCCAAAGATGCTTCCAATGGCGCCGCAGCCGACAATGCAAATCTTCACGCTCATGCCGTCTTCAGCGCCTCGTCACCGGGGTAGAAATGCCAGGGCACGTTTGCCAGGCATTCCCCTTCTTTCTTGCCGACACGATAAGTGTCTTGCGTGTAGAGACAGACTTGGCCGTCTTGATCGACGACTTGGGGGTGAAAACTCAAGACCATGTTTTCTTTCAGCTCGATGTGGGAATTTGCGCCAATGGCGGGATTCTCGAGCATGGTCATGCCGATGGAGTGACCGGTAAGGTGGCCGAGTTGGAAGCCTGCTTTGTCGAAGATGTGCGAAGCGGCTTTGTGTACATCACTTGCCAGTGCGCCCTCGTGCATTTTTTGCCGAGCGGCTTCCATAGCGTGGGGATACACCTCACTCATCGCGAGAGTGCGCGGGCTGACTTTTCCACGGATGAGCGCGCGGGAAAACTCGACCCAATAGCCGTCGGCTCCTGCAATCTCCAGAGAATAGAGAAGCAAATCATCCTGGCCAACTTTGCGGAGAGATGGGACTTTGAAATGAGCTTCGGCTTCGCCGTCCGTGCCGCTGAGCACGATGTTCATCATGCGGGAACCAGCGCCGCGGGCGAAAAAACGTTCGACGGCGGGAGCCATGATTTCCGCCTCGCTCTTTCCAGGTTCGTATGCAGCCAGCAATGCATGAAAACCATCGAGGATGATGTCCATGCTGTCGCGAAAGCCGGCGAGTTCTTCTTCACTCTTGACGGCACGCGCCATATCGAAATGAAAATCGAACGGAACGATCTCGAAGGAGCCCTGCTGAAGCTCGCGGTAATCGCGGACGGCCATGACGAAATCCAGACCGTAGACCGCGACGCGCTTCCAATGCTGTTTTTCACTTTCTTCGCGCAACCACTTACCGGGAATTTCGGCCCAAACTTTTTCCTGGACCCAAGGCGCCTTCTTATCGCCAATCCAGCGCGCCTCTCGCGGAAAGACTAAGACGGGATCTCCCGCGAGCGGAATCCAAACATAAACGTAGCGATGAACGATTTCGAAACCAGAGGTGTAGCGCACGGCGCCTTCGAATCCGGTGTATTGATTGCCACAGACAATCAGTGCGTCCACTTTTTCCGCAGCCATGGCGGCGCGAATGTTTTTGTATCGGCGCTCGATTTCTTTTTGGCTGGTCATCGAAGTATGCTCCGGCTTCCGTCAGCGCGCACCGCAGATTTCCGCCGTGGCCAACGCATAGACCTTGGTGGTGTTTACGAGTGTTTCGATCGCGACCTTTTCGCCCTCCGCGTCTCGCGGTCCACTGGAAGGGCCATAATTGAGTGTTTCAATTCCATAACGCGTCATCACGGAAGCATCAGAATCCCACAAAACAGTGGTGTGTTTCGCAGGCGTGCCGAGGACGCGCTGGTGACAGGCTTCGATCGTTTTTACGAGCGGATGATCCTTTGAGATTTCGGCGCCTGGCACGGACACAAAAGTTTCATATTCGATGTCGTAGTCCGGATGTTTTTTTCGCAGGTCGAGGACGAGTTGCTTGATGGAAACGCGCACTTCCTTAAGCGGCATCGTTGGCGGCACGCGCACATCCAGGAAGACATCCGCGCGTTCGGGAGTGCGGCTGACCCGCCAGGGATGTCCGCCGCGGATGCAGCCGACATTCACGACACCGGGCTGGCCTTCGTACACGGCCTTCTTCTCCCAGGCGGCGATCCATTCATAAATGGGCGCCAAGATTTCTTTCAGGCGGAATATAGAGCTGTGGTCCTGCTTCCCACGAGTAAACGCAGTATGAACATAGTGGCCGTGCGTAGAAATCCGTGCCCACACCGTGCCGTAGTGTCCAAGGACGAGCTGCATATCCGTCGGCTCTCCCAAAATGCACATGTCCGGCAGGACGCCATGGTTGACGAGATGGTGCGTCCCAACGCCGTAGCCGCGATACTCCTTGCCGACAAATTCGTCGCTCCACTGCGTTTTTTCGATCTCACCTGCGACGGCGGCGATGGTTACATCCCCTTCGAGTTTTACTCCAGCGCGCATCAGCGCTTTGACGGCTTGCGTGTAGCAAACCAGCGCGCCTTTCATATTGTAAATGCCTAGCCCGTAAAACAATCCGTCGCGAATCACCGCTTTGGGTTTGTAGCCAAGGCCGGTCAGAAAACTTTCGCGCCCGGAATTCGACGTATCCATGTGGCCGTTGAACATCAGGCTTTTGCCATTGCCGGAGCCTTCCCAGAGTCCAACGACATTTGCGCGGCCGTCTTCGACCTCCTGCCACGTTACGTTGAGTCCCGTTTCTTCGAGAGCGCGACGCATGTAGCGGCCCATTTCCAGTTCTTCGCCGGTTGGGCTCGGAATGTTCACGACGTCGCAGGCCATGGCGACAATTTCGTCCTCGCAAACTTGCGCAAGAATCGCGTTGGCTTGGTCTTCCTTCATCGAGTCAGCAACCTCCGAGTCACACTTCTGTTTTCCACCACGCGACTACTTGCGAAAATCATCGGGATAGGAACACAGCTTCTCGCATCCGCTCTCCGTTACCAGAAAATTGTCTTCGAGCCGCAACCCTCCGCCGCCTTCCCAATATATGCCGGGCTCGATGGCCAGCACCATGCCTGTCCCCATTTCGCCTGGCACTATGCGATGAGAGTAGGGCGCTTCATGAGCGCGCGCTCCAACGCCGTGCGCCACCGGATGCGACGGCTGTCCCGGATAGCCCGCGGCATCGATGCCGTCGCGAATGATGCGGTCGATTTCGCCAAGCGGAGCGCCGTTACGGACGCAACCTACGGCATCGGCAAAAATCTTGAGCAGCTCGTCGAGCAAGCGATTGTATTCGTCAGTTAGCTTTCCAGGGCAAAGATTTTTTGTGAGATCGGTCCAATAGCCGTCCGCACAAACCCATATCTCGACGAGCGTTGGCTCATTTTCGATCACGGGGCGGTGGCTCGTGGCGGTAAACGTCGCGATTCCGCGGCCGGACCAAACGAGTGTGAACGCGCGCGCCATTTCGACTTTCCCTTTGTAACCTACGCCGACGGAGTGGATGTGGCCTTCAATCATCGCCGCCACTTCGCTTTCTTTCATACCCGGCTTGATGTTGTCCCGCGCGTGCTCCATGCCGATCGCGGCAAGCTCGTTGGCCAGTCGCATGCGCTCGATTTCCTGCGGCGTCTTGATCATGCGGACTTCGGAGAGAAGCGGGGCCGCGTCCACAATTTCGCGGCAAGCGGCGCGAAAAGCATCGTAAAAACCTTGCCAGTAGACCGTCGGCTCTCCGACCATGCGGTCGCAAATTTGCGATGTTTGCGAAAGCTCGATGCCGACGCGGCGATCCAGTTTGCGCTCGCGTAAGACCTCGACGGCCATTTCTACGGCTCGAATCATGGGCGGTCGCGGGTCCTTGGGATGATAGAAAGGAAAGAAGCGCACCTCTTTGTTCCATGCGGTGCGCTGCGCCTCTTCAAATTGCGGCTCGATCACCAGCAAAGTGGGATCTCCCTCGCGAGGGAAAATCGCTAGGTCGTAGCCTTTCATCGTCCAGTAGTTCGTCAGGTAGAGAACGTTATCGGGCGCGCGAACAACGACGGCATCGAGATCGTGCCGTTCCATCATCTGCCGCACGCGCTGCCATTTTTGCTGATCGATCGCGTAAGCCATGCATTCTCCGCCTACTTCCCAGCGTCGCGCTCCTTGCCCTGATAGGTCCAGGATGCTTCCTTGCCTTTGATGAGGCGATAGAGCGCGGTATGCAACGGCGCGCAAATGCCCGCGCGAGAAGCTTCGCGAGCGATGGCGCCGCCGAGAAAGTCTACTTCGGTGCGCAGCTTATTGCGAATGTCGTAGAGCATCGATGGTGGGTGATCGGTTTGCGCGCCGAGTTTGTTCATTTCCCAGGGATCTTCGTAGAGCGGGATGCCGAGCCCAGCCGCCACACGCTTCCCTTCCTCCATCAAATCATGCAGGAGATGACCGAGATCGGAGAACTGGCTTTCTTGGGCGTAATGAAGTGAGTGTGGAAGTTCAGTCAGGGCGGAGACGGCGTTCACCGCGGAATTAAAGATGACTTTGGACCATTGTGCTGGACGGGCGTCCTCGAGTGCGACGGCCTTTAAGCCGGACGCGATCAACAGATCGGCGGCTTCCTTGACCAGCGAGAACGGCGTGTTCGTAGGTTCGAATGGGCCCATCCAGGTTGCCGTGTCGAGTTCGTACTTCACGTGGTTATCGTCGTGCCGGGTTCCGCTCATAAAGGTGGTCCCACGGATGACATACGTTTTTGAGAGATCAGCGATGATTTCCTCGGCACCAAGACCGTTTTGCGCCGAAAGTATCGCCCCACTGTCGAATAGGTGAGCGACGGGACGGAGCGCTTCTGCAGTCTGAGTACATTTGCACGAGACGATGCCGAGATCAAAATTGGGTAATTCCGCCCGATTGTCCGTGGCGCGAAGGTGAGAATGGAATTCATGGCCGCCGGTCACATGCAAGCCGTGTTCATTGAGGGCGCGGGCGTGCTCTGGCCGTCGGACGAAAGCCCACACCTCCGCTACTCGCGCCAGATGCGCGGCGTAAAGACTGCCGATGGAGCCACAGCCGACAATGCAAATGCGCTTCATTTGAGTGAGAGTCCGACGATTGCGCAGCGGGGCATTCTAGCGGGTGGATTTGAGACGTTCGACACGGACCATCCCGGCAAATTCGCCGTGGCGTGCGTGCTGCATCGCGCGAAAGATGGAATCCCCCGTATTGTGCGAGTCCTCGATGATGACTCCGCTCGAGTAAAGCGCATCCTGGAGAGCCGCGCAAATCGTGTGAACGGGAGCAGCGCCGCCTTCGCCCATACCCTTCGCGCCGTTGAACGTGAAGGGCGACGGCGACTCCATGTGGCCGTAAAGAAGGTCGGGCATATTCATCGCGGTAATCGGCGTGTAGTCGCTGAATGTCGAAGCCATCAGGTTGCCATCGGAATCATACGCGCAGTTTTCCATCAGCGCGGCGCCTATGCCGTGCGCCGTACAGCCGTGCACCTGTCCTTCGACGATGCGTGGATTGATGGCTCGGCCGCAATCGTCCACGCAGGCGTACGCGAGGATTTTCGGCTGGAACGTCTCGCGGTCAACTTCGATTGCCGCAACGTGAATCTGCGCTGCGTACGTGAGGGTAAGATTGCCATACTTGCGCTTGACGTCCGGCAATTGGAACGGCGCATGGTAGACGTGCCGGCAATTCAGAGTGATGTCCCACAAATTTTCCGGCATCCCCGCGTTGTTCACGTTGACGATGTTCGCCAGCGCCCAATAGTTGATCGATTTCTTGGTGCGCTTATCCCGAACTTCCGGTCCTTGCGAACCAATGCCAAATTCAAGATCTTTCACCTTCGCCTTGAGAGCCCACGCGGCCAGGCGGCTCATTTCCTTGCGTAGTTTCTCCGCTGCTCCGTGAATCGCGGCAAGTCCGGTGACAGCAAACTGGCTGGCATACGTTCCCGTGTGTCCGGTGTAAGCATTCTGTTCGGTATCGAATCCGGGCTTGACCTTGACGAGGTCGGGAGAAATGTTGAGGACATCGGCGACGACTTGCGCCGCGGTGGTTTCATGCCCTTGTCCCTGAGGGACAGAACCCATGCTGATCACCACTTCCCCATAAATATCGAGCTTCGCGATGGCCGCTTTGGATTGTCCGGAAAAAGGGGCGCCCGCATTGATGATGCGCGCCTGCCCGAAATTATTTGTCCCAGAATCGAGCGTGGAGCCGATGCCGAGACCGAACCAGCGGCCCTCTTTGCGTGCGGCGGCCTGCTTTTTCTTCCACTCGTCCCAGCCAATCAGATTTTTCGCCATCGCAAGCATCCCGGCGTAGTCGCCGGAATCGTAAACGCATCCGTTGGGCGTGGTGTACGGCATTTCGTTCTTGCGAATGTAATTTCGCACGCGCATCTCGTCCGTGGGGATTCCAAGCGAGTGCCCGCAAATATCCAGAACGCGCTCCATGAACCACAGTTGCTGCATGCGCGAATAGCCGCGGTTCGGACCGACAGGACACTTGTTCGTCAGAACCTGGTTCATATCAATCCGAATGCTTTTGACGCGGTAGGACCCGGCGATCACTTGGGCCCAGATGACGCAGCCGAGCGGCTCGTAGCGCGGGTAGGCGCCGCAATCGTCGACGTGGCGAGAATCAATCGCCGTTATGACGCCGTTTTCGTCCAGGGCTACTCGTGTATCGAGGAAAGTGCGTTCATTTCCGTGCGCGCTGGCCTGCATGTGCTCGGTGCGCGTTTCGGCCCACTTCACGGGCCGGTCGCCGGCCTTGCGGGAAGCCAGCGCACAAACCGCCATATACGGATAGTTGGTGATCTTGATTCCAAAGCCGCCGCCGATATCGAAACTCTTCATCAAAATCTGATCGATCCGCACACCGAGCGCCGGCGAGAGAAACTGTGCCGCGAACGCAGGAAAAGAATTGTTCGACCAATACTCGATGCGCTCCGATCGCGAGTCCCACACAGCGATCATCGCGTTATTTTCAAGCGGCGTGCTGGAGAAACGGTGGAAATGCAACCGGCCGATATGGACCACGTGAGCCGCCTGCTTGAGTGCTTTCTCCACGTCCCCATATTCGAATAGCCCGTGCCAATTGCGGTTTGTGCCCATTTCCGGATGGACGAGGCTCTCCTCTTTCAGCGCGTCCTCCGCGGTCATCACCGGCGGCAGCGGCTCGTAATCGACTTCCACAAGCTCCGCGGCATCTTCAGCGATCATTCGCGTTTCAGCGACAACGGCAGCGACGGGCTCTCCCTGGTAGACGACCTTGTCCACGGCCATTGGATAATCCGCAATTTTCTGCCCAACGTCTGGACCGATCTCAATGAAAGGATTCACCAAGCCCTTCACTTCCGTGCCCGTTAGCGTGCAGACAACTCCGGACAGCGCGGCCGCCTTTGAAACATCCACGCGCGTAATTTTTGCATGCCCGAAGGAAGAACGCACAAATCGGATGTGCAACATCCCCGTAAGTTTCTGGTCATCGACAAAGATTCCCTTGCCGCGCACCAGGCGGTCTTCCTCTTTGCGCCGGATGGGCTGCCCGACCCACTTCACGGAAGCCGCTGCCCCGTCGTGCGCAGCTTGAACCGGCGATTTCACTTTCTTGCGTTTTGTCTGCGCGGCCTTTGGCATAGCTTGGTCTCGTAACTAGCTCAGAGCTTTCTGCAATCCGTCGATCAGCTTCTGCACATTTTTTTTCGCAAGTGGCTCAAGCAGTCCGCCCGCCAGCGATGCAATTCGTCCCATCACGTTCGACTGCCCGCTCCAAATTACTTTTGTGCTTCCGTCCGGCGCCGGCTCCAGTTCAAAACCAGCGCGCAACGTCGCCGAGCCGCCCGGAACCTCGCCGTTTCCCTGATAGACCGCGTGCTTCTCCGGCACAGTTTCAATCAGCGACATCTTCACGGCAGCCGTGCCGCGAATGTGCGAAATCCCCACTCTCAACTTCACCAGGAAATTCTTGTCGTCCAGCCGCTCCATGCTCTGATAATCCGGCAAGAGCGGGCAGAATCGGTTCGGATCGACCAAAAAACTGTAGACCTCTTCCGGCTGTTTCTTGACGACGAATTCTCCGCCAAACTTGATCTCCATGCTCAGCGCTTCTCCATGGCGGCGGCTGCAGCGCGAACGGCCTTAAAAATATTCTGGTAGCCGGTGCAGCGGCACGTGTTGCCGGCAATCCCCTTGCGAATCTGCTGGTCCGTGGGCTTGGGTGCTTTGGAAAGCAAATGAAGAGTGGATAGGAGCAGCCCCGGTGTGCAGTAGCCGCATTGTAAACCGTGACAGTCCGCAAACGCTTTCTGCACTGGATGCAATTCGCCATTTGTCGACAGTCCCTCCACGGTCGTGATCTCTCCGCCATCGGCCATGGGAGCGAACAACGTGCACGATTTTACCGTCCGCCCGTTGAGCAGCACCGTGCAAGCGCCGCAGTAGCTCGTGTCGCAGCCGATGTGCGTGCCTGTCAGATTCAGCTGATCGCGCAGGAATTCCACGAGCAGCGTGCGCGGCTCGACCATCGCATCGCGATGTTCGCCGTTCACGCGCACACGAACAAGAATTTTGTCAGCGTCCGGCATATTCGTGTCCTGACTCGGCTTTCTCGCCGCGTGCGCGTTGCGCGGCGATGCCGATTGCACGCTTCACAAGAGCAGCCACCAGCATCCGTTTGTACTCCGCCGAGCCGCGCATATCGCTCTGCGGCTGGGCCGCCTCATGGGCTGCATCCGCTGCCGCTTGGACATTCTTCGCGTTAAGCGGCGTCCCGCGCAGGGCCGCTTCTGCCTCCGTTGTCCGAATGGCGGTCAAACCGACGCAACCGAGAACTATGCGAGCATCCTTACAAGTGTTCCTGGCGTCCAGAACGAGTTGTACCGCCGCGCTCACCGTTGCGTATACGGGGGCGCATCTTTTGAACGCGACGTACGCGCCGCCACTGCCTTTTGGCGGAACTTTGACAATCACTTCCCGAACAAGCTCGCCGGGTTTCAAGACCGTTGTGTAGGCGTCTTTGACGAACTCTTCGAGCGGCACAGTCCGCTCGCTCATCGACCCAGCACAGCGCACGGAGGTCTCCAGCGCCAGTAAGACGGCGCCCCAGTCTCCACTAGGATCCGCTTCCGCGAGAGAACCACCGATAGTGCCCTGATTGCGCACCTGAACGTCGGCGATGCCCGCTGCACAATCGTGCAAGATTGGAATGGACGCCGCGATCTCGGAATTTTCAATTTCAGCATGACGCACGAGCGCGCCGAATCGCAGTTCGCCGTTGTCGTGCTCAATGCTGTCCAAACCAGGTATGCCGTTGATGTCCACCAGAGCCGCTGGCCGTGCCAACCGCATCTTCATCAGCGGGATCAAGCTTTGCCCGCCAGCCAAAAGACGCGCTTCCTCTCCCAATCGCAAGAGTTGATGGGAAGCTTCTTCGAGCGTCGCAGCGCGATAGTAGGAGAACGGCGATGAGTACACGATGGCTTCCGTCTTGCCTTCATCAGGGATTGCATCTCGACCGAAGCCCATTCGGGAGAGAATAGCAATGCCGGGCGCATTCTATTTCGGATGCACGGGAGTGGCAAGGCGAAACGGTATTCCACCGGCTCGTGAATGAATCCGGTACAAACGTGAGCGGCCTTTCGGGACTGGTGATTCGCGACTCTCTCGTTTATTCTGCCGGATCGTTCCGCATGGCTAAGCACGCAAAGATTGTTCCCATAATTCTCGCCGCGGGCAGCTCAAAAAACTTGGGCATGCCAAAACCGCTCGCGCAATTTGGACCGCACACAGCACTTTCCATCGCAATCGAGAACTGTCAGGACCTGGAGCGTCCTATCGTGGTGCTCGGATGCGATGCGGAGCGCGTGCGGCCAGCAGTACCACCCGCTGCGCGGGCCGTGCTCAATCGCAGGTGGCGCGAAGGCCAGCTAAGCTCCCTCCTCTGCGCTCTTGCACGTGTTCCCCGCTCCGCCGCCGTGCTTGTTTATCCTGTGGACCATCCTCTGCTTGAGAGGCGAATTGTCAAACAACTTGTGCGGGAATTTCGAAGGCGCAAGGCGCCGGAAGAAATCGTCATGCCCCGGCACGAGCGAAGGTTTGGCCATCCCGTCATTATCTCAGCCGAACTGCGAAATGAGCTTTCCTGCGCGGAAACAACGCGAGAGGTGGTCTATCGGTTCCCGGAACGAATCCGAGTTTTTGAAGCAGACACGAGCGCGATTTATGAGGACTTCGACTCTCCGAAGACGTACCGCAAATGCCTTCGCAAATTTCTGGAGCAAAGTTGATCCGAGGTCGGGCCGCGACAGGAGAAGCTTTGAAAAAAGCCCGTCTATTCGGAGCCTGCCATTCATTCAGGGGCCGCTCGATTTGGTAGCGCTAACGGGATTCGAACCCGTGTTTCCGCCTTGAGAGGGCGATGTCCTAGACCCCTAGACGATAGCGCCGGAGAGCTGCACGGGCGAAATCCTGTATCCGTACAAAACGGTCAGTGACGCCATTTTCGCATGGTCCACTGGCCTGAGCAAGTAACGGTCTTCCGCCCTCTCCGGTCTATCGTACAATAGGAGCGATTATGGCGGACTACACAACAGACCACGCCCGCGCGGGCATCCGAACCAAATTGCCGAAACTCGACACCTGGCCCAACCAGTTCTCCGGCTATATAATCACCACACGCTTTCCCGAATACACTTCCGTCTGTCCAAAAACCGGCCTGCCAGACTACGGCACCATCATTGTCCAATACATGCCGCGCAAGGAGTGTCTCGAGCTCAAGGCTCTCAAAATGTACCTCCTCGCTTATCGCGATCTTGGCATTTTCTACGAGAACGCCGTCAACAAAATCCTTCGTGATATCGTCGAAGCGGTTCGTCCCGAATGGTGTGTGGTCCGCGGCGAATTTACGCCTCGCGGCGGCTTGACAACCTCGATCTTCGCTCGCTGGCCGGAGCTCCCCTCAAACCGCAAAACCCGGGGTAACGTTCGCGCCAGGCGAAGTTAGCCCCGCTTACCATACCTAGACAAGGCGAGAATTGCGGGAGATAATTCCACCGGCATCCAGAACCCATGCTGGAGCCATGTCCGAGGAGGGTGAATGAGCATTTCTCCAAATGTGCCGAGTCCGGAAGAATCCTATCGATATGAATCCACTGGAACGCCGCGCTGGATTGCCGTGCTATTTGTCGTTCTGTTTATCGCCCTGGCCGCGTTCGGCTATGTGGGCTATTCCGGGATTTCCCGGCTCGAGCAAAATCTTGCCAAAGAGCAGGATCAGAGCAAGGTGCTGACCGCGCAGCTTGAGCAAGCGAATTCGCGTCTCGCCGATTTGAAGGGCCACATCGAAGTCACAGAACAAAAAATGGGCATGACGGTCTCGGAGCTGGCTCAAGCCAAGAGCCGAGCCGAAGCCATTCGCAAGGAACAGGTGGCATCGGACCAAAAGCTGACCGCGCAATTGTCTCAGGTCAAAAAGGAGAGCCAGGAACAGATTGGCGCCGTGGCCACCGAGGTCGGCGGCGCGAAAAAGGACATTGAGGCGACGAAAACGGATCTCGAAGCTACCAAGGGAAAGCTCGAACGCGCCACCGGTGACATGGGTGTCATGAGCGGTCTCATTGCCCGCAACCACGACGACCTAGATGAGTTGAGGCGTCGCGGCGACCGCAACTATTACGAATTCACTCTCACGAAATCGAAGAACGGCCAGAAGGTCGGACCGACACAGCTTACGCTCAATAAGACCGATCCAAAAAAGTCCAAGTACACCCTGACTGTTCTCGTGGACGACCGAACTATCGAGAAGAAGGACAAGACTGCTGGCGAGCCCGTGCAGTTTTATGTGAAAGGCGCATCCAGAATGTCTCCGTACGAGATCGTGGTCTTCGACGTGACTAAGAACCAGGCCACCGGCTACCTATCTACTCCCAAGGAGGCTGGCGCGCCCGCCGCTCCGGCAGGTGCTGCTCCGGCGGCAACGCCAACAGCGGCACCGACCAAACCTTAGCCTTACATTTGCCTCAGCCCCGATTGAAATCGTAAGCCCTGTGCCGCTTTCTGGAAACATTCTGCGGGACAGGGCTTCTGTCTTTTCTCTCCCCGGTCTACCATGCAAATTCGGACCATGTTGCTTTCCAATCGATGTCGTGCGGTTCTTTCTTTCGCTTTCACTTTCTCGCTTGTCCCGCGCGCCTTTCCCCAGCAAACGGCTCAGACCTCTCCCGACATTCATGTCAGCGTAGACCGCGTAAACGTCGGCGTAGTCGTCACCGACTCCCGCGGTCAATTCGTCGGAGGCCTCTCCCGTAAAGACTTCCATATCTTCGACGACGGCGCTGAACAGCCCATCACCGATTTCCTCAGCGTGGACGGGCCTGCCCAGGTCCTTATCCTCATCGAAGCCGGCCCCGCCGTTTACCTCCTCCAAGGCGCCCATCTTCAGGCTGTCCACGCACTTCTAGCGGGCCTCGCTCCGAGCGACCGTGTGGCCATCGCTCGCTACAATGAAGCTGCCGAGCCTATCCTTAACTTCACGCCAGACAAACTAGTCGCCGCGGGCGCTCTGGACCAGTTGCAATTTAATCTCGGCTTCGGTCAGTTAAACCTCGCTTCCAGCCTTGCCACTGCGCTCGATTGGCTGGAGCGCGTTCCCGGAAAAAAATCGCTCGTCCTGCTCTCGACGGGCATTGATACCTCACGCCCGGCAGCTATCGACAATCTGCTGGCACGTCTAAAGTCTGCAGACGTGCGTGTCCTTGCCGTCTCGCTCGGCGGCGAACTGCGCGTTCCCCAGACCGCCGAGAAAAATCGCTCCAAGAAAGTTCCCGCTACTCCGCAGAAGACTCTGGCCGTCAACGAAGCCTTGTCCCAGGCCGATGCGGAGTTAAAGGCCATTGCGCAGTCCAATGGAGGCCGCGCCTACTTTCCCTTAACCAGGAAGGATTTTGCCGAAGTGTTTACGCAGATCGCTCAACTTGTCCGTCACGAATATAATCTTGGATTCGTCCCGCCAGCGCATGATGGAAGAATCCACTCTATCGACGTTCGTGTCGCAGACTCTACGCCCGCGAGTTCCTCGAGCGCCTCATCAGATGCTCCGCCAACCTCAGCTTTTCGAGTCGACCACAGGCAAGCCTACGTCGCCCCTCCAACTGGGCAGCCGTAATAGATGAATTCGTACTTGGTTTTGTTCCGTGAGGAATGTTCCGTAGTTTGGAAATCCTCAGGAATTGCTACTCGAACTCTTTCAGCGTCTTCGCCATCTCACTCAATTTCTCATTCATTATCCCAAAAACGGTTCCCGCCTCAAACGTGCCGTCGCCGTTGCGCTTCCCGGCCGCGGACTTTGTCAAAATCTCAATCCCCTGCTCCACCCTGCCGACCGGCCAGATATGAAATTTACCTGCCGCCACTGCGTCCATCACGTCTTCCCGCAGCATCAAGTCCTCGACGTTGGACTCCGGCATCAGCACGCCTTGTGTCCCGGTCAATCCCTTTATCCGGCACACATCGAAAAACCCCTCGATCTTCTCGTTGACTCCGCCAATCGCCTGAATATCTCCCTGTTGGTTCATCGATCCCGTCACCGCAATATCTTGCCGCAGGGGAATACCGGAGAGCGCCGAGGCCAGTGCATAAATTTCGGTCGAGCTCGCGCTGTCTCCATCCACTCCTGAATACGATTGTTCGAAGCAAATGCTCGCCGACAGCGACAAAGGCTTGTCCTGTGCAAACAGGCTCCGTAAATATCCCGAAATGATGTGCACTCCCTTGTCATGAAACCGTCCGCTCAAATTTGCTTCGCGCTCGATATTGATGACGCCCAGCTTGCCGAGTGCTGCGGACGCGGTGATCCGAACAGGCTTCCCAAACGAATAGCCTCCAATTTCCAGAACGCTCAACCCATTCACTTGCCCTACGCGCTCACCAGTCACATCGACGAGAAGCGTTCCTTCCTCGATCATCTCGCGAATGCGCGTTTCGATCAGGTTGTGCCGCTGCATCTTCGAAGCCAGCGCGTCTCGCACATGAGCCGCCCGCACAACGTTTTCTCCCGCAGCCGCCGCCGCGTAGTGCGCCTCGCGCGCTAGGTCCGCAATATCCACAAAACGCGCCGTCACCTTGTTTCGCCGGCCCGCTTTGCGAACTCCGTACTCTAGCATCGCCGCGAACGCCCCTCGGTCGAATGGGTAAAGCGCTTCTTTCTCGGAGAGCGTGCGCAACCGCCCCGCATATTCGGCGATCACGCCGTCGCTCATGGGCATCTCTTCGTCAAATTCCACGCGCACTTTGAAAATCTTCTGAAAATCTTCTTCATACTCGTACAGCATCTCGTAGAGCTGCCGGTCCCCAATCAGAATCACTTTTACGTTGATCTCTACTGCTTCCGGCTTCAGGGCGCTTCCGCCGAACGGATAGAACATCTCGAGCGGCTGTATTTCCAGCCGGTTGTGATTCAGCGTCCTCTTCAGCGCCCGCCACACTCCAACCTCGGAGAGTGCTTCAACCGAATACATGATCAAAAATCCGCCGTCCGCCCGCAACAGTGAACCGCCGCGCAGATCCATGAAGTCGCTCGTCCACCCGCCTCGCGTGTCATACGCCCGCTGGATCGTCCCGAACAAATTTGCGTACGTGGGTGTCGTCTCGAAAATTACTGGCGATTCCTCTTCGTCGCTGTGCGCCAAAATCACATTTACGCCATATAAACGGAACGGATCACGCTCCGGCCCGTTCGCACCAGGCATTTTCGGCAGTCCATCCGGGGCCTCGCCCTCGTGTTCGCCTTCGCCTTCGCGCTCCTTAAATGGATCGAGATTATCCAGCAAGTGGTGCCGAACCTCTTCAAGATACTCGGCTACATTGGTCCCAGGATATTTCTCCTTCAGCTCTTCGATCACTCCATCCACAAGCACCGAGGCGGCTTCCTGTTCCAAATAACTCAGCTCGCTGGCCAATTCCCGCGAAAGCGTCAGCGTCTTCCGGTAAACAACCGTAAACTCCTGCCGGAACTGTTCGTACTTCCTCTCGATATCTTCCGCCACGGGCGATTCGAGCTTTCCTTCGTGCACCATCTTCGAAATATCCTCGATCGGCACCATCTGCCCCTCAAGAACGGGAAAAATTTCCGGCAGGGCCACCGCGCCCACTTGCATATGCCCCAGCGCAAACTGCTCCCTCGCGATGCGCCGCGTGAAATCGTCCATCAATTCTTTTTCGCGCACGGTAAAGCGCTCAACAATTCGCCCTTTTTGTCTTTGGAACGGCTCGCCTTCAAATACCTGCGGAATTCGGCGTCGTAGAAAATCAATTCCGGCTTGCATGTCTTTCTTGAAGCCGTTCGCTTGACCTCGCGGCAAGGAAAGCAGCCGCGGCCGGTCGGCGATCTTGAAATTGTTGACGTAGCAACGGTCCAGCGACGGTTTCGTTGGCGGGTGCAAGTCCTCGATCATCTTGGCGATGGTCCCGCCGCGGCTCGTTCCCGCCAGTCCACAAACAAACACGTTGTAACCAGGCGCCGATAATTCCACGCCCATCTTCAGCGCCCGCAGCGCCCGTTCTTGTCCGATAAACCCTTCGCGAAGTTCCGCCTGCGCCGTCGTTTCAAACGGTATGCGCGGCAGTTCGCACCGCCACCGCAGCTTCGTCGGCGGCAACTCTATATGGGCCGGAGCGGTTCTTAGGTTATGGGAACTCATCCGAGCCGGGTACTCTAGCACACCCATGTCGCGTCGGCCGCAGTTTCCACTTCACCGTTTCCCAGCCTGAAATCCTTGTTCCCGCCAGGGCTGGGTGCCATCTACTAACGCGCAATTTTCTCTTAGCCTCCAGATTCCCGTTCCGGCTCTCACGCATTCTTTATGGCCAGTTCGTCGCGATGTTCCATATACACGCGGAACACTCCCATTGCCGCAGCTACGATCGTCGGCCCTGCCACCAGCCCCAGCAGGCCGAACGCCTCCAAACCACCAAGCACTCCAATAAACAGCAGCAACTCATTCAACCGCGTACGGTTCCGCAAAAGCAACGGCCGCACTATATTGTCCGCAACCGTAGACACGCCTCCGCAAATCGCAAGCACCAACAACGCCTTCCACCAATGTCCCGTGAACCCAAGCCAAAGCGCTACAGGTCCCCATATCAGCGCTGAACCCACCACCGGCACAAGAGAAAAAAACGCAATCAGCACTCCCCAGAAAACCGGCGTTGAAATTCCCACGAGCGCAAATGACACGCCTCCCAGTACACCCTGTATCGCCGCCACCAGCAAGCCTATCGCCACGCTCGCGAAGATAAGTTCCTTCGATTCTTCCACCATATCCGTTTGGATCGTTTCATCAAACGGCAAAAGATGCCGCACTGCATGCACGATCGCTTCGCCGTCCCGAAACATGAAGAACAACGCAAAGATCATAATGAACAAATCCACGAAGAAGCTCACCAGATTTTTCAGCAACCCCGTAAATTTTGATCCCAGAAAGGCCGCAATTTTTTCAGCGGTTTGCTGCAAGGGCGCCGACACATCCAATGTCCGCCACGATTCGGGCAGCCTCGTGCGAACCCATTCCTCGACCCTTAGCGTCAGCCCTTCGCTCGGGCCCTGGCCATGCACCGCCAGCGCGCTTTGCAGCCGGGCCGTGGCGTCAAGCGCTTCCCGCGCCGTGAAGACCAGCACCACCAGTGCCGGCACGATCAGCAGCAAGGTTACCGCGAGCGTGCTCGTCAGCGCCGCCGGGGTCGCGTTCAATTTCCGTGACATCTTCTCGTGCAGCGGATAAAAGAATATTGCCAGCACCGCCGACCACGCCAACGGCACAAGAAACGGCTCCGCGATCAAAAAGACGAAGTATCCTAAGAGCAGAATCGCTCCGTAGGAAAGTACGGTAGTCAACTGGCCACTCGTTGTAGTGTTCGTTGGCGTGACGGCTTTCATACGCGGTATATAATCTTTCAGACTCTTTCGAACCAGGTCCTTCTTGGCAACTTGAGCACACCAACTATGGCGTCGAATCCCACTCCGCTATCTTCCTACCAATTTCGACTCCTTGCTGTACTTGCTTTGATTAACTTTGTCAATTTTGCCGATCGCCAGGTTGTCGTCCCGCTTCTTCCTTTGCTCCGCCAGCAAATGAGTTTAACCGACGCACAACTCGGGTCCCTGCAAACCTGGCTTCTCGTTGTTCTTGCTGTCGCCAGTATACCCGGCGGCTTTCTGGCCGACCGCTTCAGCCGTACCCAAATTATCACAGCGGGTGTCGGCTTCTGGAGCCTGGCCACCATTGCCTGCGGCTTCGCCTCTTCTTTTCTGCTTTTGCTCGTCGCCCGCGCAACGATCGGAGTCGGAGAAGCCGCCTACGCTCCGGCCGCCCAGTCCATGATTTCCGATTCCTTCCCCTACCAACGCCGCGCCATGTCTCAGTCCATTTTCGCTTCCGGAATGCTCCTCGGTGGCGCCGCAGGCCTCGCCGTCGGCGGGATTATGGGTGAGGCGTATGGATGGAAATTCACCTTCATCATAGTCGGGTTGGTTTGCCTAGTCCCTGGGCTTTTCGTCCTCACTCTGCCCGACCCGCCACGCAGGCCCCGCTCGGAAGTCGTGCCTTTGTCCAGTTTGCTCCGGGTCCCTGCATTTCTTGCCATGATTGTCGCCGGCACTCTGATCACCTTCGCGAGCGTCTCGCTGCTCACCTGGGGCACCGATTTTGCCGTCAACTACAAAGAATTCAGTCTTCGTGAGGCCGCTCTCTCTCTTGCCCTCGTCGCTCTTCTCTCTCTCGTGCTCGGTGTCCTTGCTGGAGGCCTTCTCGCCGACCGTCTCCAGCGAAAGTATCCTTATGGCCGCATCCTCGTCATCGCGGCCGCCTTTCTGTTTGCCGCTCCGTTTCTCCTACTAGCCATTCAATCAGACGAAAAATGGATCTTCCTCGCCGCCCTCTTCATCGGCGGTTTCTTTATGTCTTGGTATCACGGCCCCGTCACCGCGGTCTTGTGCGATTTGACCCCTCAGCGCGCGCATGCCACGGCCATCGGCGTCTACATGTTCGTCACGCAACTTCTGGGCGCTTTAGGACCGCAACTCGTGGGGAAAATCTCCGATGCCAGCGATCTTCAACTTGGCTTGCAGGTTGCCGTCGCGGTAATGGTATGTGGCTCGCTCCTGATGTTTCTCGTGATTTACTTTGTTCGCCGCGATGGCCTCCACCATCCTCGCCTCGCCGCGTTTCACGTCGAACCTGGCGATTAGCTGGCTCGTCGGCCTTCCGCCACGTGTAACGAACAACTACTTAATTCCCACCATCTCGATCAGCCTTAGGACATCCGCTTCGGGCACGTCGTAGAGTAATCGCTCGTCCTCTTCTTCCAGCCTCTCTCGCAAATACTCCGCTGCAACGAAGCTAGCCTCCCGGTCGGTCAGGTCGCGCCCTCGGCGCTCGCGAAATTTCACGAATGCCGTGTGCGCTAGGCCCACCACGTTCGCCGCTCCATCCACAAAAAATTTTGTGTCGATCGTGTCGCTATGCCGCGTCGCCACTCCATTCCACATGTGCGAAAACCGGCATTGATACACCTGACCGCCCAGTTTCGAGGTCACTTCAAATGCCCCGACAAACTGGCTCATCGCCCCAGCATTCGCTAGTACCGGCCGCGTCGTGGTCACAGTTCCTCTCTTTTCTCTTTACCTCGTTACTTCTTTTCTTAGACGCTTCTTATCTGCTGACCGCCGCCGCCCTCTCCGCATGCGAGTAACTCTGTATCGCCGCCGCCACTCCAGCCCCCGCCGGCACGCGGCAGCCTTGATCCTGCAGCACCTTTTCCATCGCCGAGAGAAACAGCAACACGAACGGTTTCTGGCTGCAATAGCCCATCAACCCCACTCGCCAGATTTTCCCCTTCACCGGCCCGAACCCGCCGGCGATCTCAATATTGAATTCTTCCAGCAGCTGATTCCGCACCTTTACGTCGTCAATCCCATTCGGAATCATCACGGCCGTTACCGTCGGCAGACGGTCCGCAGGATTCTTCACCAGCAGCCCCATCCCCATCGCCTCGACTCCCGCGATCAGCGCCAACTGATTCACGCGATGCCTCTCCCATCGCGCTTCCAGCCCATCCTCCAACACAATTCTCATCGCCTCCCGTAGAGCATAGATCAGGGATATCGGCGGCGTGTGATGGTACAGCCGTTCCTTCCCCCAATAATTCATTGCCGTCGTCAAATCGAAATACCAGCTCTGCACCTTCGTCTTCCGTTTCCGGAAAACTTCCTCCGCCGCTGGACTCACCGTAATCGGCGACATCCCCGGCGGCGCGCTAATCGCTTTCTGCGACCCGCTGAAGCAAATGTCTATTCGCTCGCGATCCACATGCAGCGGCACCGCCGCCAGCGACGCCACGGTGTCCACTACCAGCAGCGCCCCCAACTCGTCCGCCACTTTTCGGTAAGCATCCAGCTTCGTCACCACTCCCGACGAAGTCTCTCCATGCGCCAACCCAATCATCTTGATCTTCTTGCCCTTGCCCGCCCGGCGTACATCCTCCGCGTCCACCGGCAACCCGTATGGCGCATCCACCTTAATCACTTTCGCCGTAGCGCGCGACGCAATCTCAAACATGCGATCCGAAAAAACTCCATTCACGGCCACAATGGCCTCATCGCCCTCTTCAAGTGCATTGAGCACCGACGCTTCAATCCCGCCCGATCCCGACGCCGAGAGCGGCATCGTCAGGCGGTTCGCCGTCTGAAATATTTGCCGCAATAAGATCTGCGTCTCGTCCATGCATGTCTTGAACCACGGATCCAGGTGCCCCACCAGCGGCGCCGCCAGCGCCCGGTACACACGCGGGTCCACCGACGACGGCCCAGGCGTCAGCATCAACCGCGATGGGGGATTCAATTCGCCAACTTGTTGCGTCATTTTCTTTACCCTTCTATTTTTCTCACTGAAACTCCGGCCCCGCCCTCAAAACCGCGCAAGCATCCACTCTTCGAGGAATCTTCAGCATAGCGGCGAGAACCACAATTTTCGCCCCAACGCACGCGCCACCGCAACCGACAATTTGGCCGCTACCATTGCCTCGCAACTAACTTCAACCCGCCGCCATCGCTTGCATCCACCCGCCCGCCAAGAACAGTATCGCCACGGCCAGTGTCACGTACACGCCAATAAAAGGGCCTAAGAAGCGAAAGAGGAGTGCGCCATCCAAAATCATAGCCGCCGCGCAAATCAAGACAATCCGTCCGCCGCGCTCCATCCCGCTCGCCACCACCGCTATCACCGCTAGAGCCACCATCTCACCTGAAAAAACCAGCCAGCAACCTCGCACGATCCCGTCCAGCGGCGCCTTGATATTGCTCGCCTGAATCATTCCTTGCAATTGCGAAAATTTCGCTCCATGCCCAAGTCCCGTCAAAAATAAAACCACGCTCCCAATCCACGTCAACCAGCGCCCCGTTCGCATCCGTCATCCTTTCCCCATAAATCCGTATCCTGAACCCCGCAGCACGCCGGATTGTATATCGACATCGGCTGTATTCCTAATGAGCAGCAGACAACTCTTCCTTGGTTCTTTCTTGCCTCTTCACTCCATTCTTTCCGTCCTCGTAACTTCGCGCGGTTGATCCAGCAAAGCATCCACCCGCTCGAGAAACCGCACTGTATGCGCCAACTCCGCATGCCTCTGAAACGCCGACGCATCCGCCCATCGCGAATGAATGTAGAACAGCCTGCCGTCCCGCACCGACCGGTACGTCTGAAAACTCAAGCACCCCGCCTCCTCCCGCGAAGGCCCAGCCACCTCGCGCAGCGCCTCCTCCACGCCCCGTTCTTCCCCCTCCCGCGCATACAATCTCACAAACACATTTTGCTCCACACTTCCCTCCCTCCGAGCTCACGACTCCACCGTCTACTCTGAGACGCCTGCCGTCAACGAATCGTGGATTGCGATTTTTGGTTGCCCCGGGCAGCGTAATGGAGTAGAGTCCCACCAATTGTGGAGCCCCCCTATGAAAACTTATTGCTTGCCCTGGCGAAAACTAATTCTTGCGGTAGTGGTTTGTCTGACCTACCAGCTCTTCGCTGTTGCTGCGGACGAGCCCACCCTGACCAAGGAGCAGATTAAGCAGTTCCTTCTCAACGCGAAAGTGGTGGACAGTCGGCCGGCCAAGAAAGGCATCACCGGCACTTTGCGGCTCACGCTCTCTGACGGCACTGTCACCCACGACGCTTCCTTCCAACCCATCGATGAACACAAAGCCGTGATGCAGCTTTCCATGGGCCCCGAACTGAACTTTGTGGACTCCTACAAGAACAATATCGCTGCTTACGAGCTCGCGGAGCTCCTCGGCCTGGACGACATGGTGCCGGTGTATGTCGAGCGCAAATGGAAGGGTAATCCGGGCTCGCTCAGTTGGTGGTTGCCGGTGAAGATGGATGAGGGGGAACGTCTCAAGCAGAAAATACCGGCGCCGGATCCGGACGCCTGGAACAACCAGATGTACAAGATTCGGGTACTCGATCAATTGGTCTCCGATTCCGACCCCAACCTGACCAACGTGCTCATCGGTGAGAACTGGCAAGTTTGGCGGATTGATTTCACCCGTGCCTTTCGCCCCAATAAGGATCTGAAAAGCCCTAAAGACTTGGTACGCTGCGACCGGCAATTGTTGGAGAAACTCAAGGCTTTGGACGCGAACGCGGTAACAGATAAAACCAGCCACTATCTCAACAAGGATCAGATTAAGGCCGTAATGGCCCGGCGGGACAAGATTGTTGCGCAGTTCCAGAAGTTGATCGCTGAAAAAGGTGAAAACGAAGTGCTGTACTGAATTATCGGACGGACGAAGGAAACTGCAACGCCCGTCCGGGCGAGTAAGTCCTACGGGAATCACGGGCCAGCAGGTCGACCACTGCGAAGGATGCAGAGCGGGCGCCGGATCGGTAGCCGAAGTTTTAAGTCTTGCTCTTTTTGGTCCCTTGGGTCTAGTGTTCGTTCCACTAATCACGTCTTCCCGGTGATCCCGGGATAAGGAGAAAAACATGCTGAAAAAGCAACTCACTCTGCTGTTCGCGTTGGTGCTTTCCTTCTCGCTTGCGGCGGCGGTATTTGCTCAAAAGGCTCCCGCCAAGCCGAAGGCAGGGCGCTGGGAAGGTAGGATTGTAAACAGCAATAAAGCGGACTCTAGCCTGACTATCCGTAAGGCCGGCTCGAGTTTGGAGAAGACCGTTAAGTATGACAGTTCGACGAAATGGGTCAGCCAGTATCACGCCGACAAGAAGGTCAACGACATTACCGCAGAGGACGTTAAGGATGAGGACTACGTGATTTGCACAGGCACCTGGGAGAATGCCGGCGTACTCCATGCAACTCTAATCTCCAAACGACTCTCCCACTCCAACTAGACGAGTTCGCTCTCGTAAGCCAAGCGGAAAGGCCACGATCTCTTGCGAGTATCGTAGTCCTCTTAGGAACCAATTCGCGGAGCCTCAGGTCGAAGGCTCCGCGTTTGTTTCTCTTCCCTTGGATAGCAAGGACTACTGCGTCCAGTGCCGGCCGAAAATCTGGACTTGAAGCGACCGTGGACACTTCGTGGCCTCGATTGTCGTTTCCTCTAGGCGTGCCCTAAGCCTGTTGACTTGCCTGACGCTGCCAGCCTAAGATGCACCGCAATAGAGGCGCCCTGCAGAACTCAATGATTTCGCTAAAATCCTACTGCATGCCATTGGGAGACACGAAAATGATCTGCCGCCGGCCCTGTGTTGCCCCTCATCGCTTTTACATTTCCATCCTGCTGGTCCTGGTGTCGGCAGTGCTTGGGTGGGCGGGACCGGTGAATGCTCCAGCGGAGCCGCCTCAAACCGTCATCGCAATCGGCGATGTCCACGGTGATTTTGACGACTTCGTCGCCATTCTCCGGCGCGTCGGTCTTGTGGACATGCAGAACCACTGGACTGGCGGCAAGTCAACTTTCGTCCAGGACGGTGACCTCCTTGACCGCGGTCCCAAACCGCGCGAGGTCATGGACCTGATGATGTCGCTCGAGAAAGAATCTGCACAGGCTGGCGGCCGGGTCGTAAGCTTGCTCGGCAACCACGAGATGATGAATATCATGGGCGACCTGCGCTACGTCACTCTCGTGAACTTTGCCAGTTTTGCAGATGGCAATTCCGAGAAACGGCAGAAAGCCGCGTACGCCGAGTATCTGGGATGGAGAGGTAGTCACGCGTCGTTACTGGCTGAGCTTCCCCAGCCCATGGAGTTGACCGAAGCGGAGTGGATGGCGCGCCATCCGGCAGGTTTCCTCGAGCAACGCGAGGCGTTTGCTCCTAAAGGCGAATATGGCGCGTGGCTGCGAGGACACGCCGCCCTTGCCGAAATCGGTGGAGTTATCTTCTTGCACGGCGGCATCCATCCTGATCTGGCCAAGACAAAACTGGATGCGATGAATAACCGCATCCACGATGAAATCAAGTCATTTGATGCCTTGAAACTTTACCTGCTAAATGAAAAGTTGATTCTGCCATTCTTTAACTTGCAGGAAATCCTAAATGTGCTTCAGGCGGAAGTCATCGCTGAGCAAAAGTCCCATGTTCCCGCCAACAGCGAACGCCAGGCCCAGATCCAGGAGTTCTTGAGGTTTCAAAATTGGCTGAGCGTGAAGGTCGATGGGCCGCTATGGTTTCGCGGTTACGACCAATGGAGTGACGAAGTTGGTGCTCCTCAAGTAAGCAAGCTCTTGGAAGCTTACAAAGCGACACACATTGTGGTTGGGCACACCGTGCAAAAGGGTGGCCGCATCCGTCCCCGCTTTAGCAATCAGGTGTTTCTGATCGACACAGGAATGCTCAGCAGTTACTACCCGGGCGGCAGGCCTTCCGCTTTGGCAATCTGCGGCAATACCAAAATCGTCGCGGTCTATTTGGACCAGCAAGTCGCGCTTGTGGATGCTGCCGGGGCTTCCTCTCAAAACGCTGGGCGCGGGGTGCAATCGGCTGCGGGGATTGGCACAACGGATTCGGCGAAGGTACCCGCATTCTCCCCCGATCAGGTATGTTCCGCCACTGTGGCCCCAACGCCATGACCCCTAAAGGAAAAGAAGGAAGGCCACGCGAATGAAGCGGTGGATCGAGCGTGCACTGAACGTCGGCCCAGGCGATTTAGGGCGTGGCACCCTCCTGTGCTCTTGTCTCTTCCTGGTGATCAGCAGCTATAAGATCGGCGGCGTGGCAGGCGCTGCGCTATTCCTGTCACGCTTCCAGGCCAGTCAGCTTGCCTACGCTCAGATTGCCAGTTCCGTGCTCGTCGCTGTCATCATCGCGGGTTACGTCGTCATCGCCCGGCGTTTTCTCTTCCGCGATCTGCTCGTCGGCAGCATGCTGCTCTTCTCCTCCATTTGCGCCGTTTTTTGGGTGCTTGTCCATTACTATGCCAGCTTGATCTGGCTTTTTCCTTCCTTCTACGTTTGGGTAAAAATCTTCGGCGTCTTGGCAGCCACGCAGATCTGGACGCTGGCAAATTACGTCCTGACCACCCGCGAGGCCAAACGAGTTTTCGGAATGGTCGGCGGCGGAGGCATTGCGGGAGGTATTTTTGCGGGTTTTCTTGCCAAGACCATGGCCAAGCGGTTTGGGACAGAGAGTCTGTTACTCGTCATGACGCTCTTCGTCTTTATCTGCGCCGGGCTGATCGTCCTGGTCTGGCGCAGCGGGCGAGCGCTGGTGGGCGACGCACCGCGGACAGCCGCACACTCCTCGGAGTCGGCCCACCGAGACCTGGCCACCAGCTTGAAGCTGTTGTTTTCCTCCCCTTACTTGCGGGCTATCGCGGTGGTCATCTGCATTTCGTCATTGGTAACCACATTGACGGACTGGCAGTTCCTGGCGATTGGCAAGCAGTTCCTGGTAAAGAAAGATTTAATGGCTGCTTTCTTCGGGGACTTCTATTTTTATGCAGGATTGCTAGGGCTGCTCTTTCAATTGCTGCTGACAGCAAGGTTCTTGCGCCGATTCGGTATTGGCACGGCGCTGTTCGTTCTTCCCGTCACCGTATTCATGGGTTCAGCCGGCCTGCTGGTCTTGGGAACGCTGGCTTCGGCTGTAGTACTCAAGGGCGGCGACCAGGTGCTCCGTTATTCGGTCGACAAATCTACGGCTGAGTTGCTCTACCTGCCGATCGCTACCGGGGTGAAATTGCGCGTAAAATGGTTCATCGATACCGTCGTCTGGCGCATGGGGGACGGGCTATCCGGCGTAATCGTTCTGATTTTTGCTTCCTTCCTGCACATGGCCCCTCGTCAAATCAGCTGGATCGTGCTGCTTCTGGTCAGCGGCTGGCTTGTCGCCGTTTCTGTCGCGCGCAAGCAATACGTAGCTACCCTGAGGGAAAGTATCAGTCAGCATCGGCTCGATGTCGAACAAGCGAGCGCTCCCGTCCTGGACCGCTCGACCTCCGACGTAATGGCACTCAATCTTTCCGCTTCCGATCCCAAGGACATTCTTTACGCGCTCTCCCTTTTTGAAGTGGAACAACAAAGAGCTTCGCATCCCTCGATTCGCGCTTTGCTGAGCCATTCCGCTCCCGAAGTGCGGCAAAAGGCAATCGCTATTCTCTCTGGGGCGGGCGACAAGGGCGCCCTTCCGGATGTGCAGAGGCTTTTGCGAGACCCGGAACTCAGTGTGCGCACGGAGGCTCTGCTTTTTCTGAGTCATCATGGACACATTGACCCCCTGACTTCAATTGAGCAACTGGGCGATTTTCCCGATTTTTCAGTCCGCTCGGCAATTGTTGCCTTTTTGGCCCGGCCCGGCGAGGCTCAGAATATCGAGGCCGCCAGGAATATTCTGGACTCCATGGTCCATGAAACGGGAGAAGCAGGCGTGCGTAATCGGGTGGAAGCCGCCCGGCTGCTGGGCGAGCTCCCGGACTGTTTCGATCCCTTACTCTCCCGGCTTCTCGCCGATTCCGACACTCACGTGGTGTGCGAGGCGATCCGTTCGATCGGTCTGTTACGCAAGCGCAGATTGGTACCTGAATTATTGGATCGGCTGGCGGACCACACACTTGCCCCCGCGGCAGCGCAGGCGCTCGGTCTATTCGGGGACTCCATTCTTGGAGGTTTGCGCGATCATCTCTGTGATTCCAAAGTTCCCATTCAAGCTCGCAGAGAGATTCCCAAGGTTCTGCTGGCCCTCGGCACCTCGGCCGCCGCGACTATCCTTCTGGACAACCTTCTCCAAGGCGATACTATTTTGCGCTTTCGCACCATCGCCGCTCTCAACAAACTATGCAGGCAGAATTCTCAAATCGTGTTGGATGTTCAGATGATCGAGACCGTGTTAGCGGCCGAGATTCTCGGGCACTACCGCTCCTATCAGATTCTGGCTACCATCGGCGCTACCCTCGACGGGGCCGATGCTCTCGGGCGGGCTTTGAAGGAGTCCATGCAACAGGAACTGGAGCGTATCTTTCGTCTTCTGAACCTTTTGCATCCGCAACACGATTTTCACAGCGCCTATGTCGGTCTCCAGTCCGCCAGCATCTCCGTCCACGACAATGCCTTGGAGTTTCTCGATAATGTCTTGAAGTCTCAAATGCGCGAGATGCTGGTACCGTTGCTGGATAGCAGAGTCACCGTGGCGGAACGCGCCCAACTCGCGCAACGGCTCGTGCGCTCCAAAATTGAAAGCCAGGAACAAGCCGTTGCGGAACTTGTTGCCAGCGATGATCCCTGGCTGAAGTCGTGCGGTGCATACGCCATCGGATCCTTGGGGCTAAAATCTCTGGCAGACCAATTAGACCGGTGCCTGAACGAATCGGACCCCCTGTTGCGCGAAACAGCACGCGCCGCAAAACTACGCCTGGAGGCTCTCGCCGCGAAGTCCTGATCCTTCTCTTATGGAGCAACTCCATAAACTTCCGGAGCCGCGGCAATCACGTGCATGTAAGCAGGTCCGGCAACCTCACCGGCCAGTGCTCCAGCACACCGCCTGCCGAAAAAACCTATCGTGGCAGCCGCAGGTCAATGCGCGTCGCGTGCAGCACGCCCTTATCGTCCACATGACCCAGCACGATTACAAAGGAGCCTTCTTTCACCTCGTCCTGCTCCCCGGGCTTTCCAAGTTTGGTCCATTGCGTCGAACTGTCGTAGGCGATCTTCCTCATATCTTCGGCCCGCGTGTTGATTCCCCCTCGGATGTCCATCGCCGACTGGTCTTTATAGATTCTGACCACGTGGCCCTGCCACTTCGTCTCCTTTTTTGCGGCCGGAGCTGTTTTGCTTTCGGCGGCTTGCTTGGCAATGGCAGGAACGGAACCAACTACGGCTCCCATAAGCGCAAGGGAAAGTAATGTTTGGCAAACCTTCATTGCATCCTCCATGTTGAATTCACCGCTGAGTCTCAACCGATTACAATGGGCAGGAACGCGCGAGGGAGAGAATAATGCCATGGCACGGCAGTGTAAAGAAAAATCTGCCACAACCGCCTGAACAACATTCATCGCAACACGATCCGAATGGAGCTCGCGACATGGGCAATGCTGCAGTAACCGCGAATTCAGGCTCCCCGCTGCCCCAGGATCGGTTCGCCGCTGCGCTACGCGGATTCGGCGCACTGGGCGTTCTCGCTGTGCTCGTCATTGCTGCCGGGCAGCTCCTTCCACCGCTCAGTGCGCTGCTGGTTCTGGTCTGGACTAGTCTGTCGCGCACGCCCTGGCGAGAGATCGGTTACGTGCGGCCCAAGAGCTGGACAAGAAGCCTGGCCGTTGGCGTCGTATTCGGTATGCTGTTCAAATTCCTCATGAAGGCAATCGTGATGCCGCTTTTCGGAGCCAATCCGGTTAATCAGGCCTACCACTATCTTGCCGGAAACCGAGCTGCACTCCCGGCGGCTGTGTTGACCATGATTGTCGTCGCGGGCTTCGGGGAAGAAACAGTATTCCGAGGGTACATGTTCGAACGGCTCGGCAAGCTGCTTGGCCGGAGTCTGCCCGCCCGCATCGTGACCGTGCTCGTCACAGCCGCGGTGTTTGCGTCGCTCCACTACTTCGCCCAAGGGCTCGCCGGCGTCCAACAAGCGGCTATCACTGGCCTCGTATTCGGCTCAATCTTCGCCGTCACTGGGCGAATTTGGATGCTGATGTGCGCGCATGCCGCATTCGATCTGACAGCCCTCGCCCTCATCTACTGGAATCTCGAATCCCCGGTCGCTCACCTCATCTTTAAATAGCTCGAGCAGCCGCGTCGTGCTCCGCGTCCGAAACTGCGATCACGAGTTTTATCTTGGCTTGATCCATCGACACGCATTCTCACTACTTCCCCACCACCGCCACCGCTTCGATTTCCACGAGGAACTCCGGCCGGAACAGTCTCGGCACTTGAACGGCAGTGCTTGCCGGTGGATTCTTAAGGTTGATGTACTTGTCGCGTACTTCTCTGAACTCCGCCAAATGCGAGAGATCCACAAAGTAGCTATTCAATTTGATGACGTCCCCGAACTTCCCGCCTGCAGCTTCCACACCTGCCTTCAGATTCTCAAACACTTGTTGGACCTGTGCGCGGAAGTCGCCTTTCCCAACGATGTCCCCAGACTTGTCCAAGGCTACTTGACCCGCGATAAATACGATAGTTCCGCTGGTCACCGCGGCCAGTTGGGAATAGCCCACGGATTTGGGCATCGTTTCAGGGATGAGTAGTTGAAAGTTAACTTCGCTGGACATTTTTTTCCTTGCTCCTTTGTGTATTCGTTTTATCTGCGCGCGAACGCCTGTACCTTCCACATCTCTGGCGAGGGCTCACGGTTTGACCATACCTTTGTTTGGAGATATTCTTCAAATCGATGCCACTTATAAAGAACATTCACCGCATGAATTTAGCAGCTCTTGATTTGAATCTTCTCGTCGCCCTTGAAGCGCTCTTGGAAGAGGCCAGCGTCGGTCGAGCCGCCGACAGGGTCTTCCTCTCGCAGCCGGCGATGAGTCACGCTTTGAAAAGGCTCCGCAGGCTCCTCGAGGATCCGCTGCTCGTACGCGTCGGCCCGCGCATGCAGCTTACCGCTCGCGCTGAAGCTCTCCGCAATCCGGTACAGGATGCGCTCTCCCGCGTCCGGGATCTGTTCATCGGGGAAGGATTCGCGCCGGCGCACAGCACGCGCACGTTTCAATTGTTTGTAGCGGATAATGCGAGCGACCTATTGCTTCCGCCTCTGCTGAAACAATTGCAGGAGGAGGCTCCCAACGTTTGTATCCGTGTTCAGCCGTGGCGTGTAAATATGCCAGATCCATTCGAGCTCGCGCGGCTCGTGGATTTTGCTATTGCCTGTGTCCCGCATAAGTTCAACGGTTTCTATCAGCAACGTCTCTTTAAGGATCGGGACGCCTGCGCGGTACGACGGGGCCACCCCATCGCAACTCGGATGGCGGACCCCGAGGTCTTTCTGTATGCCAAGCATGTTGCCGTTGTTGGGCGGGAGTTTACGGAAGATCCCGTCGATACTTGGCTCCGGCAGGAGGGCCTGACGCGCGCCGTTGCGCTAACCGTTCCTCACTACCTGCAAGCTTTGCACGTAGTCGCCCAGTCCGATCTGATCGCTGTACTTCCCGAGCGCCTCATCCGGGCGTACGCGGAAATCCTCGATGTCGATGCCGTCGCGGTTCCGCTGGACGTCGGGACCTTTGACGAATATCTCCTTCATCCCGCGCGCAGCCATGCCGACCCTGGATGTGTGTGGCTACGCGGAGTTCTGCAGGAGATCGCCAAATCGCTGGGCCCTCTCGATCCTAAGCAGCCGCATAAGATGCCGCATCGCCGGCCGCGCAACAATCTCGCTCCTAGACGGCCCGAAAGACTGGAAGGCAACCGTACGCGACGGCCTCCACGCTTGCAGTAACTCAACAGGGGGATGGCTGTCTCCCTCGCCTTTCAATTCCTGTTCTTTGCCCTATTTTACCCCGCCTCCCGCCGTCATTTCGTTGTAGGGGCACGATATATCCTGCCCGTCGACGCCCCTCGCTGGCCGTCTTCGAGAAGACCTGACGGCCCTGCCGCTGCGCTTCTGGGTCCTGCAACCGTATCGGAATTACTGGATTGTGTACGATCCACAGAGAAAGCCGCTGCAGGTCATTCCAGTGATTCACGCGGCCCGAAACGCGCCGCAAATATGGAAGTAGCGAGGGCGGCATACTTCTCGGCAGAAGACACACACAACCCGCAACCTTGAAATACCAAATACCATGCGCTGCGAAACCCAAGACTCCCTCACCGTGCTAAGCGAGATCCACCCGCAAAGGGACGTGCCACCCGAGCCTTAAGACGCGGCCAACTACCTGCCCATTCTTGGAAGGCCACTATTGCCACCGTTTCTTCGCCGGTCAACGATTCTGGCGGCTAGCCTACAAGGCGGGAAAAAGTGATACACCCGCATTCGCTGATCTAAATTCCACTTGGCCGATTAGCGCTGCGTTAATCAGAGTGGCGACAGGAGCGGCTTGGCCCAAGGACAGGAACTCACAGGGAGAAAGAGAAGATCAAAAACATCCTTACAAGAAAGAGAAAACATGCTTGACACTCACCGGCCTTCTCATGGAAGGTTTTGAGACTTGCCGGGCTCTGCAAGCATCATCTGTTCGTGAAGCACTTCAGCTATCCGTGTTTGTCTTTGGCTCCGCTCACGATGCGCACTTCAGCTAGCAAACTCATCCTACGGTCTGCGGCGTAGTCACGAAGAGAGTTGCTATTGGTCGGTGGTGGCTAGCTCGCCGACGCCGGTAAGGCCTGCCTCTCGCGCTTGGGCTAGTGGGTCTTCGGGTGTGGCGGGGCGGTCTTCGGGGGTGGCGTAGATGTTTAGCGCGTTGCGGGATTTGGATTTGTCGAGTGTTGCGACGGCGTAGTAGCTGCGGATACCGGTGGCGCCGTAGGGATCGGGTCGCGCGGCGATAGTGTAGCCGATGATTGTGCCGGCACCTGCGGTTTGAATCGTGTAGTTGAAATCGTAGCCGGAGTGAGCGAATTCGCGCTTGGCGGGATGCATGTCGGGGCCAAGGCAGCGAGAAACGTTTTCGTAGGGATCGGAGATGGTTTCATTGGCCTGGGACGTTAGATAGGTTGTGGGACCGTTTGTCGCGTTTTGCAGGCCGCGTAAGAGTTCGTGAAGAGGATATTGGGCGGGAAAGTAGACATAGGTGCCTCCCTTTCCGTGTGGACCGTCATAGCGATAACGGATCAACCCGAACTCGTTCGTAAAAATGGTGGTGACGTCTGGGCCGTTCGGTTTGGCCTCTCGAGCGGTCGCGGTGTATGCGGTGATCTTGCCTGCGGCGTCTTTGGTGCCGGGTTGATAGGCGAGCGCGAATCCCTTGGAGGGCGATTTGAGAACCGCTTCGGGAAGGCAGGCGGTGCCCTGCGGGCCGAGTTGCGCGATGGATTGGGGGTAGCCAGAGTCCGGGTGAGATGAAGCAAAGCTCTCGGCGCATTTCGCGACGGTGACCATGTCCGGAGCGAGCACAAGCGGGTCCAGGGGCCGAGGAAAATTTCGATCGGCCTCTTTGGCGGCCTGGATCGCAAATATCAGGATCGCGCCGCTGAGGACACCGGTCACTGTGGCACCAGACGTCCAGTCTGGATTGAGACGCTTGCTAGAAGAAATCGTGGCCGGGACGACGATAGCGAGGATGACGAGCAATATCGGCCAAATATATAGCAGGCCAAAGATCGATTGAGCGGTAAAGCCGAAGAACAGACAGGCACCGACAGCCCAGTACAACGCGAGGATGACCAGGGCGAAAATGGAGGCGGCGCGATCCTGGCGCACTGATCGGCAGACGAGGCCCGCCAACGCGGTAAGGAAAGTGATCAGCGTAAACGCCACGATCCAGCGATCGCTCGTGTCTTTCGGAACACTTCGGTGGAATGGAGCCAACCATAGGGTCAGTACAAACCCGGAACAAGCGAGCGCGGGAACAAAGATCCAATAAGCAGGCGTGTTGGGTCGAGTGGGGGGCATGCTCGTGAGCTAGCGTGCTTTGCTCAATGGGATTGAGTATACAGGCAAGAGATGCATCGCAAGGCTGGTCAACGTTAAGTGATATTTACGGATTGGAACAGAAGGTAGCTGAAACGCATCCCCTACGATAACTCGTTTCCAGTCAGGCACGCACAGAGAATATCACCCGGCTTCTTTTTTTGTGCCAACTCCTGATAAGTCGGATAAACCGGACAAATAAAGTATTACTTCACTCGTCCGGTCGGCCCTGCCAGCTCAACCGGAACGAGTTACTCCCCCTCAAACGTCATTTGGACTTCCTTCATTTCCCTGATTTCCGTGATAACGATCGCGTGCGTCCCGTTGCGCTCAAACACGATTCCGCTCACCCGCACAAATTTGCCCACGAAGGGCATCAGCTTTTGCCTCTGGGCGTAATCCGGCATTTTGTTAGAGATAGGCAGATACAGGTCGCCATCTTTAGTCAGAATAGCGACTGGCGAACCGGCCCTCACGCATGCCAACGCGCACTTCACGCTCAAGTGAGTCGCGTTTCCATCGAGGTTCTGAATGGGGCATGCAATATCCCTAACCAAGCCCTCAATCGTGGCTTTTGACCTATTTGCGCGGGAACCTTCCATCGACGTTTTCTGTGGAGGCTGGGGCGCTGCCGTCATCGACGCAACACCGCAGCCCGCCAATAAGCAGAAACGCAAAATTCGCTTCATCCGCCCTCCTTTTCATCAGGGGTCGACTATCGGTATCAGCAGCATGACAATGAGTACATCAGCAAAGGACACTCTCTCGTCCCATTGTAGAGCGTACTGCGACTCGCATTGCTGCGTACTTCAAACTTCGGACATCGGACAACTCCTAGTAATTCGTTACCGGACAATGGGGCCTGGGGCCGATTTCACTTGCACGATAACCGCGTTTACCTCAGGTAGTCTCTCCGCGTCCGTCACTCGATTCACGAATTCGCCTCGTTATATACTCCCGGAATGAAGCGAGCCGTCCGAAGTCGCCGCAAAGTATACGGCCAACTCCTGGAGCATGCCCGCCGCCAGCCGCATCGGGAATGCTGCGGTATTCTGGCGGGGCAGGACGGACTAATCACGCAGGCGTTCCCTGCGAAGAACGTCGCGGCTGATCCAGTAAGGAATTACGAGATTGCGCCCAAGGAGATCGTGCGCCTGATGGGGGAACTCCGCAAGCGGCGGCTCGAATTCCTCGGCATCTACCACTCGCATCCGAATTGGCTGCACACGAACGAGCCTTCGCCCAAAGACATCGCGCTGGCCTACTATTCTGAAAAAATCTATTTCATCGTCACGCCCCGGCCGTACGCAACTACGCCCATCCGGGCATTTTCAATCCGGGATGGGCGTGCGATGGAACTTGAAATTCAGGTCCTACCCTGACGTAAACGCGCAGCCTTTTATGGTCCCAAATCTCTGGTAACCGGACTTGCCAATATTTAATGCACCGGACCAACAACTGTGCTAGCCTCTTTGCCCTTCACTGGCTGAAGCGGCCGAACTGCGGCAAGCCGTGGCTCGAAGATCGATCTCCCGGCCGACCCGAGCCGCCACATACGTGCCGTGATCCGCGACGGAATAGTGAAAGCCCAAAGATAATCCCACAGAACGAAGGAGGCAGCCATGAGCACCAAAGCAGTCCGTGCTAATGACCCGACCAACGACGCGGGCGTAGCGAGAGTTGACATGAAGTTCGAGATCATCATCATCCCTGTCTCGGATGTCGACCGCGCAAAGGAGTTCTACACGAGGCTCGGATGGCGGCTCGACGGCGACTTCACCAACGGTGACGACTGGCGCGGGATCCAATTTACGCCGACAGGCTCGGCGTGCTCGATCATCTTCGGCAAGAACGTCACCCCGGCGGCACCCGGCTCCGCACAGGGCCTGTACCTGATCGTCTCCGACATCGAGGCCGCCCGCAGAGAGCTGCTCGATCGCGGCGTCGAGGTAAGCGAAGTGTTCCACGGTGGCGACAACGTCTACGCAGGCCCGGACGAGCCCTACTTGTTTGGACGGGTCCGAGTCAGTGGTCCGGATGCCGAGCATCGCAGCTACCGGTCGTTCGCTTCGTTCCGTGATCCGGACGGCAACGGCTGGCTGCTCCAGGAAATCACGACGCGGCTGCCGGGTCGCATCGATCCTGCGACGACCACCTTTGCGTCGGCGAACGATCTGGCGAACGCAATGCGGCGCGCATCGGCGGCACATGGCAAGCACGAGGAACGCACCGGCGGCCAACGCGACGAAAACTGGCCCGACTGGTACGCCGCATACATGGTGGCGGAGCAGTCCGGCAAAGAGCTCCCGCAATAAACGACTACCAGGTGAATCGAAAATGACTTGCGTTTGCTGTCTCTTCCCCGCATGACCGAAATCTAGGAAGGCACCAGCAAAATCCAGCGCCTCGTCATCTCCTCCTCCGCTCGTAGGGTCATCCTTCCGAGGATGACCGCTGGGTCCGCAAACGCCGCGCGATGCTAAGATCCAAAAGGTCCGAACACGGGCCATGACCGACAAGCAAGCTTTCGCTGCAATCCTCGGCGGCATCCTTTCCGCCATCATCGGCGCCGCCTTACTCATCACTCTGCTTCAACTCATTTACGAAGCCACAGGCCGCCACATCGACGGCGGCGATGACGGTTGGGGTTTCTTATGGCTCGCCCTCTCCATCCTCTCCGGAATCCTCGGCCTGGTTTTTTCCGCCAAATGGGCCGCCAAACGCTTTCCAGACCCCGTGCTTTAGTCAGCCCTCGTAGCGCCGTCCCTTTAGGGCGGCATCTTCTGCCTTTGTAGCTGCCACTCTTTAGCCTGGCTGCGCTTGTGCCTGCCGCCCCAGGTGCGCTGGCCTTGATCTTCCCTTGCTTGTCGCCAACCTTCCATCAAGGGTGCGGGTTTTGACCGTTGGACTCTTTCTCTCTCCCTCTTCTTTTAACCTCCAATCTCCAACTTCCAACCTCTGCCCTTCCCGTCTCACCAAACTACAAAATTCTCGCCAACTCCTTCCATCCACTCCACTTCCCCGTCTCACGTTCGAATGATAAAACTATGGTACTATACCTTGACAGTAATCAACATTCCTGCTAACATACCGTGTGTTTCGCCATTGCCATAAAGCCCCGCGCCCGAAGTTGCTGTTCCGTTTCCTCCCGCGCCTAACCCCTCCCCACTCAGCACCAGCCGTTATCCCCTTTAGAATCCGCACTTCCGCAAAACGCGCCCGTAACTCCTGTAGAATCTGCACTTCCAAAACAAAGCACTTGAAACCCTTTAGAATGAACACTTCCAAAAAAACCGGGGAGGGGGAGGGTCCCGTCCTAAGCGGCCCTCTCGCCACTCGTCACTCGCCACTCGGCACATCGGCGGCCGTAGGCACACTTCCGGTATATTCTGTCACTGTGCTCGAACTAGACTGCGGCCAAGACTTCGACCCCTCGCGCGACGAAGATTTCTTCGCCGCTCTTCCCCCTCGCCCCGCCGTCTGCCTCATCGAATCGCGCGCCGAGAATGCCGAGCCGTTTCTGATTCGCACGCAGGATTTGCGCCGCCGCTTGCAACGCCTCCTCGGCTCTCCCGACCCCACCAGCAAGCGCCTAAACGTTCGCGAGCTCGCGCGCGGCATTCGCTATCGCCTGACGGGCTCCGCGCTCGAACAAATGTTCACCTACTATCAGCACGCCAAACATCTTTTTCCGCAGCGCTATCGCAAGCTCACGCGCCTGCGCCCTCCAGCCGTCCTGAAAATCAGCCTGCGCAACGCCTATCCGCGCTGCTACGTCACGCGCCGCATCGCCATCGACGAAACCGGCGTACCCACAGCAGGCGCCTATTACGGCCCGTTCCCTTCCCGAAAATCCGCTCTCGCCTTTTCCGTGCAAGCCCTCGACTTGTTCAAAGTCCGCCGCTGCCAAATCAAAATCCGCCGCGATCCCACGTTCCCCGGCTGCATCTATTCCGAAATGAAAATGTGCCTCGCGCCATGCTTCGCCGGATGCACCAAAGAGGAATACGACGCCGAAGTCGCTCGCCTCGTGCAGTTCCTCGACACCAGCGGCAACTCGCTCCGCTTTACCATCGAAGCCGACCGCGAGCGCGCCAGCGCCGATCTCGATTTCGAGCGCGCCGCGCAACTTCACAAGCGCCTCGAAAAGCTCGACGACGCGCTGCGCTTCCGCCCCGAACTGGCCCGGCGCATCGAATATCTAAACGCCGTCATCCTTCAACGCGCCGCAGAAGAGCAATCCATCGGAGTCTTCGCCGTCCATGGCGGACGCCTCGCCGAGCCTTTTTTTCTGCGCTTCACGGAAATCGCCAGCCAGCCCCGCTCCGCCGAGCACATCTTCAAGGACTATCTCGAAGGCCACTCCTCAACCGCGCAAAGCGGAGAGCCCTCCGCCGCGCCCTCAGCGGCGGTCTCGCGTGAAGAGCTCAGCGAGCATCTGGCTCTCGTCTCCCGCTGGTATTACAGCAATCCCCGCGACGGCGAGATTTTCTTTCGCGAAAAGGACTGGCCCTACCGTAAGATTCTTCGGGCATGT
>DATLVZ010000025.1:0-14126 GCA_035576885.1 Candidatus Acidiferrum sp. | reverse complement strand
AAGCGCGGCGCCTGGCGGCAAGCGGGCTGCTGGATAGAGGCCTATGCGGCTCATCGTCGGACTTGGCAATCCTGATCCGGAGTACCAATGGACGCCGCATAACCTCGGATTTATGGCCGTCGATGAGTTGGCGAATCGCGGTTCGATACGCGTCGAGCGGCCCGAGGGCAAGGCCCTGGTAGGCCGCGGGAAGCTCGCGGGAGAAGATGTGCTTCTGGCCAAGCCCCAGACGTACATGAACCTCAGCGGCGTCTCGGTTCGTGAGCTGCTCGAAAAGTACGAGCTCGTTCCAGCCGCTCTGCTGGTGATGTGGGATGAAGTGCAATTGCCCTTCGGAACGATTCGCATCGACCGTAAAGGCAGCGGCGGAAGTCACAACGGCGCAAATTCCGTGATCAGCGCCGTGGGCACACAGGACTTCTTCCGGCTTCGCTTGGGTTGCGGGCCGGATCATCCGCTGAGCAGCCGCAAGGAATTCGTGCTCCGGCCGATGAGAAAGGCCGAACTCGAAGTGGCCGCGGAAATGGTCGGAGAAGCCGGCGACGCCGTGGAAATGCTTCTCACGAACGGTATCGACGCGGCGATGAACAAGTTTAACCGGCGAAAACTGCCCGAAGCGGATGAGCCGGAAAAAGAGTGAAGCAGATTTCGCTCTAGTATCTGGAATGGATTTTGCAGTGCCGCCGAGCACATCGGCGCAAAGAAGAAAGAGGTCATCATGGAAGAACGTTTGTACGATCTGATTTTTATCGTCCGGCCGGCAACACCGGAAGACGAAATCAAGAAAGTGATTTCCGGCATCGAGCACACCTGCGCCGAAAAGGGCGGAAAGATCGAGAAGACCGAGCACTGGGGCACGCGCAAGCTCGCCTATCGCGTCGCCAAACATCGCGAAGGCATCTACGTCTACCAGCAGATTCGCACTAATCACGGCGAGCTGATCGCGGAGCTCGAGCGCCGACTCCGTGTCCAGGACGTGGTCATCAAGTATTTGACCGTGCGCCTCGACGAAGATTTGAAGCGCCAGAAGAAGCTTGGCGGAAAGCGCGAACAGCGCGCCGCGCGGCGTCCGCGGCGCAGCGCGCCTGCTTCAGTTCCGGCTCCAGCGCCCGCGCCCGCTCCAGAACACAACGCCGCAGCAAGCTAAAATCGAAATTTTGAGTTAAGAGAGAAAGGCAGGATGGTATGGCAGAGGAACCGAAACAAGCACAGTCTCACAGTGGACCCCCGCGGCGCGAAGGCGGTGGCGGACATGGCGGCCCCGGTGGCGGGCATGGTGGTCCGCGGCGCGAAGGCGGACCAGGCGGTGGCCCGGGCGGTCCCGGCGGCCGTCCGCGCGGCAAACGCCAATATTTTCGCAAGAAGAAAGTCTGCAAGTTTTGTGTCGAGAAGATGGATTTCGTCGACTACAAGCGCGCGGACATTCTTTCGCAGTTCGTCCAGGAACGCGGCAAAATCCTGCCGCGCCGCATGACCGGAGTTTGCTCTCGCCACCAGCGCTGGCTCGGCGTGGCTATCAAGCGCGCGCGTAACATCGCCCTTCTGCCGTTTGCTGGCAGCGCCGCGGGCACGCAAGCCCCGCGCCAGGTTGTGCCACAGGCAGCGCATGGAGCGCCCGCAACACCCGCGGCGCCACCGGCTGGAGCAGCGGCGCCCGCCCCCACCGAGGCCCCGAAGGCGTAAGCCTCTTCGGATCGAAAGAATCAGGAGCTTAGAGAGAGAACATGCAAATCATTCTTCAGGAAGACATCGATAAGCTGGGCCATCGGGGCGAGGTCGTCACCGTGAAGTCCGGCTATGCCCGCAATTTTCTTTTGCCGCGCAAGCTCGCTATTGAAGCCAGCGTCGGGAATATGAAAGCGCTCGAGCGCATTCGCACTTCGCTTGCGAAAAAGACCGCCACTGAGCTGGACGCCGCACAGAAGCAAGCGGCGCTTCTCAACGGCGTCTCGATCAGCTTCACCCGCAAGACTGGCGAAAACGATCAGATGTTTGGCTCCGTCACCACCGCCGACATCGCCGAAGGTCTCGCCGCGCAAAACTTCAAGGTCGACAAGCGTCAGGTCCAGCTCGCCGATCCCATCAAGGCTCTCGGCGAATATCCCGTCACCATCAAGGTCTTCCGCGACGTCACCGCCCAAGTCATAGTCCACGTCGCCAAAGAAGAATAATTCCAACTCCCTAACCGATCCGAATTCTCCCGTAGGGGCACGGTACATCGTGCCCCTCTTTCTTTATCCGCGCACTCTCGCCCAACATCGTCCCCTTCTTTTTTTCCGCGCATCTGTCAGCCCGCAAAAAACTTTTCCACGTTTTCCGAAACCATGCACAGTTCGTCGGTTGACGCGTCTCTCTCTTCCGCGCACAATGCGGCCCCAGCTCGAATGTAATCTGAATTAAATTTGCATCACGAAGCGTCTTATCTTGCAGTCAGAAACTCCGCACTTGCCCTGCAACGGAGAACATGATACAAAAGCGAAGAAAAGGCGAATAGTGAAACCTGTTTATGCCCGTTGACATCACACTCGAAAAGCCCCTTCCGAATAATCTCGACGCCGAGCGCTCCGTCCTCGGCGCTATTCTGCTCGACAACAACGCCCTCAACGCGGCCATCGAGAATCTTCGTCCCGAAGATTTCTTTCTCGATCAGCATCGCCGCGTCTTTACGCAAATGATTTCGCTCGGAGAAGCCCAGCAAGCCATCGATCTCATCACTCTGACCGAAGAGCTGCATCGCCGTGGAGATTTGGAAGCCGCTGGCGGCGCGCCGTACCTTGCATCCCTCGCCGATGGCATGCCCAAAGTCTCGAACATCGAGCACTACGCGCGCATCGTCAAAGAAAAAGCTCTGCTCCGCAATCTCATCCACACCACGCACAACATTCAGGAGCGCGCTTTCGAAGGCGAGGACGGCGCCGACGCCATCCTCGACAATGCCGAGTCCTCCATTTTTTCTCTCGCGGAAGACCGCATCAAAGCCGGCCTGATCTCCGTCAAGGATATCGTCCGCGACAATTTCGAGCGCCTCGAAAAAATCTTCCGCGAAGGGAAGAGCATTACCGGCGTCCCCACAGGCTATATCGAGCTGGACAAACTCACTTCCGGCCTGCAGTCGTCGGAACTGCTGATCCTTGCCGCGCGTCCCTCGCAAGGAAAAACGGCGTTGGCTCTAAACCTCGCGGAAAATATCGGCATTCGCGGCGGCCAGCCCGTAGCTATCTTTAGCTTGGAAATGTCCAAGGAATCTCTGCTCCAGCGCCTTGTTGCTTCCGTCGCGCAAATTGACGCCCATAAATTTCGCACCGGCCATCTCAGCCGCGAAGACTGGCGCCGCATGACCGAAGCGCTCGGCACGATTTCCTCCGCGCCGCTGTGGATTGATGACGCCGGCTCCGTCAGCGTCCTCGAAATTGGCGCAAAGGCCCGCCGCCTCAAGCGCGACAAAGGCCTCTCGCTCCTCATCGTCGATTATTTGCAGCTCATCACCGCGCGCGGCCGCTTCAGCAATCGCAACGAAGAAGTTTCCAGCATCTCGCGCAGCTTGAAGGGCCTCGCCAAAGAGTTGAAGATCCCCGTCCTGGTTCTCAGCCAGCTCACGCGCGCTCCCGAGCGCGAAGATCGCGGCCCGCAGCTTTCCGACCTTCGCGAATCCGGCGCCATCGAGCAGGACGCTGACGTGGTCATGTTCATCTACCGCCCGCACTTCTTCAAAAAAGACGCCGAGCCCGACGAGCGCGAACAAACCGAACTCATCATCGCCAAGCAGCGCAACGGCCCCACCGACAAAGTCCGCTTCGTCTTCCGCAGCCGCCTCACGCGCTTCGAAGAAGCCGCCCCCGACGCCTTCTCCCAATTCTCCCCGGGTGATTTGTAAGCTTCGCCGTACCGAAACACTTGGTCTGCGACTGATATCTGTTGTCTTCAGTTTGGGTTAGACTCCGGTGTCGTGACTAACCATTTGCGCATACTATCAGCGGCGGTGCCGTCGGGCCCTTTGCTGGTTCCCTGCGCCATTCTGCTCCTGCCCATCCTTCTAACTTTGTTGTTCAGGTGGTCCGCAGTTCGAGCCCGCTTGCCTTTTTTGGCGGATAGTCCTTATTCTGCCTGCTCACGCTGCGGATTGGTCGACGTGCCGAGTGGACTAGTCCGGCAACGTTGATTGGCTCGCGCAGGGTGAAAATACGACTAGCTCGGAAGGACCCGATGGCAATTGTTACAGGCGTAGATTTCGGAACGCTCAGTGTACGCGTCACGGTTGTGGACACCGATCGCGGGCGGCTAGGCTCGGGCGTGGCGGAGTTTCCTCTTCAACGGAGGAAGGACGACCCGGACTACGCCACGCAGAGCCACGCGGATCACATGCGGGCGCTTGCAGAAGCTATGCGGAAGGCCGTCGCTTCAGCAAATGTCCGGGGCGACCAGATCGCCGCTTTGGCCATCGATACCACCGGATCAAGCGTTATTCCTGTCGGTGAAAACCTCGAACCGCTGAGCGACTATTACTTGTGGTGCGACCATCGCGGGTGGCGAGAAGCCGCACTGATCACCGAGACTGCGCGGCACGAGAAGCTCGAAGTGATCGAGTGGTGCGGCGGAGTTTATTCCTCGGAATGGGGCTTTTCAAAACTGCTGCATTGGCTGCGGCATAATCCGGAACTCCGGCCGCGCTTTGTCACCGCGTTTGAACATTGCGACATGGCTGCCGCGGTTTTGTGCGGCATTTCGGATCCGGTGCAGGCCCCGCGCTCGGTTTGTGCCATGGGGCACAAGTGGATGTGGAACGAAGCGCTGGGTGGCTTACCGCCGGATGATTTTCTTACTGCCGTCGATCCTCTTCTTAAGGGCGTGCGTGCCAAGCTTGACGGACGGTACGCGACGAGCGACCAGATCGCAGGCAGGCTCGCCCCGGATTGGGCCACGAGGCTCGGTCTACGCGCCGGCATTCCCATTCCGGTTGGAGCCTTTGATGCGCACTGGGATGCCGTGGGCGCGGGTGCGCGTACCGGGGACGTAGTGAACGTTGTCGGGACGTCGACGTGCATCATTGCCATGAGCGACGACACGCGGTTGATTCCCGGTGTTTGCGGAGTGGTTCCCGGCTCAGTGCATCCGAAAAAAACCGGTGTTGAGGCGGGGCTCTCCGCCACGGGAGACATATTTGAAGCCATCGCGCGGCGCGCTGGATCGACTGTGGCCGCGCTTTCGGCTGGTCTCGACACCTACAAGGCCGGACAAACCGGGCTGTTGCGAATGACCTGGGACAATGGCGACCGAACTGTGCTCGTGAATCCTGAGCTTGGCGGAATTACCTTGGGATGGAATCTCACGCACACTCCCCAGGATGAATTGTTCGCGGCGATCGAAGGCACTGCATTTCACACGCGAGTGATTTTTGAACGAATGGAAAAGTATGGAGTGCCCATCGACCGCGTGATTAACGGCGGCGGGATTCCACAGAAAAATGATGTGCTAAATCAGATTTATGCGAATGTGCTGAACAAGCCGGTGCTGATCCCGAAATCGGACGTGACAAGCCTCGGTTCGGCGATTTTTGCGGCGCTGGCCGCCGGGGCGCACCATTCCATCGAAGATGCACAGCGAGCGCTGTGCCCGGAGCACCGCGTCGTCGAGCCCGAAGCCTCATCCGCGCGTGTGTATGAGGAGTTGTACGGGATCTATCGCGAATTGTATTTTGGATTTGGCAGGCCAGACTCGGCTGCGGTTCCCGTCGGGCGCATACTTCCAACATTGCGGCGCATTGCCGCCGCAGCACGAGGCAACGGATGATCCTGAAACAATTGCGCGAGGGAGTTTTGGAGGCAAATCTGGAGCTCGTGCGGCGAGGGCTGGTGATATACACGTTTGGAAACGCCAGCGGCATTTCACGAGAGGAGGGGCTGGTCGCGATCAAGCCGAGCGGTGTTCCGTACGAAACGATGAAGCCGGAAGATCTCGTCATCGTCGATTTGCAGGGGAAGACCGTGGAAGGTTCGTTGCTTCCATCCTCCGATCTTGCCACTCACCTGATTCTTTATGACGCGTTTAAGGAAATTGGCGGCATCGCGCACACCCATTCTTCGGCTGCCACGGCATGGGCCCAGGCGCAAAAGGAAATCCCCTGTTTCGGAACAACTCATGCGGATTATTTTAACGGTCCAGTTCCCCTAACGAAAACGCTAACGCCCGCCGAAACCAAATCGAACTATGAAGCAAACACCGGACACGCCATTGTGCGGCGATTCAAGAAGCTCGACCCTCTTCAAGTGCCCGCCGTCCTTGTGGCTGGCCATGCACCGTTCTGCTGGGGGAAATCGCCTTCGGAAGCAGTCCACATCGCCGTGATATTGGAAGAGATTGCGGCTATGGCGTTTCGTACGATCACTGCGAATCCCAAAGCGCGCCCCATTTCAAGGCATCTTCACGAAAAGCACTTCCGCAGAAAACATGGGAGTGGCGCGTATTACGGCCAGGAGAAGTAAGGCGTGACGAGGTTGTCCGCGAGAACGGTCGTGACTCACGCCCACAAACCCGCGCAATCGGTTGCTTCAACTTACAAACGGGCTTCAGGAAATAGCCAGGACACGCAGCAGCAATCCCGCGAGCGCCCCGCCCAGCAGCGGCCCAAGGATCGGGATTGGCGCGTAACTCCAATCGGAGCCACCTTTCCCGGCAATGGGCAGAATGGCGTGCGCGATGCGCGGGCCAAGGTCGCGCGCGGGGTTGATGGCATACCCGGTCGTGCCGCCTAGCGAAAGTCCGATGCCCCAGACGAGGCTGCCCACCAGATAAGCACCCAACCCGGCGGCGGGACCCGTGGCCGCCACCCTCTTTGAAAAAATCGCTCCAACGACAAACACCAGGACAAAAGTGCCAACAATTTCACTAAACAAATTGGCGACAACGTTGCGGATAGCAGGCGCAGTGCAAAAGCAGGCCAGTTTGCCGGCCGCATCCGGGGTTTCCCTCCAGTGCGGGAAATAGTGCAACCAGACGAGAGTGGCTCCGGCAAGGGCACCGAGGAGTTGTGCCGCCAAATAAGGAGCGAACTTCGCGAAACTTGCGTCCCGCACCGCGAACCCCATCGTGACAGCGGGATTCAAATGCGCGTCGCTGCTGCCGCAAGCAATCGCAACGAACACGCCGGCCATCACCGCCAGCGCCCAGCCCGTCGTGATGACGATCCAGCCGCTGCCTTCCGCCTTCGAACGCTTTAGCACCACCCCGGCGACCACGCCATCGCCGAGCAGCACCAGAATCATAGTGCCTAGAAATTCGCCCACAAAGGGGGATGTCATTCAGCAATCTCCTGCGTACAGATTAGGCCCCGAATAAGACTCCGTCTTGCGTTTCAAGAATTAGCCCAGTCGATTGAGCGCGTGACCGCTTTCTTCCATTGCCTGTAGAGTTCCGCGCGTTCCGCTTCCGCAAAATGCGGCGTCCACGTCCGGTCCGCCGCCCAGTTGGTGCGCAGTTCGTCCAAGCCCGAGAAAAAGTTTACCGCCAAGCCCGCGGCATAGGCTGCGCCAAGCGCGGTCGTCTCTTGAATTACGGACCGTACGACTTCGCGATTCAAAATGTCCGCTTGAAACTGCATCAGGAGCTCGTTAACTACCATCCCCCCGTCGACGCGGAGCGACGACAGTGCGATCTGCGAGTCTTTTTCCATCGCTTCTACGACTTCGCGTGTCTGGAACGCCGTCGCTTCCAGTACCGCTCTCGCCAGATGGCCCTTGTTGGCGTATCGCGTTAGCCCGGCAATGACGCCCCGCGCATTGTCCTTCCAGTACGGGGCATACAGCCCAGAAAAGGCTGGAACAAAGTAGACGCCGCCATTGTCTTTCACTGTGCGGGCCAGAGTTTCGATGTCCGCGCTTTTCTCGATCATCCCGAGATTGTCGCGGAGCCATTGCACGAGCGCTCCCGTAATTGCGACGCTGCCTTCCAAGGCATAGCAGGCCGGTGCACTGCCCATTTTGTATGCGACCGTCGTCAGCAAGCCGAAGTTCGACGGAACGGCGCGCTCACCCGTGTTCATCAAAAGAAAACAGCCTGTCCCGTAAGTATTTTTTGCCTCGCCGGGACGGAAACACGCCTGACCGACGAGCGCAGCCTGCTGATCGCCAAGAATGCCCGCGACCTCAACGCCTGCGATCGCCGGGAGCGTGGCCACGCCATAAACTTCGCTGCTCGAACGCACTTGCGGGAGCATCGCACGTGGAATCTCGAACTCCGCCAGCAACTCACTGTCCCAATCCAGTGTTTTCAGATTGAGCAGTTGCGTCCGGCTTGCATTAGTCACGTCGGTGACGTGCACTCCTCGCTTGGACCCGCCAGTAAGATTCCACACAAGAAATGTGTCGATGTTTCCAAAGAGCAGCTCGCCGGCGGCTGCCTTTTCTTTTGCCCCGGGAATATGTTTCAGCAGCCAGCGCAGCTTCAGGCCGCTGAAGTAGGTGCTCAGCGGCAACCCAGTCTGCGCGCGGAACCGGTCTTGCCCACCGCGCTTCGCAAAATGACCGACGTCCTCCGAGACGCGCGTGTCCTGCCAAACGATGGCGTTCGCGATCGGCTGGCCCGTGCTTCGTTCCCAAACAACCGTAGTTTCGCGCTGGTTGGTTATGCCTATCGCGGCCAGGTCGGAGGGCCGCAATCCACGTTGATCGAGCGCTTCGCTAATCACCTCTTCCGTGCGGCGAATAATTTCGAGCGCGTCGTGCTCCACCCAACCTGGCTGCGGGAATACCTGCTCGTGCTCTTTCTGCGCCACGGCAACAACCCGCGCCGTCTTATCGAACACCATAAACCGGGTGCTCGTTGTGCCCTGGTCGATCGCCCCTATGTAGCTCTGCATGAACCCAGTCCTCTCCAACCGGGGTGCATTCTACGACGGAATCCGCCTTGGGCCTGAACTGGATATATACATTTCGGTCTGGCTAGGCATCTAACGTAGTGGGATGAGAATGTTGAGAGAGGGAGTTCGCTCATGATCAAGAATCTACAGTGGAAGGGAACACTGTTGTTAGCGGCCGTTGCTATCGCGGCCGCAATGTCGCTCGCTCCAAAGGCACTTGCAGCGGATGCGGGCGCGGTTACCATGACCGTCACGGCAGTGGACAACAAAGATACACAGCCGCCGGCAATCAAGAAGGACGATCTTCAGTTGTACCAAGGAAAAGAACGGGTGCAGGTGGCGGATTGGAAGCGTAGTGAAAAGCTCTATCTCGCTTTGCTGATCGACGATTCGCTAGAGAGTTCCGTCGCCAACCAGTGGGGCGATTTGCGGGCCTTCCTTCTTGCCCAGCCGGAAAGCACGTACATCGCTGTGGCCTATGCCAGGAACGGGTCCGCTATGGTCGCGCAGGACTTCACCACGGATCACGCTCTCGCCGCCAAGGCTTTGCGTCTGCCATCGGGAAGTGCTGGTGCATTTACGAGCCCATATCTCGCTCTTCAGGATTGGATCAAGCGCTGGCCAGATTCCGGTGAGCGCAAGTCCATCATGTTGTTTTCTTCGGGCATCGATTATTTCCGCGGGGGTTTCGATCCCATCGATCCCGATCTCGATACCACTGTCGAGCACGCCCAAAAGAAGAACATTGACATTTGGTCGATTTACGTTCCCGATGCGGGGCATATCGGCCGGCGTCCGTTCCTGGCTTTCAACGCGCAATCGAACCTGAGCCGCCTTTCAGAGGAAACAGGCGCCGAGGCCTATTATCTCGGCTTAGGCACCCCGGTTACCTTGAAGCCGTATTTCGACGAAATCCGGACTCACCTCGAGAACCAGTATCTGCTCACGTTCGTGGGCAACGGCGGGAACAAAGGGAAGTTCGAGCGCGTGCGCGTCACCACCGAGGTTCCCAATGTGCAGATCATGACGCCCTCGGAAGTCTTTCTTCCGGCCGTGCAGTAAACCAAACTCGTTCGATTTATCTGATTCAAAGGAGGTGCGGTCCGCAACGTCCGCGCCTTTTGCTTTTCTCGATTGCACTTGTCTGTTTTCTTCTCCTCAGGCTAAACTAGCCCCCGCCGATAGCGGTTTCCAATGTGAAGCCGAATCGCCCTATTGAATCGGTTTAAACTGTACGGCTAGCCGGACGTTCTTATTGGGAGCCTATGATGATTCCGTGCGACAAGAGAGAGAATTTCCGTCCGCGACCGACAATCCGATTTGCCGCAAGGAGCAGAGGCTTTCTCTCTGCCGCGACCCTTGTTACCTTCCTGCTAGCAGCCGCCGCGGTTACGGCACCAGCCTCACGCGCGGACGGCGATATCACCCTGCGGGAGGGATGGAGAGTCCAGTCCTCCGCAAAGCTCAGCGCCAGCGCGGAAGCGATTTCCACCGCGAGTTTCGATGCTTCGACTTGGTACAAGACTTCTGTACCGAACACGGTGTTCGCCGTCCTTGTCGAGAACGGCGTGTACAAGAATCCTTACTTCGGCATGAATCTGCGTTCCGTTCCCGGCGTCTCCTATCCCATCGGCTCCGAGTTCGCCAACCAGGAAATGCCCGCCGATAGCCCGTACGCTGTCCCCTGGTGGTACCGCAAGGAGTTCGAGGTCCCGGGGCAATTCAAGGGGAAAACCGTCTGGCTCGCGTTTCAAGGAATTAACTACCGCGCCGACATCTGGATCAACGGCAAGAAACTGGCGGGTTCGGATCAAGTTGTTGGCGCTTTTCGGCGATATGAGTTCGACGTCACCCAGTACGTCAAAACCGGCGCGAAAAATGTCGTCGCTGTCGAAGTCTCCGCGCCGCACGCCAACGAACTGGGAATCACCTGGGTCGACTGGAATCCCACGCCGCCCGACAAGGACATGGGCCTATGGCAGGAGGTCGTTCTCTCCGCAACAGGCCCCGTCGCTATTCGCCATCCCGCAGTAGAAACAAAAGTCGACCTGCCCGCTATTGACAAAGCGCACTTGACCGTCCGCGCCGATCTCGAAAATGTTTCGAATGCGCCGGTGAAGGGAACTCTTCGGGCGGAAATTCTCGGCGCCGCGAAGCCGATTAAGTTCACGCAGAGCGTTGAGCTGGGCCCAGGCGAACGTCGTGCCATCGCTATCACGCCAGAGGAATCTTCCTCGCTGAACGTCGCAAATCCCCGGCTTTGGTGGCCCTATCAGATGGGCGAGCCATATCTTCATAAGCTCACTCTCGAGTTCGTCCCCGAAAAGGGCTCTTTCTCGGACAAACAAACTATCGAGTTCGGCATCGTGCAGACCGATTCCGAACTAACCCCCGAGGGCTACCGCCTGTTCAAAGTCAACGGCAAGCCCGTCCTCGTGCGCGGCGGAGGCTGGGCGCCGGACATGATGCTGCGCATCAACCAGTCGCGCCGCGAGGCGGAATTCCGCTACGTCAAAGAGATGGGCCTCAATACCATTCGTCTCGAAGGAAAACTGGAAGACGAGACTTTCATGAATCGCGCGGACCGCGACGGCATTCTCGTCATGGCCGGCTGGTGCTGCTGCGATGCCTGGGAAAAGTGGGACAAGTGGGGCGTCGAGAACAAGCAAGTCTCTGTCGACTCGCTCCGCGATCAGATTCTGCGACTCCGTGCCCATCCCAGCATCCTCGTTTGGTTGAACGGCAGCGACAATCCCCCGCCACCCGATCGCGAGCAAGCTTATTTGGACATCGAGAACGCAGCGCATTGGCCGAAACCCGTCCTTTCTTCCGCGACGGCCAAGAAGACGGAGCCCACCGGTGAAAGCGGCGTGAAAATGTCCGGCCCGTACGAGTACGTCTCCTCGAATTACTGGTTGCTTGACACCCAGCATGGCGGCGCCTACGGCTTCAACACCGAAACCAGTCCCGGCCCAGCCGTTCCGCCTCTTGAAGAATTGAAATCCATGTTTCCACCGGACAAGCTCTGGCCCATCAACGAATTTTGGGATTATCACGCCGGCGGCGGTGAATTCAAGAACATCCATGTGTTCACGAACGCACTGGAACAGCGCTACGGCGCGGCGAGAGACGCTGCCGACTTGGCCTGGAAGTCACAAGCCATGACCTATGAAGGCGAGCGCGCCATGTTCGAAGCCTACGGCCGCAACAAGTACAAATCGACGGGCATTATTCAGTGGATGCTTAATAACGCCTGGCCAGGCTTGATTTGGCATTTGTACGACTACAGCTTGCGACCTGCTGGCGGATACTTCGGTTCGAAAAAGGCTCTCGAGCTTGTTCACGTCCAGTTTTCTTATGACGACCGCAGTGTCGCCATCGTCAACGGCGAACAGAAAGCTTTCAAGGAATTGAAAGTCGTCGCCAAGGTTTATGACACTTCAATGAAGGAGCGTTTCTCCCAGGAAGCCCTCGCGGATGTCAACACAGACAGCGTAGTCAGGACCTTCAAAATTCCCGAGCCTGAAGGCATCACGTCCACTTACTTTCTGAATCTTCAGCTTCTTTCTCCGTCCGGCAAACTGCTCAGCCGCAATTTCTACTGGCTCTCCACGAAGCCCGACGTCCCCGATTTTCCCAAGTCCGAGTGGTATTACACTCCGCTCACGCAATACGCCGATTTTGACGTCCTTCAAAACCTTCCCAAAGCCACCCTCAAAGCTTCGATGAAATTCTCCGATGCCGGCTCCGAACCCGCCGCTAAAATCACCATCGAAAATAACGGCTCCGGCCTCGCTTTTCTCGTGCGTCTCCGCTTGCTCAAGAGAAAAGATGGCGCGGAAGTCTTGCCCGTGTTTTGGGATGACAACTACATTTCGCTTCTTCCACGCGAGAAGCGCGAAATTACTGTCCACGCGCGAAAAAGTGACCTCGGTGATGCGCAACCTATCCTCGCAGTGGACGGTTTCAACGTTGCACCCATCCAACTTCACTAGCGCCGTGTCTTGGATAACCGGCGCGACTTACGGTAACGCACCAGCTTCCGATTACGTTTATCGGTACGAATCTTCCAAGGTTCTCAATAATGTGATGCGCGATTACCAGCCCATTTGGCGCATCCGCTCTAGGATGAGTCCGCTATAGCGATTCATGCGCTCCGGCCTTCGCTTTAGCGGCGACGGGAGTATTGCAGCCAGTCGGGCGCCCTGTTCCCGATCGATACTCCGGGCCGGGGTTCGGTAGTAGAAACGGCACGCCGACTCCGCGCCATAAACACCAGGGCCCCATTCGACCACGTTGAGGTAGAGTTCCAGAATGCGCCGCTTGCCGAGGACCAATTCGGCCACCGGAACAAGCGTGAACTCGGCGCCCTTTCGCAGGATCGAGCGGCCGGTTCCGAAGAACAGGTTTTTTACCAGTTGCTGCGTAAGGGTGGACCCACCGCGAATGCGGCCACCATTCATATCGTCTTCCGCAGCGATTTCCATCGCGTTCCAATCGAATCCATGATGCTGGTAGAAGCGCGCGTCTTCCGCCGCGATGACGGCATGCTGGAAATCCAGCGAAATTTGGCTCAGCGGAACGAATTCGTATCGTTCGTGGTACGGCCTGTGGTGAATCCACGCTTGCATGCGGCGCTCCATGTGCACCGCAGTGGTCGGTGGGTCGATCCACCGGGCAGCCACAAGGATCAGCACAGCAAGCGACCAAAGAAGCGCCACTCCGATGAAAAACCATCGAACAAAGTATCGGAGAGGGCGTTTCCGATGCGGGGTCTGCGGGAGTGTCTCTGGATTTTCAGTCACACTTCAGAATAATCGTTTGGGCTGGATTGACATAGAGCCCGCGCGCATTATCGGAAACTGATTCACTACCCAATGTCCCTTTACAATTTGCCTACATTTTGATATAAGAAGGACTAGGTAATAATGCGACCGGCGGCGGCTCTAATGCCGCTTTTTTCTTTTTTGGCTCACATCCAGTTTCAATTCTCACGGATTAGGATGGGTTGTAACTTCTTTAGAATCAACGTTTGCAATCGGTCCGCAAGTGTTGATTCCAAAAGAGTTACGAGATTGCTAAATCCTTTAGATGCAACACTTACAAAAAATTGGCGGGGGGGGGTAGCAATCAAGTTGGTACGGACCGGGGGGATGCCTGACAGATTGGACCGGGAGGATCCCTGACACTGTGAATAAATGGCAGGCGCTGGGAGGAAGGAGCGCCGATGCCGTGGAAAGTGAGCAGTGTCATGGAGGAAAAGCTGCGGTTTATC
>DATLVZ010000024.1:0-34973 GCA_035576885.1 Candidatus Acidiferrum sp. | reverse complement strand
GATCAAACGAAAACTTTCTTCCCGCGCTCCCGGCCGCAGCTTGCCCGTGCAAATCCGCCAAGCCCTGCTCCTCGGACTCACCTACAACCTCTACCGTTTGAGGCATCGCCTTCGTCTCCAAGGATGTCAACAGAGCCACTTAAAACCCTTTAGAATGAACACTTCTGAAAAAACCGGGGTGGGGGCCCAAGCAGCCCGCTTCTGTAGGGTCATCCTTCAGAGGATGACCGCTCTTCACCTTCAACTTTTGAACTCTTGCCGACCACAAGCTGTCATCTGTGAGCTGTCAGCTGTCCACTCCTCAGCGGGACGCGGACCACGGATTCAAGATGATAGGATGTTGCCGCATTCCATGACCACCCACGTCCCAGTCCTCGTCGTAGGCGCAGGCATCTCCGGACTTGCCTGCGCCTACTACTTGCGTAAATCTGGGATCGACGCTCAGATTGTCGAAGCCTCCCCGCGTCCCGGCGGCATGATTCGTTCGGAACGCCGCGACGGCTACCTCCTCGAGCTCGGCCCACAAAGCTTCAGCAGTACTCCTCAGCTCATCGATCTATGCCGCGGCCTTGGGATCAAAAACGAGTTGGTAACCGCGCCGCCCCGCGCTCCCCGATTCCTCCTCCTTGGCGGCCAACTAAAACAAGCGCCTCTAAGCCCACTCGCGTTTTTCACCTCTTCCATCTTCAGCGCTCGCACGAAAGGGAGCGTCCTTCACGATCTCTTCGGTCACAGCACTCCTCCCGACGCTGACGAATCCGTCGCCGCCTTCATCCGCCGCAAATTTTCCCTCGAACTCCTCGACAAGCTTGTCGGCCCGTTCGTCTCCGGCATCTACGCCGGCGACCCGGAAAAACTCAGCCTCAGCGCCTCCTTCCCACAACTTCACGAAGCCGAACGCATCACCGGCAGCGTCATCCGCGGGATGTTGCGCGCCGCAAAATCCAAACCAAAGCCGCGCCACAAGCCCGCCCTGCAATCCTTCCGCGAAGGCAACGAAACCCTCGTCCGCGCCCTCGCCGCTAATCTAGGCCCCGCTCTCCGTTGCGGTGTCGAAGCCGTGTCGCTTCAAAATAGCGGCGCTGGCCGTCCACAGGCGGGCGCCCGTTTTGTCGTTGACATCAAATCCAACGTCGGTAACGAGACTTTCGTCGCCGACCAGCTCGTCCTCGCCATCCCGCCAAACGCCGCAGCGCGGCTCCTGGCAACCGCTTCTGAACATATTGAAAATCGACTCGCCGAGATAGAATTTGCCCCCATCGCCGTCGTCTCGCTCGGCTATCCAAAATCCGCAGTCGGCCACTCGCTCGAAGGGTTCGGCTTTCTCATCCCGCGCTCGGAGGGAGTTCGCACACTCGGCACGGTGTGGAACTCATCTCTCCTTCCTGCCCGCGCGCCCGACAGTCACGCTTTGCTCACCAGCTTCATCGGCGGCGCCACCGATCCTCAAGCCGTTACGCTTTCCCCGGACGAACTCGCCGCCCTCGTCCACAAAGAAATCGCGCCGCTCCTCCAAATACGCCAATCGCCAGCCTTCTCCAACGTCGCAATGTATCCCCGCGCTCTTCCTCAATACAATCTTGGCCATGTCGCGCGCTTGACGGCGCCTTCGCAATGGGGTTTTCCTTGCAAGAATCTTTGGCTCGTCGGCAACTACCTTAGCGGCCCCGCCATCGGAGCATGCGCCGAGCAATCGCTGGCTGTAGCAAACGAAATTCGCGCCCGGCTCGGCAAAAGTTTGGGCAAGGAGTAGAAGCATCCGGTGCAGCGTTTCTGCCGTATAGTCTTTTAGGAGAGGAAGAAGCCGACAATCGTGTTCCTGGCGGCTTTCACATCCCGCGGTCCCCGCGAAGTGTCGCCAGATGCGACGCTTTTGTCGCGCCTTCTTCAAAAAGACGTGAGCGCCTTTGAACAGCTCTATGATCGCCACTCGCGCCTCGTCTACGGCTTGGTTCTGCGCATCGTCCAACAGGCCTCGACTTCTGAAGAAGTCGTCCAGGATGTCTTCCTTCAGCTCTGGCGCAACGCCGGACAATATGACTCCGCGCGCGGGCCATTCGTCCCTTGGCTTTGCACTATGGCGCGCAATCGCGCTCTAGATCACCTGCGCCTAAAAAGCGAGCGCCAGCGCCGCCGCGAAGATTTGCCCGAGGATTTGCCGTCCGCAGTCATCTCGCCGGACTATGAAAAGCTTCTCGACGAAAAGCGCCGCGCCGAACGCGTCCGCGCTTTGATGGCCTCGCTCACTCCGCAGCAGAAAAAAGCCATCGAGTTGGCATATTTTGAAGGCTTAAGTCATTCAGAAATTGCGGCGGCCTTGAAAGAGCCGCTTGGGACGGTAAAAAGCTGGATTCGCAACGGTTTGCTTCGCCTGAAAGAAGGATTGCAGGCCACGACGTGAAAAACTGCGACCAATTCCGTGAGCTGATGGGAGCGTACGCTCTCGGAGCGCTCGATCCCCAGGAACGCGTCGCGCTCGAAGCGCACCTCGCCGCTGGCTGCACGGATTGCGCCAAAGCCGTCGAAGAAGCCCGTTGGCTCGTCAGCCAACTCGCTTACGCAGCTCCGGAAGCAGTTCCCTCGGACATGCTCAAGGGCCGCCTGATGCAAACCGTCCGCGCCGAGGCCCAATCTCATTCAGAAGCAAAACCGCGTATGCTGCCCGCCAGGAACGTCGTTCCCATCTGGCTGTGGGCTGCGGTCGCCGCGCTTCTGGTTTTTTCCGTCTACTCTTCGTGGAACATGCGCCGTCTGCAAAATGAAATTCGGGAAGCCAACAAGCGGGCCGCAACGCTTCTCCAGGAGCGTCAAAAAACAGAGCAGCAACTCGCCGCGGCCAGGCGCGAAGCCATGATTATGATGGACCCAACGTCTGTGAAAATCGCACTTTGGGGCGAACACGCGCATCCGGAGACGCTCGAAGCGAAGTGGCACTCTCAGTTAGGCCTCTGCGTGATGGGCGAAAAAGTTCCCATGCCCGCCGCCAATCATGTTCTGCAGGTGTGGTTCATTCCCAAGGCGCCGGGCTCGAAGCCCATGCCTTCCATGATGGTTCGTCCGGACGCGGACGGCAAACTCGTCTTCGTCGTTTCCAATCCGCCTGAGCCGATGGATGCGACCAAATCCATCGCCATCACAGAAGAGCCCGCCGGCGGAAGCCCCTGGCCCACTTCCACTCCGCTGTGGGTCGGCAACGTTACCTAAGCGCGCGTTTCTTTCTGTAGCGCAGCGCGAGCCGCACTTCGCGACGTTTCGCCGCCTCTCGAAAGCGCCGCCTCTCCTCCGCCGTTTTCAGAATCAGCGGCGCGACCTGTTTCGGCAATCCCGAGTTTTCATCGATCGCTACGAACGTCACATATGCCGACGTGGTGTGCTTTCGCTCGCCCGTCATCGCATTTTCGGAATACACTTCAACGCCAACTTCCATCGACGTGCGGAACACGCGGTTCACTTGCGACTTCAGATTGACGATTTCTCCCAGGTTAATGGGATTGCGAAAATCGATGTAGTCCACCGAGGCCGTCACTACGTAACTGTTGGAATGCCGGTGCGCCGCCATGGCCGCCACCATGTCCACCAAATGCATCACCTGCCCGCCCAACAATTTCCCCAGAGGATTCGTCTGCGCCGGCAAGACAATTTCGGTCATCTCCGAACGCGATGCACTCACCGGCTTTCCCTTCAGCGCCAATTCCCCGCTCATCTCGCTTTTCACAGTCGGCTTGCGCTTCATTCGCTCCCCGTTCCGCGGCTGCTTTGGGACACAGTCTCAATCCTCGTATAATACAGAGCCAACCATGACTGACCAAAAGAAAACCCGTCGCGAAATGCTCGAAGAATTCGTGGCCAAAAAGCCCGACGACCCCTTCTCCCGCTACGGCTTGGCGATAGAATGCATGAACAGCGGCGATCCGAGCGCCGCCGACGGCCACTTCCGAGCTCTTCTCGAGCGCCACGCCGACTACATCCCAGCGTACTTGATGTACGGCCAGTTGCTGGCCCGCGAATCCCGCAACGACGAAGCGCGCAAAGTTCTCTCTAGCGGCATCGACGCAGCCGCCAAGAAGGGTGACGAGCACGCCCGCTCCGAGATGGAAACATTTCTCAGCGAACTCGCCTGAGCGCATTGCCTATCGGTTTTCTCAGACTGAGTGATTGAGCAGGCGCGCGGCTCAGTGAATCGGCTGCTTCAGGGCTTCGGCGATCCCTGCCTCCGCGAGCGGTGCCATGATTGCGTATCCCGCTGCGTTTGGATGCACGCCGTCTGGACTGAATTCCTTCTTCAATCCGCCTTCGTCGTTCACCATAGCGGAATAATAATCCACATAATCGAGATCATGCTTCGCGGCGTACATTTTGATCCACTCGTTTAACAATTTGATTTTGGGCGCGGGCTCCAATCCCTTGTGCCACCAAAAATCCGTCGACGGCAACACCGAACATAGCACCGGACGAATCCCACTCGCCCGCGCCAATTCGCTCATGGACTCGATGTTGCCTTCAGTCTCGTCCAGCGTCATTTTTCCTGTGTTTTCAGCGATGTCATTCGTACCAGCAAGAATGACGACTACTTGAGGTTTCAAGTCGATGACGTCTTGCCGGAATCGCACCAGCATTTGGGGCGAGGTCTGCCCGGAGATGCCGCGGTTGAGATACGGTTTCCCGGGAAAAAACACACCGCGGGCCGGCGAAGTTGGCGTGGCTTTCATGCCCCAGCCCTCGGTGATGGAGTCGCCCATGAAAACGACGCGTGTTTCGCCGGCCACCGGTGGCGCCAACTGCTTATCGGCATCGCGAAATTTCGCCAAAAATCCCCAGTCCGTATATCTCTGTTCCACCAGCGACTTCTGGTAAGCATTCAACGTCTCCCAAAATGCCTCCGACGGATCCGCCGGCTTCGCCTTTTCTACGGCCGTTCCGGCGGCCGTAGCCTGCGCAAACACCGGCTGGCCATACAAAAGCATCCCAACGAGCAGGCAAACCTGCCAAATTCCCCCTGAAAACTTTTTTATCGTGTCCACGAAATGATCTCCTTCAACTCGTCCTGCCAAAACCCCCACAGCGTATCACCGTCGTACCCTAGCCAAACTCCTGAAATTCAAACCGTCCGTCCAAAACAATCGTGTGCTAGAGATCTCGGATTTCAAGCGGCACGTCGGCACTCTTCCACGCGGCATCAAATTCTCGACGAACCCATTCGGCGTCAGAGAGCTTTTTCTGCGCCTCCAGACTCTTCAGAAGACCGAAGAGAGACCGTGGATTTCGAGGGTATTGTTCCAGATCAGCTCGAAACACTTCTTCGGCTTGATCCGCATGGCCCTCCAGCAACAGTGCGGCAGCAAGCGACTCCCGCACGGGATAAAACCATTCCGGCGGCTCGCCGTAATTTAGATGGTCCTGGATCTGAACCGCACTCTTCCAGAACACGATCGCACGTTCACGGTCGCCGTGCGCGGTGGAGATCCTGGCGTCCAGGATGTTTGCCGCCAAGTCCAAAAAAGCTCGCGCCTTGTTGAAGTAATAGCTGAACTCCACATCCGGGGACACTACCTTGCGCGCGGTCTCCAATTTTCCGCGTTCGTCTTCCGCCAACTCGAGCTGACCTTTCGCCGCTGCCGCAGAACCGCGAGCGAAATGCCAGAATGCAGTGGTCATGGCAAGCTTCGGATCGGGCGGGGGTAGCCGCAAGATTTCATCCCACCGATGAAACCGCACGAGCACAAAAAACGGTGTAGGCAGGTAAACCTCCGCCATCGGCATGCCGGCAACCATGCTGCCTACGTGTGACACCAGTTCATCCGCGGTACGCTTCGCATTGAAAAAATTCCCGGCCATGCTGTAGGCAGCGGCGGCGAAGTGAAGCGTGTGAGCGTAGTACATGACGTCGTACATGCCGCCCGTCATACCGCTTTGTTCGAGATAGGCTTGGTCAGCGCCGGCCCCCCGCATACAGCTACGGGCAGCCGCCGCATAATCACCGACGCGGATGTAAATGTGCGCCGGCATGTGCACCAGATGGCCCGCCGCGGGGGCCAGGGTTTCCAATCGGACTGCGCTTGCAAGCGCCCGCTCTGGATGTGTGGAAGCCTCCATGGTGTGAATGTAGTAGTGATTTGCGCCAATGTGGTTGGGATCGCGCCGCAACACTGATTCCAGCACGGCGACGATTTCTTCCGTGCCTTCCGTCGGATGGCCGTCGAGACTCCAAAGCTTCCAGGGGTGCAAATCCATGAGGCTCTCGGCATAGAGCGTGGCGGCATCAAGGTCGTCCGGGTAGCGCCTGGATAGCTCTCGCATCGCGTGTGCGTATTGGACGTCTAGCTGCCTCAAGTCCATCTTGGGGTCATCCGAGTAACGCTTGGCTAAAGCCTGAATGTAGGCGCGCTCGTTCTCCGTTGCCCCCGGCGAGAGCGAAATCGCTTTTTGTACGGCATCAAAGGCAGCTTTTTCGTTAGGCGGATCGACATCAAGATTGATGCATGGGCCCAATGCAAGCGCAAGCCCCCAATAGGCCATCGCCGATTGGGGATCCAGCTCCGCGGCGCGGCGAAATGATCGAGCGGCTTCTTCGTGGTTGAATCCAAATACTAAAGTAAGCCCCTGATCGAAAAATCGCCGTGCCTCTGCATTCTTTGTCGAGATGACATGCTGATGCTGGCCCAGGCCGGACATTAGCATTGTCGGCGCTGCCTGAGCGGCCGCAAGAGGAATGGGCAGCAGCAAAAATAGCAGTACTGCTAGCCTAGGCACGGCTCTTTTGACGCGCACGAACTTCATGGAGCTGTCCTCCCTTTCTTTGCACTCCGCATTTGCTTATACCACCGAGTGTCCCGGTCCGCATGCGGAAATGCCTCGTAGCCCTCGAGGGGAACGGAATTAACCAGAGGACGCACACGAATTCGTCTCTGCCAGAGTGGGCTGCGGGACTATGCTGCGCCTGGTTGCGTTCGTGTCTCCAGTAAGTTAGCTATACGACCAGTAGTTGGTGTGAAAGAGGTGCAGGAACGAACAAGCAATGAGGAATCGCCCCTCGTCTTTCGCAATTAGACTTTCGAATTGTGCACTTCGAGTTTCAGCCGCCCCTATTCGTACCGGAGCGCAACTACCGGGTCGACGCGAGTTGCTCGCCGCGCGGGAAGGTAGCTGGCCATCAACGCCACAACAAACAAGAACAATGCAACTTCCAGAAAAGTTGCCGGATCGGTGGGTGTCACATGGAAAAGAAAACTTTTCATCAGCCGGGTTAACGCAAACGCACCGGCTGTCCCGAGCGCGATGCCGAGCAGCGTGAGCCGCATGCCATTGCCGAGCACCAATCGCAGCACGCTTTTTTGACCAGCTCCCAGCGCCATGCGAACGCCGATTTCGTGGGTACGCTGGGCCACGGTGTTGGACATCACTCCGTAAATTCCAAGGCTGGCCAGCACTAACGCCAGCCCGGCGAACAGACCAAGCAGCATGGTGCGAAGCTGCGGCCGGGCCACAGCTTCCGCCATCAGTTGATCTCCGGTGGCGATCTCCGCGACCGGCTGGTCTTTGTCTACGGACATCACCTGGCTCCTCAGAATGCCCGCCAAATGGGATGAATCCGAGTCCGAGCGCAGGAAAATGCTCATGCTGCTCCATGGTTGCTGTCTGTAGGGCTCGTACAAAGTCATCGTGGCGGCCTCCCCGAGGCCATCGTCCTTCACATCACCCACGACTCCCACGATTTCGCGCCACGGCGGGTCCCCTGCGCCTACGCCAATTTTGATCGACTGCCCGATTGGACTTCGGTCATGGAAAAACCGCTGAGCGACCGACTGGCTAATGATAGCGACGCGCGGACCGCCGGTGGAATCTTCTCGAGTGAAGTAGCGGCCGACCAGCAGGGGGATTTCCAGCGTATGGAAATAATTCTCACTAACTACGTAATACCCCGCTGATGGCTGGTCGGCCGGCGTAAGCGCCCGGAGCTCCTTGGTGGCGAACACAAACGTAAAATAAGCTCCTTGAATGGGGTCGCCGTTGGAGACTGCGGCTTCTTTCACTTCCGGAACAGCCTGCATTCGCTCGAGCACCTGACTGAAGAATTGGATTGTCTGTGCGTCGGCCGAGTACTTTGATTTTGGAAGTGAAACATCGGCGGTCAGAATGTTCCTATAGCGGAAGCCCGGATCGACAGTCTGCAGCCGCACAAAGCTTTTCATCAATAAGCCGGATCCAACGAGAAGAACGAGTGCCAGCGTGGTCTCGAGAACCACGAGCGCGCTGCGCACTCCATGCCGCCCAGTGCTGGCCGTTCTACCGCCTTCCTTCAAGGTCTCGGAAGGCGCGCCTCTCGTGATTTGCAGTGCAGGAGCAAAACCAAATAGAAGAGCGGTCAGAACCGCAACCCCCGTGGCGAATCCGAGCACGGGCAAATCCAGTCCAATGCTTTCGGCTCTTGGTAAAGTCGAAGGCGGCAGCGTTCGAAGGGCGCGAATGGCCCACTCCGCCAGCAATAGACCGGAACCGCACGCGATTCCACTTAGCAGAATGCTTTCCGTCAGCAACTGACGAGCGATCCGAAGCCTGCCTGCCCCCAGCGAAAAACGGATGGCGATCTCCCTCTGTCGCGCCGTCGCCCGAGCCAGGAGTAGATTGGCGACGTTTGCGCACGCAATCAAAAGCAGAAATCCCACGGCGCCAAATAAGACCAGCAGCGTTGGCCGGATGTTCCCCACAGTTGCTTCGTTCAAAGACAAGACCTTCGAGGTCCATCCCGCATTCTTCTCCGGATGTTGCTCCTCCAGCCGCTTGGAGATCGCAGTCATTTCCGCCTGCGCTTGATCGATGCTCACGCCCGGCTTCAATCGCGCAATCACCGTCAAATAATGGGCCCCTCTAGCTCCCGGGCCCAGGTCGCGCTCCTGAAACTCCGAAGGCAACCACAGCTCCACACCCCGGGGAAACTGGAAGCCATTCTGCATGACTCCGATAACCCGATAGGACTGGCCGTCGAGCAAGAGAGACTTGCCGATAACCTGTGGATCACTTCCAAAGTGCTGCGCCCACAACCCGTAGCTCAGAACGACAACACTGGCTTTTCCTACGACGTCGTCTTCTGGAAGGAATGTGCGGCCCAGGGCAGGCTGCGCTCCGAGTACTGAAAAGAAAGATGCGGCCACCTGCGCTCCGACAAGACGTTCTGGCTCCGCGCCGCCTGTGTAACTGAATTGTCCCCTGGAAATCGAGGCCATCTGTTCGAAAACTCCTGCATTTCTTTTCCAGTCCATGTAATTCGGTGGGGAGACGGAGAATTGCGGAAAGCCTTTGCCTGGATTGCTCTCGCGCACCAATGTAATGCGCTCGGGATGGTCGTATGGAAGCGGGCTCAACAAGACGGCATGAATCACGGAAAAAATCGCGGTGTTAGCTCCGATGCCCAGCGCCAGAGTCAAAACGGCAACCATTGCAAAACCCGCATTCTTACGCAGCATTCGCAAGCCGCAGGAGACGTCTTGCCAGAGGGACTCGATAAAAATGAGGCTGTTCATGCGATAAATCTCCTCTCGAATCAGCGTTGGATTTCCGAGCTTCCGCCTCGCGGCGTGCCGCGCTTCTTCCGACGTCATGCCTCTGGCGATGTTTTCTTCGGTTTCGAGCTCGAGGTAACCTTGGAGCTCACGTTCCCGTTCATCATCCCAGCTCGCCCGGCGGAAGTAGCGTATCCATCCCATGGCACTACTCCTTGGCGGGACGCAGTACCCGGTTGATCGCGCCAACTAACTGTTCCCAGCGGCTGGTCTGCTGGGCGAGTTGCTGGCGCCCTGCTCGAGTCAGCCGGTAGTAGCGTGCCTTACGATTATTTTCGGAAGTGCCCCAAAAAGAGGCGATCCAACCGCGGTCCTCCAGGCGATGCAAAGCCGGGTAGAGGGAGCCATGCTCGACTTGCAGGACGGCTTCGGAGCGGTGTTCGATGACGTGCGCGATGGTGTGGCCATGCGCCGCACCGAGCAAGAGAGTCTGCAGGATCAAGAGATCCAGGGTGCCCTGGAGAAGATCCGCTTGTAAGGGGGGCGCGCCTCGTTTGGGCATGGCGAAATCTTTATACTCCCATAGATGATCTACTACAAGAAGATTTCTCTAACGCTTGGACGCACGCCGCTGAGGAAGGTCGTCTTTCTCGATAGGTAACACTTTCGGTGGACAATCTATGGGTTGAAGCGCGGTCTTAGCTCGCGCGCGCCCGTCCAGGATGCCTCAAGAATTCGTCAACTAAAAAGCAACGGACACACGCAGTATGAACTGGAGCCTTAGCCGAGTGAATTCGACAGCAGGCATTAAATGATAAATTTTCTCCGTATCGAGAAGTCGAACCGGCTTGCACTTCAGTGAGCCGGCTGCTTCAAAGCCGCCGCGATGCCAGCCTCGGCAAGCGGCGCCATGATGTCGTATCCCGTCTTGTTCGGATGCACGCCGTCGAGGCTTAGCCCATCTTTCATCCCGCCTTCACGGTTCGCCATGGATGAATAGTAGTCCACATACACGAAACCATTTTTCGCGGCGTACTCTTTAATCCAAGCGTTCAGAGCCCTAACTTTGGGCGCAGGTTCCATTCCTTTGTGCCACGGAAAATCGCTCGCCGGTAGTACGGAACACAATACGGGATGAATCTCACTCGCCCGGGCAAGTTCGCTCATGGACAATATATTGCCCTCAATCTCCCCCAGACTCATCTTCCCCGTATTCTCCGCAATGTCATTTATGCCCGCAAGCAGCACGACCACTTTCGGTTTCAAATCGATGACGTCCTGCCGAAAACGCACGAGCATTTGCGGGGTAGTCTGCCCGGAGATACCGCGGTTGATGTACGGCTTGCCAGGGAAAAATTCGCCACGGGCTGGCGACGTCGAGGTTGCCTTCATGCCCCAGCCTTCGGTGATGGAGTCCCCCAGGAACACGACGCGCAACTCACCCGCCGCGGGAGGCGCCAATTCCTTGTCAGCGTCGCGGAATTTTGCAAGGTAGGCCCAATCGTTGTACATGCGCTCCAGTTGTGATTTTTGGTAGGGTGTCAACTTTTCCCAAGCCGCCGGCGCCGGATCCGCCGGCTTCGCATCTTGGGCGGGTACCGGGAACGCCGAAGCCTTCATTAAACTTGGCCGGCAGCACACAAACGTCGCACCCAACAGGAGAGCGCCGTACAGCGCGCACGAAAGTTTTCTTTTTCTGTCCACGGAACGATCTCCTCCTTCTCTCTTCCTGCCAAAACCCAGCCAGCTTACCACTCTCTCCTGCACAGCCAACTCGCGAAAATATGGCAACCTCGGCTGGTCGTGTTGCCCACGCGATGGCTTCTGCAGTCTATCCACTACTCACCACCTAGAAGTCAGCTACGTCTGGTATCATTTGACCTGGAACAATGCGGCCCGATCGAATTCCGCTCTTTCCATTGAACGTCGTCCTCCTCCCCGGCGCAGACCTTCCCCTGCACATCTTCGAGCCACGCTATCTCGAGATGGTCAGCCGTTGCTTGAAGGAAAAATCCGAGTTTGGCGTTCTCTTGGCGCTCCCCAAGGGTGTTGTTCGGGTGGGCTGCACGGCGGAAATCATCGAGGTTGTTAAGCGCAACGACGACGAAACAATGGACATTTTGACAATGGGCCGGGATCCTTTCCGCGTCATTGAGTTCTTCGAAGAGAATCCTCTCGCCGAGGGACACGTGGACTACCTTGAAGACCGGGACATGCCGCCAAATCCGTCTGTGCGCCGCGAACTCATCGAACTCTACGAAACCTGCCACACGCTCATCTTTGAGGATTACCCAAGGAACGCCGATGCCGGGCAGTCGGCACTACTCTCTTTCCTCGTCGCGGGCGCCTTGCCGATGGATCTGCTATGGAAACAGCAAATCCTCGAGATCCGGTCAGAATCGGACCGCCAGGAACGCCTCGTAGGGTATCTTCGCGCCTGGGCGCCGCATCTACAGAAGACAGGCGTGATGCGCCGGCGCGCCGGTGGGAATGGACACGGTTTAAATTAGCGTTTTGTGCGTCCCGACCCGGTCGGGACGCGGAACGGAGCCTCATGACGGCAAGCACATCGATGCAATCATCGGCGCATCCAAGAGTTCGCACGCTCGGCGAACTCAAACGCATCCCGGATTTCGACGCTGGCACTGTCTCACGCTCCGTGAAAAGTGAGATGCGCCAGAATCTTCTGCGCATGATTGAAAAGAACGAGCCGCTCTTCCCCGGCGTCCATGGGTACGAAGACACGGTCATCCCACAAATTATTAATGCGCTGCTTTCCCGCCACAATTTCATACTGCTGGGCCTTCGTGGCCAAGCCAAGAGCCGCATACTTCGCGGCCTGGTCCAGTTTCTGGATCAAGAAATCCCAGTCGTCGCGGGCTGCGAAATCAACGATGACCCGCTGCGCCCTATCTGCCGGGCCTGCCGCGAGAAGATCGCCATGGAAGGAGACAACACGCCTATTGCCTGGATGCCCCGCGACTACCGCTATGTAGAAAAACTGGCGACTCCCGACGTGACCATGGCCGACATCATCGGGGATGTTGATCCCATCCGCGCCGCTCGCGGCGGCCGGGATCTTTCCGACGAGCTGACCATCCACTACGGCCTTCTCCCTCGCGCCAACCGCGGCATCTTTGCCATCAACGAGCTTCCCGACCTCGCCGGAAAAATTCAGGTCGGCCTCTTCAACATCATGCAGGAAGGCGACATCCAAATTAAGGGTTACCCGCTCCGCCTCCCGCTCGACGTTCTCCTCGTCTTCACGGCGAATCCGGAGGACTATACTGCTCGCGGTAAAATCATCACTCCGTTGAAAGACCGCATCGGCGCTGAGGTTCGCACCCACTACCCTTCCACGATCGAGGAAGGCATGGCCATCACCGCTCAGGAGGCCTGGGTCTCGCGCGATTCAGCCCGTAAAGTGGAGGTGCCCGCCTATCTACGCAGTGTTGTGGAAGAGATTGCTTTCCAGGCTCGCGAAGACAAACGCGTCGACCGCCGCTCTGGAGTCAGCCAGCGCCTGCCCATCACCGTTCTGGAGAGCCTCGTCAGCAGCGCTGAGCAGAGGACTGCGCGCACCGGCGAAGAGTCCGCGGTAGCGCGGATCGCCGATGTCTATTCTTCCCTTCCCGCGATCACCGGCAAGCTGGAGCTCGAATACGAAGGCGAGCTTAAGGGAGCAGATACAGTCGCACGGGAACTCATCCGCACTGCCGTCGGCCGCGTTTTCAGCAAGCATTTCGCCGAGGTAAATTTCCAACCGGTTATTCAGTGGTTTGAAATTGGCGGCGAGCTAAAGCTTCCGGAGCAGGCGACGGCTTCGGATCGTTACCACCAGCTCTCGAAAATCCAGGGTCTGATGGAACATATCGGGCGTCTCGGCGTTCAGGACCGCAAGGACGCTGGGGCTGCCGGATCCGCCGCGGAAATGATCCTCGAAGGTTTGTGGGCGCATCGGCGAATCGGCCGCAGCGAAGAGCGCGGCTTTTTCGCAGACAAACCCAAGCAGCAGCCGGAACAGCGTGAGAATCCCGGCCGGCCGCCGCGCCGTCAGTTTAATTGAGGACTCCGCGGACGTTCGCAATCCCGAGGAGCACCGCGACGAGGGAACTGATTTCTATGAGAAGATCGCGTAAGGAACGTCGCTCATGAAATTCATCCGCTACGGAAAATATGTTGGCGAACCCGCCGACGCCATCGACCTCGAAGAACTCGTCAAGCGCATGGGCGATTTTTTTCTGCAAAGCGGCTTTGAATCGCAATTCTACGGCGTTTCCCAGATGGATCCGGACCGCTCCATGGAAGCCCTCCGCGAGGCCATTCTTCGTGCCTTGCAAGAAGGCGATCTGCTTCCCGAAGACGCGATGAGCGAAGAGCTGCGCGAAATGTTGCAAGATCCGGACGCGCAGAACAACCAAGCCGTCAAACATCTTCTCGAGAAATTAATGGAACGGCTCGCCCAGGAGGGATTCATCAATCCGCAGCAGCCTCCTCAGGTCACTCCGCCTCCGCAAACTTCGGCTCGCGGCCGGCTCGGCCAGCCTTACGAAAAGCAACCCGAAGCTCGCTTTGAAATCACCGACAAGACTATCGACTTCCTCGGCTTCAAAACACTTCAGGATCTTCTTGGCTCGCTTGGCCGCAGCAGCTTCGGCCGTCACGACACGCGCGACCTCTCCACCGGCATCGAGTCAGGCGGCGTCTCACGTCCCTACGAGTTTGGCGACACATTAAATCTCGACATCAGCGAAACTCTCTTTAACGCCGTCCGCCGCCAAGGCGCAAAAGTTCCCATCGACATGACCTATTCCGACCTCATGGTCCATCAGTGCGAGTATCACAGCTCCTGCGCCACGGTCGTTCTTCTCGATTGCAGCCACAGCATGATTCTCTACGGCGAGGACCGCTTCACGCCCGCGAAGCGCGTGGCCATGGCCCTTTCGCATCTGATCCGCACGCAATATCCCGGGGACACTCTGAGCCTTGTTCTTTTTCACGACAGCGCGGAAGAAGTTCCCCTCGGCGAGCTCGCCCGTGTCCAAGTTGGTCCGTATTACACAAACACTCGCGAAGGCCTTCGCCTCGCGCAGCGCATTCTGCTGCGCCAGAAAAAAGACATGCGCCAAGTCATCATGATCACGGATGGAAAACCTTCCGCCCTCACTCTCGAAGACGGCCGCATCTACAAAAACGCTTTCGGCCTCGATCCATTCGTCGTCGGCCAGACGCTCGAAGAAGTCAACAAGTGCAAGCGCGCCGGGATCATGATCAACACGTTCATGCTGGCCAGCGACTACAGCCTCGTCCACTTTGTTCAGAAAATTACGGAAATGTGCCGCGGCAAAGCGTATTTCACCACGCCTTACACGCTCGGCCAGTACTTGCTTATGGATTACATGCAGCGAAAGACGAAGCAAATTCATTGATTATGTCTAAAACGGTTATCCTGGTTCCTGGATTGTTGAATTCGCGCGCACCTTCGCGACACAATATTGCCTCTCGCGCGCGGCAGCGCTAGACCAAATTTATGGGAATCTTGCGGCGGCTCAAACGCTGGATGGGCACGGAAGGGTCAATGACGAATATCGTTGCTGGAAACTCCGCACCGGTTTTTTCTCTAACAGCTCTCGATGGAAAGGAATTTTCACTCACCGAATTGCTCGAACAAGGCCCCGTCGTGGCCGCATTCTTCAAAATATCCTGTCCGGTCTGTCAGTTCACGTTCCCTTTTCTTGAACGCCTCTACAAGCGTTATGGAGGAGGCGGCGTGACGTTTCTGGGTATTTCACAAGACGACTCTCCTGCAACGAAAGATTTTGCGAAGGAATTCGGCGTCACGTTTCCCATAGTTCTCGACGAAAAGCTTAAAGGATATCCAGCCTCTAACGCCTATGGCCTCACCAATGTTCCCACCATCTTTCTCATCGATCCGGACGGCACAGTGAAGGTCAGTTGTATGGGTTTTGACAAGAAAGATCTGGAATCGATTGACGCCGTTCTCGCCGAGCGCAAGAAAATTTCCGCAGGAGCGCTTTTTCGTCCTGACGAATCCGTCCCCTCGCACAAGCCTGGCTGAGGGTCAAAAAATTAGTTCCGGTCGGGACTGAATCAACAGCAACTGAACTTCGGTAGGTGGCTGGCTTCACTCTGCTTCTTTTTCCAGCCACTTTTTCTTGTGCTTGGCGGGACGTTTGCGTTTATCCGCAATCACCCGAGTAGCCGAGGGCGCGATCCCGGAATTGCGCGCCGCTCGCCGAGCCTCCACGCCCACATCCAGAATCTTCTTTCTGCGCCTCTTCATCGTTTTTCCGTGCACGGATGGCACCGGTCGGCTTTCGTACTCCGAGCATTGCTCGCGTGCTAGAAACTGAAGCGCGCTTGCAACTCAATTTCGCGGTTCGACGTCGGAGAGGAAAACGGACGTCCTGCCAGGGAATTCGCCTGTCCAAAAAGCGGCGAACTCAAATTCCCAATCGGGGTCCCCAAGTTCACGTTGTTGAATACGTTTCGCACATTCACGCTTAAGATTAAGTTGTATCGCGCGTTGGAAGGACTACCAAACATCCCGCCTCTTCCCGGACCGCCCCCATGTCCCTCGCCGCCGCCCCCAGGACCGCGTCCAAAGGTGCCTCCACCCATTGGCCCACCGCCCGCTGCAACCTCCTTCTTTTGCCCAAAGCCAAACGTCTTGGCCAAGCGCAGGTTCAATGAAAAACGGCCGGGCCCGGTGGCGTCGTTGATTGCAATCGGAGTAAACGGCTGTCCTGCTACGGGCGCCAGAAGGAAGCAGCCGTAGGTAGTCTGCACGATATTAGCTGCTGGAGAGCTCGGGCAGTCGGCAGTCGCAGGGCGCGTGTTAAACGCCGCGTTTCCATAAACATCTTGTCCGGTCGTGATGTTGAACGGAATTCCGGAGCTCGCTATGAGAAAGGGACTCAGCCGGAAGCCGTGTGGCCCACCGAAAGTCCCGCCGAAAAAGAGCCGTTGGCGAGTATCAAATGCAGCGCGGCCGTAGTCCTCCGAAACGTTGAATGGGTCCGAAGGAACGCTTCCTGCGCCGGCAGTATCACTGTTCGCGTAGTTCAGTGTGTAGTAGCCGAAAAGCGATAAATCCTGAACAAATCCGTGTTGCGCCGGAATGCGCACGCTGCCATTTACAATCAACTGGTTCTGCTTGAAGACGCCCTCTGACTGATATTGATAGAGAATCTGGCTGGGCACGGGCGCGAGGGCCTGCCCAGGCGGGACTGGGTTCGCGTTGATGAAATTCGTATAGAACTGATGGTTGCCCCGGGAATTCAGATAAGTAACGGACAGATTCGCCAACTTGGAAAGCTGCCGTTCGAGCGTCACGCCGGTCTGCATGATATACGGAGTCCGCAAATTCGGATTTGGCCTGTAAATCGTTTGTGAGGACGCCGTCGTCGATGGAAACGCCGGATTCGTCGGCAACACAGTCTGATTGGGGTCAAAAAAAGCCGGGCTTTGAATCAGGAATTGCTGTTGGATCACACCGTTCTGCAGTTCTTGCTGCAAAACCAGATTTTCCGAGAATCGGTCGTAGAATATTCCATATCCAAGCCTCAGAATCGTTTTTGGTGACTTGCTTTTTCCGTTGCCGTCGATGCCCCACGCGAGGCCAACGCGCGGCGCAAAGTCGGCATGATCCCCAAGATTGTTCTGTGTTTCGTAGCGAAGTCCAAGGCTCAGAGATACGTTTGGCCGAAGCCGGTAGTCGTCCTGGACAAAGATCGCCCCGTCCAGCCAGTTGACGCTGGCGGCTGCCGTTCCGGCAGGATTGTAGTTCAAGGAGTAGTAGCTAGCGCCGCCGCCTTGCTGCTGGATTTGGGCGATGGTTTGACCTTGGGAAAGACCCATCAAGGTTATCCGGTACGCGTTGATTCCGGAGATCGTGGGGCAAGTGCTGGGAGGAGTGGATACGTTGCAGCCGCTTACGGTGGGGTCAACCCGGGAACCGAAAGAGTAAGATCCGTTGAAGCTGGCTTTCGAGTCGCTTGCATCCGTCGTATCGCGCAGGCGTCCGCCAATTTTCCAGGCATGCTTGCCGTGCGTGTAGTAGGTGATGTTCTGCAGCTCATAACGGTTCTGCGTGTCGCTGTTTATCCCGCTGGTGCTCCCGCCTGCGTTAAAGGCTCCCGCAACATAGAGCGCCGGCGTGAAGTTCAGGGGATTTCCGTTTGCCGTCTCGTGGATGTACTGAAACCGCGTCTCATTGACGGTCGCCGCCCCAATTGCCTGTGTGTCCGTAACTTGCAACGTATTTTCAGCGTCGAGCGAATTCGTCGCGAGTGATGCCAGGTTGAACCCACCGCTGCCGGGCAGATTATTGACTTCGTTATTTCGCCAATACTGATATCGTACGCTCAGCGTGTTGCTTTGCGTCACTTGGTAGTCGAGCCGTGGGCTCAAATTAGTCCTTGTCCTCTGATTGGGCACCGCGTCGCTGAACGGTTCGATCTGGAATGACGTTGGATCGACAATCTGCGCGCTCACCACGGACAGATCATTGATGTTCCGCCGCTCGATGTTGAAGAAGAACGAAGCCTTCTTGCTTAGCCGCCCGCCCACGTTCGCGCTGTACTGCGTTGTATAGTATCCAGGCGGCTGTGTGCCGGCGGGCAAGTGTTCAAAGGGGTTCCGCGCATTCAGCGCAGCGGTGTTCCCCTCCACAAAAAACTGTCCATGAAACTGGTCCGTGCCCGGTTTCGTCAGTATCTCTATTCTTCCGTAGCCCAGCTTGTCGTATTCCGACGAAAATGGGTTTTGATTGATGCGAATCTCTCGAATGGAAGCCTTTGGGGGCAATTGCCCGGCGGTGAAGCCGTCAATATAGATCTGCCCGCCATTCGGGCCTGCCGACGGTCCTGCCAGCGCTTGCAACTCGGACTCCAGTTCATCTGGATCATCAGAGAGCGCTTCCAGATCTTTTCCCTGCATCACCACCGTGCCTGCGTTATTCGCGGGATTCACGTCCACTTTCGTCGTCGTGTCCGAGACCTCGACCTTTTCCTGCTGCACTTCGATGCTGAGCGACACATTCAATTTCTGGGTCTGGCCCGCGGTAATCTCGATCTCTGGCCGTTCAAATGCCGTAAATCCTGTCGCGATCACCTTCACACCGTACTTTCCCGGAACCAGTCCAGTCACTTCGAAGATGCCGTCTCGATTCGTAGTTGCCGTCGTGGCCGCTCCACTCGTTGTAGTCACGAGCACGGTCGCCTCGGCCACCGCTGCGCCGGATGGATCCGTCACCTGCCCGCGCAATGTTCCCGTGGCCGTCTGCGCTCGCCCCACGCTCGCGGCCGCTCCAAGGATCAGCAACACCGCCAAAAATAAGATGCACCGGTAAATAAACCTAAAGTTCATTCCATCTCCTGACACAAGCTCAAGATGTTCCTGATTGCCGTACATCAGGGTGTCGTATCCCCGGACGGAGGCCCGCTCAGGTTCCACAGGGTGGGAACACCAGAACCACCGCTCGCGGGCGAAGCCTGGAGGAGAGGTTCCACTCCGGCAAGCAATGTAATCGCTGACACATCATTCTCATGCGCGTTTTCCGTCGCGACAATCATCACTGCATCGCCCTTCTGCAATTCTGCAAGCGTCGTTGCCGGCATTCGGCTGAGCAGTTGCTGCATGTCGCCACTTCTGCCTCCGCCCGCACGGGCCGCTCCGCCGGCTTGTGCGCCAGTCGTTGTTTCCGTGGGCCTCGGCGTTTGGCTAGTCGATGCATTCCCTGCGGCAGGTGTATCTGCGGAACCGCCTTTCAACTGCATCGCAATCATTCGCGCCATCATCGGAGGCAGCTTCCGAAGTTGGGCCTCGGCTCCAATTTTCACCGTGACGGCCTGCTTCGTCGCCAGATCCATCACCGTAACACTTCCCGCGGCCGCGTCTATTGCAGTAATTGTCCCGGCGATGTTTCGAAATGATCCAGAAACGACTTCATCAGCAGTAAGCGCCGTGCCGTCCGAGCTACGAGCCCCCCTCGCGCGCAGTTGGTCGCCCACCTTGATCTCTTCGATCGGCGCGGGCTTTGCATCATCAAATTTCACCGAGTTCGGCGCATACCGCCGAAGCACTGTCAGTTTCGAAACTTGAACTTTCACGTCTTTGGCTGCGCCCGTCGCGTTCGTTGAAATCGCGATTGCTCCATTCGGCGCATCGATATTCGTCACCAGGCCGCCAACGCCGTGCCTCTGCCACTCTTCGCGTTCATGTGCATGTTTCGTGGCAATGTCTGCCTGTTTCATCGCGATAACGGACGCCGCGAGCAGCATCTTGCCATCGGGCCCGAGCGCTCCGCGAACTAGAATGCGGTCGCCCGGCTGCAACTCCTGCAGTTGCATGGGAGCCGCATTTATCAAGTCTTTTTGCCCCGGCTCTATGCGCACTAGCCGCGCATCATCCTGCACTTCAATCCTCACTTCCGTTCCCGCATCGGTGGTCAATACAATTGTTTTCCCAGTGATACTCTTTATAGTTCCCACCGGCCTCGTGGCAGCGTTCTGAGCCGCCTGACGCGCCTCTCGATGCCCTGTAGCGGTCGGGGTCGCGTTCGCGCTGCACGCCGCGCCGAATACAAGGCACGCGACGACAACTATCTGTCTCCAGCGCCCCTGGCGCTCCCTTTCGCACAATTCCATTGGCCACTCCTGCTGTCTAACGCGAATTGCAAACCTCGACTGGGCTTGTCTGGGAGGGTAACGCGGCAGACGCGCCATACCCTTAGCGTCATCAGTTAGACGTATCCAGCAGCTCGAAATGTTTCAAAAAAACTGGGTACTATCGAAAAGGGCTGGCTGAAAAGAGGGCTATTTCGATTGCAGGGATGCGACGTAGCGGACCAGGTTTGCAATCCGCATGTTGACCACCGCCGGATCTCTGCCACTAACCGAAGCGAATAGCGGCCCCCAAACCGGCATTTCGCTTGAGCCGTGGGCTGGCGCCTTCGCCCCGTTGCGAAGCACGTTGGACACGTAGTCAGCTGGAAATTTCCCATCGTGACGCGTGGCCAGGGTCGTCAAATCAGGCGGAGGAGTTTTGAGTTCGGCGGCGGCAGGGCCTCCCCCTTTAGCATCTTTCCCGTGGCAAGCCGCGCAATATGTCTTGAACATTTCCTGGCCGGATGCAGGGGAGGTCTGCTGGATGGGGGCTTTCTGAACGGTCTTCTCTTTGACTTGTGCCATTGTTTGCATGGCAGTGAGTAACAGCAACGCGAACAAGAGAAATATACTGTGTGGGGTCCTATGAACCATGACGGCCTCCGTTGGTAATCCTGCTTGCCGATCCGTGCGAGGTAGTAATGACAAGCTACGTCTGACCTGGTCCTCAAGCCATACCTGGGAATGCTCGCGCGGGAGGAAGCGTCTTGTCAGTGACGGCAGTCACACAGTTAGCGGCTGAATTTGGTCACGCGTGCGTACGCGATGGCAGCTGTATTGGCCGCCCAAACCAGCTTCGATCTCTCGATTCCCTCCCTCGCAAAATGGCCAACTGGGTGTACAATGCCGCCCGTTGGGGTTCCTGCTCCGCCACGGTGTCCCGGACGGCAGCCGAACCTTCAGTCAAGCGCGCGCATGAGGGAGCCAAGATTAAGGATGGCTTCCATGTCGCGATTCGATTCCTAACCGAGGGTAGCGTATAGCTTTCACACCGCGGGGCGGCCCACACAGCTGCTCTACCCGGCCGTTTTTTGAATGCACGAATTGAGCAATTTGGCGATGGAGATAAAGAGTTTGGCTCTCCCGACGGACAAGCACTTCACAGCCCGGATTATCGAGCGCAAGGATTTGTCGGAAGACTTGTGGTTGATCCGTGTTGATCCCGGCGGCCCATTCTCTTTTAAAGCCGGTCAGTATGCCACCCTCGGCCTGGACCATGAAGACAAACGCATCGAGCGCGCTTACTCCATCGTTTCGTCACCCTATGAGCAAGGACTCGAATTCTTTCTTGAGCTCGTTCCCCAAGGCGCGCTTACGCCGCACCTTTACAAGCTCCAGGTCGGCGACACCATGCTCTGCCGCAAAATCTCCAAGGGCCGCTTTACCATCGACCTCAAGAGCGGCCGCACCAATCATCTCCTTCTCGCCACCGTCACCGGCATCGCCCCGTTTGTAAGCTATGTTCGCACTCTCTACAGGGACTGGAAAACTGGCGGCCAGCCCATGCCCGGTCCGCACAAGTTCTTCTGCATACAGGGCGGCAGCCGCTCCTGGGAGTTCGGCTATCGCGAGGAACTTGAGCGCATCGCCGCGGAAGTTCCCTGGTTCAAGTATGTCGCCACCATCAGCCGTCCTTGGGAAGACGCGGCATGGAAAGGTCAAACCGGCCGCGTTGACGATCTCGTTCGCATGTATGTCAACGAGTGGGGCTTGAACCCTGACAGCACCACCGGTTATCTCTGCGGCCATCCCAGCATGTGCGAAAATGGCCTCGGCATTCTCACGCGTGCCGGCTGGCAAAAGGGTTCCATGTTCGAAGAAGTCTACTTCATCCCTGGCAAAGAGGCCGGAGCCGAATAAACCAGCGCTCATTCGGACGACAATTAGTTTGCGAGCCGCGCAGCTCGAATCCGTTGTAGAATGCCGCGCGGTCTAGGTAAAACGGTCATCGTGGTTGAGTTCTGAAGCAGCGGAGAAAATACCGGAGGAAGGTTCATGATTGTCGGAGTGCCACGAGAAAGCTTTCCAGGGGAGCGCCGTGTGGCCATGGTGCCCGCGGTAATTCCGAGCCTTACGAAAGCGGGCCTGGAAGTTGTCGTCGAAGCAGGCGCCGGAAGTGACGCCGGCTACCTGGACGCGGACTACGCGGCCAAAGGCGCGAAGCTTCTTCCAACACGCGCCGATGTTTTCGGCGCCGCCGATATTGTCCTTCAAGTGCTCTGCTACGGTTCGAACGACAAAACCGGCAAAGCCGATGTTCCTCTTTATCGCCGCAATCAAGCGCTAATCGGTTTCCTGCGCCCCCTCGGTTCTCTCGACACCATTCAAGAGATCGCCTCCAAAGGCGTCACCGCTTTTTCCATCGAATTGATGCCCCGCACCACGCGGGCGCAAAGCATGGACGCGCTCTCCTCCATGGCCACCATTAGCGGCTACAAAGCCGTGATCATTGCCGCGGACACTCTCCCCAAGCTTTTTCCAATGCTTACGACTGCAGCGGGAACGATCACGCCCGCCCGCGTCTTTATCATCGGCTGCGGGGTAGCCGGCCTGCAAGCCATCGCCACTGCCCGCAGGCTCGGCGCGGTTGTCTCCGCTTACGATCTTCGTCCTGCCGTCAAAGAGCAGGTGCAAAGCCTCGGCGGACGCTTTGTCGAGATCGCCGTTGAAGCAAAAGACGCACAGGATGCGCGCGGCTACGCCACCGCGCAAGGCGAAGAGTTTTACCAGAAGCAGCGCGAGCTACTCGCAAAAGTCGTCGCGGAAAGCGATGTCGTTATCACTGCGGCAGTCATCCCGGGGAAAAAATCGCCCATTCTGGTCACCAAAGAAATGGTCGCTGGCATGGGGCCCGGCTCAGTGCTCGTCGATCTAGCTGCCGAGCGCGGCGGAAACTGCGAACTAACGCGCGCCGGCGAACAGGTCATCGAGAACGGAGTCACCATCATCGGCTCCATCAATCTTGCGAGCACGGTTCCCTACCACGCGAGCCAGATGTACGCGAAAAACGTCGCCACCTTTCTGCTCTACATGGTGAAAGAAGGCAAGCTGCAACTAAATCCCCAGGATGAAATCGTGCGCGACACTTTGCTTACCCAAGGTGGAGAAATTGTAAACGCCAGGCTGCGTGAAATTTATAAGCTGCCGGCGCTGGCTGCGAAATCTTAAGGAGGAATGGATGCCCGCGGATTTTATCTCCAGTCTGTTTGTGTTCATCCTATCGGCATTTTTAGGCATCGAGCTCATTAAACGGGTTTCCCCGCTGCTGCACACGCCTCTGATGTCCCTGACGAACGCGCTCGACGCCATCGTCGTGGTCGCGGCCATCATCATTGCCGGCCGCCACGAGACGCGCCTCGCCACCATTCTCGGCCTGATCGCTGTCGCGGCCTCCTTCAGCAACATGGTCGGCGGCTTCGTCATCACCGACCGTATGCTTAGCATGTTCAAGACCGGCAAGGGGGCGAAAAAGTCATGACCCCGGCCGACACACAGCAGCTCATCGATTTCACCTACATCGCCGCCGCCATCGGCTTCATTCTGGCGATCAAGTGGCTGGGCTCACCGGTCTCGGCCAAGCGCGGCGTCATCGTCGGAGAAATCGCTTCCGCCGTCGCCGTCATCGCCACGCTGTACGACCCGCAGGTTGACCAGTACAAATGGATCATCATCACGCTCATCATTGGCGCGGCCGTCGGCGTTCCCCTCGGCATGGTGAAGATGACCGCGGTTCCTCAGCGAACCGCTCTCAGCCACGCTTTTGGCGCTCTTTCTGCGGCTCTGATCGGCATCGCGGAATACTACGTCGCCGCTCCCAACGTGCCCAAATTCCAGATGGGCGAAATCGGCCTCGAAGTCATCATCGGGTCGCTCACCTTTACGGGCAGCTTGATCGCCGCAGGCAAACTCCAAGAAATCCTCCCGCAGCGCCCCATCACCTATAAAGGTCAGAACTACGTCAGCTTGACGGTTCTCGCCGCCGCGCTTGGACTCATGATCGCCCTCGTCGTTCACCCGAACATGACGTTTCTCTTTCCCATCATGATTGGTGTGGCCCTGATTTTCGGAATCATGCTGGTCACCCCTATCGGCGGCGCGGACATGCCCACCGTCATCTCCCTCTTGAACTCCTACGCCGGCTTTTCCGCCGCCCTCCTCGGCTTCGTGCTCAACAACAAAGTTCTCATTGTCGCCGGCGCACTCGACGGAGCCTCCGGCTTCATCCTCTCCGTCATCATGTGCAAGGCCATGAACCGCTCCTTCACCAACGTTCTCTTCGGAGCGTTTGGCCAGGTGCAGGCCTCCGTCGCAGGCGCAAAAGAAGAGCGCGCGGTCAAGAGTGCCAGCCCGGAAGACGCCGCGGGGATTCTTGCCGCCGCCAACACCGTGGTCATAGTTCCGGGATACGGAATGGCCGTCGCACAAGCCCAGCACAAAGTCCGTGAACTGTACGACATTCTCACTAAGAAAGGCATCGACGTGCGCTTCGGCATTCACCCCGTGGCAGGACGCATGCCCGGCCACATGAACGTTCTGCTCGCCGAAGCCGACATTCCCTACGACAGGCTCATGGAAATGGACTCCATCAACGGTGACCTGCCGCAAACCGATGTTGCTCTGGTCATCGGCGCAAATGACGTCACCAATCCCGCTGCTCGCACCGACCAGAGTAGCCCCATCTTCGGCATGCCCATCATCGACGTCGACAAAGCCCGCACCGTAATGGTCATCAAGCGCAGCATGGCCGCCGGTTTCGCTGGCATCGACAATCCTTTGTATTACCTCGACAACACCATGATGCTCTTCGGCGACGCCAAAAAATTCGTCAGCGACATTGTCCGCGAACTGAGCGGAGGCCACTGATCGACTCCGGCGCGCACTCACCAGCTGCGGTCTGGACTCTTCGCCCGCTGTTCTGGGGAAAGTCGTGCGGGACCTGGGCTTGCTCCGTTTTACCTTTGCACCTGCACTCTTGGTTCCGTCTGGCGCCTGCACCCATACTCAACTCCCAGCTCGACCAGTCCAGCGCACACACTTCACCCCGGGAAGCAAGGCCTTGTGATCTGGATTAAGGGCCGAATCTGAGTTGGCCCTCTCGCATTTCATATGTGGATTCGATGATCTTGTGTTTGGAGCGGAGCACGCGCCATGGCGGCCGTGTCCAGTTTGTACAACGCAGCCCTTCGGAATCAATTCGCTGCGAGTTGATGCACGTCGGCGCGAATCTTCAGGATTAATCGTTCGACGAGGCCGACGATTTCCAGACGTAGAAATTCTTTTCGTCGGCCAGCGTTTCGATAGCCACACCTGCCGAAGTGGAGGCCCGATGAACCGCAGAACGCAAGTTTGCCAGTCCGATTCCGTCTACGTTCGCAAGCGGAATTTCCAGCGCCGCACCGGGTTGCACCCCTTCTAACTCCCTCAGAATTCCTTCCACAAGGTCGTGGTGCTTGCCGCGGCGGCCCTTCCTGAGGCTGGTGAGGTCTACACGGCGATACTTTAGAGCGGGTTGCTTGGCGTTGCCTCTCTGTCCATTGGGCATGGCATCCCTCCCTGTCCAGTCCAGGTACCATACAGGGACGGCAATTCTACGTCAACTATATTTTTGTTCGCCTTTATTCTTTCTAATCGATACGCGGACTCTCTTCTGGCATACCTTAGCAACTCGGCTTCCTTTCGTCTGTGTGCATGTCACTCGACCGTTATTACGTTGTACGCCGTTCATAGCTTCGTTAGATGAACCCAATATCCTCACCTTTCTTTAGTGGTTTGGGTATTCTCCGTGCATGCGTCGTGAACTCGTCTGGGCAAAAAAAACTCCGGATTTCCAGGGCTGGGGTTGTTCGCAATGCGCTTGGGTATTCAACCCGTCGGCCCCTCCCGTAGGAAGCACTCTCGAGGAGATGAAGCAGAATTACGAGCAGCAGCGCGACCGGGACTTCGCAGCCCATACCTGCTCGGCCCACCTCAAGGACAGAGCTCCAAAGACACCAAAGGCCCGCCAGAGCGCCTGACCCGCCGCGAAGCCAGCCGACCCAACTGCCCCGGTGTGCCAAATTGAACAGAATCTGGTCAGTTTTGAGGCAACACTATAAGAGGGCAATGTATGGTCACTGGGCAAGAAGAGCTACACGAAGCCGGGCTAAGCGCGGTCCGGCAGGAGATGGCCATTCCGCGAATGGCTAAATCGGTACGCCATGCACTATCCCCCCAGAATCGAAGGCGCGCACAAGCCGTGAGGTACAAAAAAGAACGCCGTTACACAACTCTGGGTGATTTAGGCGATGTGCTATCAAGGATTCAAAAGTTCGCAATACGAAAAACAATTTTCTCTCAAGGCGTCACCGCAAATACGGTTATGTACATTCAAAGAGGCCGCGTGGAACTTTCTGTAGCCTCCAGCTCGGGCAAACGTGCGGTACTGGCCATCCTGGGGCCGGGTAATTTTTTTGGTGAAGCTTGTCTTGCAGGCCATCTAACTCGTACGAAGACCGCCACCGCTATGACCCGTACAGTTCTACAAGTAATAGATAAACACGAAATGATCCGGGCGCTCCACGCTGACCGTTCGCTCGCCCAACGCTTCTTATGCTATATGGTTTTGCGGAAAGTCCGAATCGAGGAAGATCTGATCGACCAGCTTAGCCAGACTAGCGAGAAGCGCCTCGCCCGCGCGCTAATTCTCCTCGTGGAGCAGGGGAATCAGAGCGGCCCGCGGGGATTTGACGGGGTATCGCAACGGACCCTGTCAACGATGATCGGCACTACGCGCTCGCGCGTCAATTTTTTTATGAACAAATTCAGAGAACTCGGCTTCATACGTTACCAAGGACAGCTCAACCGCAACGGCGGGATCCACATCAACGCCTCGCGCTTACGAAAGGCCTACTGCATATAACTTTAGTCCTCGCCGAGCGTCGCCTTCCTGATATTTTGTTTCCTAACGAGCGTATTTTGACTTTTCCACACATTTCCACAGTCTCACAAAACTGTCTCAATCCCCCCAACCTCTTCCAATCCATCAACTTCCGCCCATCCCATTCGAATCAACCCTCTCGTTCGAATAACCTACTAAGTAAACTCAAAAACTTATTGACAATTCGCCAATACCATGCTATCGATCTCTATGTTTCGCCCAGGTCATATTCTCCCGGCTCTATCCAGCTTCTGTAGGCGCAGAGCGGAATTTATCCCGATCCGGTCGGGGACCCGGCCTTCCGCTTTTCTCCCCAAGGCCCTCCCCGCGCAAACACGCACAATCTCTCGACAGGGTCGATTCACTTTCTTCCCCCAGTCACGATTCGCGGCTCAAAAGCCTCTAAGTCCCCTAGAATCCGCACTTCCGCAAAATGCGCCTATAACTCTTTTAGAATCCGCACTTCCAAAAACACAGCACTTAAAATCCTTTAGAATCCGCACTTACGAAAAAAGCCCCAGGGGGGTCTTATTTTTAACCGGAAACCCGACCAAGGATTTCTGTCCCGAGCGACCTTCGGGAGCGAGGGACCTCTCTGCTCTTCCACGAGTCGCGAGTCACGGCTCCCAAGTTCCCATACCGGGGTTCTCTACCGCGCCCTGTTGGTCTACAATGTCCGTCGAACTCCTGTGGAGGGGATATGCGTGCCGACAAAGTGGAAGTCTCCTGGGATGGCGGGAAATCAGACTGGCTGGTTCGCATCGAAAGCGGCGAAGAGGTGATACGGCGTCATTTCAAGGCGTCGAACAGTGCGGACGAAAAAACGCTTCGCACAAAAGCCGAGGAAACCGTTAAGGACGAAGGCTACGAAGCGAACGCTGCGGCAGTGAGCATCAAACGGTAAGTCTCTAGCCGAAATCGGAATCGAAGCGCAGCTACCCACTCATGGGACCCGGGGCGCGGTCCATTGGACATCTATTTCTGGAGTGCTAAACTTCAGAGTGAAAGCTCATGCCACCAAAAACACTCTACGAAAAAATCTGGGAATCTCACGTTGTTCACGAAGAGGCGGGAAAGCCCGCGCTCATTTACATTGACCGCCACCTCATCCATGAAGGCACATCGCCTCAGGCCTTTGCAGGACTAAAAGCGGAAGGCCGCAAGGTGCGCCGGCCCGATCTCACCTTTGCCGTAATGGACCACTCCGTTCCGACCAAAGACCGCACGCTGCCTATCATTGATACGGATGCCCGGCTGCAGTTTGAAGCGCTGGAGAAGAATTGCCGCGAGACCGGCGTGCGGCTCTTCGATATGAACAGCCGCAACCAGGGCATCGTGCACATCATTGGGCCAGAGCTGGGCGTGACGCAGCCGGGGCAAACGATCGTTTGCGGCGACAGCCACACTTCGACGCACGGCGCGTTCGGCACGCTGGCTTTTGGCATCGGCACAAGCGAAGTCGAGCACGTGCTTGCCACTCAGTGCCTCGTGCAATCGCGTAGCAAGACGCTGCACATTTTGGTCCACGGAAAGCGCCCGCGCGGCGTCACGGCGAAAGACATTATTCTCGCGATCATCGGAAAAATCGGAATCAGCGGCGGCACGGGCCACGTCGCGGAATATGGCGGCGAGGCAATCCGCGATTTGACGATGGACGGGCGCATGACCGTCTGCAACATGACCATTGAAGGCGGCGCGCGCGCGGGAATGATTGCGCCGGATGACACGACATTCGCATATATGGAAGGACGGCCATTTGTGCCGCGCGGAAAAGCGTTTGAAGAAGCGGTGGAGAGATGGAAGAAGCTGGAGTCCGACGACGGCGCGAAATTTGACATGACCGTTGAGTTGCAAGCGAAGGATCTTGCGCCGCAGGTCACCTGGGGCACAAATCCAGGCATGGTGACGAGCGTGACGGGCCGCGTGCCGGAGCCAGGCTCGTTCCACGATCCGAACGATCAGAAAGCTACAGAAAGCGCGCTGAAATACATGGGCCTGAAAGCAGGCACGCCGATCGTGGACATTCCGGTGGACAGAGTGTTTATCGGTTCGTGCACAAATTCGCGGCTCGATGATTTGCGCGCCGCTGCACATCTAGTGGCCGGCAAGCACGTAGCGCACAGCATCAAACAAGCTCTGATCGTGCCCGGTTCGCGCGGAATTAAAGCGCAAGCCGAAAAGGAAGGCCTCGATAAGATTTTCCGCGAAGCAGGCTTCGAGTGGCGCGACGCGGGCTGCAGCATGTGCATCGGCATGAACGCCGATGTGTTGCCGCCCCACGAGCGCAGCGCCAGCACCTCCAATCGCAATTTTGAAGGCCGCCAGGGAAAAGACAGCCGCACACACCTGGTTAGCCCGGTAATGGCCGCAGCCGCAGCGATAGCTGGCCACTTTGTAGACGTGCGATCCCTTGATGTGGCGAGCGTGGAGTGAGGACGAATGGAACCGTTTAATACGCACACTGGCATGGTGATGCCGCTGGATCGCGTCAATGTGGACACCGACCAGATGGTGCCGAAGCAATTCCTGAAAGCGCTGACACGCCAGGGATTTGGGCGAATTTTGTTTTACGATTGGCGCTACTTGCCGGGCGAGAAACCGAATCCGGAATTCGTGCTGAATTTCCCGCGCTATGAAGGCGCGTCGATTCTGCTGGCCCGGCACAATTTCGGTTGCGGCTCGAGCCGCGAGCACGCGCCCTGGGGCGTGAAAGACTACGGCTTCCGCGTGATCATCGCGCCAAGCTACGCGGACATTTTCTATAACAATTGTTTCAAGAACGGAATTCTTCCTGCTTCGCTGAGCGAGGAGCAGGTCGAGGAACTCTTCCAGCGCACGGAAAAAGAAGAAGGCTACATGCTGACGGTGAATCTGCCGAATCAAACCATCGCCGACAGGCACGGTTTGATGTTCCGCTTCGATTTGGCCCCGTCGCGCAAGGAATTTCTGCTAAAGGGTCTCGACGATATCGGCACTTCGCTGCAACACGAAGCCGACATCACCGCTTACGAAAAAGCCCACGCCGCCACCGCTACGATGTACGAAGCCGTCGACGTCAAGAATTACGCCAACGGCCAATAGCAATCGCTGGCCAGTGGCCGCGAATCTGCCTTGCTAGGGCGGGATACAGCGTACCTCGACAGTTCCACCGCGATTGCGCAAGGGAGCTAGGCAGCTTCGATGGTCGGCTCCGGCGATTCGGGCGCAGCTGGCGGACCGAGTAGTTCGGCAATCAGGATGCCCGCCAGCACGAAGCCCGCGCCAAGCAAAGCGCGGGTTCCGAGGCGCTCCCGCAACAAAATATAGGAAGTGACCGAAGCAAAAACCGGCTCAAGCGTGAACAAAATAGCCGCGTGGCTCGATGTTGTGTACTGCTGTGCCCAAAGTTGAATAGAGAAAGCCACGGCGGTTGCCAGCACCGCGCAGATGGCGATTCCGAGAAGCGACTCTCGCTGCCACCCGAAGCGCAGCGACTGCCAGCCCGTCGCTGAGCCCAAACCAGTGGCCAACCACGCCAGGGCAGCGCAGGCCGCAACCTGGAGCACGCTGAGCGCGGCAACCGAGTGCCGCCGAGTGTAATCCCCAACCAGAATGATGTGCACAGCGTAGAGCCCCGCAGCGACGAAGGTGAGGAGATCGCCGCGGTTGAGGTGCGAGATTCCCTCCGCGGGCACGGTAAGGAAATAAAGGCCGAAAACCGCTGCGAAGACTCCGCCATAAACCCAGAGCGTCAGACGGCGTCCCCAGAAGAGCCCCAAAAGCAGTGGAACCAGGACCACGCTGGAGCCTGTGACAAACCCGGACTTGGCGGGTGTGGTGAACCGCAAACCGGCCGTCTGAAAGGCGTAACCGCCAAACATGAAAAAGCCGAGAGCGGCGCCGGCGAGGAGTTCTTCCCTTTTCAGCGTTCGAAACATGCTCGGGCGAAACGCGGCCATGATGAGAGCTGCAAGAGTGAATCGAGCGGCGAGAAAAACGAAGACCGAGGAATATTCGAGCGAATTCTTGACGACGACAAACGTCGCGCCCCAGAGCAGGGTGCAAAAGGCAAGAGAAAGGTCGGCGCGGAGGCGCTTGGTCATTCGAATGAGATTCCCTAGCGGAAATGAGATGCGCCAGTCTATGAGCTTGGAGAAAAAGTGGCAAGGCGCAGAGGAAGGAGAGGATGGTGTCTTACGTAGAAACTGATTTCAAACTCTTATGATTCAAGAAGGAGGGGGCATCTCTGCCCCCTCGCCCAGTTGAGTAGTTTGTCTTGCGCGCCGCGTTCCCGGGATTTCTACCAACGGAACCGAATCGCAAGCTGCATGATGCGCGGGGTCACGTCAGACGCTGGATTTCCCATGCCCAGGAAATTGGTGGTATTGGGATTCAGGTCCTTGTCCGCCCGGCCGGAGAGAAAGGTCTTTAACGTTAGAGGTTGTCCGTTTAGGCCGAGATAGAGTCCCGTAAACGGATTCAGGCATGCCGCCTTACAATTGAAGGCGGGGTTCGCCGCGCCGTTCACGGTCATCGCAGGTAGTGAGAGTACGTTGAGCACGTCGTTCGAGTCATTAGCGATAAACATGACGTGGTTGAAGACGTTAAAGACATCCATCTTGAGTTCCACGCTGGCGGACTCCCACCTGGGAATCCGGAACGCCTTTATCAGGGAAATATCAAACCGCGTGAGGCCCAGACTTAGGCCGGCATTGCGGACCAAGTTGCCATTCACAAACTGAAAGTCCACAGGAGTACCAGCATAGCTGTCGACTGGACCGGACTTGCTAGCCAAGCCCGCGGGCGGCGCGAAGGTGGTTTGCAGAGACGCGCAATTCGAGAGCCCCGCAGCCTGGCAGAGGGCTACACCCGCCGGGCCGATCGCCAGGTTTGTGCCGGAAATCGAGCCGATATTGGTGGCCACAAGAGCGCCAGCTGGCGCGCCAGCACACCCAGGGACGGTCGAACCGGAGGTGCAAATGTTTGGCCTCTGGTTGGTTTCGCTGGCGAGGGCAGCGAAGGCGCTGCCGGTGAAGAAGCCATCACCCGTCGAGACCGGATACGGGCGCCCCGATTGCACAGAGCCAAGTAGACTGAACGTCCAGTCGTTCACGATCTCCTTCAGCACCGGAGTGCCAATGAGACGGTTGGTATCCGTGACGAAGCTGAAGTTCGCCAGGTGGCGGATGTCCTGCTGCGAGAGTGCGCGGTCCAAGCTGAGGCTCGCGAAGGGGTTGGCGGGCTCCGAAAGGCCGAAGAAGTCTTCCCCGTCGCCCAAGGTCTTCGAAAAGATATAGCTGCCCTGAACCTGGAAGTGGTGCGAGAGACGTTTTTCAGCCGCAACCACCAGGCTGTTGTAGGAGGAGACGCGATTGCTAAAGTTTGTGCGGATCGCGCCGAATAGAGTATTCGGACGATCATTTACGCCGCTGGCAGGCATGTAAAAGAAGCCGGGATGGTTCGGATCAGCGACAGGGCGATTAAGATTTGTATCTGTTTCGCCAAAGAGACCGTGGCCGAATACTCCCTGGTATCCCACGCTGAAGGTAAAAGTGCTGCCAATTTGACGCTGAATTGTGAACGCCCCCATGTATATGTTGGGATTCTTGATGGTTGGCGAGATTGGGCGAATGCGGCCGAAGCTCGCGACACCGCCTCCCGTGAAAGGCACCAAGGAAGCGGGGTTCGGAGAGTTGGGATAAGCATTCAACACAGCGCAGGCTTTCGGGTTGGCAGTGGAGGGGTTAGGCGAGCCGTTCGACTGGAAACAGTCGTTCGCAGCGATGGAGGCGGTAAGCAGGTTCTTGCCATCGAAGTTCAGAGAATCCAGCGCGATGTTCAGATACGCCATCTCGGTGACTACGGCGCCTGACAAGCGCAGCACCGACTTGCCCTGGTCTCCGAACAGCATGTGCAAAGGACCGTTTTGAAAGTTCGGGCTCCACGCTATGCCCAAGCGCGGCTGCCAGTTGTTCTTGTCCTTCCCGCACACGGGAACGAGACCGTTGCTCTGGAAACACGCGCCGTTTGTGCCTGGAATGGGGCCGCCGCGAAATGCGCCGTCTTCGTAGTCGTATCGTAAGCCGTAGTTCACAACGATATTAGGTCGAAATTGCCAGGTGTCTTGCAGGTATGCGCCGTAGATGGTGTCAAAGGCGGACACGAATCCCGGACCCGCGCCGGTAGTGAACTGGGTGGGGCACTGCCCATTAGCCTGCGGAAAGAGAGTATTCGTGCAACCACCAGCGGCGAAGTTCGAGTAGAGTCCGAAGTGGTACTGCTGGAACAAGGATTGATATGGGAAGTGGCTGATGTTCATGCCCGCCTTCATCGTGTGTGAGCCATGACTCCACGAAAGGTTGTCAATGTATTGGAAGCGCTGCTGGAAGGCGCCCTGTGGACAGCAGAAATCCGCGCCCACGTAGGCGCCGGGCAGTTGCTCCCCGGGTACGATGGACACATCCGGCGTCTGCGAGAGCAGGCGATGCCAGAAGAAGCGCGCTTCGTTCACCGTGTGCGGAGTAAGCGTGGACACCATCCCGACATTCAGCACGTTGTCGTGAGCAACCACCGAAGTCAGACCGCTGGGATCGACAGCCGGGCCGGTCTGCACGATGACGTTGCTCGTCGTGTCGCGCTGAAGGTTGTAACGGATGTTGAGCTGGTGCTTGTCGGTCAGCTTGGCATCAAGCTTACCGGACCACAACAGCTCCGTCGTCGGGGTACTGGTTGTTATGGAAGTGCCAAACGGCGTCAGTGTTTCGGGCTGAGCCTGCGCCGCACGTTCGAGGCTCGCAAACCAGAATAGCCGGTCTTTTACAAAGGGCCCGCCCGCGGTGAAGCCCTCTTCATGCTTGAAGAAAGGAGCGCGAGAGTCCGGGAAGCCTGCATCCGCCTTGTTGTCACACGAACCGGGACCCGTCAGGGTCGGATCGCATGCCGTTTGGTTGTAAAAGAAGTCGGAAGCGCCCAGGTTGCGGCCCCGGAAATAAGCGTGCGCATCGCCGTGAATTGCATTGGTGCCAGATTTGGTGATGACATTCAGGATTACGTTGCCGGCCTGCCCGTATTCCGCATTGTAGTTGTTGGTCAAAACCTGAAATTCCTTGACTTCCTCGACGGAGGCACCGAGCGCGTCGCGCGAGGAGACTACCTGGTCGGAAATGTTTCCGCCGTCGAGGTTCACCGTGAGGCCACGTGAATTGACGGCGCCGGGCCCGAGGATATCGAACGAGAGGCCGGTGTAGTCATAACGCACGCCGGGGGCGATGGCGGCGAGGCCTTCGTAGTCGTTGGAAATGCCTCCAAGTCCGGCGAAAGAAGTGGTCGTGGGGAGGTTTGCCACAGCCTTCTCGTCAATGACAGTGGAGGTGTCCGTCTTGGACGATTCGATCAGCGGGAGTTCCGAAGTGACCAACACCGACTGCTGCTGCCCCTCCAACGTCAGGTTGAAGTTGATGTCTCGCTGCTCGCCTACCTGGAGTTTTACCCCGCTTACTTCCGCCTTCGTGAAGCCAGCGGCTTCGAGGGTTACATTGTAGAGACCCGGCGGGAGGTTCTCGAAGCGGTACAGGCCTTCATTCGTGGTTTGCGTGGTGCGCTTGATTCCTGTTTCCGTATTGGTGGCTGTGACCGTGGCGCTCGGGACTGACGCTCCCTTAGGATCCAGGGCCCGCCCTGTAATGGTTGCAAATGCCGCGCTCTGCGCGCGCGCTCCGCTAACGGAACAGAGCACAACAGCTGTAAAGATCATCACAACTGAAAAGAATCTACCTACACCCCAACAACACTTCCTTGCCGCTCGATTCATAACACCCCCCTGGAAAAGTGAGTGAAAGGACAGCGTGTGTTTACACAAACTGTCCGTCCATATTGGCTTCACGGTACTTGGCG
>DATLVZ010000023.1:0-76712 GCA_035576885.1 Candidatus Acidiferrum sp. | reverse complement strand
TCCGTTCAAGGCAAAAGGCAGAGCGCACGAAAAGTGCGGGTGCCCGATATGGGCGGACCCTCGCCCTCAAGGTCCGCTGAAAAGCCTCAGGACGACGGATCGCGCGAGGGCCCGGGAGTTGGCGCGGGAAATGGAAGACAGCGGTCGAGCCTCGCCGTCCGCCGCGCTGACTGCAGGGCCGATGACCATCACGGAAGCAAAGGAAGCGTTTTTCGCGAATCTTACGGTACGGAACTTATCGGCGGCGACGAAGTACAAACATGAAATTTTGTGGCGTCAGTGTCTCGCGTTCGCGGAAAAGAATCGTTTGGAGTTTGTCGCTGATCTGGACGCGACAATGATCGATCGATTCGTGAAATCCTGGAACGATAAGGCGAATTCTCGCGGGAAGAAGCTGGAGCGGTTCCGGCAATTTTTCAAATTCGCAGTGTCGCGGAAGTGGATCGAGGAAGACCCGACCGAGGGGATGAAGGGGCCGAAAGTGAGACAGGGACAAACACCTCCGTTCACACCCAATGAAATAGCGAAAATTCTCGCTACGGCAGAAACGAGAATCGAACAGACGCGAAATCCGGAGCAGAAAGCGAATGCATCTCGGGCGAGGGCTCTGATCGTGTTTCTTCTCTTCTCCGGTTTGCGGATCATCGACGCGGTGGGATGCCAGATCGAATGGGTGAAGGGCGGGCGCGTTCGTTTGGTAGCGCGGAAAAATGGGGCGCACATCGATGTTCGATTGCCGTCTCATGTGATGAATGCGTTGACATCGATTCCGCCGGCGAGCGATCTCTATTTTTTCTGGACGGGAAACGGACAGATCGAGACGGCGGTCAAGGATTGGCAAGGGCGGTTATTGCAGATTTTCAGGGACGCGGGAATCGACGGCGGCCACGCGCACAGGTTCCGGGATACGTTCGCGTGCGCGATGCTGGAGCGCGGCGAATCTCTACAGGCTGTTGCAAATGCTTTGGGGAATTCTCTCTTGGTGACGCAGAGGCACTACAACCCCTGGAGCACGACACGGCAGGATCGCCAGGACGCATCCGTCGAGAGTTCGTGGAAGGATAATCCCGTTTTGAAGTTGCTCGACGATCAGGAAAAGCTAGCGAAAGAGAAAGGCGCGCGGGTTATGTGAGGATCGGGCGGCCTATCGGGTTTCGGAGCGATAGGGCGCTTGATACATCGGTGATACACAAAAAACGCGGGAGTCTGTAAGGGGTTGAAATAAAAAGCGGTTGGAATGGCGGAGAGGGTGGGATTCGAACCCACGGTAGGGGTTAACCTACACACGCTTTCCAAGCGTGCGCCTTAAACCGCTCGGCCACCTCTCCCGCGACGGACACAACCTTATCAATTTAGCAGAAACTGTCGTTTCGCGCACAATCGGGCAATTCCGCCTGGCGGGGCTCGGCGAGGCCGCTTCGCACATTCATAGGCGTCTGCTAAACTGTTGGGAACGGTTCCGGGATAGTGCAATCGGTAGCACATCAGCCTTTGGAGCTGAGAGTCCTGGTTCGAATCCAGGTCCCGGAACCAAATTCTCCCTTGCCTAGGCGTAGTCTCAAATGAAATCACAAAAAGCGGCGCGCGGGTTCCCTCTATGGTGAACCATCAGGGCAATCGGCTGCGGGCGGCGTTATGAATGATTGTGCGGATGAAATCTGCTTCGTCTTGGCGGTAGGGCTGGCCGTTGTTGCGGAAGATTTCGTGGAACCATTCCGCAGGTTGGCGACTAGTATAGGGATTCTTCCAGGAGTCCCAAGGCAGGTAGGTTTGCGTTTTTCCGGCGACTAGCCCCCAATTGATGGCGGCGACGTGGTATTTGCTGGCGATAGGCAGCGTCCCTTGAAACGTGCTGCCATTGCCGCGGGCCATGTATTCGGTACAAAGGATGGGCCGGTGATACTGCTGCAGGGACAGGACGCGCTTTTCGAACACTTCCGGTTTATCGTAACTGTGAAAAGAAATAACATCGGAGAACGCAAGTTGAATTTTTTCCATTCTTCCAAGGTTTTCAAGCGACGACCAATCGCCGTGCCAGACGCCGCTCGTTAGAGGCTGCGTCGCGCCCGCGGCGCGAGCCCACTCGAACACTCTCGGCAAGAGCTCAAGCACGAGCTCCACTTTGTTGGACGGCTCCCCACTCGCGTAGCTCCCGTCGTTCGTATTGTCCGGTTCGTTCCAGACGTCCCAGCCAAGTATTCGCTTGTCGTTGGCAAAGGCTCCCACCACGCCTTTGACATAAGCCTCGAGGCGCGGGTATTCGCTGGGATCCTTGAGAGCTTCGGCACCGGGGCTTTGCACCCAGCCGGAATTGTGCACACCAGGCCGCGGAGCGTGCTGCTTTCCGAGTTTAGGATTTGGGTCCCAGCAGGAATCAAACAGCACAAAAAGCGGCTTGATTTTGTGTTTCTGAGCGATGGTCAGAAAAATATTGATGCGCTTCTTGAATCCCTGCGGATCTTGCTTCCAGAGCAAGTCGTGCAAGAAAACACGCATGGTGTTGAGGCCGAGAGATTGCGCCCAGCCGAGTTCCAGGTCAATGCGTTTTGGATCGAAAGTAGCCGCTTGCCACATTTCGAGCTCGTTGATTGCCGTGGAGGGAATGTAATTGCTGCCTACGAGCCAAGGTTGTTCTGCGTACCAGCTATCTGCGGCCTTGTCCGTCCAGCGGGATGACTGCGCCGGCGAGTATTCCGCAAACCAAAGAAGGATCATGAAAGCGACAAGAAGGCGTTTCATCGTTTATGTTTAGCTCCGTTTTCTACCGCAATTTCCCTGGTCTTCCGCTTGGTTCGCTGCATTTTACAGAGCACCGGCTTTCTGCAGCTCCGCCTTCATGCCGGCCCAGCTTTGTCTGCTGGACTCCTCGGCTGTGCCGGCGCCACGCCAGTGGGTTTCCAGACTGACAGCGAAGTGGTAGCCGTCGCGCTTCAGCGCCTCAAACTGGCCGGTCCAGTCGATGAGGCCGCGGCCCATCGCAGCCCACTGGTAACCTCTACCGTCCGGTTTCTTCGCGACATCCTTGCAGTGGCAATGGCCGATCCGTTCTTTCGGCAACAAGGCATACCCATCCGGGTAAGCTATCTCGCCGCGCGAAGCAGCGTTTCCGGGATCCCAGTTCAGCATGAGGGAAGGAGACTTCACTTCGGCAAGAAGCTTTGCCGCTTCCGCTCCCGTAGCGGTATTGCATGCGGGTTCGTTCTCGACGAGAAGAATCATCCCTTTCTTTGCAGCCACTCCCGCGGCCGCGAGCAACCTCTCATTCATGGCCGCACGGTACGGCGCCTGATCTTCGAGGCGCCAAAAATCAAAGCAGCGCACACGGTCGGTTTTAAAAGTTTTTGCCAGCTCGATGCTGCGTTCGAGAACTTCATCCTGCTGCTGGTAGCTGAAGTCGGCGCCGAACTGCGCGCCCTTAGGACTGAATTCAGATTTTGGCGCGCCAGGCCAATCCACTTTGAAGAGCGGACTGGCGATGTCTGTCACTCGTAACTTGTATTTCTCGAGGATGCGCTGAGCTTCTGCGATTTCTTTGGCGTCGAGTTTGAGGAGGTTTTTGTTCCACATGCCCCGCAGCTCGACCCAGGCCATGCCAAATTCGCGGGAGATGATCTCGCAAGCGCGGCCGAAATCCTGATTCACTTCATCGTTGATGACGGCAACACGGAATGGCGAACTCATGCCTTCAACCCTGGCCTTTGCTCCCAACGCTTCTAGGGACGAGAGCTTCGCCGGTGGCTCAAAACGCTCCGAGGAAGAAAGCGAAACTTCAGGAAATGCAGCTGCCGCTGCCAAAGCTCCCATGCGTGCGAGAAACTCACGGCGAGTTTTGCGATTTAACATTGACACTCCTTTCCGCATTTTGCGTGAGGACAAGATACCGCAAGGGAAAGTCTAAGGACAGCATTCTCAGAAGAAATTTGACGGTTGGACACCCGTGCCGGAGGCGCGTTTGCCACCTGCCCGAGCAAACCGTATCATTTTAGTGAAGCGGGGCTGAGCGTTTCTGATCGAGCGGCTCGAGGTCTTGATGGCCCAGGAATCCACACAAAATCCGCCACATATAAATCCCTGGATCATTGCTATCGCGGTCATGCTCAGCACTTTTATGGAAGTGCTGGACACCACCGTCGTGAATGTTTCGTTGCCTCACATTGCGGGCAGCCTTTCCGCAACGGTCGAAGAAGCTACCTGGACGCTGACTTCCTATCTCGTCGCCAACGCCATCATTTTGCCGCTGACCGGTTGGCTTTCCAATTTTTTTGGCCGCAAACGCATGCTCATGTTTTCCGTCACTGGGTTCACGATTTCCTCCTTTTTGTGCGGGCTGGCTCCCAGCCTTCCTTTCTTGGTTGCTTGCCGGATTGTACAGGGTGCCTGCGGCGGCGGCTTGCAGCCCATCTCCCAAGCCATTCTGTTGGAGTCGTTTCCCCCGGAAGACCGCGGCAAAGCTATGGGCTTCTGGGGGCTTGGCATCGTCGTCGCTCCCATGCTCGGTCCTGTCCTTGGCGGCTGGCTTACCGACAGCTACTCGTGGCGCTGGGTGTTTTATATCAACGTTCCAATCGGTATCGCTTCCATCTTGATGACCTCGCTGTTCATTTTCGATCCATCCTATATTCGACGCGCTTCACAGAAAATAGACTACTGGGGCATCGGAATGCTTGCCGTCGGAATTGCCACCCTGCAAATTGTTCTCGACAAAGGGCAGGAAAAGGATTGGTTTGGCACCGATTGGATCACCGTACTCGCCGTGATTTCCGGGGTCGTCCTGCTAGTATTTCTTTTCTATGAACTGCGCACCAAGGATCCCGTCGTCAACCTCCGTGTATTTACGAACCGGACTTATTCAACAGGCGTATTTTTGATGTCCTTGCTTGGCGTGGGTCTCTACGGCACTACTGTGCTGATCCCCCTCATCCTGCAAACGCTTCTTGGCTATCCCGCCATACGCGCCGGTCTTGCCATGGCTCCGCGGGGACTCGGTTCTTTCATCGCCATGCCGGTCGTCGGCATGATCATGTCCAAGTTTGACCCGCGTAAGATGCTTGCGCTGGGAATGGTCGTGTGCGGAATCACGCTCTTCCAAATCTCCCGCCTGAATCTTAACGCCGGCTTCTGGGATTTCTGCTGGCCACAATTCTATATGGGGCTATCGCTCGGTCTGATCTTTGTCCCTCTCACCACGATCAGCATGGCTCCCATCCGTAAAGAAAACATGGGAAACGCCACCAGCTTGTTCAATTTGGTCCGCAATCTGGGAGGGAGTATCGGGATTTCGGCGGTCAGTACAATGCAGACGCGTTTTCAGCAGAGAAACATCAACCAGCTTGGCGCGCACGTGACTCCTTACAACGCTAGCGCGCGGAAAATGATGAATTCACTGCAGGGGATGTTCATGTCCAGGGGATCGGACATCGCAACAGCGGCCCACCAGTCGCGCGCCGCGATGTTCGGCTTGGTCGAGCGGCAAGCCAGCATGCTCGCGTACAACAGCATCTTCCTGATCCTTGCGGGCCTGTTTCTCTTGATGCTTCCGTTTATTTTCCTGATGCGTCGCCCCCAATCGAGGGGCGGCCCGCTGGCGCTGCATTAGTGCATCGCGGCTCGAACGATCGGCGAGATAGTGTATCGGGTCGATTCTCGTACAAAATTGGCCGATTCACTGGATGCTGTCGAAAGAGGGGGTGAAGACTTCCAGACGAAGTTTCCTGCTAGCGGTCCGGATCATACGGAATGGGCCCGGTCAGGGGTTCGAGAATCTCTTCGGTGGTGATTCCCGATTCTTTCTCGGCGGTCTTATCCAGCTTCCGCTGCACGCGCTTTTCTTCTTTCATTTTGCGCTTTTCCATTCGTTTCATTTCTTTTTGGCGCTTCTGGAATGTCGTTGTCATTGCGTCTCCTCGCAAACGCTGCTCGACGCGGCATGCACCGCCGCCGTCAGGTTATATCGCCTTACCTTACCAGCGGGGTTCGCGCGGCTGTCGCGCCGATTCGCGATAATCCTCATTTGAAAAGCGGTCCCGTCCGCCGCCTCCGCCCTTGCCACGGCCACCGCCCCCGCCGCTCCCTCCGCCGCCCGGCCTTCCATAACTCTTCGGCCCGCGTGGCGGCCCGCCTTCACCTTTCGGCCGCGCCTCATTTACCTTCAGGTTGCGTCCACCCAATTCCTTGCCATCAAGCCCGGCCATAGCCTTGGCCGCTTCTTCATCGTTGGGCATTTCCACGAACGCAAACCCTCGCGCACGGCCGGTTTCCCGGTCCATCGCCATGTGCACGCGCGTGACCTGACCGAACGGCGCGAACAGGTCGCGCAGCTCGCTTTCCGTGGTCTGAAAACTCATGTTGCCGACAAACAAACTCTTCATCTTGAATCTCCCTGTACTCTTCGAAGCACCATGAGTGCAGGATCTCGGCAAGCTTCCGCTTCCCGGACACTACGATACACTGGCCTAAAATTGGCTGAAATCAGTGGAGGGAGGGCCGAACAGCGCACCCTTCAAGGAGTTCAGGCAACCCTACTTCGGGAGTCTACACAAGGACAATAGCACATTTGCCGTGAAACCCTTCACGCTCATTTTCAGCGGGAGCTGCGCGTGACCGGGCAATGCATCCCGAGTTCGCGAGCTTTGTAGTCTTTATCCATCCCTAATCTCTGAAATACGAAATGCGGACAGAATTCTAGCTCGCGATCGGTTCGTGCCGAACAATCGGTTCACTAACGCAGTTGTGCCTGCGGGGTTACAGTTCTCTTAAGGCCGTAGCCACGGGCAGCCGTGCGGCGCGAACCGCCGGAAAAAGGCCGCCAAAGAGGCCCATGGCCAGCGCAAACACGATACCCATTAAGAGGAGATCCGGAGTGATCTTGAAGGCGAATGCAAGATTCGAGAAGGTCTGAAAATTGATGGTGCTGGTGGTCAAGCCATTCAGCTTCAGAACCGCAAGGCAACCCAAAGCTCCGCCAACAAAAGCAATCAATAGCGCCTCAATGAGAAAGGAGATGACCACGGAAGGCCCGCCAAAACCTAGAGCGCGCATGGTAGCAATTTCCCGGCCACGATCTGCGACCGCCGAATACATCGTATTGAGAGCGCCGAAAACCGCTCCGATGGCCATGATGAGAGCGACGAAACCGCCGAGGCGCGTAATGAGCGTGGTCATGTTGGTGGATTGCTTGGCGTAGTAGTCGATTTCGCGGGCGACGTCCACATTAAGACGAGGGTCCGCGGTAAGGGCATCTCTCAATTGATTGAGAGCCTCGGGAGAAGTGAGGTGAACGGTGACGGACTGGAAAAACGTGTCGGGCCGGTTGTAGGCCGCGGTGAGCAGATGGTCATCCGCCCAAACCTCGGAATCGAAAGAACTGCCGCCAGCGTCGAATACGCCCACAACCTGCCAGTGGACATTGCCAAGGGCTATGGTATTGCCGAGCGTCAAGCCCTTATAGGTGGTGTTCGCGTTTTTGCCTACGACTACTTCACCGAGGCCTGCCTTGAACATGCGTCCTTGCACGATTCTTACTTGCTTGCGAATCTGGAGGACGTTGGGCGAAACGCCCCGAAGCTCCACATTCGCGTCCGTGCCGGTAGAAATCAAAGGGATCGGAGCCATGAGCACGGATTCCGGAGTCACCAGCGGACCATCGGCTCCGCGGGCGATTCCGGGTGCATCTTGAATAATTTTCACCGCGTTAAGCGGAACACCGCTGGTCATTTCCGAAGTTGCGCCGGCACGGACAATCAGCGCGTTGTCCTTCGAACCCGATGCGACGAGGGTGGCTTGGAAGCCGCGCGCCAGCGACAGCATAGCGACAAACACCCCGACGGTCCCGGCTATCCCCAGAACAGCCACAATCGTCGATGTCCATCGCGCCCGGACGCTTCGAATGTTGTAGACAATCGGAATCGCCATTTCAGACCCTCCGCAGCGCGTTGACAACCCGCATACGCATAGCGCCAATCCCGGGAATCAGCCCGCTCGCCACACCCACGAAAACGGCGAATAGCAATCCAACGGAAAGCATCGTTTTCGACAGAAGAAGCGGCGGCAGCAGGCCGTTGAGCGCAACGCTAATGACCGGAATTGCAGCCCACGCAAGCAAGAGGCCGAGCATTCCGCCGAAGAGGGCTATCATCACCGATTCGGCGAGGACGAGGAAAAGCACGGAACGATCGGTTACTCCGATGGCTTTCAAGACAGCGAGCTCGCTGGTGCGCTCCCGGACGGAAATGGCCATGGTGTTTCCAGTAACAAGAAGCAGAGTGAAGAAAACGACGCTTCCAATCGCCAGGATCAGGAATTCGATGTTTCCGAACTGCTTGGCAAATCCGGCTGCAAAGGCGGATTCGGTTTCGGTCTTGGTTTCGAAGGAGGAGTTGGCGAACTTCGCGTCAATGGTCTTTGCAACGCGCACGGCTTCTTCCGGGCTATCGAGTTTCAGGATGTACCAACCCGCCGTACTCTTCACAGCCGCGGGGACATTTTCATCGAAGTTTTTCCACTGAAACCAAAACTGGCTTTCGTCGCCGTCCGCTTTCTGGGTATGGTAGATGCCATCGAGATTGAATTCCCAGATTTTCGTCGGGCCGTAAAGGGAATTCTTGATGGGGATGCGGTCGCCAACCTTCCATCCGAAGCGCTTCGCGGTCCGCGCCCCGACAACCGCACCTTGCTGGTCCTTCACGAAAGTATTCCACTGATCGTCGGGCACGATGAACTCGGGATAAACCTTCCGGTGGTTCTCGACTTCAATTGCGAACTGCGGAAAGAAATTTTTCTCGTCCTGGTACACTCCGCCAAACCAATGATTCTGCGTGACATACTTCACGCCAGGAATCGTCCGTATTTGATCGCCATACGAAATGGGCATGGTCTGTATGAGTCCGATTCGATTGATGACCACCAGCCGGTCCGCGCCGGCAATATCAATGCCACGGCTGAAGGCGCTCTTCACCACGGCTAAGAACGTGAACAAGACCAGCGCAATCGCGAAGGATCCGATAGTGAGAATCAAGCGAATTTTCTTGCGAAAGAGATTTGCGAAGATCAGCGAGCGGAATTTCATGCCACACCTCCGGCGACGACTCCTTGCCCGAGCCTGGAAGCCTCGACTAGCACGCCTTTCTCGAGATGCAGCGTGGTGTGGGCGCGAGCAGCCACGACCGGGTCGTGGGTCACCATCAAAACAGTCTTGCCATAATTAGCGACAAGTTCCTCAATCAGCGCCATGATGTCGTCCGCGCTTTTCCGGTCCAGGTCCCCTGTAGGCTCATCGCAAAGCAGGAACGTCGGGTCGGAGACGATCGCGCGCGCAATGGTGACGCGCTGCTCCTGCCCGCCGGAAAGTTGCCGTGGGTAATGATTCATCCGGTCCGTCAGTCCTACTACACTTAGCGCGGTCTCGACGTGCTTGCGGCGCTCCGGCTTCGATAGCTTCGTCAGCAGCAGAGGTAGCTCCACGTTCTGGAATGCCGTCAGCACCGGAATCAAGTTGTACATTTGAAAGATGAATCCCACGTGCCGCGCGCGCCACTCCGTGAGTTTGCTGCCGGACATGTGCGTGATCTCGTCGCCGGCAACGGTGATGCTCCCATGCGTCGGAACGTCCAGCCCGCCAAGCAAATTCAGCAATGTGGTTTTCCCGGAGCCGCTCGGCCCCATGAATCCCACAAAGTCTCCCTTGTCGACATCGAGATTGAGCCGTTGGAGCACTTGAATCTCTTCCCCGCCGCGGCGATAGGTCTTCGATAGACCGCGCACCTGAATCAGACTGTTTCCGGTTCCGTTACCGTCCACTCGAATCATTTTTTGGCGCTCCTATTTTTTGATCTGCACAGCCTGCCCGTCTTGCAGATTGGCGGGTCCTTTCAGAACCACGGAATCTCCAGCCACAACCCCGGACATGATTTCGGTTTGATCCCCCAGCTTGTTTCCTATAGCTACCGCACGTCGTTCCAGCCGGTCGTTTTTCACCAGGAATACAATCTTCTTCCCGTTGTCGTCATGTACGGCCTCGCTCGGCAACAACGCTGTCACCGCTGGCAATTTCGCTTCGCCCTTCCGTATCATTGGCTCGTCGCCTAAAAACGTGACCTTAATGCCCATATCCGGCAAAATTCGCGGATCCAGTTTGTCGAATGAAATGCGAACTTTCACTGTGGCCTTCTGACGGTCTGCGGTCGGGATTACCGTGCGCACGTGGCTGGGAATCTCCCAATTGGGGTAAGCATCCAAAATCGCGGTGACCTTCTGTCCGTCCTTCACGCGTGCGATGTAGGACTCATTGACGTCCACTTCAATTTCGTTGGATTTCATGTCTACCACGGTGGCGATACCCGTGCGTGTGAATCCGCCGCCCGCGGAGATCGGAGAGACCATCTCTCCCACCTGCGCATCCTTGGAGACGACGATCCCGTCATACGGCGCGGTGATCACACAATTTTCCACGGCCTGCTGCGCTTCACGAATCCGGGCTTCGGAGGACTGCACTTGCTGCCGCGCCAACTCAATTTTGGCCTTCAGGCTATCCGCGGCGGCGCCTGAGGTATCCAATTGCTCCTGGGACTGTACGCCGGCCTTGCGGAGCTCCTGGGCGCGGCGCAGCTGAATTTCCGCGAGGCGCAACTGCACCTGAAGATCCGCGATGGCGGCTTGCGAAGCGTTTCGATCCGCTTTGGCAGAATCCAGTACCCTGCGCGCGTCTGAGTCATCGAGCGTCGCAAGCAGCTGCCCTTGATGCACGTGCGTCCCTTCGTCGAAAAATACCCCCGTAACTCGGCCAGTAATCTTCGCGGCGATGGTCGCCCTCCGCCGCGGCGTCACATATCCGCTCGCATTCAAAATTGCCTCGCGGCCCCCTGCTTCCGCTTTCTGAGCCGCTACCACTTCCACCGTCGGAGTCTGATTCCGAAATGCATAAGCCAATCCCGCGATGATGACCACTGCACCGAGCGCCGCCGAAGCGTAGCTCAGCAGCTTCCCCGTCTTGCCGCCGGAGCGGTGGCTATCCTGAATCCGCAGCGACCCAAGATCCGTCTTCGCGTGAATTTCTGTCGTCGCCATTACTTCCCTGCTCTCCGCTCGAAAAGCTCCACACTTGCGTTTACGTCGTTGCTCTTGGAAAGATTACGGAAAGGGTTGCCTTTTCTGCTTTTCATTCTAACCCGCTTCGGCGCCCTTGTGCCGCTCCGCGGGCCTCTCGCCAGATTTTTCCTGAGTTCATGCTCCGGTGCCCCAGTAGGCCGTCCGGCGCTTTGCGGCGAATCGGCTCTCAGGTATACTCTTTCTGTCGCCAATTATCTTAGTCCGTGAGATAATTAGCTGTCAAGACAAAATGCGCCAGTTAAATTGCACCGCACAGCTGCCAAGACCTGCTTCGTCCCGCAAACGCAATGCTTTGATCCTTCGCGTCGGGATGGAACTCGGCCGCGAGCTCAGCACCACCTCCATCTTTTTTCACCAAGCCATCGCCGGTAAATTGGGCCTCAATGTTACTGATACCAGATGCTTTGAATTGATGTCCCGTTATTCGCAGGGACCTCTCACCGCCGGAGACCTCGCCCGCGCCACCGGTTTGACCACCGGTGCCGTCACCGGCATCCTCGACCGCCTTGAAAAAGCCGGCCTCGTCGAACGCTATCGCAACGCCATCGACCGTCGCAAAGTCTTTGTCCGCCCACGCCTGGAGGCCTTGCAACGAATCGGCCGCCTCTACGAAGGCCTCGCTACCGCCTCTCTCAAGCACGCCTCCAGCTATTCGACCAAGGAGCTCGAATTGATCAAGGACTATCTGGAGGGCAGTCTTCAAGTCCTTCGCGAGCAAAGCGCCAAGCTCACTCGGTAACGGCACACCTCAACTCCCCCACTGCCTGGAACAAAGCTCTCGTGCCTTAGCCACGCTGGAAGCCCACTGCCTTCCGCAGGCGCTCAGATCTCGAGAATTGCCCACTCCCAGTTCCCTCTTGACACCAACTCACCCCCCAAAGTAAAGTTCCGCTCGAGCAAAACTGCGAGTTTTGTGAGTAGCGCCAGCATCCTCTTGGCGTTATTTCTTTCGGCCTAGAATTTCATGCGCTAAGTCTCATAGCCGCAAGCAGTGCACTCAGACCTCGAACTGGATAGAAAGATAACAAAACAAATCACTTGTAAATCCTTTAGAATCACATCTTTTGCAGACCCACACACTCTAAACCATTTCGTTTCACATCTTTGCAAAAAGCCACGGGTGGGGTACGTGCCTCTGTCAAAATCTCACTCGCCAGCTTGTTCGCAAGTGAGACGAGAAATCCCAGGATCGAACGTCTTGGCATTCAACCGCCCGGCGAGACTCGCCCTAAACTAAGCTTAGAGAACGGTTTAGAAGTATGTTTGCAGGGCAATCCGAATGCGCGTTATGCTGGCATCTCTAACGGGAGCCCGCCTACATGTTGAATATCTGGAAAGACATCCAGTACGCCTTCCGCACGCTCGCAAAGAACCCCGGGTTCGCCCTCATTGGCATTGTAACCCTCGCCCTGGGTATGGCGGTGAACACCACCCTTTTCAGCGTGATCAATGGCTTCCTGCTCCGGCCTCTTCCCGTCCCGCATCCCGAGCAAATCACGGTGCTCTCCTTGCAACAATCCTCCCTACCCGGAGCTCGCCGCTTCTCTTATCCTGACTTCGAGGATTTTCGGACTCAGACCGAATCCTTCAGCGATATTTTCGCATTTCGCGTGGCGCTCGTCGCCGTCGCCGTGGACCAAAAGGCCGACCACTGCATTATCAGCCGCGTTTCGAGCAATTTCTTTTCGGCCCTCGGGATCCAGCCCGCGTACGGACGCCTAATCCTGCCCTCGGAAGGGCGGACACCGGGCGCTGATCCCATCGTTGTGCTGGGATATTCATACTGGCGCAAGCGATTTGCTGGAGATCCCGATGTTGTCGGCAAGAAAGTGGAAGTGAATGGCCACCCCTTTTCCGTCGTGGGCGTGGTCCCCAAGGAATTTCATGGCACCTACTCTGTCTTGGATATGGATGCTTACGTACCGTTCAGCGCGGAATCCAGCGAGGATCCCGACAATCCGATTCAAAAGGTTTGGGAGAGCCGGGGGTCTCGCTCACTCACTCTCATGGGCAGGCTCAAACCCGGCGTGACGATCAGCAAGGCTGAAGCCACTCTAAACGTAGTCGCTCAGCGCATCGCACAGGCACATCCAGACACTGAGAAGGGGCTCACAGTTCAGGTGTACCCGGAAAAACTGGCACGGCCGGAACCTGACCCTCAGAATCCTGTTCCTGTCGCGGCCATTGCTTTCATGGCGATGGCTGGGCTCGTCCTTCTCGTGGCCTGCTTCAACATCGCCAACGTCCTCCTGGTGCGAGCCACCGTCCGGCAGCGCGAGATGGCCATCCGCGCCGCTTTGGGCGCCGGACATGGCCGTCTTGTCCGGCAATATCTCACGGAAAGTCTGTTGCTCGCGTTCCTCGGAGGCGGCGCCGGCCTGCTCCTGGGCTCCTGGACCGCAGGGCTTCTTGGCTCCCTGCGCCTCGGGACCGACCTTCCCATTCAATTCGATTTCCGTCCGGATGCGCGGGTGTATCTGTTCGCGCTGGCCGCGGTCTTGCTAACTGGACTTGTAGTGGGGATTATGCCCGCTCTTCGCGCGGCACGCACGGATGTAATCACTGTACTGCATGAAGGCGGACGTGGCTCATCTTCGGGCCCGCGACGCCAATTGGCGAGAAATGCTCTGGTTGCAGCGCAAGTGGCTGGGTCGATGGTGTTGCTGGTCGTCGCGGGGCTCTTTGTCCGCAGTTTGGAAAAGGCCCAACAGATCAATCTCGGTTTCAACCCCGATCACGTTCTAAATCTGTCCGTGGACGTGCAACAGATCGGATACAAGGAACCGCGCGGCCGCGAATTCTTCCGCGAAATCGAGAGCCGCATTCGTGCTCTGCCCGGGGTGGAATCCGTGGCACAGGCTTTTACGATTCCCCTCGGCTACATCAGCTCGGGCGATCGCATCTGGATTGAGAACCATCCTCTTGACCCCGGTCAGCAGCCGGCCGAGGTCGCCTACAACATGGTTACGTCGGGATACTTGGACACTTTGCAGATTCCACTGCTTCGCGGGCGAAAATTCGCGGACGCCGATGGTGAAAAAGGTCCCGGCGTGGCCATCATCAACCAATCCATGGCCAAGAAATTCTGGCCAACCGAGGATGCCCTCGGCCAACGATTCAGCACGAAGGGCGCCAATGGGCCGTTTGTGCAAATTGTCGGAATCGTTCAGGACGGAAAATACCAGAACGTGGCCGAAGATCCCCAGCCTTTCTTTTATCTGCCTCTCGATCAAAGTTACATGTCCATGCGCACAATCCACGTCCGCACTTCCGTGCCGCCGGATTCACTGGCGCTTCAGATCGAATCGCAAATCCACGACCTCGCACCCGACCTCCCCGTCACGCAGGTGCAGACGATGACCGAATCTCTTCAAGGCGCGAACGGCTTTTTCTTCTTCCGCTTTGGAGCGCAATTGACGGCCACCATGGGCTTTCTCGGCCTGATTCTAGCCGTCGTCGGAATCTATAGCGTGGTCTCCTACGCCGCCGTTCAGCGTACACAAGAGATCGGCATTCGCATGGCTATGGGCGCCGCTCCTCACGACATCTTGAAGATGGTCTTGCGGCAAGGACTTGGGGTGGTCGGGGTTGGACTGGCCCTGGGCTTGGTTGTTGCTCTGGCCGGCACGCGCGTAATGGGAAGCCTCTTCTTGGGCATCAAACCCACCGATCCACTCACGTTTATAGTGGTGGTGCTGTTGCTCACGGGGATTGCTCTTTTCGCTTGCTGGATTCCTGCGTATCGCGCGACGCGCATCGATCCTCTTGCAGCCCTGCGCTACGAGTAATCGCTTTTGCTTGCAGCGACGCCCCTGCACGGATACCCGTGCACCGCGCCTACTGCTATCCCACTTTGGCTTGACCCTCGGCTAAAAAAGAAGAGGCCCGGTCCGATTTCTCGGACCGGGCCTTTCCAACTGCCGCGCCCTATGCCGCCATCTGCTTTGTCATTGGCACGGTCTTGATTTCGATTTTCTTTGGCAGCGCCACGGCGGCCACTGGCGCCGTGATCTCCAGCACTCCGTTCACGAATTCAGCGTTGATTTTTTCGGTGTTCACGCCCTCGGGCAATTCCAGCGTCCTTTCGAACTTCCCGTAGGCTAACTCCTCGTGGAAATACTCCGCTTCCTTGGTCTTCTTTTCCACTTTCCGCTCGCCAGCGATGGTCAGAACATTCCGCTCCACGCTGACATGAACTTCCTTCGGATCGATTCCGGGCAAAGAAACCCTGCAAACATATTTCTTGGCCTCTTTATCAACAAAGGTCTCGATCGCTGGCATGAAGTTGAATCCCGTCAACTGGGCTGCTTCTTCCTTGCCCCACGGTTTTACCGTCAGCATCCGGTTGAAAATCTTGTCGAATTCACGCCGGACATCGAACAGATCCTCAAACAAGTTGTCCCGTACAATCAGGTTTGTCATCTCTTTCCTCCTCAGTCAGCAACTCATTCATTCTTGGATCGCTGCAAGTTCAAAATCGGGGCGGCAGCTGGGGCCTCAGTAATTCCGGCCGTGAACGGCCGGTGCGTCGCAACGTCTGGCGCTTCTTCTATGCTTGGTGCCCAGCTGCCACCCCAGGCAGAAGGAAGCCCGCTACCGCGAAGGTCTGTCCTAACGCGTCTTCTTAGACGACGCGCGATAACTGGAGCTGCTGAGCCCTCCGTCGTTCCACCTTCTCCCGGCTTTGGCAGCTCAATTTCATTCGCGGTCTCTTTCCTTCTACGCTTCGGTTGTAGTCTTCCGAAGCGGTAAATTCGGTGATGCCTGGCACATGTCTGCGTGTCGAGCCTCACGTGGTTTCGCCTATTCGGACGCACCTTCGCCCTTGCGCCGGTGGAACCATTTCCTCAATTTCTGTGCCAGGCTTGCAAACTTCCGGGTAACCTTTTCCTTAGTCGTTCTTCCCTCGAAGAGTACACAACGTGTCCTACGAGCATCTCCGCCGCAGCAGTCGCATCCCCAAGGAACTCGCTATCCTTCTGACCGGAAGCGACATGGACGGCAAGGGCTTTTCGGAAATGACCAAGACCGTCCTTCTCAGCCGCCACGGTGCAGGCATTATTTCGACCTATAAGCTCTCCGCTGAGCAAGAGATCATCATTCGGTACCTCGACACCAACAAAGAGGCCCTTGTCCGCGTGGTCGGCCGCATCGGTTCCGAAGGCGAGATCTACACCTACGGCGTCGCCTTTGTAGACACTTCCCAAATCGACTTTTGGGGCATCGACTTTGCGCCTGTCTCCGAAAAGGACAAACAAGCCCGCCGCGTGCTCCTCGAATGCGGGAACTGCAAACAGCGCGAGACCGTGGACCATAGCGACGTCGAGTCGGACGTCCTGATCATCAACGAGGGCATCGTTCGCTTTTGCAAACAGTGTGGCGACTCAACTCTTTGGAAACGGGCCTCAGAAGCGCGTGAGGAGCCGAATGTACTGGTTGCCGCCGGCCGAGACGCAACAATTGCCACTTCCACCCAATCCACAAAAAATGCGAGCAAGCCATTTGCGCCAACCGGACAAGCGGGTTCGACAGTCACCACTCCTCAGGAACCCAAAGCCACGACCTCTGTGCCATTGGACAACCGCCGCAAACACCCGCGCACCAGGGTCAGCTACAAAGCTTGCGTGCGGAGGTCTGGCTTCACGGACGACGTCGTCACCTGCGAAGACATGTCCAAGGGCGGCATCTGTTTCAGGAGCCGTAAGCAGTATTTTGAGCGGACCAATATCGAAGTCGCTGTTCCCTATTCGCCAGGGGGCAACGCCATTTTTGTCCCGGCGGAAATCGCCTGGGTCGTTGAGATTACCAAAGACAAGCTCTATAAGTGTGGCGTCGCCTATCGCCGCACTGGCAAACCCTCCTAATTCTCCCTGCGTATCGAAGAACGGGTTTCTCGGCGGCTTTCCCGCCGACCATGCCGCAATTCGACGCGAAGCCCTATACAATAGAAAGACGCAGAGCCAAGCGAACCGCGGAGACGCGAGCGGTCATCTGTGAGGGCAATGGCAGAGTCCAACTATTCGCGAAACGTACTTCGCTTAACAGCCCTCTTGGTTTGCTTCCCATTTTTCTTGCCAATCAGGGCCCGGGCGCAGGATCAGGGCGAAGGCGTCATTCGGGTGGGCGTGAACCTCGTTCTGCTCGATGCGACCGTCAAGACCAAGGCCGGCCAGATTATGGTCGATCTGAAAAAAGATGACTTCGAAGTGCGCGAGGACGGCGTCGTTCAAAAGCTGGAAGTCTTCAGCCGCGACGCATTGCCCATCAACGTTGCACTCGTACTCGATCTGAGCGATTCGATTGGTCCATTCCTCGGCCCATTGCGTGACGCCGCCAACACCGCTCTCGCCGCGCTTAAACCGGATGACGAGGTGGCGCTCTTCACTTTTTCGACCGAAGCCGAATTGCGCGTGCCGTTCACGAAAGACAAGGCCACGCTTGCCGAGCAGATCAACACGTTTCACGCAGGCGGCGCCACGAATATTAATGACGGCATTTTTCTTGCCTCCCAGTATCTCCTCAAGCTCCCGCCCAAAGGCCGCCGCGTCATCATTCTCATTAGCGATGACGTAGGCACCGATGCCGGTGGACAAGGCACGCACGATATCGTCACCGAAGCCATCGCAGCCGACGCCGTCCTCTATAACCTAAAAATTCCCGGCTACAATCCGCCGCAAACTCTTTTCGCCGCCAGCATGATCCCCGGCCTCGTCAACATTCGTAAAGTTGCTGGGCAGACTGGGGGCGAAATCTTTAACGTTCAAGACGTCGCGCATCTCGACAGTGTTTTCCACGCCCTTATCGACCGAATCAAAACACGCTACACGCTGGGCTACTACACCAACGCCACCGCGGCGCTCGGCACACCTCACAAGCTCGACGTTCGCCTGGCAACATCCTTCGGCAAAAAGAACCGCGACTACCTCGTTCTTTCCAAGTCGGGCTTCTATGTCCATTGAAAATCGCAAGAAAGAGAGGAGCAATTTTCCCTGTTGACATCCCACAGGGCATTCGAGATACTCCTGTGGTTAGGCCACAGGAAGATGACAGTGCCGCTGATTGGCGGCTCACAGCGGGCTGCAGAGCAAGGAGGACGAGATGATCGCCTGGATTAAAGCGATTACTTCACGCACTCGCGCGTGGCTTTCACCCGGCAATACGGATCAAGAGTTCGCGCGCGAACTCGATTCTCATCTCGAACTGCTTACGGAGGAAAATGTACGGCGAGGTATGCCCGCGGAAGAAGCCCGGCGCGCCGCCCGGCTCCGGCTGGGAGGCCTCACGCAGCTGAAAGAAACCAACCGCGAACTTCAGGGCCTGCCGTTCCTCGAGACTTTCCTGCAGGATGCGCGTTACGCCATGCGCATGCTGCGAAAGAATCCCGGCTTCACCGCCGTTGCCGTACTCACGCTGGCGCTCGGCATCGGCGCCAACACCGCTATTTTCAGTGTCGTTTACGCAGTGCTTTTGAAGCCGCTGCCGTATGCGCAGCCAAACCAACTCTTCAACGTGTTCGAAGTGCAATCCCAGGCGGGGGTCAAGGGAACCGGTTGGTCCTATGCGAACTTTGCGGAAGTTCGCGAACAGAATCACGCTTTTATCGACATGGCTGGAAGCCAGCAACACCAACTCACGTTGACAGGCACAGGCGAGCCATCGGTCGTCAACACGTCGGTCATAACCCCGGAACTATTCTCGCTCTTCGGCGCGAGGCCTCTTATGGGACGTGTGTTTTTCTCAGAGGACGGCAAACCCGGGGCGCCGGCCGTCGTCATTCTCAGCGAGAATCTCTGGCGGGGTTCTTTCGGCGCAGATCCAAACATCATCGGAAGCTCCATTAACCTAGACAAGCGCACTTTCACCGTGGTTGGAATCATGCCTGCCGCGTTTCGCTTTCCTGCTGTCTCACAAAGCGAGCAAGTCTGGATCCCCCTGGTCCAGGATCCGCTCTTCAGCAGTTGGATGGATCGGAGGGGAGGCCATTGGCTTCAAGTTACCGGACGATTGAAGCCAGGTGTTTCCATGACCCAGGTTCAAGCGGAACTCGATGCCATTAGTGCGAGGTTGGGCAAAGAATTTCCCGCCGAGAACGACGGCTGGGGGATCCGCATGGTTCCGCTGCAGCAAATGATCGTCGGCAAGGTGAAGTCGGCGCTTCTTGTGCTTCTGGGCGCCGTCGGCCTTGTGCTGCTCATCGCCTGCGCCAATATCGCCAACTTACTACTCACGCGGGCCACTTCTCGCGCGCGCGAAATTGCCGTTCGAACGACGCTGGGCGCCGGGCGAGCCCGGATTGTTCGCCAGTTGCTCAGTGAGACCGCCGTGCTCGGTTTGCTTGGCGGATTGGCTGGAATCGCTCTTGCTTACTTGGGCGTCCAAGGCCTGAGTGCGCTCCTGCCGCCAGATTTACCGCGAGTGAATGCCGTTCGCGTTGACAATCTCGTCTTAGGCTTTGCGCTTCTGCTTTCCGCCGTCGCGAGCTGCGTGTTTGGTTTGGCCCCGGCCTTGTTCGCCGCGAATTCCAATTTACAGTCGAGCCTTCGCGAAGGCGGCGGCCGCTCCGGCGAGAGCCGCAACCGCCGCCGCACGCGCAGTTTCCTGGCGGCAGGAGAAATTGCTCTCGCCATGGTGTTGCTGGTAGCCGCGGGGTTGCTGCTTCGAAGCTTTTCCAAACTCATGTCCGTCAGCCCGGGATTTGATGTCCAGCACGTCATCCAAGCCGATATCTCCCTGCCTCGATTTCAGTATTCCACGCCGCAGCAGTGGGCCGCCTTTTCCGACGAGTTGCTCGCACGAATTCAGGCTCAGCCTGGATTGCAGAATTCCGCCGTGGCTGTTCCCAGGCCGATCGGCGACGGCTTCGTTAACCTGGGATTCGATATTGTCGGAAGTCCAGCTTCCTCGGCGAGTGCATCAAGGACCGCGAACTATGTTTCAGTCAGTCCGGACTATTTTCGCGTTATGGCGATTCCGCTGCTCGCCGGACGCCTCTTCAACCTGCACGACGTCATGTCCGCGCCCCGCGTTGCGTTAATCAGCGAGGCTTTGGCGCGGCTCTACTTCCCAAATCAAATACCCCTGGGAAAGCAGCTCACCTTCGGTTTTCCTCCAGATAGCGGAGCCGCGCGCGAAATCGTCGGGATCGTAGGTAATGTGCGAGACGTTGCGCTGGGTCAGGATCCTGGGCCGATGATGTATGTGCCATACGCGCAATCGCCTTTTTGGGGCGCGAATCTGGTCGTGAAGAGCACGTTGAGTCCATCCAGCGTCGCCACCGCCATTCGTCAAGAAGTGCAAAAAATCGACAAAGATCTGCCTGTGACGGAGGTCGCGAAGATGCCCGACGTTATCGACGCTTCCGTGGCTCAGCCAAGGTTTCGCACACTGCTGCTGGGCGTCTTCGCGGTGATGGCGCTCCTGCTTGCCGCGACCGGAATTTTTGGCGTGATTTCCTATTCGGTGTCGCGCCGGACGAACGAGATCGGGATTCGCGTCGCGCTCGGCGCTTCGCGCAACACCATCTTCCGAATGGTTTTACGCGAAACTCTAGTCCTGACGATTGTAGGCATGGCCGTTGGAATCCCTTGCACACTCGTGGCTTCTCGTCTTCTCGGCCACATGCTCTTCGAAGTTTCGCCCAATGACCCCGCCACGCTCGCCGTCGTCACTGCCGGTCTTGCCGCCGTGGCGGCGCTCGCCGGATACATCCCCGCCCGCCGCGCCATGCGTGTCGACCCCATGGCCGCCCTGCGATACGAATAGGGCGGCGTGTCCGTGTATAGCCTGCGGAAGATTTGGGCTTGTTCCCTCTCGGTGCACTCTAAAAAAAAGAGAAACAGAGCGAGCGCTGCCGCGTCTAGCTACTATAACGTTTAACGACATAGTATGGCGTACGACGATATATCGTAGAAACGGGCAGTTTCCACTCAGGTGGCAATGCCTGTTAAAGTTTCTTGAGGAGGCCTGGCATGCAAAAGATCTCTGCTCTAGTGTTCGCCGCGTTGCTCGCCGGCGCGGTTGCCCTGCGCGCAGTTCACACAGCGTCTGCTCGCACCGCGGATTCAGCTAAGCCGTCCCGCGCAGAATTCTCCTCGGCAGGCGAACTCGTACGTCCAGAAGGGTATCGTCGCTGGGTGTACGTCTCCTCCGGTTTCGGAATGAGCTACAATCCGTCGGTGGGAGGGAATGGTGCTCCGGCTTTTACAAATGTTTTCGTGGCCCCTGAGGCATTCGATTTTTTCCAATCCAACGGAACGTGGCCGAACAAGACCATGTTCGTTCTCGAAATTTACGGCTCGACTTCCCGGGGCTCGATCAACGTAAAAGGCAGCTATCAGGAAGCACTCGCCGGCCTGGATGTCGAAATCAAGGATGAGGAGCGCTTCCCCGATAAGTGGGCTTATTTCAATTTCGATGATTCCGCGAAAACAGCGAGCGCCACGACTCCAGGCAAAAATGCCTGTTGGACCTGCCACGAACAAAACGCCGCCGTGGAACACTCCTTCGTTCAGTTCTATCCAGAGTTGTTGAAAGTGGCGCGGGCAAAAGGAACCATCAAACCCACAGCGCATCGCGAGGGGAAAAAATAAGTCTCCTGGGCGGAGTTGTTTTCGAAATTCTCGAGGATAGCTGCTTGCCCGGACACTGGCATTGAGACAAACTCGGAATCGGTTCCAGCATCCCATTCCGCTGGAAGCTTTCCGAGGAGGTCTTGATGCACCGCGCGATCCTATGCTTCTTGCTGCTGATTCCCTTCTCCGCTGCCGCACAAGAGTCCAAGATACAAGCCCCGTTGGCGTCGAAGACTCAAGAGGAGCCTAAGGAGCGGCTGCGCATTGGTGTGGCGCTGGAAGGAGGCGGCGCGCTCGGACTGGCGCATATCGGTGTGCTCGAATGGTTCGAACAGCACCATATTCCAGTGGACTATGTTGCCGGAACGAGCATGGGCGGCCTCATCGGAGGATTCTACGCTGCGGGAATGAGTCCTGCGGAACTGAAAACGTTGATCGAGCGAGTCGACTGGAATCAAGTGCTGGGAGATGCGACACCCTACGAAGATCTTTCATACCGGAGAAAAGAAGATCAGAGGGCGTATCCCAATGCATTCGTTATCGGGTTACGAAATGGATTGTCACTCCCGAGCGGATTGAATTCGGGACATCAGATCGGACTATTAATCGATCGAATCACTTTGCCGTACTACAACCTGGAATCTTTCGAAGCACTGCCGACGCCGTTTCGCTGCGTGGCCACGGATATCGTGAGCGGCAAGGAAGTCGTATTCGAACAAGGCTCGCTGGCGGACGCGTTGCGTTCGACGATGTCGATTCCCGGCGCGTTCAAGCCGGTGTTCGACAAGGACCGCGTGCTGGTGGACGGAGGGCTGGTGAACAATCTACCGACCGACGTCGTGAAGCAGATGGGAGCGGACATTGTGATTGCGGTGCATTTGGAAACCGCGCCGATGGAAGCGAAAGACATCAAGTCACTTTTCAATGTGCTGGACCAATCGGTTCGCGTCGTGGTGGCAGAGAGCGAAGTGCGCGGCATGGCGCGAGCGGACGCGGTGGTCAGCGTGCCGCTGGGCGGATACAGCTCGACGGACTACAAAAAGCATGACCCGATCATGCAGAAGGGCTACGAGGCCGCCAGTGAAAAATCGCGGCTGCTCAATAAGTTCGCGCTGAGCGATGCGGAATGGCGGGATTATAAGCGCGGACGTGATGCGCGAATAAAAACGCTCGCACCGGTACCGAAGTTCATCAAAGTGGAAGGGGCGGACACCGCGCAGCAGACGGAGAGCATCGAACATTTTCTGGCGCCGCTGGCGGGCAAACCTCTGGACACGAAGAAACTGGACCAGGCTTTGACGCGGCTGACGGGCCTGGGCCGTTATGACACCGCAGGCTACCGGATTTTGGAGCGCGGCGGAGAGCTCGGGCTGCAGATCAAAGTAAGTGAAAAAAACTATGCGCCGCCGACGATTCAACCAGGGTTTGAGGTGGATGGCTCGGAAAGTGAAGAAGTAGGTTTCACGATGGGTACCCGGCTGACGCTTTTGGATGTGGCGGGATTCCGCTCCGAATGGCGCACGGATATTCTCTTTGGAAACACGTATGGACTGGGAAGCGAGCTTTACCGCCCGTTCACGCCCTCGAGCAAATGGTTTATTGCGCCGCACGGAGACGCGAGCACGCGCGTCTTCAAGATTTATGAAAAGGGCAATCCACTGGCGGACTACAAACTGGGCCAGGCAAAGTTCGGGATGGATATTGGTTATGGATTCGACCGCTTCAGTGAATTGCGATTCGGCTATGAAGTGGGCTATCTCGACGCACAACTACGGCTAGGCGCTTCGGTATTCAATTCTGTTGAAGGGCGCGTTGGCGATGCGAAGTTCCACTACCTGTTCGATCACACGGATAGCCCAGTGATTCCGCGCAGCGGTGTGCGTTCCGAAACGACCTTCCGGTGGTTCGATACGAGTCCCGGGACAGCGGCCGCCTTCCCCTCTCTGCAATCGAATCTCGAGTATTTTCAGCCGGTCTCGGCGATGGGCTCGGTGTTTGTGGATGGCGAAGGAGGAACCACGTTCGGATTTAGCCACACGGGAATTCCGCAATTCTTTTTGGGCGGGCCGCTGACGCTGAGCGCTTACGGGTTAAACGAGCTGCAGGGGAATCAATACTACTTGTTCCGGGGAGGCTATTTGCACGATTTGTGGACGTTGCCGCCGCTGGTCGGAAAAAGAGTGTTTGTGATCGGGTCCTACGAAATCGCAAAAATGTATGGCGCGCCGAATGAAAGCAAACTCCCGAATGACATTGCCGCTGGCATCCTGGCAGAGACGGTCATCGGGCCGCTTTTCGTAGGCGGCAGCGTGGGCGATACCGGCCATCACAAATGGTTTTTCCAGCTCGGGCGAGTGTTCTGACGCGACGAGTAGCGGACCATTGTCTCCAAAGAGCGTGTGAGAGCGCTCTTCCAGAATCATGGAATGCATTGCCGTGCGATGAACGGCAAGAAGCGGATTGCTGCACGCAACGGGAGGGGATTGGCATTTGGCGGCTGCGACCGTGTGCCTGATAATTTCGTAGAACGCGGCTATTGTTTCACGGAATACGCGCCGTCCGCCGCGGGGCGATAGTCCGAATAGGTGAGGACCCTGTAGAGGTCGAGACTCTTTAACAAAAGGATTCTGGCGTTTGCACGCATTTCGATGCGCTTCGGCACCCATACCGCGTCACCGAGAGAAGTCTGTTCGAGAATGAAGCGCGAGCCTCGCTGCACGCGGGCCACGAACAGTCCCAAGGAGAACGTCTGTGTTACCTGGCCCTCGGCTTTGACCCAGCCAAAGTCCTGCTTGTCGACCCAAAGCTTGCCTTCCACCCTGGAGAACAACTTGCTGTACGGCCCGTGGGCGTGATAACCCGGGTGCGGCGTCGCTGCAAACACGTAGGTCGGCCTGCCTGCTATGATCTCGTCGCCGACAAGACGGAAGTCAAAGGCCTTTAGCAAATCTCGGAGAATAGCCCTGTTTTCGTCGCTCTTTTGGCTGCGCGCAGCCCGCTCCGCCGGGGTTTCGCGCTTCAGTTTATCGAGATCCAGGTTCCGTTTTCTCTGTTCCTCAGCCGATGGCAGCTGACCGTTGTGTTCCATGAGCTGCTCGAAGCGAACGCCGTCGACAAGCGTCATTTTGGTGACGTCGATATTTTCCGATTGCACCTTCCCCGTCGAGTCCAGGCGGCGATCCTCATCCCGCTCGACGTAGATGTAATCGTCCCGCGCTTGCCAACTGTGCTCGGTCGCCTGAAGTGACTTACCCATAATCTGTCGCGCATCCAGGACGCCGGCAGGACTCAGAGGTTTGTCCGGTCCGCTATTTTGAGCGAAGAGCGCGGAGGAAGCCGCGACCACAATCAGAAGTGCTCCAATTCGAGATTTAGCCAGAATTTTCATTTTTGACTCGATGGCAGCTGGGGCTGAAGTTCCCGGAGAATCAAAGCTCAGAAACAGACTAACGCATCGAGAGTAGAGCGTCTGTGCTAATAGGGACAGTTCTACGCGTTAGCGAATTGGTGCAGATCGGCAAACTCCACTCGGCGCGCACCAATATCGCTGGCAGCAGTCCAGTTTTTCGCAAGGCGAAGGCCGGACGATCCCCAACGAAGTGAAGACACAGCAGGAGTAGCCGTGCAGCCACAGCGAGAGTTTTCCTTTGCGGAGTGAACGGGGCGATTCGGGGGCTTATAATCCTAGCGGCCGCTGAACCGGCCGGAAACATCACGGCAGAATTTGCAGCCAATTGGTTTCGCTGAAATTGCGGAGGTTTCTGCGCTGTGGAGGATCCATGAACGCAAGTAGGGCTCGCGCCGAGCAAGAGATGTGGCCCGAACTTCCTCGGGAAGCGTGGCAGGACACTTACGCCACGCTGCACATGTGGACGCAAATCGTCGGCAAGGTAAGGCTCGCGCTGTCGCCGAACATCAATCACTGGTGGGGAGTCCCGCTGTATGTGAATTCGTTTGGGCTCACGACCTCGGCCATCCCGTACGCGGGTGGAAATTTCGAAGCACAGTTCGATTTCATCCACCACCAGCTTGTCATTCGGACCAGCAACGACGCGATCCTGACGTTAGCCCTGGCGCCACGTTCCGTTGCCGATTTTTATCGCGAATTCATGGCCGCGCTGGCCTCGCTGGGAATCGCCGTGAAAATCTGGAAGATGTCTGTCGAAATTCCCGATCCGATTCCGTTTGATAAGGACACCAAGCACGCCACCTACGTTCCCGAATACGCAAATCGATTCTGGCGAATCCTGGCGCGCTGCGATGCGGTCTTTAACGAATTCCGCGCCGGGTTCATTGGAAAGTCGAGTCCGGTGCATTTTTTCTGGGGTAGCTTCGACCTTGCCGTGACGCGCTTTTCGGGACGTCGCGCGCCGGCGCGCGAAGGGGCGGACTCCATCACGCGGGAAGCGTACTCTCATGAAGTCATCAGCGCGGGATTTTGGCCGGGCGGAGGTGATATCAAGGGAGCTGCGTTTTATGCCTATGCAGCGCCCGAACCGCCGGGGTTTGCGAAGAGTCCCGTGCGCCCGGCGGAAGCGTTTTATCATCCGCAATTGAAAGAGTTTATTTTGATGTACGACGATGTGCGCCGCGCCGCTTCGCCCAGAGACACGTTGCTGGCATTTTTGCAAAGCACGTATGACGGGGCAGCTGACCTGGCAAAGTGGAATCGCAAAGAGTTGGAACGAGCAACAAGCTAGGAACGCGGCGGATCTTGTGCCGCCTCGCAGCACTGGGGAAGCGAGTGGTCAGGAAACGAAATTGGACTCGAGGAAAAGATTGTTGAGGGATTCGGAAAGACTGGGATGCGAAAACACCGCGTCGTGAAGAACGGTATAAGGCAACTTGCCCATCATAGCCAGTTGAAGCATGGACATCACTTCTCCGCCTTCAAGCCCAAGAACGGCGGCGCCCAGAATTTGTCCCGTGCCGGCATCAACAATGGCCTTCAGAAAGCCGCGGGGTTCGTCGACTTCCAGAGCGCGGGCAACGTGCGACATCGGCATCTTCGCGACTCGAATCTTTAGATTTTTAGCGCGCGCTTCCGTTTCGGTAAGCCCGACGCGGCCGAGCTGGGGATCCATGAAAACAGTGTACGGAACGAGCCGCCCCTCCGTGCTGGCATCGCCGTTTTCGATGAGATTGGTGCGGATGATGCGGAAATCATCGTAAGAAATGTGCGTGAACGCAGGGCCGCCCTTGATGTCGCCCAAGGCGTAGATTCCAGCCACGTTGGTTTCAAGTTTTGCATTGACCTCGAGGAAGCCGCGGGCGTCCGTGGCGATGCCGGCAGCCGCTACGTTGAGAGAATCCGAGTTGGGCACGCGTCCGGTGGCTGCAAGCAGATGAGTACCACTAAACGTGCGGTCTTCCCCGGCAACGGCGGCGGCCAGTTTGATTTGAGGGCCCTCCTTGGCGACCCGCTTCACTTTGGCGTTCAGAAAAACTTCTATTCCGTCCTGCTGCAGGATGTTCAGGATTTCCGTGACGACATCGGGATCTTCATCGCGTAGCAAATGGGAAGCCTGCTGGAAGATGGTGATGCGACTGCCAAAACGCCGGAAGAGTTGCCCGAACTCGAGGCCGATGTAACCGCCGCCGATGACCAGGAGATGCTCAGGGACAACGTCCAGTTCCATGATCGAAGTGCTGTTCAGATACGGAATCTCCTGCAAGCCCGGGAGCGACGGCAGGGCGGGGCGGCATCCGGCGTTGATGAAAAATTTATCGGCGGTGAGCGTGCGCTGGGAGCCGTCTTGCAGGCGCACTTGAATCGAGCGCGGTCCAGTGAAACTTGCTTCTCCAAAGAGCAGATCGAGACCGGGAGTCTTCTCGATGCGCGCCTGGCTGCCGTTGCGGAAACTCGCGACGATGCCGCGCTTGCGCTCCCGGACGCGGTTCAAGTCAACAGCGATGTTGCCGGTGTGAATGCCGTAATCGCCGCCCCGGCGCGCGAGATAGGCGACCCGCCCGCTTGCGACCATGGTCTTAGTCGGAGTGCAGCCCTCGTTGATGCACGTGCCACCGATATGCGCGCGTTCCACGAGAGCGGTGTGCAGCCCGGCCTTCGCCAAATCCTGGCAAAGCGGCGTCCCCGCCTGTCCAGAGCCGATGACAATGGCCTGATAGTGATTGGGTCCACTCATGCTTGGCCCTCCGTCTTCCGAGACTTTACGCCAGCCGACGGTTGGATGCACGAAGCGTTCGTTTGATTCGTACTTTTCAGAAGCGAAAATATCGCGCTGGTTGTGGAATGGAAGAAGTCGGAACGCGCGCGGGCTAGGAGGGGATTGGCGGGGCAGCAGGCTCGGACACGGCTGGAGGGGGTACCGGATAAAGTCGGCGGGCGCGCAGCGAGCCGATGAGCAGAGCAACATTGGTGATTAGGATGACCGCAAACGCCAGCGCAGGAAGAAAGGCGAAGTCCGCCCCGCGAGCTTGCACAATTTCAATGCCTAGCACGGCAGTGATCAGGCCGCGGGGAAGAAACCAGACCATGAGTTCGCGCTCGTGAGCCGTGAAGGCGCGCCAAGCGAAGCGCCCTGACTGCACGGAAAGCCAGCGGGCAACAAAGAGAACCACAAAGCAGCCTAACGAAAGGATGGCATGCTGCCGCAGGCCGTCGAATTCGACGAGCGCGCCAAGCAGGACAAAGAAAAATGTGCGAATCAGAAAAGCCAGCTCGCCGTGAAACGTGAGCATTTGTCCGTGTTGATGCGCTCGCGCGCCGTGATCCTGCTGCTGGAGGGGCGCCTCGGAAAACCAGCCGGCGCCCTCTGAGTCATCGCCGAAATGTACGCGCTTTTGCGCCGCCGGATAATTGGAGAGTGTGAGCCCAAATAGCAGGACGGCGACGAGCTCATTGCCGTGCAAGGCGTGAACGCCGGAATAGAGCAGCAAGACAGCGGCAAAGGTCAGCACATGCCAGAAGCGCTCCTCGGAGAGATACGGCAATAAGTACGACCACAGAATCCCGATGAGAACACCGGAGGCAACGGCAAGAATGACACTCGAAAAGAGACTCCAGGTGATGAGTTTTGCCGACGCACTGCCGCCGGCGGCGATACCAAGGAGAGTGGTCACGGCCAGAACAGCGAGGGCGTCGCCAAAGGAGGCTTCGACGAGCAGAGTGACTTTGACTTCACGCCGGAGATTCACTTGTTGAAGAACAGGAAGGAGAATGGAGCTGCTGATGCAGCCGAATGCGGCGCCAACGAGGAGCGCGGGAATCCAAGTGAAATGAAGTGCCTGGCGGCAGACCTGAGCGACCGCCGCAGCGCTGAGCGTATAGCTGAAAATGGCGAGAAAGAAGCCACCGGCGAAATGAGAGATAATTTCACGAAGCTTGAGTTCAAGGCCGCCTTCGAAAAGGATGAGAATGAGCGCCAGGGAACCGAAACCCTGGGTGACGCCGCGAAAAACGTCGGGGTTGACCCAGTGAAGGACAGGACCAATGAGGACGCCGGTAGCCATGAGGATGATGACGTCGGGGACACCCGTGAAGCGCACAAGCCGGTTGGCGAGGAACGCGAGAACTAATAAGCCGCCGAGTAGCGCGAAAAAGAGATTCAAGTTCATGAAGTAAGCCAGCGGCCAGAGCGAAAATCATCTCGGAAATGCAGGTGCCGAAGCAATTAAAAAATGGCGCGGTTACGGCGATGCCACGGCCGCGCACTCCCGATGTTACGAGCAGCCCCAGAGTTAGTGCCGAGTAACGATAAACAGGCCGATGCCGATCGCCACGGCGTCCTCGACGAGCGCGATAACCAAGTCGGAGACCTTGAGCGCGTTGACGAGGCTCGTGCGCCATTGATGGCCTGCAAAGGCTCCTGCAATGCCACCAGCAGCGCCAAGGACGGCACCATAGACGAGAGAGTGCCCGGCCGAGACCACCACGCAAGCGCCAGAGAGAGCGCCAAGGGCGAAGCGAGCGATGAGGCCCAGGGGCTTGGTGCGACTGGGCGTTGAAGGGAGCTTGTCTGCAATGAGCTCGATGAGCGCCAACAGTGTGAAGATGGCCACGGCGGCGGTTGAACCCATGAACGCGAGGCGGGAGCCGGCAAGATTGAGCCAGTTCCGATGCCCGGCCCAAGCCGCGACGGCGGGACCGGTAAGGGAGCGCATGCCGGAGACGACGCCGATCGCGAAAGCGAGAAAGAAAACGAAAGAGGTGCTCATGGCGTGAGAGATGTATCTCTGATGACAGCGGGTGTCAAGATGCAAGAGTAGAAAAGCGAGGGAAACCGTTCGCCGGCGGAATTCCGCCCTTGAACTCGTTCAAGCGTCCTTTTGATTTTCCCTGGTATTCACTGCATGAATATTAGGCAGGTGGCAGCCTGAATCTTCCGCTGCGGTCAAAAAACGCAGCGAGATAGTTCGGCGGCAACCCCCGGACTATTCGAAGCGGGCGCATCGCAACAAACAACGCTAACCCTTCCAGACGAACTTGCCGCAAGAACACGGGACTGTCTCGGTGGGAAGTTTCTTTTCCAACAATTTCCGGCAAACAGGACAATTTCTCTGCCACATATTCATACCCGCTGTTTCTCTTACGAATGAGGCCGATAACAAAGTAAGTGTATAAGTCCGGGGATCGCCTGTCTGTCACAATAAGCACAATGAGTAAAATGTTCTCATATGTAAATATGCTGCGCGCTCAATGCGTTGGCCTGCCAAAGAATACGGATCGATTTTTCTTGTGTCCGGCGTGTTCCTACGGCGGAGCCCAAGGCCGATGAGCGGCGTTATGGCTTCGTGACGGAGATTTATCTGCGGAAAAACTTCGCAAAAGAAGCTTTAAAAGCGAAGGAATAGCCCAAGGCCTGCTCTTGGTGGGAACCGAGGAGCAGGGCTATTTAAAAGCTCTTGACTTTCGCTTTTTGTTCGCCTATAGTGCGGGGCGGTAGAGGAAACGGGAAACGGGTGGCGTTCGGTTCCATTGCCATTTTGGCTCTCACGAACTGGGCGCCGCCCGTTGAAAATTCCGAGCCGTAAGCGGAGGTGAGGGGTCGACTCGACGGAGTGATCCCTCGACTCCGGAAACGCCCGGAAAAGATTCTACTCGGTCCGCTTCCCTGCGTTCACCGCTGTGCGGTCGCAGTTACTAGGAGCCGTTATGGACGTCTGTATCGAAAATGTATTCCCCGCAGTGGCGATGCCGTTCAATCCCTTTCACGAAGACGCGCGCGAGGAAAAAGGCCGCGGAGCGGACGCCCCGCGCTACAACCCGTGTAACGGGACAATTCCAAACATTGTGCACGTGGATGTGGACGCGTTTTTTGCGTCCGTCGAGCAGGTGCTGAACCCCCAACTGCGCGGCAAACCCGTGCTGGTGGGGCGCGGTGTGGTGGCTTCGGCCAGCTACGAAGCGAAAGCGTGCGGCGTAAAAACGGCGATGACGTTTCGCGAAGCGCTGCGGATTTGTCCGAAGGCGGTGGTGGTGCCGGGACAGTACGAGCACTACGCGGACTATGCGGAACGCGTGCGGCGCATTCTTGAAACGTACACACCCGCGGTCGAGACGGCGGCGCTGGACGATTTTTATCTCGATTTCGCGGGGACCGAGCGGCTGTATCCAAATTATGAAGCGGCGCTGCGGCGCGTGCAGGCGGACGTGCTCGAACAGACCGGACTGAGCGTGAGCGTCGGTGCGGCGCGCACAAAAGTCGTGGCCTCGATCGCCTCGCGGCTCGAGCGCCCGCGCGGTTTCCGCATGATTACGCCGGGAACGGAAGAGAATTTCTTGACGCCGCTGCCAGTCGAGAAGCTGCACGGAATCGGGCATGTCCATGCCGGAATGCTCGCGGAGCGCGGCATCGCCACGATCGGCGAATTGCGGCAGGTGCCGCGAGCCGCTCTCGAAGCCGCGTTTGGCGAAGTCATTGGCGGACAAATCTGGGAGCGCGCGCGCGGACTCGATGGACGCGAAGTGATGCTGCCCTCGACGCCCAAATCCGTCTCGCGCGAAACGACCATTGAAGGCGGAACGATCGACACGGAGTTTCTCGGTGGTCTCATCGAATATCTGAGCGAGCGAATCGGTTCGACGCTGCGCGAATACGGCCGCCAGGCGCGCACCATCGGTCTGCGCATCCGCTATGTGGACCATTTTTCAGCGCACCAGACGGTGCGCTTGACGCGGCCATCCAATGACAAGCGCGAACTGCTCGCCGAAGCCAAAGATCTTTTTGTGAAATTGTTTACGCGCCGCGTGGCCGTGCGCCTGGTCGGCGTAAACGTGACCAATCTCGAGACCGACCGCCGCCAGCACGAACTCTTCGACACCGACGCCAATCGCCGCTGGTACCTGAACCGCGGCCTCGATTCCGTCCGCGGCCGTTACGGCTGGAACGCCGTCTTCTACGGCAACGGCCTCGAACTCCGCGAACATTACGCCACCAAACCAGGCGGCCTGGTGCTGTCGACGCCGTGTTTATCAAGATAGTCTGCTGAAGTTTTTCCTCCCGATTCCCTACCCGGATTTGTTCTGAATACAAGGGGCGCGTCCTCGCACGACGTAACTCGTGACTCGTATTTCGTGACTCGTGGAAAAACCACTCTCGCAAAATAAGTTTCACGAGTCACCCGTCACGAGTCACGGATCACGTGTTTGTCCATCTCCATTGTCACAGTCACTATTCGTTTTTGCAGGGCGTGGCGTCCCCCGAGCAGATGATTGCGGCGGCGGTGGAGCAGAAGATGCCCGCCGTGGCGCTGACGGATACGAATGGGCTGTATGCGGCGGTTCCGTTTTATCAGGCCGCGAAAGCGGCGGGAATCAAGCCGATTGTGGGAGTGACGCTGGATGTGGAGTTGGAAAACCAAAAAACAGAAAGAGAGATTTTTCGCTCCGCTCGAAATGACGGAGCAAAGAAGAGTGCAGCAATGGTGCTGCTGGCGGCGGATATGGAGGGGTACAGCAACTTGTGCCAGTTGGTCACGCTGCGGCATTTGGGAACGACGGAATTGGCGAAGAGCAAAAATACTGATCCGGGTAAGGAAGATGGGCGGCCAGTGCCTCTGGAGGAACTGGCGGCGCACTCGAAAGGCGTGATTGCGCTGTGCCCATTGCCAGCGCGGATGCGCGACGCCGACGACCGTAGGGGCACGATATATCGTGCCCCTACGGCATGTATCGCGGCATTGAAGGAGATTTATAACGACCGGCTGTGGATCGAGGTGCAGCATCTCTCGCCGGGGGACGGGCGCATGCTGCGGGAGGCGGAACGAATCGGCCGCGAACTCGGCGTGTCCCTGGCGGCGACGAACAACGTTTATTTTTTGCGGCCGGAGGAGCATCTGCATCACCGCGCGGTGAATGCAATTCGCACGGGCGGGCTGCTGACGACCGTGGCGCCGCCTGACATCACGACCGGGGAGGCGTGGTTTAAACCTGCGGCGGAAATGCAAAAACTCTTCCCGGATCATTCGGAACTGCAGCGCGCGACTCTCGAAATCGCGGAGCGGTGCAATCTGGAACTCACGCTGAACAAAACCATCTTTCCGGACTTTCCGGTGCCGGAAGGCGAGTCCGCATTTTCGTATTTGTGGAAGCTGTGCTTTGCGGGCGCGCAACGCCGTTACAAGCCGCTGCGGCCCGAGGTTCTGTCTCGGCTGACGCACGAATTGGGTGTGATCGAAAAACTACACCTCGCGCCGTATTTTTTGCTGGTGTGGGAGATCGTGGAAGAGGCCAAGCGGCGCGGGATTCCGGCGGTGGCGCGCGGCTCGGCGGCCAGCTCGATGGTGACGTATTGCCTGGGAATTTCCTGCGTGTGCCCGCTGCGCTGGGGATTGTATTTTGAAAGATTTTTGAACGAGCAGCGCGGCGATTGCCCGGACATCGACATCGACATTTGCGGCGCGCGGCGCGATGAATTGCTCGACTACGTGTACGAGCGCTGGGGCGAAGAGCACGTGGCCATGATCGGAAGTTTTGTGACCATGCACGCGCGGCTGGCCATCCGCGAAATCGCAAAAGTGTTCGGCGTGCCGCCGGCGGAAGTGAACCATTTTACGAAGCGGCTGCCGCACCGGCCGGTGCGCGAGATTTTGCAGGCCATTCGCGATTTGCCGGAGTGCCGCACTTTGCCGGTGGACGACGAGCCGTGGAAAACGATTCTGCAGGTGGCGTTGCGGCTCGATGACGCGCCGCGGCACATGGGGATTCATCCGTGCGGGACGGTGATTTCCGCGCGGCCGCTGACTTGGTTGACGCCGCTGGAACGCGCGACAAAAGGAATCGTCGTGACGCAGTACGACATGAATGCCATCGAAGCGCTCGGGCTGATCAAGATGGATTTGCTCGGACAGCGCGGGTTCACGACGATGTCGCTGGCGCTTGATAACATCGAGAAGGAAGTAGAGGAGATAAAGGATGTAAAGGAAATAAAGGAGAAGAACAATGTCGCGCCGGATGGAGTTACGCCGTGTCCGAAGCCGCGCGAGATGGATTTTGACGCGATACCGGAAAACGATCCGGCGACGTGCGCCGTGATTGCCGCGGGAAGAACGATGGGCGTGTTTCAGATCGAGTCGCCGGCCATGCGCGGATTGCTGCACGCGCAAAAAGCGCGGACGCTCGAAGAAATGGCTGCGGCGCTGGCGCTGATCCGGCCGGGCGCGGCGGAATACGGCTCGAAAGAGCTGTATTTGAAGCGCATGCGCGGGCAGGAACCGGTGACATACGCGCATCCGTCGCTCGAGAAAATTCTCGGCGACACGCTGGGCGTATGCATTTTTCAGGAACAGGTGATGCAAATCGCGCAGGCAGTGGGAAACATGCCGCTGTCGGAGGCGGATATCGTGCGCAGGTCGGCGGCGAAATATTCGGGGCAGCGGGACCGCGAACGGCTGCGCGCAAAATTTTTGAAAGCGGCGGAGCTGATGGGGTTGACGGGCGCACAGCGCGAAGAAACCTGGATGATGGTGGAAAAATTCGCGGGATTCGGTTTCTGCAAAGCGCACGCGGCGACCTACGCGGACATTTCCTACCGCATGGCGTATTTGAAGACGCATCACCCGGCGGAGTTTCTGGCGGCAATGTGCAGCGCGGGCGCGGGCTTTTATCACGTGTCGGCGTACGTGGAAGAAGCGAAGCGCTGGGGGATCGAGGCGCGGCTGCCGTCGGTGAACCATTCGCGGATGCAGTACACGGCGGAGACGCTTCCGAATGGAAAACGCGCGTTGCGCGTCGGGCTGATGCAGGTGAAGGGATTGCGCGTGGAGACGATGATCGCAATTGTGCGGGCGCGGGAAGAAGGCGGTGCGTTCCGGACGCTCGAGGATTTTCTGCGGCGCGTGCCAGTGGAGAGAGATGAGATCGAGGCGCTGATCAAGTGCGGGGCGTTTGATGAAGTGGGTGATGAGAGGCATGGAATGACGCGGCCGGAAATGTTGTGGCGATGGAATTTTCTGCAAACAAAGGAGAAGAATGCACAGCCAGGATTGGCTGTGCCACCGGGATCGCCGGACACGCTGTTTGCTGACGCGAAAGGCGAAGATGCGATCGGCGCGGCGCTTGCGGGGATGCCGATGGCCGCATACACGCAGGAACAAAAACTGCGCTATGAGCGAGAGATTCTGGAGGTGTGCGTGAGCGGACATCCGCTGGATTTTTTGCCGCGGAACGGCGAGGCGTGGAGCGACGAGCTGGACGGATTGCATGGAAAGCGCGTGACGTTGTGCGGATGGGTGGTGACCTACCGGCACGTGGGGACGAAGAATTACCGGAACATGATGTTCGTGACGCTGGAGGATCAGCGCGGGCTGTACGAGGTGGTGCTTTTCCCCGATGCCTACGACCGCTGTGGCGGGCTGGTGTTTGAAACGCGCGCGATGCGCGTGACGGGACGCGTGGAAGCGGGCGGGCAGATCAATGGGGAGCGGTTGGAAGCGTTGAAGAGGTGATGGAAGAAGCGTGATTCGTGGCTGGTGACTCGTAACTCGTGAAGAAAAAGCCGCAGGGCTGCGCCCTGCGCTACATTTTTCACAGAATTGGCGTGGCTTGCGAAACATGCAGTGCTCCATGAACCGGGCGAACATTTTGAATATGGCGATGCGGAGCCGCGAAGAATGATATTTCGGATAAGAAAACCAAACACCACAACGACGACTTCGACGGAGCCCGAAACTGGGAGGCCCGCGGGGACGGGTGAGGAGTGGCTGGGCCGCAACGGCAGCGCGAAGCGCCGGCTGTGGGAGCGGCTGAACCCGCGGCACAGAAAAGACCTGCGCATCATCGCGGAGGCCCTGGCTTTGCAGCAGACGCACGCGAACTTGCCGGAGCCGCTGCGGGCGCGATTGAGCGAATCCGTCGAAGAGGTGCAGCGTCTTGCGCGGCGAATCACGACGTTGCTGGCCGAGGTAACACGGCGGACACCGCCGCGCGCGTGACGGTTGCGAGGCTGCGCCTACGACCCCATACTGAAAACATGGCTGTCCCCAAAGTGCGCGGCTCCCTCTACGTTGCGGCGTTAGCTGCGGTCTTGTGCGCCGTGGCTATTTCAGCGCGGGCAGATGAAATTCGCCTGAAAGACGGCAAGAAGCTTTACGGCGTGATCGTGGCGTACGAAGACAACATGTTTAAAGTCAAAACGGACTTTGGATATGTTCTCGTGGAGAAAGACAAGATTGCGTCGATAGTTCCGTCCACGCCCGCTGGCGCGGCGTCAAAAACCGAAAAGACACCGGCGGCAAAGAAGGAACCAGCCTCCGAGGCGGGCCCGAAAGCAGAGCCAGCGGTAGCGTCGTCCGAAGACGGAGCGATGGCGACGACAAACGCCAGCGCGAAGTCCGCAGATCCGGCCGCCGGCAAGCGCGAAAGAACTGCCTCCAAAATAACCAACGCAGATGTGAAACCCTCTGCTCCGGCAAATACGAAGACGAATGCGGTAGCGCCGGCCATCACTGCGCCCGCAGCGACGCCGGGTTCCGCACTAGCAGCGTCTACCGCGCAACCCGCGGCGCCGAAAGAGCCGGAAGCACCGGCGATGCGCGAAGAAATTCAAGGAAATCTCTACACGAACTATACGCACAGCTTCAAGATGTACAAAGCGCCGAGCTGGGCATTGATCGAAGATGCGCGTAAAGCGCTGCCAAACGCGATTGTGGCCTTGGGCACATACAACCAGTCAACTCTGATGGTGATCGGCCAGGAACAGACCAAACTTTCGCTGGAGCCGGCGGCGGCGGCGGTCGAAAAACGGCTGCGCGAGATCTACGAGAATTACCGGAGCATCTCGCATCGCAAGACGGTGGTTGGCGGGTTGCCGGCGATGGAATATCACTACCGAGGAATGGCGGACGACCATGATTGGTCCGGAACGCTGGTGGTGATCGTGCGAGGGGCGGATGTCTTGACAGTGCTGGGAATGACGTACGCCGATAATGACCTCATTCAAATTCAGGAAAACGTAATCAATAGGTCGATTGCTAGTTTGGACTTCAACGTACACTGATCCTCACTCCATCAGAATTAGCTCAAACGGTAGCCGAGCCTAGTCGGAAGCGGCGGCGGCGAGGTCGGGAAATTTCTTGTGCTCGCGGATAACGGCGATCAGAGCTTGGGCGGCGCGAGGCAGGCTGCGGTCGCGGCGGTACACGAGGCCGAGTTCACGCCAGAGATCGACGCCCTCGACGTTGAGGAGCTTCACTTCACCGGCTTTGACTTGATCGCGGGCAAAGCCTTCGCTGATGAAGGAGACGCCGGCATCCGCGCCAACGAAGCGCTTGATCATGCCAATGCTCGGAAGCTCCATCACGACGCGCAAGCGCGCGCGATAGGGACGGAACAACTTGTCCAGCACCTGCCGAGTGAATCCAGTGCGCGGAAAAATAAGCGGCTGAGCGGCGACTTCCTCAAGCGTGATCTTGGAGCGGTGGGCCAGCGGATTGCGGCTGCTGACCATGAAACGCAAGCGATCGCGGGAGATGTGGTGAACTTTGAGGGTGGGCGATTTTATGGGCAGAGTGACGATGCCGACATCCACGGAGCCGTCTTCGACGCGCTGCAAAATCTTGTGGCTGAAATTGCGATAGATGCTGATGTGTACCTGGGGATAGCGGCGCTGAAATTCAGCGAAAATATCGGGAAGGAGATAGAGGCAGGTGGCTTCGTTGGCGCCAAAAACGAGCGGCCCTTGCACGACGTCGCCGCGGTCGGCCACGAACTGAATGGATTCGTCGCGCAGGCGAAGAAGGCGCTCGGCATAATCGAAGAGAACTTCACCGGCGGGAGTGAGCTCGACGGACTTGGCGGAGCGGTCCAGAAGACGGGCGCGATAGGCTTGCTCGAGCTGGCGAATCTGGGCGCTGACGGCGGACTGGGAGCGAAAAACTTTCTGCCCGGCGCGCGAGAAGCTTTTTAGTTTTGCAACGTAGACGAATGTGGCGAGTTGATCGAAATCCATAAGCAGGTGGCTCGGCAAAGATTATAGCGGAATGTCTCCGCCAAGTATGCGCGGAAAGCTGCTCCTTTCAAGCTGGCAAGGACGCTTGTGAAAGCGGAGCGTCCTGCGGCGGACTGAAAATCACTTCGCCGTGCTTCAAACTGGCAAGCACCGGCTGCCAGGTGGCTTCGAGAGTGCCCTGGAAATGCAGCGGCTGTACGCGAAGCATGGGAAGCACGCCGCGGCGCGAGAGCAAACGAGAGGCGCGCGGGCTGGCGGTAAATTGCAGGTGCTCTTCCAAAACGCTGCGCAGCCAGACCTCTTCGCGCGGTTCGATTTCCGTGAGCGTGACGAAATCGCGGTGAACTACTTCGTCGGCTTCGCCGCGCAGCACGTAGGAAAGGCCGCCAGTCATGCCCGAACCGAAATTCAGGCCGAGAGGGCCCAGAACGAGAACGACACCGCCGGTCATGTATTCGCAGCCGTGCTGGCCAACCCCTTCAACGACCGCGAGCGCGCCGCTATTGCGAACGGCAAAGCGCTCACCAGCGCGGCCAGCCACGAACAGCCGGCCGGATGTGGCGCCGTAGAGAACTGTGTTGCCCGCCAGGACGTCCCCGCGGCGGGAGGCGGCAGAGCTCGCGGCGATGGTGATGGTTCCACCCGAGAGACCTTTGCCCACGTAGTCGTTTGCTTCTCCGGAAAGCGTCAGAGTGATGCCTTCGGCCAGAAATGCGCCGAAGCTTTGGCCAGCGCAGCCGTGGAATTCCTTGATGATTTCTTGCGCGATGGGATGGCTTTGACTGCCGGGACGGCGGCGGCGCATCAACTCTCCGCTCAGGCCCGCGCCGACACTGCGTTCGGAATTCTGGATGGGCTGAGATTGGGTCTGAAGCTCGAAGGAGGCGCTGAAGTGCAGCGCGTCCTCGCGCGCGGCGGCGTGGAGCGCCGGAGATTGGTGAGGCGCGACGCGGCCGGCGGGGGAAATCGGAACTATCAAGAGCGGATCCATACCGGAGCGCGCGCTGAGGCGGTCGTACCAACCGGTGAGATCGCCGAGAGAGCGAGCGCCGAGCTGTGCAAGGCGATTGCGCACCTCTTCGGCGAGAGAAGTGAAATAAGCGGCGACCATCTCGGGCTTGCCCGCGAAACGCGTGCGCAGTTTTTCGTCCTGCGTGGCGATGCCCACGGGGCAGGTGTTGAGATGGCACTGTCGCGCCATGACGCAGCCAATGGCCAGGAGCGAGGCCGTCCCAAACCCGAACTCATCTGCGCCGAAAAGAGCGGCGACAATGATGTCGCGTGAGAATTTCAGACCGCCATCGACGCGAAGAGCGACGCGCGACCGCAGCCCAGCGCGGACCAGCGTGTCATGCGTTTCGCGCAGGCCGATTTCCCAGGGCAAGCCGGTGTTTTTGATGGACGTGAGCGGCGACGAGCCGGTGCCGCCATTGTGGCCGCTGATGGTGATGACGTCGGCCCCTGCTTTCGCCACGCCGGCCGCGATGATGCCGACGCCGGCGCCGGAGACGAGCTTCACGCCAATGCGGGCACTGGGATTCACGGCGCGCAGGTCGTGGATGAGCTGGGCGAGATCCTCGATGCTGTAAATATCGTGATGGGGCGGCGGCGAGATCAGAGGTGTGCCGGGAGTCGCGTGGCGAATGCGCGCGATGTATTCCGTGACTTTGCGCGCGGGAAGCTGGCCGCCTTCGCCGGGCTTGGAACCTTGCGCCATCTTGATTTCGAGCTCTTCGGCGTGGACGAGATAATCCGCGGTGACACCAAAGCGGGCGGAGGCAACTTGCTTGATTTTATTTGCGGCGGCGGGCTCGAAGCGATAGGTGTTGGGATCTTCGCCGCCTTCGCCAGTATTGCTGCGGCCGCCGATAAGATTCATGCCCAGAGCAAGCGTGCGATGCGCTTCGGGGCCCAGCGAACCGAGAGACATGGCTTGCGTGCTAAAGCAGCGGAGAATCGTATTGACGGACTCCACTTCTTCGATCGGAACGGGCGTCCCCGGGACGGTCTCGAGCAAGTCACGAAGGAATACCGTGCCCTGGTGCTCGGCCAGTTCCTCGAAGGCGGAGAATTTGCCAGCCTCGGGGGCGCGCACGTGCGCGTGCATACGGCGAACGACTTCGGGAGAGGTGGCATGAAGCTCGGCACCCTTGCGAAAGCGATATAAACCGGCGTCGGCGAGCTCCGCAAATCCGGCGGAGAAGGCCGCGGTGTGCATACGCAGGTAGTCCGCGAAAAGGTCGTCGAGAGATTTCGAGCCCGGGTAGTCGGCGGTGTCTTCGAAGAATTCGGCGCAAAGGTCTTCGGAAAGGCCGACGATTTCGAAGAGATGGCTGTTGCGATAGCTCGCCAGCGTGGAAACGCCCATACGGGCGAGGACTTTGCGAAGGCCTGCAGTGATCGCGGTCCGCATGCGGTCCGCGCCGCCGGGCTCCAGAGCTTCGGCGAATTCGTCGGCAAGATACGGTACGACGGCGCTGGCACCGGCGGCGACGAGAAGCGCCACATGGTGCGTGTCAAATACCTGAGCCGACTCGACAACGAGCGGCAAATCCCAGAAGCCCTCACGAACCATTGCTTTCCACACGGCGGCAGTGGCAAGAAGCGCGGGAAGCGCGCCATTTTCCGCGTCGATGCCGCGATCGGAAAGGAGGAGGAGGCCCGGGCGACCGCCGCTACTCAGAGGGGTAGAAGATAGCTGAGCAAGACTGCAGCGTGCGCCCGGGACTCCCAGGGCAGAAGAGAAGGTCATCTCGAGGCGATGAACAGGGTCGAAGAATTCGGAGAGTTCAGCCAGCTGTCCGGCGCTGAGCAGAGGGCCCGGCAGCGTGACTCCCTCTTTAAGATGCACATCGAGAGACATGACGTGGGTCTCGCGAAGCGGGTCGATCGGGGGATTCGTGACTTGCGCGAAACGCTGTTTGCAATAATCCCACAGGGTGCGCGGGAGCACGGAGAGAAATGCGGGAGGCGCGTCGTCGCCCATGCTCCAGTCGGCTTCTTTTCCGTGGGTCAGGGCGGAAAACAGAGTCTTGAACTGATCTTCGGTCCAGCCGGAGGCGGCGGCGAGACGCTTGGGCTCGCCGGCAACAGCAGGATTTGTGGCGGCCGAAAACGAGAGATGCCGAACAGGCGGAGCGGCGTGCTTGGCTTGATGCATGGCCAGGCGCTTCAAAATTTCGCGCCAGCGCAGGAAAAGGCCGGTAGCGGGATTGGCAAGAATCATTTCGCCTGGGCCGAGCCGCTGGCGTTCCGCGATGCGCGATTCCTCGAGGTCGATCAGGCCGGTTTCGGAGCCGGCAATCAGCAGGCCGTCGTGCGTGAGCGTGTAGCGCAGTGGGCGAAGGCCATTGCGATCGAGCTTTGCGCCAACGAACTGGCCGTCGGAAAAAATTAGCGCGGCCGGACCGTCCCAGGGCTCGCTCTGATGGGAAAGCGAAGTGAGCGCGGCGCGGATGTCGCGGGAGAGAAGCGGGTCGTTCTCGAACGCAGGAGGAACCATGGTGAGCATGGCTTCGTCTGGAGGGAGACCTTCAAGCAGTTTGAGCTCAAAGGCGTTATCGAAGCTGGCGGAATCGCTGACGTTGGCTTCGAGAGGAGTGAACCAAGAGCCGACGGTCAGGCGAGCGCGTAGTTCGCGGCTTTTGGCGCGAAGCCAGCGGCGATTCGAGACGATGGTGTTGATTTCGCCATTGTGAGCCACATAGCGAAACGGTTGCGCCAGATGCCAGGAAGGCTGCGTATTGGTCGAATAGCGCTGGTGAAAAATGGCGAAAGTCGTCTCGAAAGATACGTCGCGCAGATCTTCGTAAAACTGGGGGAATTGCCAGGGCGTGAGCAGGCCTTTGTAGACCACGATTTGCGAGGACAGAGAACACAAGTAGCTGCGCTCCGGCAAAAGCGATTCGGCGCGCTTGCGAAGGAGCGCAAGTTTCCATTCGAAGCGAGCAATGCCGCGCGACGCGTGAAAAGGCGCCACGAAAAACTGCCAGATCTCCGGCATGGTCTCCAGAGCGCGGCTGCCAAGAGAATTCGTGTTGGCAGGGACGCGGCGCCATCCAATGATGCGAAGGCGCTCGGTGTCGGCGGCGAATTCGACAGCGGCGCGTGCGTCGGCCGCGGAAGAAGCTGGGAAAAATGCAAACCCCAAACCAAAGACTTCGGGCAGTTCAATCCCCTGCTCTGCGGCGCGTGCGCGAAAGAATTCCTGAGGGAGCGAGGTGAGAAGGCCGGCGCCGTCGCCACTGGCGCCATCGGCGTCGACACCGCCACGGTGGGTCAAGCGTTCGAGAGCGGTAAGTGCAATGTTTACGATTTCATGGCTAGCAGGGCCGGCCAGGCGCGCGACGAAGCCCGTGCCGCAAGCATCGTGATCGGGATGCCCCCAGTTGGGGTGCCGAAGGCTCCGAGCTGGCGCGCACCGTCGGTACATAACCATTTATTAGGCTGGCAGAGCAAAGATGTACAACGCAGAATTTGCATTTATCAAATCGATTTTGTGAGGCGCAAGATTTTAAACCTTGAATTATTAAAACTTTGTGACTTCCGAGAAGTGAAAATCGCGGACCTTCATTGCGGGGACGACCATTTCGAAGGACTCTTCGCCCGTCGCGCGTACCGCCGGGCCGAGGAGCTCGACATTGCGGAGCATTTCGAGAATGGACTGATTGAAGCGGAAATTGCGGACGGCGGAGGAGACTTTGCCCTTTTCGACGAGGAAAAGGCCGTCACGGGTCATGCCGGTCATGACCTTTTCGTAGGGATCGACTTCGCGAATGTACCACAGGCGGGTCACTAGAAGGCCATAGTCCGTGGAGGCGAACATTTTTTCGAGGGAGGAATCGCCGTCCGCGAAGACGAGATTCATGGGGGCTTCGCCGTACTCGTTGGGGAGAGCGAAGCCGTGGCCGGTGGGCTTCTTGCCGGCAGCTTTGGCGCTGCTGCGCGCGTAAACCAGATTTTTCGGAACACCGCGATCGACGAGAAGGACACGCTGGCGCGGCATGCCTTCGCCATCGAACGGGGCACCGAGCTGCAGCGGATGATAGGCGTCGTCGGTAATAGAGATATTCTTGCCGAAGATTTGTTTGCCCATGCGGTCGTTGAGACAGGAGCGTTTGTCCTGGAGCGCGGTGGCCGCGAAGTCGTAGAAGAGAAAACCGACGAGATCAAGAACGGCCGCGGGCTCGAGTATAACGGTGTAGCGGCCGGGCGGGAGTTCGCGCGCGTCAATGGCCATGTGCGCTTTTTCGCTGGCGCGCTGGGCGAGTTTCTGCGGATCAAAAGCGCTGACGCTTGCGGCGTTCGCTTTGGCCCAGCTTGCGGCAGGATTCTCTTGCATGGTGACGGAAAATTCGGCGTGCGTCTCGCGATAGGCTGCAAAAAGTCCGCGCGAATTGCCGAGGGCGGATTGATGCAAGCTGTTGGCGAAAATGCCAGCGGCAACCTGGCCGTTCTGAATGGCAAGATCGCAGGCGCGGCGGACGGCGCGGGCGCGATCTTCGGGCATGAGAATGGCGGTGTCTTTCACGAAGCGATTCACATTGCGATAGCGTTGTCTGCCTGGCAGCGGAAGCAGATGGGGATCCTTAGGCTGGCTATGGGCGAGGGAGAGAGACGCCTCGATAGAGGCGCGGAGGGAATCTTCGTCGATGCGATTGGTGGTGGCGCGCGCGGTGCGGCTATCGACTACCGTTCGAATCGAAACATTCAGTCCGCGTTCGGCAACGTTCTGATGGATGGCGTTATTGGCAAAGCGCGTGAGGCTGTCGGCGGTCTCGTCGACGTGGACTTCCGTTTCGTCGGCGCCGGTGGACTTCGCAAGGCGCAGAACCGTGTCGATGATGCGCCGAAGTTCGCGCTCGGGAAGCAACCGAGGAGAAGATGCGGAGGTCTTCCCCGTCGACAACTTCCGAGAATTGCGCGAAGGGCTCATCGGTTTGAAAACGCGGAGCCGATTCTGACGTTGCGGAATCGCGCAGGCGCCGCACCGTGCCCCGTGCCCATGGTTTGCATGGGCTGGCCTTTGCCGCAGTTCGGAGTACCCCAGAGCGTCCAATAATCGCGTGAACAAATCGCGTCGCACGAATTCCAGAATTCCGTGGTGATGCCGCTGTAACTGGGATTCTTCAGCATGCGCGTTTTCTTGCCGCCCTTAATTTCCCAGCCGATCTCCGTAGAAAATTGAAATTGGTAGCGGCGATCGTCGATGGACCATGAGCGGTTTGTCTCCATGAGGATGCCGTCGTCGGTATCGGCAATCAAATCGTCATAGCCCCACGTGCCAGGATTGAGGCTAATGTTCGTCATGCGAATGATCGGCAGACGATTCCAGCTTTCCGTGCGCATCGTGCCGGAGGAACGCTTCAAGCCGATGAGATGAGCGGTTTCGCGATTCGAGAGGTAGCCGCGGAACTGGCCGTCCTTGATGATGTCCGTGCACTGGGCGGGGACGCCTTCGTCGTCGTAGGCAAACGTTCCGAGGCCGGGGCCATGCTCGAGGCGGGCGTCAGCGACGACGTTGACGATGTCGGAGCCGTAGCGCAGTTTATTCAGCTGGTCGAGAGTGAGAAAACTGGTGCCGGCAAAATTGGCTTCCTGGCCGAGCACGCGGTCGAGCTCGATCGGGTGTCCGACGGATTCGTGAATCTGCAAGCCGAGCTGGCTGCCGCCGAGAATGAGCGTCCCCGATTTCTCCGGACACTGCGCAGCAGAATGAAGGGCCGTGGCTTCCTCGCCGACGCGCCCCGCGTGCTTCAGCAATTCGAGCGACTCGACAAGCTCGTAACCCTCCAAGGAATGCTGTCCGCCAAAGCTGTTTGGATAGGATCGCTTCTGAATCTCGTCGCCCTTAAAGGAGGTCGCAGCAATGCCGCAACCGGTGATCATCTTGCGCTGGTGAATGCGCGAGCCGATGCTGGAAGCGAACCAGGAATCAATTTTGCGAAATTGCATTCCCGTTTCAGTGAGCGTGACGCCCTTGACGCGGCGCATCTCGGCATCCGCAGCAAGCAGCAGAGCTAGCTGTGTTTCCAGCGGAATTTCGAAAGGATCCTTGCGAAACGGGCATTGCCAACTGTCGATGTAGGTGAATTCCTCAACCATCTCGACGTCGCCGCGTTTGGCGAGCGCGGAGGCTTTGGCAATGGAGACAGCCTGCGCGCCGCAGGCGGAGAGTCCTTCACGGGTGAGCCGGTCAGTGGAAGCGAATCCCCACGCGCCATTTGCCAGCGCGCGGATGCCAATGCCAATCGATTCGGATTGCGCAAGCGTGCCGACCTGGCCGTTCTTCGTGGTCAAATCGCGCTGCCGCAAATGCATAAGGCGCACGTCCGCGTAGGTCGCGCCACGAAGGCGGGCGGTGTTTAAGGCGTTGGTGCAGAAATCCCACATGAAATTAATCCGACGAAAGACAAATCAAGTTTACAAGAAAATGGGGCGCAGGTGATTGCGCCCCACTAAGAAAGACAAGAGACAGGCACGAATGTCTGTCCCACAGAATCACGTGCCTTCTTGCCAGGAGGCTAAGTAGTGCTCTTGCTCGGCGGTGAGCTTGTCAAGCTTGTGGCCCATGCAATCGAGCTTCAGGCGGGCAATTTCCTTGTCCAAATTCTCAGGCACAACGTAAACCTGTGGTTTTAAGTCTTTGTAGTGCTGGCGCAGATATTCGGCGGAGAGCGCTTGATTAGCGAAGCTCATGTCCATTACCGCAGCCGGATGCCCTTCCGCGGTCGCCAGATTCACAAGGCGACCTTCCCCGAGAAGATAAACCTTGCGTCCGTCCTTCAGGAGATATTCGTCGACGAGCGGGCGCACTTCGCGCTTTCCGGAAGACAGGCGTTCAAGCGAAGGAATATCGATCTCGACGTTGAAGTGGCCGGAGTTGCAAACCACCGCTCCGCTCTTCATGGCTTCAAAATGCTCAGCGCGAATCACGTTCTTGTTGCCCGTGACGGTGATAAATACGTCGCCTTGCTTGGCAGCTTCCGCCATGGGCATGACACGGAATCCGTCCATTACGGCTTCGATGCCCTTGGTGGGGTCGATTTCCGTAATGATTACGTCCGCGCCGTGGCCCTTAGCGCGCATGGCGATGCCACGTCCGCACCACCCGTAGCCGGCGACGACGACTTTGAGCCCGGCGATAAGCAGATTCGTGGCGCGAATCACGCCGTCCAGCGTGGACTGCCCGGTGCCGTAGCGATTGTCGAAGAAATGCTTGGTCTGGGCATCGTTGACGGCAATGATGGGATACTTCAGCGTGCCGTCCTTGGCCATCGCGCGCAGGCGAATGACCCCGGTGGTGGTCTCTTCGGTTCCGGCAATCACGTCCGTTACTAAGTCGGTCCGCTTCGAGAGCAGCATCGTAACCAGGTCAGCGCCATCGTCCATCGTGAATTGCGGCTTGTGCTCGAGCGCCGCGCGCAAGTGTGAGTAATACGTCTCGTTATCCTCGCCTTTGATCGCGTATGTAGGAATGTTGTAGTCGCGGTTCAGCGAAGCGGCGACTTCGTCCTGCGTGGAGAGCGGATTCGATGCGCAGAGAACGGCATCGGCGCCGCCATCACGCAGTGCGATCATGAGATTTGCTGTTTCGCTGGTCACATGCAGACAAGCGGAAACGCGTAATCCCTTGAGCGGTTGCTCTTTTACGAAGCGCTTGCGGATCGATTCGAGAACGGGCATCTGCTGATGCGCCCACTCGATTTTGCGCTTGCCGGCGTCGGCCAGCCCAATATCCTTGACGTCGCCCTTTTTCAATTCTGCTGTGGCCACACTCATTCTCCTTGATGCAAAGTTTGCGCGACGAGGGTACTGCGCGCGAGAAATACAAGACGCCGGCCAAGAGCCGGCCTGAGCACGAAATTCTAGCGGTGTGCGCCGGCTTCCACGGTGGCCGCCGCTCCAAGGCCGGCCGCCTTTCGCAAAGCATCCGCGCGATCGGTGCGTTCCCAGGTGAAGCCCGCTCCGCTGCGGCCGAAATGCCCGTACGCAGCAGTGTCCTTATAGATCGGACGGCGAAGATCGAGCGTTTCAATGATGCCTTTGGGCGTCAGCGAGAAGGATTCGCGGATGAGCAAGGTGATTTTTTCGTCGGAAATAGCTGCTGTGCCAAACGTATCGGCCATAACGGAAACGGGCTCGGCCACGCCGATGGCGTAAGCGAGCTGCACTTCGGCTTTACGCGCCAATCCGGCTGCGACAATGTTCTTAGCGATATAGCGGGCCATATAGCAAGCCGAGCGGTCCACCTTAGAAGGATCCTTGCCGGAGAAAGCGCCGCCGCCGTGACGGCTGTACCCGCCATACGTGTCGACGATAATTTTGCGGCCGGTCAATCCCGCGTCACCCATGGGCCCCCCAATAACAAAGCGCCCTGTGGGATTGATGTGGAACTTGGTCCTGTTGTCCAGCATCGCCGCCGGAATGATGGGGCGGATGATGTGCTCAGTGATGGCATCGCGGAGATCGGCGTTGGAAACTTTTTCGCTGTGCTGCGTGGAGATGACCACGCAATCGACGCGAGCAGGGCGGCCATCGCGGTACTCGATGGTCACTTGGGATTTGCCGTCGGGGCGCAGAAAATCAACTTTATTGGACTTGCGGATATCCGTGAGGCGCTGCGTGAGGCGGTGGGCAAGTTGAATGGGCATGGGCATCAGTTCGGCAGTTTCGTCGCAGGCGAAACCGAACATCAGGCCCTGGTCCCCCGCGCCGCCGGTATCGACGCCCATGGCGATGTCCGGCGATTGGCGCTTAATGGTACACATGACGGCACAGGTGTCCGCATCGTATCCATATTTCGCGCGGGTGTAGCCGACGCCGCGGATGGTGTCGCGCACCAGCGTGTCGTAATCGACGATCGCACTCGTGGTGATTTCACCAGCGACAACCGCCAGACCGGTGGTGACGAGCGTTTCGCAGGCCACGCGTCCCCTGGAGTCCTGCTTCATCACTTCATCGAGCACGGCATCGGAAATTTGGTCGGCAATCTTGTCGGGGTGGCCCTCCGTGACGGACTCCGAGGTAAAGAGGAAATTGCGCAAGGCTTGGCTCAAAATACATTCTCCTTCGTAAGCCGTAGCGGTCCAACCGCCAGGATAGGCTATTCACCAGTGTGATCGATTAACCTTTCAAAAGTACCATCGGAAGGCCCAAGAATCAACGAATTGAGCCTAAATGAGCTATAACGGCAGCGAACGGTAGAAATTAGAGGGTGAACGGCAACCAGGTGCAGCGGCTGGCGGGCAACCTAGGCAGCTTCGTCGTCGTCATCCAGCTGAACATCGAGTTTGCCCTTGGTCTTTTTGGCCATCAGGTAGGAGCGGATGAATGGGTCGATGTCGCCATCGAGAACCCGGTCAACGTCCCCGGCGCTGAATTTGGTGCGGTGGTCCTTAATCATGCGGTAGGGCTGCATGACGTAGGAGCGAATCTGGCTGCCAAAAGAGATGTCCAGCTTGCTCTCATCGAGCTTGTCGGTATGCGCCTGGCGTTTTTGAACCTCGAGATCGTACAAGCGCGAGCGGAGCATTTTCATGGCGATCTCACGGTTCTTGTGCTGGCTGCGCTCGGCCTGGCATCCCACCACTATGTTGGTTGGCAGGTGCGTGATGCGAATCGCGGTCTCGACCTTGTTTACGTTTTGTCCGCCTTTGCCGCCGGAGCGGAAGGTATCCACGCGCAAGTCTTCGGGTCGTATGTTAATTTCGATGCGATCGTCAATTTCTGGGATCACGAAGACGGAAGCAAATGAAGTGTGGCGCCGCGCAGCCTGATCGAACGGCGAAATTCGGACGAGGCGGTGCACGCCAGTCTCGCCGGCTAGAAGACCATAGGCGTTTTCACCCGCGAATTGGATGGTGGCGGACTTGATGCCCGCCTCTTCGCCAGGCGTTTCGTCCAGCAAGGTGGCATTCATACCTTTGCGTTCAGCCCAGCGCAGATACATACGCAGCAGCATGGAAGCCCAGTCCTGCGACTCGGTGCCGCCGGCTCCGGGCTTGATGGTCATGATGGCGTTGAGGTGATCGGTTTCTCCGGAGAGCAACGTCCTGGTTTCAAGCTCGCCAACATAGCTCTCGGCGGCCGCCAACTCACGGTCGAGGTCTTTCAGGAGGTCGTTGCGCTGCCCAGCGTTGGTTTCTTCTCCGGCCAGGCTGATGTAAGTCTCGATGTCGCCGGAAATGGAAGTGAGCTTATCGTCCGCGGCGATTTGTTCTTCCGCGCGCTTGCGGTCGCGCAGAACGGCTTGCGCTTCTTCCTGGTTGTTCCAGAAATCGGGTTGAGCAACTCGGGCTTCGAGAGTTTTCAGACGGTCGCGGTATTGCGGCGCGTCAAAGAAAGCTCCGAACGAGCGAAATGCGGGGCTTGAGTCCTTCGTAACGATGTTGGAGGTCTTCGAGAATCATATTTGGTGCGGCGAGATCCCGCGGCTTGCTCGGGATGCTACATGGCCTTTCTAAAAGTTAGAACTAACAGAATACCGGAAACAATCACGCAGAGCCAGGCGAACCAATCACCCAAGCGGGTATAGAGCGTTTTGTCTGTACGAAAGTCATAAGGCAAATCGGCTGCAGCGCGCACGTCCCGGGGCAACGGACGAACTATTCGGCCATAAGGATCGATCGAAGCCGTGATGCCGCTGTTCGTCGCCCGCACAATCCAGCGGCGATTCTCGACAGCGCGAACACGGGCCATGCGCAGGTGCTGCTCGGCGGCCGCGGAATGCCCGAACCATCCATCATTTGAAATATTGACAAAAAGTTGCGCGCCGTTGGCGGCAAAGCGGCGAATCTCGCCGGGATAAATGGCTTCGTAGCAGATGAACACTCCGAACGTATAACCGTTTGAAAAGCGTCCGACAGAATACGCAGTGCCTTTGCGAAACCCGCCGACTTCACTCGAGACATTGGACACCACGCGATGGATCAATGGGAACGGCTCGTATTCGCCGAACGGAACCAGATGCATCTTGTCGTAGGAAAAAACACGGCGACCTTGCGCGTCAAACATCAAAGCGCTGTTGTATGGCGCCATAATCGTGTGAGACGTTTCACCGCCGGAAACTGTCTCCGGTTTCCACTCCACCACGCCGGCAATGAACGGATGGCCGAAGCGCGTCGCCAAACTGGAAGCTAAATGCGCAAATTGCACATCTTGATAGGAAAAAGGAGCCGGTGCTTCCGGCCACACCAGCAGATCGGGGTGGCTGGCGGCAGACGCAAGGCTTAGTCGCTGAATCTCGTCCAGGTCGGAGCCATGCATGCCGAACCAATTGCTCGGATATTCCTCCACCTCAGGAAAATTGAGCTGCACCGCGCGGGCGGTGTGGTTGGACTGTGCCTTCGGTACGAAGTGCGGACCTGCGAGCATCCCCATAGACAGCAGTAATGCAGCCCCGAGGAGAATCGTCAGCCGCCGTTTCGCGGGGTAAGTGGTACCCGCAGCACACCAAGCAAGGAGGGCATTAAAAGCGGCGACGAGGAAGGAGAGCCCGTAAATCCCTGTAATCGTCGTCAATTGCACGAGCCCAATATTTGCCGACGCTGGATAACCGAGCAAGTTCCAAGGAAAGCTGATCTCTGGCAGCCGAGTACGAAACACCTCTAACGAAATCCACAGAAACGGCGCTCCGATGCACGCAAGCGTGATACTGCGAAGCGAAAGCCGATGGATGACCCAAGTGATCGCGCCGTTCGCGGTGCTCCAAACTGTTGCGATCAAGAGTAAAACCGCCCAGCCGCCAGCGGGGGAGAGTCCGCCGTGCACAGCGAGCACTTCGGCGATCCACGGCACGGAGGTCACCACAAAACAGATTCCGTGCAGAAATCCACACGCGAACGCCACGCGCGGCCGCGCCCCGAACAGCGCGATCAACAAGGCTCCAATGCATACCCAGGAATAGATGCCGAGGTAAAAGCCAGTGTAGGAAAACGAGAGCGCCGCACCGGAGACTGCGCCGATGAAAAGTCTCATCCAGGCTGGAGTTTTACTTCCGGGATGCGGACGAAAATAGCCGAGCCACGGCCGTCCAGGCATCAGTGCTTCACGATGGCCTTTTTGAAGCCGGCCATCTCAAGACCTTTCCTGGCGTTGTCCACGGCTTTCTGATCCGCGTATGGTCCAACCAAGACATGGTAAAACCTGTCACCGCGCGGCGGCTGCACAAACGTTGGAAAATTTTTCCTGCGCAAAGTGTTCGCCAGCGCCATGGCATCTGCTTCATGGGTCGTCGCGGAAACTTGCAGATTCCATCCCGCACTAAGCGGTGTCGCAACATTCGTCCTCGCGGCTGCATTGACATGCTTTGTCGAATTAACGCTCTTGCCCACCGCGGGTACCACCCCTGGGTTTATTGCAGGCGTAAGCCGATCATCCGACTTGTTCGAATCGCCGGCATGATAAAACTCCCAATCAGAACTTGACGGTGCTGCCGCATCCGGCTGTGTCACGGGCGCAGTCTTCCTGCTCGAAGGCTTCGGCGCAACTTCGCTCTTGGGCAGAATGTCGCGGTCCGGCGAGCCACGCAAATTCGTTGCCGCGCGTACCTGGCCGTCATACTGGTCCCGTCCCATCACGTAGCCCAGCGTAAAAAACAAGCCCGAAAACAGCAGCATCAGCATGAACAAACCGATGACGTGCCGCCCTTCGAGCACGCGCTCCCCGCCTCCTCGTTTTCCTCCAGAAGCCATTCTTACTTTTTCTGTCCCCCTAGCGCTTGCACCCAGCTATTAATGATATCGATGGGCAGGGGGAAAACAATCGTTGTGTTCTTCTCGACACCTATCTCCGTCAACGTCTGCAAGTAGCGGAGTTGAATCGCCGAGGATTGCGTCTCCAAAACCTTCGCGGCATCGGCGAGTTTTTGCGATGCTTCGAACTCTCCTTGGGCGTGAATGACCTTGGCACGCCGCTCGCGTTCCGCTTCCGCCTGCTTCGCAATGGCTCGCTGCATCTGTTCGGGAATATCGACTTGTTTGACTTCGACCTTGGATACCTTGATGCCCCACGGCTCGGTGTCCTGATCGAGAATAATCTGCAGTTTGGCGTTCACCTTGTCGCGCTGCGAGAGAATCTCGTCGAGTTCAAACTGGCCGACGATGCTGCGCAGCGTGGTCTGGGCAAGCTGCGACGTTGCGTATTGATAGTTCTGCACTTGAGACATCGCGAGATTGGCGTCTACTACGCGAAAGTAACAAACCGCGTTCACCTTCACGGACACGTTATCGCGCGTGATGATGTCTTGGGGCGGCACATCCAGAGTCTCCAAGCGCAGATTGATGCGATAGAGCGTCTCGATCGGCCAAAAAACCAGCCGCAAGCCCGCCCCTTTAGCCTCAGGGAGCAATCTCCCGAGCCTCAGCACCACACCGCGTTCCCATTCCTTGATGATGTAAAGCGAATTCCAGAACCAGATCAGAAAAACTCCGGCAATCACCGCTAACCCAAGAAGACTAATATCCATGTGCATCCTCCCGATCGCAAACGCATTCTACTTGTTTTCCGTAGCCGTTGCTTCCTCCGGTTCAACGTGCAGCTTAAGGCCATCCACGCTGCGCACTCGCACTGGTTTTCCCTCCAGCACCGCGCGCGGGGAGATCGCTCGCCACAATTCTCCGTGGACCCGAATCATTCCCTCGGCGCCGGCAGGCAAACCGGAGATAGCAATTCCCTCCTCACCGACCAACTCTTCCATTCCCGTCGTTGACTTCCAAGTCCGCGAGCGCAGCACCAGCCGCATCAGGAATATCGTAATAAGTGCAAACGGCAATGTAGCCGCCACCGCAACTCCCAGGCTCACACCCCCGGAGGTCAGCGGCGAACGAATCAAAAACATGGCGCCCAGCACCATGGACACGACCCCACCCACCGCAAGGACACCATGGCTTGTAAATTTCGCTTCCAGGATAAATAACGTAAGGGCCAGCAGAATCAACAGCACTCCAGCGAAATTCACGGGCAAGAGGTGCATTGCATAGAGCGCTAGGACCGAGCAAATGCCCCCAATCACTCCGGGCGCGATCATCCCTGGATGCGTGAACTCCGCGTATAAGCCAAGCGCGCCAACCATCAAGAGCACGAAGAAAACATCCGGCTCAACGATGCGGGCAAGAAATTTCTGCCGTCCGGAAAGCTCAAAAGGAGCGATCGCGGCATTCTTCAGGGCCAGAACCGTTTTCGCGCCGTCGAAACGCGTGATGGTTCGTCCATCCAATTGGTGCAAAAGGTCTTCCGGAGAAGAAGCGATCAAGTCGATGAGCTTGCCGTCCAGCGCCTCTTTTTCCGTAAACGCTTTGGCGTCCGTCACCGCCGTCTCCGCAAGGGTCGGATTGCGGCCGCGCTTCTCCGTGTAGCTGCGCAAGAAGGCGGTCGCATCATTCAAGATCTTCTTGTGCATCGTTTCGTCAACCTGCAGCTGCCATCCGCCGATCGCAATCACCGGGGAAGCTGCGCCGGTGTGAGTCGCCGGAGCCATGGCTGCTACATCTGCCGAGAGCAGTATGAAGAAACCCGCGGACGCCCCGCGAGCGCCCGTAGGCCAGACATAAACCGCCACGGGCACGCTCGATGTCAGAATATGCTGGATTATTTCTTTCATCGAGTCACTCAGGCCGCCGGGAGTATCCATGGTGATCAGAACCAGCGCGGCATGCCGGCTCGCTGCGTCGGCAATTCCCTCATCAATGTATGTGGCCAGCACCGGCTCGACTTCGCGGTCAAGATCGAGCCGTAAAACGACGGGATTCGCGGCATGCTCCTCAGCCGTGGCCGATGGAAGCACAAGGAATGCCGCGGCGCAGAGCGCGCAAAAAAGCGCGAATGCTGAAGCATCAAGAAATTTTGAATGACGGACTTGTTGAATCAAACGATGAGCGCTCATTTCGCGCCTCCCGAAGGCTTCACTTTGTGGAGACTTTCGAGCAAGGCCTTGGCATCGGAATACTTGGGTGCAAGCTTCAGGGCGCGCTCCAACTCCGTGCGCGCAAGGTCGAGTTTCTTCTGCTCGAGATACACGCGCGCCAGCGTTGTGCGCACCACTGCCGAATCTCGGATTCGTAGCGAGGCTTGCAGCTCCTTGGAGCAGTCGTCCAACTGGCCCCGCCGCCGATAGACTTCAGCTAGCCCATCGTGCCCAGATGCGCTGGCGGCATCGGCGGCCAGCGCCGCCCGAAACTCGCTTTCAGCCTTGTCCACGCGGCCCGCCAAGAGCTCCTGCCGACCGCGGCGTATGTGCGCCCTGGGAGTGTCCTCGGCCACCGCTGCGGCGGTCGCGCTCGCGGAATCTCCGGCCGACGCAATCTCCAGCCGCAATGCCGTGGTATCCAAATCAGTATGTACGCGCTCTAAATGCGCAATCGTGTCTTTCTTAGCGTCCAGACGGACCACGGGAAGACCATCAGGACCAAAAATTTCCGCCGCCGTCTCTCGTTCCTCGTCCGCTTCGGCTTTTTTGCCCGCCTGATCCAGCGACAAAATCATCAGTGCACGGTTTTCCGCGTTGTCGGGCTCGCGCCTTGAAGCGTCGCGAAAATATTCCTCGGCGGCGGCAAAATCTTTCGAGCCGAGCGCCAGCAAACCCAGGTTGAACGGATAATCGTCCTCATCAGGATCGAGCTCCGCCGCCCGGTGAAGATCCGTCATCGCCGCGGCTGTCTTTCCCTGCCGCGCCCGGGAAAGTGCAAGATCATTCAAAATCTCGGGCAGGTCCGCGCCGGAAACCATGTTGCCCCGCAAATCATTCTGCAACGAGGTAAAAACTTCCTCGGCTCGGTCCGGCTGATTCATCAGCAACCGGCAAACCCCGGTAGCAAAAACGGCTTCGATATACCGATCATGCGCCTTGGGAATCTTGGAAAACCATAGCAAAGCCGAATTGCAATCACGACGGGAGTAGTAGGCATCGCCAATCGCGAAATCCGGATCGGGCCACTCCGGATCGAGGCGCACCGCTTCCCGAAGCTCGCGCAGCCGCGCATCATCATCGTTGGCCAGCAAACCGCGAATGTAATGCTCGAAGGCGTCGAGGCGCAGCGGCCGCTGCGTTCTCGAGAATTCTTCAAAGTTTCGCGGGTAAGCGTGATCGTTCGCAGCAAGCAATCGCCAGAGCATCTTCAAATGCAATTCCATCAGCGAATTTAGTGAGCCCGTCTCGCGGACCGCATGGAGCAGCCTGATTGGGCTGATTCGCAGAATCTGAGATTCGATCGTGAGTGATTGTCCATCGGACAAATACCTCCCAAAAACGACAAAATCCGCATCCATATTCTGGGCGATGCGCAGCATCGAGGCCCGGCTCAGTTTTGCAGTGGAAGGAAGCCCGGAGCGGTCCAGCTCCTCCGTGCGCCCGGCGTGCGTATAGACTTGCTGCCCCGCCGCGGAAAGCCGCTGGATGGTGAGTTCCTCGAGCCCTTCGCCGAGCCAGTCGAGCCGGGAAGAGGCTCCCGCATTCTCGAATGGGAATACGAGATAGATCCCGCTTGGGGCGGTCTCGGAGACAGCACCGCGAATGCTCGTGGATGTTTCCGTTGCCCTGGAAGCCGGCGCAGTCAAATTGGATTTTTGCGCAAAGACGGGGGAAAGAACCACCGCGCCTGAAAGGAAGAGTGTGCAGGAAATAATCAACGAATGCGCGCTGAAAACAGGCCGCTTCATGCTCGTGTTATTGTAGCAGAGGCGCGCGACACCGTTGCCTTAGAAGCGTTAAGTTCGCGATGATTTAAACACCACTCAAAAACGCAAAACTGTGCCTAATAAGTGGCTCGCGCTGGCTTCGTCCGCCGTCGGGGCTATTTCTGCCGACTGACTCTAAGCTCCATGAATTTCCGTGGTGGTTCGGCGCCTATTGTAATTTCCGTCAGCTCGGTCCACTCGCCCTCTTCGTTAATGCGTAGCACGGAACTGGTTTTTATTTCTCCGTGCGCGAAGCCCCACATGATTCCTTGGCCATCATCCGCCAGCCTCAACTCGGTCTCAAGGTAGCGGCCGTCGTTGAACGCGCGCATGATATATTTTCCGGAATGGTCGTTATAGGAGACTAAACCAAGGGCCTGGAGTGTGGTCTTGCCATCGGCCTTACTCCTACCAATCCCCTCTATGGTCAGAATTAAACCATCCAGCTTGTACCGGGCTTCTTCCGTCTGGTTCAACTCAACAGTTTCACGCGGACTCCGCAGAATGCGCGCTTCTCCAGCCCATCTTCCAATCAGAAAGCTAAGTTTCTTCATTGCCGCGCGCTGCGATTCAACGTCCGGCACACGTTGTGGCTGAGTCATGCGCCTCGAGGGTGAAAAAAGTTCCAGCCCTGATCCCGGTCTAAAGGATTAGTCTTCTGACTGGTGGATGATTCTGAGGACCCTGCAGAAAGCAGCTCGATGGATTAAAGCTGCGACGGCTCTGCCGGTCTCGGAATGAGCAGTTCCTGCACCTCTGGGCTCTTCAGCGCCGCTGCAAATGCCGGGTCCTTTGTTATATCCGCCAAGTTTTTGTATCCCTCATCCTTAGACTTGCGAAGATAATGGATGCAGCGGGCCAGGTCGCCCGCCTGCGCGAAGGACTTTGCCAGTAGGTAGTCAAACTTTCCGTGGTCCTCTACGGAACGGTCTTGCAGGACGGACCCGTTGCGCGACCCGTTGTGCTCGAAAAGCAGAGGATCAAGCGTCAATGCATGACGGAATGCCAAAATCGCTTCCTCGTATTTTCGCTCGCCGAAATAGGCATACCCGAGATTGCTGTACAGCACGGCCATATCGTTCCGCATCTTGATCGCCTTTTCATAGGCTTTGATGGCCTTGCGAAATTTTTTCCGCTGATACCAAATCGTCCCGACATTGTTTTCCGCGTCGGCATAACGAGGATCCACTTTGACCGCTCGTTCATAATACTTCAGTGCTGATCCCAGCGCCTCCTGCTGGTGCAGCGCGATTCCCAGCTTGTTCAAATAAACGGGATTTCGCGGATTTTTGTCCGAGAGCCTCTTGAACTGCTCTGCGGCCTCACGATATTGCTTCCGGACCATGTAGAGGTCGCCCATCTGCTCGTCGCTGATTTCCGGGCGCACCACGATTACGGGATCCTGCGGTGATGGCACCTGCGCCACACCCGGTGCCATTACCATCGACCGAGTGCTTTCGAACGTTTGACCTGTTGCGGGAATCGACAGACTTAGAAGGAGAATAGTTGCTGGAAACGCCACTCGTACGTGAGTCATGGCGAGTCTCCCTTCTCCGGCTGAGGCTTATCCGGCTGTGGCTTGGCCTTGTCGGGGTCCTTCTTCTTGCCTCCAAAGATACCAAAAATTTTCTGCAATGGGTTCTTTTTCTTTTCGCCGGATTGGGCGTTGGCGTCTGAAGAGGGAGGGGAGCCTTGGCCGGTCGCGTCGGGCGGCCGGTTAGGATCGTAACCGGTTATGGGCTTTCCCTGCGCATCCGTTTGCGGCGGCTTGGGTTGATCTCCGCCAAAAATATGGGACAGCCACGAGCCCGCCGCGGAAACGGCGCCGCTCCCGCCATGCAACTCGCAAAATTGCGTCGGCGCCGACCCCGCAACATAAACTTCCTCACGCGTTGTGGGACAGTTCGGCGTCGCGAGTTCCAGCGAGTCCGGGTCGATTAGAACCGACTGCACACCTTCAGGGATGCTGAAATCTTTGACGTCGCGATACGCGGGGAGCGAGGTGGCGCGAATCATGAAATCAGCCCAAATGGGGGCGGCCGTTGAGCCACCCGGCAGTCCAAGATCCCGGTTGTCGTCAAACCCGATCCAGATCACGGTCACGAGATTTGAGGTAAACCCGGCGAACCATCCGTCGCGGGAAGTTCCTGTTTTTCCCGCCGCAGGAAGTTCAAACCCACGCGCGCGAACTCCCGCGCCTGTGCCCTTATTCAAAACGTCCTTCAGAATGCTCGTGACCAGGAAAGCCACGCGCGGATCGAGGACAAGGTGCGTCTGCGGCGTGAATTTTTCCAGCATGTTGCCGTCGGCGCTCACCACGCTGTGCAGAAACTCCGGTTCCGCGCGAACGCCGCCGTTCGCGAACGCCGTATAGCCCGCGGCCACATCAATGGCCGTCATTTCGTACGCACCCAGGGCGACTGCTGGCGTTGGCTGGATGTTGTTGCCGAGCCCCATTTGTCGTGCAATCTGCACCACGCGGCCGTAGCCGATCAGCTCGGCCACCTTCACGGTGGCCACGTTCAGCGAATTTGTCAACGCGTCCCGCACGGTTACATGCCCCATGAATCTCTCGCCGTAGTTGTTGGGCGTGTACTCCTTGCCGTCGAATTCAAAGGTTGTGGGTTCGTCATCGATGGTCGTCGCCGGCGTAACCACCGGCTGCACACCATCCACGGCGTTGTCGAATGCCGCCGCGTACACGAACGGTTTGAACACGGAACCAGGCTGCCGGTGCGCCAGCGCATGATTGAGCTGGCTTTGCCCGTAGTCGCGTCCTCCAACCACCGCCTTGATTTCGCCAGTCTTCGGATCCAGCGCCACTAACGCAATTTGCACATGCGGCACGGGTTCGTCGCTGCCCTTCTTCGCCGCTTCGCGCCGCCATTTCTCATACCTCTTCGCCAGCAGCAAATCTACATTCTTTCCTCCCGCGTCTACGGCAGCGGTCGCGGCCCGTTGCAGCGCCGGATCGAGAGTGGTATACACCCGGAAATTCTGGCTAAGGAGCTCGCTCTCGGAATACTTATCAAGTAGATGGTCCTTGACCATGTCCACGAAATACGCCGCTTCGCTTCCCGACCCCGCTGCGTGCACGATCTTCAGTGGTGCGTGCTTCGCTGCCTCCAGTTCTTCCTGCGTGATGTACTTGTTCTCCAGCAATTGCGTCAGCACGCGGTCGCGGGCTTGCGCCCCTCGTTCCGGATGCCTGTCGGCCGAAGAATAGTAGTTTGGCGCGCGAATGATGCCCGCCAGGTAGGCGCACTCCCCGAGTGAGAGCTGGCGCATGTCCTTTCCGAAATACGCCACGCTAGCTTCCGAAAAACCGCGAATCCCGAAGCTCCCGCGGTTTCCGAGGTACACCTCATTGGCGTATAGCTCGAAGATTTGCTGTTTGTTAAAACGCTGTTCGAGCTCCGTTGAAACCATCGCCTCGGCCACTTTGCGCCGCCAGGTCCGCTCGTTTGAAAAGAAAAAGGTACGAGCTACCTGCATGGTGATCGTGCTCGCTCCCTGGTAGTGCGTCGAGCTATGCCGTAGGTCTGCCCATGCGGCGCCCACAATTCGAATGAAGTCAAAGCCACCGTGATCAAAAAACCGCTTGTCCTCAGCGGAAAGAATCGCGTGCACCAGCTCCGGGGGTATATCCTCATACCTCACGGGGCGCCGCTTTTCGCGCGCACTGTCGAAGAGATTCGTAATCAGCTCCGGCTCGATCTGCGCCGTTTCCAGATTTGCCCCGCCCGCAAGCGGTCGAATCGACCGGATCGATTTCCCGCTGAATTGCACGGCCAGCGCGTTCGAACCACCAAAATAGGAAAGCTTCGATGGCCGGATGTCCACCGAGTTCTGTCCTACGGTGTACTGCCCCAGCGAGTTATCGTCCGCCTCGGGGCGGTAGCCGATGCGCATCAAATACGTAGTCAGATCTTCCGCGCTCCACGCTTGCCCGACGGAGATATATTCCGGCGCGGAAAAAATCTGCGTCGTGTTTTGAAATACTTTCCCAGAGAGGCGCGCGTCGATCATGCGCGAATACTTGACGTAATAAAAAGTGAAAATTCCTCCGGCAATGAGGAAGCCGGCGAAGACGAGCCCCAGCAACGTCAACCCAATTTTGGACGTGAAAAACCCTTTTCGAATGAGAATGCGCAAACGGTAGCTCCCGGGGCTGAGATTCTATTGTCTCGCAACGCTTGTCACTAAGAAAGACGGACTTCTCAGTCCGGACGTTGCCCGAACACTTTCGGCAACCGCGACAATCAACTGTCTGAACCTGGCCAAGCGCAGGTAAATCCCTGAATCATTAGAAAAGTGATTTGTTTTCACTCGAAGGCGAAAAGTGGAGTTCGGTGTTATAGACGAGCAGATTGACCGGAACCGTGTAATCCAAGGAAATCTTGACGACTTCCGGCGTGGCTGTGACTTTGATGTCTTCGCGCTTCGCCGGTATATCCAGGTCCTCAACAACTTTGAATATATTTTCGCGAATCTGCTCGGGTGTATAGCGATTCACCACCGCAAAGCGCGCCTGCTCCTGCATCTTGTCATGTAGCTGATATTCAGAAACATAAGCAGGCACAAGCTTAAATCCAGCGTAGACCGCCATCAGAAAGATGACGGTAAAAAGGATGGCTTTCCCCCTGCCTTCGCCGCGCTCGCCGCGGCGGCGGCTTTTCGAAATATTTTCAGATGCGCCAGCAAAGTGCACGGAAATCTTCTCCGAATGCCGCCAACACCGCAGCCCAAGCGCGGCATCGCGCGGCGGGATTCAGTTGCTGTATCTAAACTAACGCTAGCACTGCATGCGAGGGGTGTCGAGACGTTGCCTAAGTGGATGTTTCCGGAATGCTACGGGCCTGCAGTACAGGCCTCAGCCGATGCCCGCCGCGGAGAGCCCCGCGTCCCTCCAGACCCTCAGTAAGCTCGCGCAAAAATAGCCCGCTCAGCCGCCGGTTTGCCGCAATACACGCATGCCCCGGAGCCGCTCGGGCGCGCATTTCCCTCACCGAGGGACTGATCGATAGGGATATTTCGCATGGTGGCGCGGGTTTCTTCCTTGATCTTGGCTTCGCAGTCGGCGCTTCCGCACCAGTGCGAATACGCAAAGCCCATTTCCACGGCTTTCTTCAACTCATCGTAAGTTTTCGCGCCGTGCGTGTTTGCTTTGCGAAACGCCAGCGCCTTGTCAAGCAGCGCCTGCTGAATCTCCACCAGCAAACTCACAATCGTTTGCGGCATTCCCGCCAGCGGTGCGCTGGCCTTCCCTTCTCTGCCGGGGCGGTCGCGCCTCGCAAGCACCGCCGCCTGCTTCGCCACATCCTTCGGACCCAGCTCGACGCGAAGTGGCACCCCGCGCATCTCCCAATCATTAAATTTCCAGCCAGGACTCGACCCTTCGCGCTCGTCCAGCGTTACACGCACATTCGCCGCAACCAATTCCGCCTTCAACTTTCGCGCCGCATCCATCACCGAACTCTTCTCTTCGTCCGTCTTGTAAATCGGCACGATCACCACTTGATACGGCGCCAGCTTCGGAGGCAGCACCAGCCCCTGATCGTCGCCGTGCACCATGATGATCGCGCCGATCACGCGCGTGGAAAGCCCCCACGATGTCGTCCAACAATGCTGCAATTGGCCGCCCTGATCTAGATAGCGCACCTCGAACGCCTGCGAAAAGTTTTGCCCCAGGAAATGCGAAGTCGCGGATTGCAGCGCTTTGCCGTCGCCCATCATTCCTTCGATGGAATAGGTGACATCGGCGCCCGCGAATTTCTCCGCGTCCGATTTCTTTCCGGCAATCACCGGAATCGCCGCATCGTTCACGGCAAAATCGGTGTAGATATCAAGCATCTGCCGCGTTTCGAATTCCGCTTCTTCGCGCGTGGCGTGCGCGGTGTGCCCTTCCTGCCAGTAAAATTCCAGCGTGCGCAGAAAAAGCTTCGTCCGCAATTCCCAGCGCACCACGCTGTTCCACTGGTTCATCAAAACCGGCAAGTCGCGATACGACTGGATCCACTTGGACCACATGTGCCCGATGATCGTTTCCGAAGTCGGCCGAATGACCAGCGGCTCCGCCAGCTTTTCGCCGCCGCCAATCGTCACCACCGCCAACTCCGGCGAAAACCCTTCGACGTGGTGCTTTTCTTTATCAATAAAGCTGCGCGGAATGAGCAACGGAAACGCCACGTTTTGATGCCCGGTCGCCTTGAATCGCCGGTCCAGCGCCGCCTGCATGTTCTCCCACAGCGCCCACCCGTATGGCCGCACAATCATGCAGCCGCGCACCGGTGCGTAGTCGGCAAGCTGCGCCTTCAAAACCAGCTGGTTGTACCATTCGGAAAAATCTTGTGCGCGTGTCGGTAGCTTTTCTTCAGCCATGCGGCGGTGTCCGTTCTCCTCAGAGCAAGAATTTCGTCTGAGTAAACTAAAAAGCGTAACGGACGCGTTGCAGCGTGTCAACGAAGGGGATGCGCACGAGGGGAGACGCACATCTAGGTCTTATCCAAAACTCAGCGAGCGTCAGAGTCCCGGGTGTGTAGGCGACGCCGGGCTCCAGCAGTCCGGAGTAGTCCCTCACTCATCCCGGAGTGCAGCCATCGGATCGAGACGCGCCGCCCGGCGCGCAGGAATGTAGCACGCCACCAGGGCAACGGCCGCCAGCAGCGCCGGGGCCGCAAAAAGCACAAGCGGGTCGAAACTGTCTACTCGGTACAACAGGTTAGAAAGAATCTTTCCGACCGCCACGGATAGCAGTAGTCCGATTCCCGCGCCGATTCCCATCAGAATCATTCCTTCGCGGAGCATCATGCGAAGCGCGTCATTGGCCCTCGCGCCAAGCGCCATGCGAATACCGATTTCCCGCGTCCGCATCGCTACGGTGTACGCTCTTACCCCATACAATCCGATAGCCGCCAGAAGCAACGCGACGCCTCCGAACACGACGAACATGCGCGCGCCGGTGCGGACCACCCAGAGGTCGAAGCTGCTATCCACCTGAATGCGCATAGTCCGGAGAGCGAGCACCGGCAAGTGCGGGTCCACTGCGCGGATCTCGCTGCGTACTGTTTCTAGCACCCGAGTTTCAGACTGCGGGTCCATAGCGAGAGTTTTCAGATGGATATTCATGTCGGACTGGTACGCTTGCCCAAACGGCACGTACACGTGAGGCGACCAGCTCTTTCCCGTAACGCCCTCTTGCACGTTGCCCACTACGCCGACAACTTCCGCTTCGAGCGGGCGCTCGTTGCCGCCCCCAGAGACCAGGCGCACATGCTGCCCAACTGCTCCGCCTCCTGGCCACAGGCGCTCGGCTGCGAGTTGATCAAGTATGGCAACGGGACGAGTGGTGCCCGCCGCATCTGTGGCCGAAAATGTCTCACCGCTCCGCAGCGGGATACCCATCGTTTGAAAGTAATTACCGCTGACGATGTTGTACCGGCACGCGACTTCGTTCGATGTGCTGGAAGAACCGGCCGCCGAGGATGGTGCATCACTCGAACGCTGCACTGTTCTCCCCAGCGATATCATTCCAAAAGGAACCGTGGCGGCGAGGCTTACCGATTCCACGCCAGGAATAGTTCGCAGCCGCTCCACCACGGTGCGATAGATTCCCCGGCCTCGCGTTTCAGCATACCCCGCGAGGCTAGCGTCCACTTCCGCCAGTATCTCGCCGGACATCCGAAAACCGGGTTCGACTCGTGCCGCCTGGACCGAGCTACGTATGAATAGGCCGGCCGCGCTAAGCAGCATCAACGAGAGAGAAATCTGTCCCATCACCAGCAGATTGCGGCGCGAAAAAATCCCCCGCCGCCCGTTCGCGCAGAAGTCCGCGCGATCGCCGATCTTGAGGCTTGCAAACAAGCTCCGCCCGGACAAATTCCAAGCCGGTCCCAGACCAAACAGAATGGTACTTAGTACGCAAAACCCAATGGTGGCCAAGAGGACGCGAATATCCGGTCCGGCGGCGTACACGATGTCGAGCGGCGCCAGCCGCGCCAAGGAACGCACCAGCGCGCCTGTACTCCAATAAGCCACCGCGAGGCCGGCTACTCCGCCAGCCAGTGCAAGCAGGAATCCCTCCGCCAGAAGTTGCCGTACGATGTCTCCCCGTGTTCCACCGAGAGCCAGCCGGATGGCGATCTCCTTCCCCCGCGTAGTGCCCCGCGCCAGCATCATGTTCGCTACGTTGAGAGAAGCAATTAGCAGGACAACGCCCGCCACGGCAAGAAGCAAGACCGCTGGAATCAGAAGCCCGGAGTCCGTCTCGGGCTCCGTGGAGATTCCCATCCGCGCCAGTGGACGCACCAGGAAAGTCTGGTCTTTATCGTCATCAGGATAGGCTTGCGCCAGTTGAGAAGACACGGTGGCGAGCAGCGCGTCAGCCGTTTGATGGGAAACACCAGGCCGGAGCCGCCCGACCAGGATGAGCCCGTGGTTGTCCCTTGCTGCCAGGGGGTGACCGCGGTACTCAAAATCGTTTATCGCCGATTCGTAAACGCCAAGCGGCAAGTACAGCTCGGGACTGATTAGGGCGGTCGTCCCGGTGAAACCCTCCGCCGTAATCCCCACAACGGTGTACAGCTGGCCGTTGATGCGCAGCGTCCTGCCAAGTTCCTGGGGATCGGCGCCGGTTTTCTTCCAATAGGAATAACTCACGATAGCCACCGGGATGCCAGAGGCGGGCCGCTCTTCTGCCGGCGTGAACGAACGTCCCTGAAAGAGCGGCACGCCGAATGTAGAGAAGTAATTCTCCGAAACGATGTCGGCGAACACGCGTCGCGTCGTGTCGCCTTCCGAAAGCCCGACCATGGCCATGTTGTGCGCCAGCAAGCTTGTGAAAACGCTGCCCTTTTCACGGAGTTCGGCGTAGTCCGGATAGGAAAACGCGCGGTAGTCCGGCTTTCGCGTGTCGCGGCTGAAGCAGCCCACCAGCTCGGTGGGATTGTGAATCAAGAGGGGCTTCAGCAGGAACGCATTCACCAGGCTGAAAATCGCGGTATTGGCCCCGATTCCGAGGGCCAGGATTGCAACGGCTGCGCAGGAAAACCCAGGATTTTTCCCCAGCATTCTTGCGCCAAAGCGCATATCGCGCAGCAGATTCCACATGTATTGCCTCCCTGTCCTGTCCTTCGCAACTCACGCTACTACGGCTGAGCGGAGCAGAAAGTTCCCAACGTTATACATCTCGGTCTGCGCAACACGCTGGCAGCAAGAGCCGGATATCTACTGTTGACGCTACGGATCGGAATTTCTTACGTCTCCCCCTGGGAAGATGCAGAAATGCGTCATCCTCGCGACACCGCCTAGTCCGCCGCTGCTCTCCTTCGTGTACCCAGAATTCCCAGTCTCGCGATAGATGATTACCGCCTAGTCGCCGAACTGTGCGATGCAGCCTCTGCTGCGCCGGAATCGTGGTACAACGTTTCGGATGGCTCAGTTGACGGAAATGCAGCCCGAAATTGCCAGGCAGGGCGTTGTACAGACGCCGCAAGAATCGACGGAGGGCCCGATTTCTGGCTGGCGCGAGTACGTGAACGCGTTTCTCGCGGCGGAAATTTCCGCTCTGACGAGATACTACGACCGCGTGATCCAATGGCTGCCGCGCGAAGACGACACTGGGCGGCTGCTTGCCGTTATCGACGCGCCGCGCAAAGAGATTGTCGGCAATGACGAGTCATTCCCAGACTTGACCCACGAGCGCGACAAGCGCACGGCAATCCTCATCAACGGCACGTTCAACTACGACTTCGACATTCAGGCGCTGTTGATGCAGCTCAAAACGAAGCTTGCGCGCACGTCCCGCTTGTTGGTCGTTCTCTACAACCCCTACCTGCGCTGGGCCTATTACCTGGCAAACCGGATGGGAATCCGCAAAGGGGAGCTACCGAGCACGTTTGTGACGCGCGTCGATCTCGCGAACATCGCGAAAGTTGCGGGCTTCGAGATTGTGAGACAACGTCTGGCGGTCTACTGTCCATGCAAGATGCTCGGGCTTGGCACCGCGATCAATCGCCTGATGCCCCTCGTGCCGTTGGCGCGCTGGCTGAGCTTGACGTCGGTGGTCGTCATGCGCCCGCTGGTCCCATCCTCGCAACAGGGAGTGTCTTGCGTCATACCGGCGCGCAACGAACGAGGAAACATCGAGAATGCGCTGAAGCGCTTTCCTGACCTGGGCCGCGAGGCGGAAATTATTTTTGTGGAGGGCCACTCGACGGACGGAACATGGGAGGAAATTCTGCGCGTCGCGACCGTGTACCGCGACCGATTTCGCATTCTGGCCGTGCAGCAACCCGGCAAAGGCAAAGCGGATGCCGTGCGGCTGGGCTTTTCCCATGCACGACAAGATCTGCTGGTGATTCTCGATGCCGATCTGACCATGCCGCCGGAAATGCTTTCGCGCTTCAGCTATGCTTACGACCAGGGGCATGGGGATTTCATCAACGGCTCGCGGCTGGTCTATCCCATGGAAGGCGCAGCCATGCGCTTCCTGAATCGCATGGGAAATATCTTCTTCGCGAAAATTCTGAGTGCGGTGCTGGACGTGCGGCTGGGAGATTCCTTGTGCGGCACGAAGCTTTTCACGCGGCACGATTACGAACGAATGGTGGCCTGGAGAAAAGATTTTGGCGAGTTTGATCCGTTCGGCGATTTCGAGCTGCTCTTTCCAGCCTCTGAGCTGGGTCTCGAAATCGTCGACGTGCCGGTGCGCTATCTTGCGCGCACTTACGGCGAGACAAATATCCAGCGCTTCCGGCACGGCTTGCAGCTTCTGAAAATGACGTGGGTAGGCCTCGTGCGCATAAAGATGGGAATCCGGAAGAAGCGGCCCGCGAGATCAGCAATTGTCAACAGCTGACGCGCCAGTTGATTTCGCTCCCGGTCAGACACCGCCGAGCGCGTTCTTCAACGCACTGTCAATTTTCCATCGGGTCGCGCGATGACGTTGAGGCTTGCTCCGTCTGGAATGAGCGCTTCGAGTTCGGTCTCCCGCAGTGGAAGCGGCGCCCAAGTACTCGCATGCTGGATCGAGTACCCAGCCTCTCTCAACAGCGCGACGAGCGCAGGGAAACTGTTGCGCTCCTCCGCGTGCACGTAGGGCGACATCTCCATCACCAGAACTGGTCGAAATCTTGTCAGAACCGCGAGACCGCCCTGAAGCACTGGCAATTCATGGCCGTCCACGTCGATTTTAATGACATTAACGCGGTCAATCCCTTCGCGCGCCACCGTTCGGTCGAGAGTGTCCACCGCCGCGTTTCGGGCTGTAACCTGACGACCCCGGTGCTTCGGGTGTACAGAGGCATCTTTCTCGAGAGGCCAGCTGGCGAAGATTTCCTTTGGAGCGTCCTCGGTGGGTTCTGCGGCCAATAGGATTTGGCGTGGATATGTGCGCGCCTGCAGTTCCGGATTGAGGGCAAGGTTTCGCTTCAATTTGTCGAACGCAAAGTCGGTCGGTTCAAACGCGAATACCTTACCCGCAGACCCGACGCTGCGCGCCAAGCCCAGAGTGTGAGCCCCGATGTTCGCTCCAATGTCCAACACCACATCGCCGGGTTTCACGAGCCTCTCCAGAGTGATCACGGTCGAGCGCTCGAATGCACCCAGCAGATAGATCGAGAAATCGATTCCCTCGCCCAGATCCAAGGACCACGTTAGACCGCGGCGCCGGACCGTTACGAAGTTGTTCTTGCCGGCCACCACGCGCCCAGTGGAAATGAACTTGTAGGCGAGCGAGGCGAGCCGTACTTTTGTTTTGGTTGTCAGCATGATTGGGGCCGTCTGATTTGCGCGTTAAACCTCTCCGCCAACGTTCGCCCGATGGCAAGCACTACAGCCGGCGAACCGATATAAACGCAAACATTCCGAGTCTATGCATCTGAGAGCCTAGCATGTGTTCCAATCGCGCCCACGCTGAACGCGTGAAGCCCGGCATCAAGCTGCGCATTCCTACGCCGCCAGAAATCAGGTAGCGAAACGGCAGAAAAGGAGAAATCCGCTCAATCGAAAATTCCGGGAAAATGGATTCAAACTTGCCGCGATCTCTTGCAAAAACAATCCATGGAACCGCGATGTTGGCGCCAGAAAGCGGCCCTGTCGAGGAGTAGTTCCACTCCGCAGCTTCGGGATGAAACGGTTCGTGATGGAAGTAGCCATAGATGAAGGAAGACCATGTCGTTATCCAGGGTTCGATCATGAGTATTTTTCCACCGGGGCGCAGGCACCTCGAAGCTTGCGCGAAGAATCGGTTCACATCGGGCATATGGTGCATCACGTTTGTCATTACGATCGCCTTCATCGATCGATCGGCGAACGGCAGCCATTGGGCGTCGGCGATAATTTGCACGCCGGAACACGCGAACACCTCCGAAGTGACCAATTCCGGAATAAAATGAGCGCAGTAGCCCCCGCCCGAGCCCAGCTCCAGGACTCTTCCCTCTCCGGGCGGAAGCTCTCCAGCAAGCATGCCGTACCATTCATCATAGATGGCCTTCAGAAAAGGCTTCGAGGAAATGATTTGCCTTCGTTGTTCGGTGGTGCCGGGATCATCCACTCGGAGCCCCGCAGTCAGCGGGTGGGCCAGCAGGCCGCGGAGACGCGAAGCCAGCAAGACGGCTACCTTCCCACCCGGGACCATCGATGCCAAACAATCTCAATCGGGCACGAGTTGAAGGAAAATGCGTTTGTCATCTCTTCGACGCCGTTGATTCGCTGCTGAAAGTCCAACGCGATCCTAATCCATTCCGGATGCAATATGGTTGCGCTAGCCGCAATTCTTAATCTCTCCATCGAAGACTACACCTTAAGCTTCCGTGTGCTTGGATTTCCGCATCCGGGGCCGTCATGGGTGTCCCACAGCCTTGGCATGAAGGGCTTGCAGCCGGGTGCGTGCCTCCGTCATTCCAGGAGCCAACTGCAGTGCGGTCGCGTAGGCATTTTCGGCTCGGGTGTTCTCGCCCCTGCTTTCCAGCGCTCGCCCAAGCCAGAAGCACGCGATCGGTGAAGGCGAGATCTCATTCGCTCGCGTGAAATCAGCAACGGCAGCATCGTACTCCCAGGTTTCCAGTTCGATCGTTCCTCTCCCGATGTAGCTATTCTGCTCGTTTGGATTGAGAGCAATCGCGGCGTTCAATTCCGGCAACGCTGCGGTGTAGTTCTTCGACGCCAGGTAGAGAATCCCAAGATTGTTGTGTGCCTGGCCTGCTTCGGTGGACTTCGGTGAAAGCGCGATGGCTTGACGATACTCACGGGCCGCCTGTTCTGCGCGGTTTTGGCGCTGCAGCAGGACGCCGAAATTGTAATGGGCGAAAGCGAGTGTCGGGATTAAGCGGACAGCCGCTTCGAAATGTCCTTCCGCCAGCTGCATTTGTCCTCTCTCCATGAGAGCCGCGCCCAGATTGTTTTCAGCGATTCCGTTGTTGCTCGTTACCTGCAGCGTGTGCGAGAAAAGCGTATAACTGTCCCGCCAGTAGCCAATCTGTTCTCGCGTTAGGTACGCGTAAGGGGATACCAGCACCACAAAGGATGCCGCGGCAATTCCTTGTTGCAGCCGTAAGCGTGACGACCATTCTCCCAATAGCCAAACTGCCGCAACAAATAGCCCGAGCATTGGAATGTACATGAAGCGGTCGGCCATGCCTTGCCGCCCCGATTGCACAATCCCGCACATCGGGACCATCGTTCCCAGATACCAGAGCCAGCCCATCAGCAAATACTTTCTTTTTCTGAAGTGCCATACAGTCCCGCTAATGCAAACCAGCAAGAACGCGGCGATGATTACTTTCCACCAGGCCAGTGAGTCTTCTGGATGAGGATAAAATACCGCCAACCGGACAGGCCAGATCGCCTTGCCGAGGTACGCCAAATACGAATAGACGGAGTTTTTCAGACGCCAGCTTAACGGCATGGCCATTGCCAGCGCGCCTTCCCTGCGATTCACGTGGAGGGTCATCCAGCCTGCCGCCGCGGCCATCAGCAGTAAAGGAATCTTTTCCATCGCTAGCGCAAGAAAGGAGGATGCGAACCCGCGCTTTTCAGCCGGCACCTCCGCGTTGGACAGCCTTCGCAGTGGCCAGTAATCGAGCAGCAGCAAAGCAAAGGGGAGCGAGACGACCCAGATCTTGGACATAAGCGCCAAAGCAAAAAACACCACCACACTGAGATACCGGCCCAGGCCCGGCTTGCGTGCATACCAGCCATACGCCAACAAAGTAAGCAAGAGAAAGAACATGGAAAGTACAGCTTTGCGCTCCGTAACCCAAGCGACTGATTCCACATTGAGGGGGTGGATCGCGAAAAGGGCGGCGACGGCTGCGCTGCGCAGCAAATGCCTTGTAGCGCGTTCCAATAGCAAAAAAAGAAGCATGACGTTCAGAGTCTGAAACAAAACGTTGGTGAAATGATGACCCTCAGGATTGGTTCCATAGATCTGCACATCCAGCAAGTGCGAAATCCAAGTCAGCGGATGCCAGTTAGCAGCAGGATTATCGGTGCCAAAGGCCCACAAGAGGTTCGCCCACGTAACTCCCTGCAAAACATGCGTGTTCCGCGTCACGTAATCCGGGTCGTCGAAATTGACAAAACCATTCCGGAGCGCTGGGGCGTACAGAACCATGGTTCCCGCGGCAAGCAATATCGCGAGAAGTAGGACGAGGCGGCCGTTGGTCCGCTGCGGCGAGCTCGGCGAGGCGAAGTCTGTATCCTGCGGAAAGTTCATCGCTCGCGGAAAGTTCACGGGCGCACCGTGTCTCCGGAATCTATCGAAACGTGGTGGTCTGCATTGATCAAGCGGGAACTGACGCCCATACTAGTAGTCGCCCCATCGCGGCCCTTAAGACGAAGCTCGCTTCCCAAGTAGTGAACACAGGGCCTGCTCATCTGCGTAAGACGCCAGGAATTGTCCGCAAAGAAAACACATGTTCGCCGTAGAATTTTTTACAGCCAGCATGTGTTTGCGGGATGTCAAAAGGTATCTTCGCTGCCCGTGTGTTCCGCTGCAAGCATTGCGGTGGGATGTGTAGCGTGGGTCGCAATACCGCTTGTTCTGCCTCCGAATAGATTGGATGGAAGGAACGAACGACTGCCCGCTATGCTGTCAGCTGTAATCGAAGAGAGTCATAAACCCGAAATCCATATGGAGCTGCTGGTGGCAGTGGAAGAGGGTCAGACCAGGGTTGTCGGCAACGAAATCCACTTCCGCTTCCTGGTAGCCGCCGAGCATTAGGACGTCCTTCATAATTCCGGCAGTCGGCTTTCCCGCAATGTTGGTCAATTCAAAACTGTGACGGTGAAGATGGATGGGATGTATATCATCGCTGGTGTTGCGCATGCGGAGACGGTAGCGCTTGCCCTGCTTGACGTGAAATGAAGCTGGGACCGTCTCGCCGGTCATGGGATAGCTTGCGCCATTGATCGTCCAGCGATTGAACCCCTCCTCGGCTGCGTTTTCTTTCGCAATAGTCATGTCGAAGGTTTCGTCGGGCACAGCAGCGGTGACGCCGAGTTTTCCGAAGCGTGTGTAGTCCCAGCGAAAATGCGGTGGAGCGATCCATTGTGCATGCCCCGCGCGTCCGGTGTACTCCACCACGATGCCCATTCCGTGCTGGCGATCATCGTCATCAAGATCACCCAAAATCCAAACACCGGGATGATTCATTTCGACGATGGCGGAGATACGTTCTGCCGTGCCCAGCCAGAGGACGGGAACTATTATGGGATTTGGAACGGGATTTCCGTCGAGAGCGACAACTTCGAACAAATGACCGGGCAGAGCGAGACTACGAATCTCTGTGGCGCTTCCGTTCAAAATATGAAAAAGGACTCGTTCACCTTGCTTCACGCGAATGGGCTCTCCATGACCGAGCATGCGACCGTTGATGCTGAAGGAGCGATAGCCGACTTCATAACCGTGGGGCATGCCTTTCGCGAGAGAGGCCTTCATGGCGGACTCGCCGGTTTGCTGCAGCGACTTGTCGGGAGCTGAGGGAGAAAGAAAATCCTGGGCCATGTCCCCGCCGCGGCTGAAGGTCGGCTCGAACTCCTTCAAAACCAGAAAGACTTCGCGGTCGTGCATACCTGGTTCGTGGCGCGGCTCGATGTAAACCGGCCCCACTTGCCCACTGTATTGCCCGGCGGAGAGATTAGCGCCGGCGCGGTTGTGCGTGTGGTAAAGGCGAAAACCCGCGGGCTTTGGTGTGAAGACGACACGGCGTTTGCCGTGGGCGGGGATGAAGGGTGTGCCCTCTTCGGAAGCGCCATCCAAGTCTGTGGAAACATACTGGCCGTGCCAGTGCAACTGCTCGGGCGTATCGGTTTCGTTGTAAACGTCAATGGCAACTTGTTGTCCTTCCTTAAATCGAAGAAGAGGACCCGGAAATTGGCCATTATAGGTGGTTGCGGAGAGGATGGCCTTGGGCGCAATTTCGAGGGGGGATGTCTTGATGCGCAAGGTGTAGTCTGCGCCGCCGGATTCAATGGCCGTAGCGCCTGCCGCGCCGCGTTCGGATGTGGCCTCCGCCGGAGCAAAGCTCCTCTTCGAGGCGAGCAAGAGGGCCCCAGCCGCAAGACCGGAGGACTTTAGAAATCGGCGGCGCGACTCCACCATATCGCTCATGGAATTCCCTCCCGTTTGAGCCCGCGTCGCAGCGCTGAGCAGGCGCGAAATCCGCACAGCGTTACGGCAACGCAAACGTGAACAGCGTTGATCCCGCTGCCACGGCGACGTATTGTTTGCCATCAATGGCAAAGGACATGGGCGACGAATAGACAGAGGCGCCGCACTGGAAATGCCAGAGAACTTTTCCGCTCTTTGCGTCGAGCGCGATAAAATTTCCTTCCGCATCGCCGGTGAAGACCAGACCGCCCGCGGTGGAAAGAGCCCCGGACCACGTGGGCGAGGGATGCTTCCATTCCCATTTTATTTTGCCGGTTTCAGGATCAATGGCACGGAGCGCGCCCCAAAAAGGCTCGGTATCGTCGTTCGGAAAATACGCACTGCCGTAATAGGCGTGGCCCTCTTCGTAAGGCTGGGGAGCGGTGCTGAAGATGTCGCATTGTTCGCGCGCCGTCACGTAAAAAAGTTTTGTTTGCGGATCGTAGGTGGGCGACATCCAGTTCGTCGCACCGGCGGCGCCGGGGCAAATTCGATTGCCATCTGAGGTGGGGGAAGCGTCCTTAAGAGAGATGGGGCGGCCTTCCGCATCTTTCGAATTGCTCCAGGTGACTTTGGCATAGGGATTCGAGAGGAGGAGTTTGCCGGTGGAACGATCGATCACATAAAAGAAGCCGTTACGATTGGCTTGGGCGATGAGATGTTTGTCGCCCTGATCGATCATTACGGGAACTTGCGTGGCGTCCCAATCGTGTTCGTCGTGCCTGGTGAATTGAAAATACCACTTGAGTTTGCCGGAGTCTGGATCGAGAGCCAGCAAGGAGTCACTGTAGAGATTGTCGCCGGCGCGGCCGATGCCGCGATTGCTGGGCGAGGGATTGCCGGTGGTCCAGAAAGTAGTGTTGGTTGCGGGGTCGTAGGAACCGGTGATCCAAGCAGGAGCGCCGCCAATTTTCCAGGACTCACCTTCCCAAGTCTCGTGGCCGGGCTCCCCGGGTCCGGGAACGGTGTAGAAGCGCCATTTGCGTTCGCCGGTCGAGGCGTCGTAGGCGTCGATGAAGCCACGGATCCCGTATTCGCCGCCGGAGACGCCGACGATGACGAGGTTCTTGATCGCCAGTGGCGCGAGAGTGATGCTATAGCCTTTGCGATAGTCAAACGCCGTCGCATCCCAGATGACGTTGCCGGTTTTGGAATCGAGTGCGACGACGTGGGAATCGAGCGTGCCAAGAAAAACTTTGTCGCCGAGAAGGGCGAGGCCGCGATTAACGCGGCCGCAGCAGGGACGAATGTCCGCGGGAAGCGCGCGCTGGTATTGCCAGATAGGGCGGCCCGTATGGGCGTCGAGAGCGTAGGCGCGGTCGTCCTGGCCGGTGCCATAGAGAATCCCGTCAACGACGAGAGGCGTGGTTTCAAATTTTCCGCCCGCCATGGTTTGGTACGCCCACTTTGGGACTAGCGTGGCTGCGTTCGAAGTATTGATTTGATCGAGCGCAGTGAAGCGGTGGCCGGAGTAGTCGCCGGAATACATAAGCCAGTTTTGCGGCTCCTTTGCAGAATCGAGCAGACGTTGCGGGGTGACCTGGGGCCGCGCGGTTGAAGCGGCGAGGCCAGAAACAGCGAGGAGCAGGAGCGAGGCGTGGAGTGACTTTTTTATGAGTGGCTTGCTCATTGGGCACCTACGCTGAGCAGGAAGGCGAGGATGTCCTGCAGGTCTTTGTCGCTCAACATGTTCTTGTCGTACGCGGGCATTAGAGATTTGCGGCTTTTTTCAAAAGAGCGGAGCTTAACCTTTTCAAGGAAATGAAGCCGTTCGCGGAGATCGAGCATCTGCACGGTGAAATGGTCTTCATTCAAGATTACGCCGGTAAATTTCTGGCCATCGGCGGTTTCGACGTTGACCGTTTCGTATTCCTGGGAAAACTCCTTCATGGCTTCGGAGAGGCCCTGCGCAAGGCGGCGGCTGGGGTTGCGCACAGAATCGATAAGGTAATCGGTGGAACGGGCCGAACCGGTGGAAGTCAGGTCGGGGCCGAGTCGGCCTCCCTTCCCTTCCACCACGTGGCAGGTGTAACAAACGGCCTCGCCGAAGAAAAGCGCCTTTCCGTGCGCGGCATCGCCCGGTGGTTGCGCGGACGATTTCACTTGGACGCTGCGGATATAGGTGATGACTTGCCAGATTTCTGCCTCGGTCATGCCAACGCCTTGCTGCGTAGCGCCATTCGGAGGCATGGCCGTGCCGGGAACGCCTTCGTTGATAGTCCGGAAAAGATCGGCGTCGGCATTTCCGTGGCGCTTTTGCACGCGGGTCAAATCCGGACCGCGGCCGCCGCCGCGCGCGCCGAGTCCGTGGCAGAAAGCGCAATTCGCCCGGAATTGGGATTCACCGAGCTTTGCGACTTTGGCGTCGCCGGCGAACGGATTTTTGTCTTGCGCAAAAAGCTGCGAGGTCGCGAAGCAGAAAACGGAAGCTGCGACAAACGCTAACGAGCGGCCGCGATGAACAACGATCCGCTGCATCCGCGGAAGGCATTCATTTTTATTCGATTTGTTCGAGGCAGGCATAGTGACGGAACCTCCTGCGGTTCTGGAGAAATTGCGGCCACTATACCATCCTGGAGCGGGCATTCGGCTCGGAGAAAAATTGCGCCACGCGGTAAATTTGTGATCAGCGCCGAATTATTCAAGGTGCTCGCGCTCATCGTCCAAGTGACTGATTCGTGGAGCTCGATCCGGACCAACTGGACGTGCAAATCGCTGTCGTTTAGGCTTGCGATATGGAAAACCGGTCAGCCAAGCTAGATGTTTTCGTGACAAATGGGAGGAAGGGTCTATTCGCAGCTGTATCGATCGCTAAGGACGAGATTCTGATCGACTTGAACGAGGAAGAAACCTTGTCGTCGCCTACCAGAAGGTCTTTGCAGATCGGTGAAGCAAAGCATGCATTGGGAAGCGAAGAGACCGTTGGTTACCTAAATCACAGCTGCGAGCCTAATGTCTTCCTGGATTTCAGCTGCCTGTGTGTGAGGGCTCTCAAGGACATTCGAGCAGGCGAAGAAGTCAAGATCAATTACGCCGCCACAGAGTATGAAATGTATGATGGCTTTCGCTGTGATTGCGGGTCGCCTACATGTCTGCGGATGATAAGAGGCTTCAAGTTTCTTACCCGGAATGAGCAGCTCAAGCTGAAGCCTTCTCTGGCTCCGTATCTCCTTAGAAGGCTGGAGGGAAGAGCCTAGCGAGATCGCTATCCTGCCCTGCCCTCCACCAGCGCACTAAAACTCGCGTTACAGGACATTTGGGCGAGTTTCCGATCAACGCTGCCAGCTCAACCGGTCGCTGCAACACCATCCAATGCGTTGATTCGATAATGCTTCCCCGGGAGAAGCGATCTGTTTGGCTGTACTCGGTCAAAACCTAGCCAGGGTAGTGTTCCGGCTGATCGATCCCTAGCGAGCGATTTAGCCTTTATTTTCAATGCAAATCGGGTTCTACCTGAGTGTTGCGTCGACCCATTGAGACCACCGCGTTAATCCGGACTTACGCAAATTCGCCCGCGGATTCGGCCTAAACTCCACGATAAGTCGGTGCGGAGGCTTCCGCAGTGTCCGCACCTCGAGGCGTCAAGAATGCCAGCAAAGCGCCCACTATCAGGAGAGCCGGTATATCGCCAAACAAGTGGGCATGCTCGGAAGGCATACTCAAGGCCTGCGCGGCCATGATTCCAGCGTGCACGATGCTTGAAAAGACCGTAAACCAAATCAGACTTAGGTGGCGGAGAGGATTGCGGGAAGCAATCAGAAGGAAGATGCCAAGGGTCGCATAGACTCCGAGGATCATCTGCTCGTATTGAGCCTGGTTCGGACTCCACCGCCAGCCTGAAGGCCAAAGGGCCATCATGAGCGGATAGATGCCAAAGATGAAAATCAAACCGACCAAAATGAGAGCAACACGAAGGTAACGTAAACGAGTTGCGGCTGTCATGAATTGCCTCCTTCCACTTTCTGCTTGAACCTCTGCTTGTTTTGGCTCACCGCCCCAGCGCCTTGCGGATGCGGGCCAGGTGGTGCCAGCTGTGCCGTAGTGCGTGGTCCTCAATGACGAACTGCGCAGTGACGGGCGCACCGAAGCTCAGCGAAAAAGGCTCCGCGCGGTCCAATTCGTCATCCGTGAAGGCGCGCACCGCAGCGGCCGCCTCACGACTGTTCCGCCGTAAGAGCTCGAGCGCGGGGGCCTTGGTTACGCCGGCCTGGTCTTGGGCATGCTTGGCATTCAACTGAGCGACAACTTCCCAAGTAAGGTCAGTAACGGCCTTGCCGGCGGCGATTGTTCGCGCGAGATCGATCT